>KL569181.1:2109-4947 GCA_000715635.1 Streptomyces violaceus | reverse complement strand
CTTCCTCTCCTGCCGCCGTATTGGCCCCGGCAGTCCACCACGGCCGCGAACAACCGTCAACTTGCCGTTGACCTGCGAAGGGAGAGTGTGGACAAGCCCACACCGCTGGCACGACGCTCCGCTCCCGGGGACCGGCTCGGGGTGAATTCCCCTGTGCGGGGCCTGTTCCGCCGACCCGCTTGCGGGCGCCTGGCGCAAACCCTCCAATACCTCGCACGGGGGTGCACACGTGTGGAAAAGACAGGCTCAGTGCAGAACGACCGGTTCCCGGAGGGGCTCGGCTCGGTGTCCAGGGCCTGTGCGACCACGTGGGCGCAGGTGACCACCGTGCCGGGGGCGAGCAGGAATCCTGGGCATCCTGTTGGCCGCCGGGGGTGAACTTCATGCCGAGGCTATGGTGTTCGACCCGCGCGGCACGATGGTCGCCACCTCTCCGGACAAGACCACCGTCGTCCACCGGCGGGTGGAGAGCCGGCGTCGCATCGGGCGGACCGTCCGAGGATCCGTCACCGGCTCATCGTCGAGCAGGCCGACGCGCAGATGCGCATCCCGCTGCGTCCCGACGACTGGCACGACGCTCTCTGCCACTCCTGGGACGGTGCCAACTCGCGAGCCGAGGAGCGCCTCCTTGAGAGAGCCGGGGTGACCCTTGAGGCCGTGCCCCTGAAACGCAGCGGGGCGGGTGCGGAACCAGGTCCCGTACCCGCCCGGCGGAATCGGCCGTGGATCAGGCCACGATCAGATAGATCCCATACCCCACAGCCGCCGCACACGCCGCGAAGCACGCATACGCCCCCGTCACCGCAAGCCCCGCGGACCCGCCCGCCGCCACCGCCCGCTCGCGGCGCGACAGGCCGGTGATGCCGAGGGTGAACAGGCCGACGAGGGTCACGGTGGCCACGAGGCTGACGCCGAAGACGGAGCCGAGGGTCGCCCAGTCGATCTTCATCTCAGAGATTCTTCCTTGTCACCGGGTGGGCGGGATCAGACCGGGGTGGTCGTGGTGGAGGGCTTCCGATCGGCCGCGGCCTGGGCCGGGATCGTTGCGGCCAGCTCTTCGGACGGGCCCGCCGGAGGCGGCGTCACCGCGGCGATCGCGGTGGTGACGACACCGGCCGGCTCCTCGCCGACCTCGTTGACGTTCGTGTGGTCGACGACCTCACGGCGCGACAGCTTCCAGATCACCGCGCTGGAGGCGACCAGGAAGATGGCCACGACCGCCGTGCCCCAGTTCCCGAAGCCGGTCACATACTCGGCGAGCGCGCCCACCAGGGCCGCCGCCGGCAGCGTCAGACCCCAGGCGACGAACATCCGGGTCGCCGTCGACCAGCGGACCACGCCGCCCTTGCGGCCGAGCCCCGCGCCCATCACCGCGCCGGACACGGAGTGGGTGGTGGAGAGGGAGAAGCCGAGGTGCGAGGAGGCCAGGATGACCGTCGCCGCGCTGGTCTGGGCGGCGAAGCCCTGCTGCGGCTGGAGGTCGGTCAGGCCCTTGCCCATGGTGCGGATGATGCGCCAGCCGCCGAGGTAGGTACCCAGCGCGATGGCGATACCCGCCGAGAGGATGACCCACATGGGCGGGTCGGAGTCCGGGGCGACGGCGCCGCCGGCGACCAGGGCGAGGGTGATGACACCCATCGTCTTCTGGGCGTCGTTGGTGCCGTGAGCCAGCGAGACCAGGCCCGCGGAGGCGATCTGGCCGGCCCGGTAGCCCTTCTTGGAGGCGTCGCCGTCGGCCTTCTTGCCGAGGGAGTACGTCAGCCGGGTGGCGAGCAGCGCGGCGATGCCCGCGACCAGTGGGGCGGCGATCGCCGGGATCAGCACCTTGGTGACCAGGACGTCTCCGTGCACCGCGCCGACGCCCGCCGAGGCGATCGTCGCGCCGATCAGGCCGCCCATCAGGGCGTGCGACGAACTGGACGGCAGACCGACGAGCCAGGTCAGCAGGTTCCAGAGGATCGCGCCGACCAGGGCGGCGAAGATGACCTCGGGACGGATGCCGGCCTCGTCGACGAGGCCTTTGGAGATCGTGTTCGCGACTTCGACGGACAGGAAGGCACCGACCAGGTTGAGGACCGCGGACATGGCCACCGCGATCTTCGGTCTCATGGCGCCCGTGGAAATGGTCGTGGCCATCGCGTTCGCGGTGTCGTGGAAACCGTTCGTGAAATCGAACGCGAGTGCGGTTACCACCACAATCGCGAGGATCAGCGAGAAGCTTTCCATTTACCCAGGCAATCGTTCGGCGTCGTTGGCGAGTCGAACGTAGGTAACCCGAGTGAACGGAAGATGAACTGGGAGGGGCGCAGGGGTGTCCGCGACAGGGGAGTGTCATTCCGCCCTGGTGCAGCTGCCCTTGCGCCCCAAACGATCAAGTGCCCCTTGCGAACTGTTTCAGTCGATCGAGTGACCCGTCGAAGAGATTCTGATCACCCGGCAGGGTGCCGTCGCCGTTGTCGTACTGCCAGAAGGTCCAGGAGGACCAGCCGGACGGCAGCGGTCCCGCGCTCGCCGCGTTGTAGCGGGCGACCCACAGGTGGTGGTTCCCGGCGAAGGCGCGGCTGTTGCCCGTGCATGTGTTCCACCAATGGGTGGTCGTGTAGATCACCGGGCGGCGGCCGGTGAGCCGCTTGACCTCGCCGCTGAACGACTTGATCCAGCCGACCATCCTGGCCTTGCTCAGGCCGTAGCACTTGTGCTTCTTGTCGTACGGGTTGTACTCGATGTCGAGCGCGGGCGGCAGCGTCCAGCCGTCCGCGGTCCAGCCGCCGCCGTTGCGGACGAAGTGGGCCGCCTGTGCCTGACCCGACGACCTGTTCGGCAGTGCGAAGTGGTAGG
>KL569181.1:1721-1899 GCA_000715635.1 Streptomyces violaceus | reverse complement strand
GATGTGTATAAGAGACAGGTACTGCCGGCTGAAGTAGGGGTTGCGGTAGGTGGTGGACTCGGTCGCCTTGACGTAGACGAATCTGGCGCCCTTCGCCTTCGCGCTCCGCCAGTCGACGTTCTTCTGGTGGGACGAGACGTCGTGCCCCTTCGGGCGGCTCGCCGCCGCGGCCGGAAAC
>KL569181.1:558-1434 GCA_000715635.1 Streptomyces violaceus | reverse complement strand
GCGGCGGCGGGTCGGTATGTGATCACGGGCCATGTGATTCCCCCCGGAATGGCTGCGTGCACGGCAAATCCCCCAGAGAGTACTGGAAGGCCGCTGAATGCCAGATGATCTCCGGCCAAGAGAGATCAGTGACGTGTTTATGCTGGTATGCGACCTTACGGATGCTCGGTTCCCGGCCTAAAGTGCCCCCGCCCGGCGGCGCGTTGAAGGACCGCCTGGCAGGATCGCCGCATGGCTGAGCAGCGAGGCGACGAGCGGGACACGGGGGACGTCCGAGGCGGCGGACAGGATGCGGGGGAGCCGCGGCGGAGCGGTGTGCGTCCCGAGGAGGCGCGCGCCTGGGAGGACCTCGTCGCGACGGCCCGCCGGACGGTCACCGAAGGGCTCGTCGTCGGAACGTCCGGCAATGTCTCGGTGCGCGTCGGGGACATCGTCCTGGTCACGCCGTCGGGCGTGCCCTACGACCGGCTGGCGCCCGACGACGTGACCGGGGTCGGCCTCGACGGCCGGCAGGTCCTCGGCGCGCTCGTCCCGACCAGCGAGCTGCCCATGCACCTCGCCGTCTACCGCACGACCGGCGCCCGCGCCGTCGTCCACACCCACGCCGTGCACGCGACGGCCGTCTCGACGCTCGTGAGCGAGCTCCCGCTGATCCACTACATGGCCGCCGCGCTCGGCGGACCCGTCCGGGTCGCCCCGTATGCCACCTACGGCAGCGACGAGTTGGCCGAGAACATGCTCCGTGCCCTCGCCGACCGCTCCGGCTGCCTCCTCCAGAACCACGGCACGATCACCTACGGCGCGACACTGGACCAGGCCTACGACCGAACCGCCCAGCTGGAATGGATCTGTCTCTTATACACATCTCTGATGGCG
>KL569181.1:0-327 GCA_000715635.1 Streptomyces violaceus | reverse complement strand
CCGCCGCATCGGTCCCGGGCCTGTCCCCGAGCCTGCTGTCCACGGAACAGCTGGCGGAGGTGGAGGACCGGCTACGGGGGTACGGTCAGCGCCGCTGACCCTTCCGCCCCGGACATCACCGCACCGGTGCCGCGGGACTCGCCCTTCCGGCAGCCTCCTGCCCCGCCGGCCTTCGCCGCCCGCCGCTCGCGCCGCCGCCCTGGGCACGGAGGCCATGGTCGAGTGCCCACGCCCCGCCCCCCGGGCGCCGCCGCCACGCCACCGACAGCCCGCGCCTCGCCCTGCGATCACAGCCGTCTCCGTCGGGCGCCGCTATGCCGTCCCGCG
>KL569180.1:23586-24635 GCA_000715635.1 Streptomyces violaceus | reverse complement strand
GGATACGGGGGACGAGGGGGGTGGGGGGTGGGCACTGAGATGGTTCCTTCCCACGCGCAGGTGACACACAGAAGTCCTGCCGCCGAAAAGGAGCCCGGTTGGTGCGAACCTTTTCTGGCGCGGCGCGGGAGGTGCGAATTCATCGGTGGCGAATCAGACCCGGTCTGCAAATCACGTGCGACACCCGGCCATTCCCCCCGCACGTGTGTTTCACTCTTGCACAACCCCCACACGACCAACAAGGCGCCCGTGCAACATCCGGCCCATTGACAGAAAGTCAGAAACAGGGAACGCGTGTACACCTCTCGCACCTGTTTTCGACATTTCCGTGCGCCCTGTGTGAATCGGGTCAGATCTGCCAGGACCGCAGCCGGTCCGCCGCACCGTAGACGTCGGTCGTGTTGGACATCAGGTCGCGGGCGAGGTCGACGAGGGCGCCGTAGGGCGGGTCGATGCCGACGCCGCTGACGAACATGTACGCCACGGCCGTCGCGCAGGCGAAGCGGGCGTTGGCGGTGGGCAGCGGCCGGAGCACGGCGAGGGTGTGCAGCAGCGCGGCGGCCCGCCAGGCCGGGTCGGAGTTCACCCCGAGGCGCGGCGGGTCCACGCGGTGCCGGGCGACGGCGGCGACCAGCGCGGAGAAGTCGTTGACGGTGGGCTGGTCCGGCAGGACCTCCTCATGGCGCTGCAGCAGCCAGGGCACGTCGATATGGATGACGGGTGCCATCGGTCAGGCAGCCCGCCCTTCGTCGTCCGCGGGCGGTTCGTCGTCGGGGAAGGCGGCGGCGAACTCGTCGGCGTGGGTCGCGAAGAACCTGCGGAAGGCCGCCGCGCCCTCCTGGAGCGCCCGGTGGCGCGCTATGTCGGCCGCGGCCGCCTCCCGCACGAGCGCCTTCATCGACGTACCGCGCTCCTTGGCGATCTGCCTGAGGTCCTCAAGTTCGCGGTCGCTGAACTCCACGTTGAGAGCTGGCATGCCTTCACGGTACCGCTCGGGTACTGACTCGTAAATATCCCCAGGTCAGAGAGGTAATCAGACGGTACCGGCA
>KL569180.1:23026-23359 GCA_000715635.1 Streptomyces violaceus | reverse complement strand
ACCGGCAGCGATGCGCCGCCGATCGGCCGCCGAGACCCGCGTCACATGGCACGCCGGCGATGTCACATTCCGGGGCCCCGACGGGGTCCCAGTGGTGAACGCGTCTCTGGGAGGCCCACGTATGACCGAGATCACCGCACCCGGCACCGACGCCCCGATCGACGAGGCGACCGGGGTGTTCGTCGACCATCGCGAGCTGCTGTTCGGCGTCGTCTACAACATGCTCGGCAGCGTCGCCGACACCGAGGACGTCCTGCAGGAGACCTGGCTGTCCTGGACGGCCCGCGGCGGCGGCGCTCCCCTGGCAGGCGTCGACAACCCCCGCGCCTATCT
>KL569180.1:16255-22791 GCA_000715635.1 Streptomyces violaceus | reverse complement strand
GTGGCTGCCCGAGCCCCTGGTCGCCGAGGGCGAGGCCGAGACCGCCGAGGGGCCCGCCCTGCGCTCCGAGTCGGTGTCGCTGGCGATGCTGGTGGTCCTGGAGTCGCTGACCCCGCTGGAACGGGCCGTGTTCGTGCTGGGCGAGGTGTTCGGATACCCGCACGCCGAGATCGCGGAGGTCATCGACCGATCCCCCGCCGCCGTACGGCAGTTGGCGCACCGGGCACGGGAGCATGTGCACGCGCGGCGGCCGCGGTACGACGCGCATCCGCGGGTGCGGCGGGAGGCGACCGAGCGGTTCGTGCGGGCGGCACTCGGCGGGGACATCGCCGCGCTGATGGAGGTCCTCGCGCCGGACGTCACGGCGTGGACGGACGCCGGCGGCAAACGCAAGCCGGCGAGCCTGCGCCCGGTGCACGGCCGGGACAAGGTGGCCCGCCTGCTCACGTCCGGGCGCGGCGGTCCGCGCGACCCCGTCTGGCGCTACCGCCGCGTCAACGGCGACGACGCCGCCGTGCTGTTCGACGGGGACGCGCCGTTCGCCGTCCTGGTGCTGGACCTCACCCCGGAGGGCGACCGGGTGCGCGGCATCTATGTCGTCGCCAATCCGGACAAGCTCGCCCACGTGCCCAAGGAGGAGGCGTGAGCGGCCGGGGCCGGCCCGCTCAGGACCGGGCGCGGCAGAACTCCCGGACGGTCCGGTTGAAGGGCTCCGGGGCTTCGATGTTGCTGAGGTGACCGATGCCCGGAAGCACGACCAGCGTGGCGTGCGGGATCGCCGCCAGGAACGGGTGCGCGACCTGCTCCACCGGGGAGCGCTTGTCCAGCTCTCCCCACAGCAGGAGCGTCGGCACCGTGATCCTGGGCAGCAGGTCACGCTGGTCGGCCTCGGCCATGACGGTGAGCTCGGTCCGCATGCTCTGGCGGCGCGTGTCGGCCGACATCACGGACAGCAGGCGTACGGCTTCGGCGGGTGGCGCGCCCGCGAACAGGCTCGGCATGGTCGGCGCGAAGTCCTCGGCCGGGACCGCTAGCATCCGCTCGGCCCCCTCGACCCGTGCCCGTACCTCCGCCGCGGGCAGCGAGCCCTTCCAGCCGGCGTAGGTGTCGACGAGAAGCAGCGTTTTGACGAGATCGGAGTGGTGCCGGTAGAGCTCCAGCACGATGGTCCCGCCCCAGGACAGGCCGAGGACATGGGCCGGGCCGAGGCCCACGTCCTTGATGACCGCCGCCAGACAGCGGGCGTAGTCGGCCAGGGTGAAGGAGGGCGGTACGTCGGAGGAGCGGCCGGCTCCCGGTTCGTCCCAGGCGACCACGGTGAACGCGTCGGCCAGGTCGGTGACCTGGCCACGCCAGAGACGGGCGTCCGTGGTGGCGCCGTGCACGAGCACCAGAGGCGGGCCCGAGCCCACCCGGTCGTAGGCGATCTCGATGCCGTCTACCCGCACCGCGTGCATGGGACCAGGCTACGCGCGGGTGCCGGGGGCGTCCTGTCGGCGGACTCCCCCGGCACCGGACACGTTCCCTACCCCTGGTCCGCCACGAAGGCGGCCATCCGGGTCAGGGCGGCGTTCCAGTTGATCGTGTGTTCGTTGGTCGACCAGGACTGGATGTCGTCGATGTAGCAGAACTGTCCGACGCAGCCCTGGAGTTTGCTCTGTGCGTAGGGGTCCTGGATGCTCGAGTTCGGCCCGCCGGCGAGGGTGCCCTTCGGCGGGTTCGGCAGGTCGGGGTCGAGCTGGCGGGCGTACCAGCGGCTGTGCTGGTTCTCGGAGCTGACCTCGCCGTAGCCGGTGACGTAGGAGATGTTGAGCGCGTTGCGGCCGAGGATGTAGTCCATGCTCTGGAGCGCGCCGTCCCGGTACTTCGAGGAGCCGGTGATGTCGTACGCGGTGGCGAGGACGACGGCGTTGTTGAGCACCTGGTGGCTTGAGCCCCAGTCGTACGTGTTGCCGTCCGGCGCGTACGGCATGCCGTAGGGGTGTGCCTTCAGCGTCGCCAGGTAGCGGTCGGCGCCCTTGACGACGGACTGGCGGATCTTGTCCCGGCCGGGCAGCTTGTTCGGCACCGTGGCGAGGTCGAGCCGTCCCGCCGCGCCGGTGCGTGCCCAGTCGAAGCCGATGGGCTTGAAGATGTCGGCCGTGTGGACCGGGGACTTCAGGACGTGGTCCTCGAACTGCTTCTCCCCCGTGCTGAGGTACAGCTCGGCCGCCGCCCAGTAGAAGTCGTCGGTGACGTCGCTGTCGGCGTAGGCGCCGCCGCCGATGCCGTCGCTCTCGGAGGCGTGGCGGTCGGGGTGGGCGAGCGCCGCCGACCAGGCCTTGCGGGCGGCCGCCAGCGCCCTGTCGGCGAACGCCTTGTCGTGGGACCGGTAGAGGCGGGCCGCCTGCGCGGCCGTGGCCGCGAGGTTCAGGGTGGCCGCGGTGGACGGCGGGTGCAGCTCCCGCTTCTGCGGGTCGTCGCTGGGCAGCAGCGGCAGCCCGGTCCACTGCTCGTCGTGCATCTTGTGGTGGGCCATGCCGGCCAGCGGATTCCCGGCGGGCACCTGCATCTTCAGCAGGAACTCCAGCTCCCAGCGGGCCTCGTCGAGGATGTCCGGGACCTTGTTGCCGCTCTCGGGGATGGCGAGCGTGCCGTCGCCGAGCTTGTCGGCGTCGCCGGTGCGGGCGTGCAGCGCGCGTTCGTGCGTGCTCAGCACCTCCCAGGTGGAGATGCCCCCGTTGACGACGTACTTGCCGTGGTCGCCGGCGTCGTACCAGCCGCCGCCGACGTCGAGCGTGTAGTCGCACACACCGGGCTGGCACGGCACGGCGGTGTCGCCCTGGTTGGGGGCCACGCCCACGTGCCCGGCCGGGCGGCCGTACCCGGGCCGCAGGTCCTCGCGGATCTCGATGCCACTGCGCTGGGTGTAGTAGTACTTCGCCGAGTCCAGCCGGAGCCGTTCGTACGCACTCGCGCCGACGTCGAAGGGGCGGCTGGTCTCGCCGTCGGTGACCAGAGTGAAGCCGGTCCCCTTCTTGCGGTACGCGCCGAAGTCGATCGAGTGGACGTTCTGCCCGGAGGAGGCGTCGACGCCGCGTGGCACGGTCGTGCCCCGGGCGACCACGGCACCGCGGGCGTTCTTCAGCTCCCAGGGCAGTTTCGCCGTGGCGTCGGTGACCAGGGTGGCGTTCTTCGGCCCGGCGGGCAGGTAGCCGACTTGGTTGACGCGGACCCGGGGGCCGGTGTCGGGCTCGTACGGCTCCGGCGCGACGCCGCCCAGCAGCGAGACGTCGTCCATGCAGAAGCGCCAGGCGTCCGCGCTGCCGCCGAGCTGGAAGCCGACCTGGCCCTGGGAGGTGTCGACGGGCGAGGTGAAGGTGTAGGAGTACCTGTCGCCGGAGACGCTGAGCTGCGGTATCACCTCGTAGTAGGTGTCGTACGGGGACACCGACAGGCCTACGATCGCCCGCACCACGTGCCCGGCGGGCGTGCCGGTCGCACTGAAGGAGAAGCGGTACGACTCCCCCTTCACGAGGGTGATGTCGTTCTGCCCGACGGCGGCGTCCCAGCGGTTGGTGGTGCCGCCGGGTACGTCGGCGCAGAGCCGGCCGTCGGACAGACCCCCGGTGACGTTGCTGGTCGTCCACCAGGGGGCGGTGGTGGTGTCGAAGGTACCGTTCTTGACCTGTTCGAGCTCTTCGGCCCCGGCCGGCGCGGAGGGCAGCGCGGTGAGCGCGGCCGCCAGGAGGGCCGTCAGGGACAGCAGGGCGGTTCTGCGTCGTTTCACGTCTGGGCTCCTCTGGAGAGGTGCGGGTGGCGCTCGTCGTGGGAGCGCTCCCAGATGCGGATGCCGCCATGGTTGTTGCTGATGTGACACCCCGTCAACGGTCCGGACGGGACTGGCTGTCCGCCACCCGTCCGGACCGGTGCGGTCTAGAGGGTGTCCAGCCGGCTGATGCGGATCGCGCCCCGCGCCTCGTCGGGGTGGCGGCTCGTCAGGGTGAGCCGGATGCGGGAGCCGCGGACGGCCTTGAAGGTGATCACGGTGGGGGCGTCGGAAACGGTGGCCCAGTCGATCGCGGTGTCCCGCACGGCCCGCCACGCCTGGCCGTCCCACACCGCCACCCCGATCGCCGCGGGCAGGCTGTGCGTGGCGTCCACCGTGAAGGAGACGTCCACCCGGTCGAAGCCGCGGGTGCGTCCGTGGTCGACCGAGACCCAGTCCTCGGAGCGGGCCCCGTCGAAGGCGGGCAGCAGGGCCGTGGCCTGCTTGAAGAAGCCGTTGGACCAGCCGGTGGCCGGATCGCCGTCGAGCATGGCGGCGGGCAGGGTGTCCGGGCGGCCGGAGTAACTGGCGTCCGCGTGCGGGTGGTCCAGGGGAGCCGGGTGCTCCGGCCTGAAGGCGGGCGGGGTCGTCTCGGCCCGGTCCCGGGCCGGGGTGGTGCGTACGGTCGCCGTGCCGGTGCGCAGGCCGTCGGCGCGGGCGGTCACCTTCACCGTGCCTGTCCTCGTGCCGGAGCGGACGATGGCGAGCGCCTTGCCGTGGTGGGCGGTGCGGGTGCTCGCCTGGTAGCGCTCGGCGCTCTCCTGCCGGCCGTTGTCGAGCCCGGCGAGGGAGCCGCCCGCCACCTCGAAGGAGATCAGGTGCTCGGCGCCGGGCACCACCACACCGCGCCGGTCGACCACTTCGGCGGTCACGAAGACCAGCGAACGGCCGTCCGCGGCGAGGGACTTGCGGTCCGGTGTCAGGCGGATCGCGTGCGCGGCACCGGCGGTGCACAGCACGTCGGTGGCGACCGTCTTGCCGCCCTTGCGCGCGACGGCCTTCAGCTCGCCCGGCTCAAAGGGCACCTTCCAGGTCAGGTGCAGCTTGCCGGCGCTGCCGTTCGGACTGGTGTAGCTGCCGGGATAGGGGCCGTCGGTGAAGGTCTTGTCGTCGCCGGTCGCCTCGGTGGTCTCCAGGTACGCGCGGCCGTCGACGGTCTTCTTGGTGTCGAACCGCCGGACGCCCAGCGACTTTCCGTTGAGGAACAGTTCGACGGTGTCGACGTTGGCGTACGCCCAGACCTCGACCGTGTCGCCCTCGGCGTGGTTCCAGGTCATCGGGAGCAGGTGGACCATCGGCTTCTCGGTCCACTGGCTCCGGAAGAGGTAGTACATGTCCTTCGGGAAGCCCGCGGTGTCGACCGCGCCGAAGAAGGACGCCTTGACCGGGAAGACGTCGTACGGCGTGGGCTCGCCGATGTAGTCGATGCCCGACCACAGGAACTGCCCGGCGAACCACTTGCGGTCCCGGTCCTTCTTGTGGCCGTACTCGCCGCTCATGGTCCAGGAGGCGAGGTTGTTGTCGTAGGAGGAGGTCGCACGCCGGCCCGGCGTGTAGTCCTCACCGGTGTTGAGGTGCTCGGGCTCCTGGTAAGCGCCGCGGGTGGAGGTCTCCGAGGAGGACTCGGACTCGAAGAGGAAGAGATGCGGGTAGGCCTCGCGCAGCTGGTCCACCGACTTGGCGGTGTTGTAGTTGAGGCCGAGGCCGTCCAGCTTGGCCAGCATCAGGTCGGCCGCAGAGCCCTTGGCGGGGAGGCGGCGGTACTTGTCGGAGCCGATGATCAGCGGACGTGTGTCGTCCACGGCGCGGATCGCCTCGATGATCCGGTCGGCCATGGCAAGGCCGGCGGTGGAGGTGGAGTCCGGGACCTCGTTGCCGATGGACCACATCAGCACGGCGGGCGAGTTGCGGGCCGCCAGCACCATCTCGGTGGTGTCCTTCTCGACCCACTCGTCGAAGAACCGGCCGTAGTCGTAGCGGTTCTTGCCGGTACGCCAGCAGTCGAACGCCTCCACCAGCATGACGATGCCCAGCTCCTCGCAGACCTGGATCACCTCGGGCGCGGGTGGGTTGTGAGAGGTGCGCAGGGCGTTGACGCCCATGGACCGCATGATCTCCATCTGCCGGCGGATGGCGTCGATGCTGACCGCGGCGCCGAGTGCGCCCAGGTCGTGGTGGAGGTCGACGCCCTTGAGCTTGTGATGGGTGCCGTTGAGGAAGAAGCCCTCGTCCGGGTCGAAGCGGAAGGTGCGGAAGCCTAAGGGCGTGCGATAGGTGTCGGTGGTCCGGCCCTCTACGCGCAGTTCGGTGTGCAGGGTGTAGCGGTGCGGGGCATCGATGTCCCACAACTCGGGTCGCCGGACGGTGAGTTCGTGGGTCTCGGTCGTCTCGTCGGTGACGGCGACCGTGGAGGAGGTACGGGCGACCGTCCGGCCTTTCCGGTCGACGATCCGGGAGACGACCTCGACGTCCGCGCCCGCGCCCGACTCGTCGACGACCGAGGTGTCGATCCGTACGACGGCCCGCTCGGCGGAGATCTCGGGTGTGAGGACGCGGGTGCCCCAGCGGGCCACGTGCACCGGCTCGGTGATCACCAGGCGGGCCTCGCGGTAGATGCCACTGCCCGAGTACCAGCGGCTGCTGGGGAGCCGGTTCTGGACCTTGACCGCGATCACGTTCTCGGTGGCGCCGTCGGTGTGCACCAGGTCCTGTCTCTTATACACATCTC
>KL569180.1:14848-16031 GCA_000715635.1 Streptomyces violaceus | reverse complement strand
CCGTTGCAGTGGATGTAGGAGTCCATGTAGACGCCGTCGAACTCCACCGAGATCCGCTTCTTCTCGAGGGCGGGCGGCAGGGTGAAGGCGAGGCGGTACCCGCCGAGGCCGCCGGGCAGGAAGCCGGTGCCGCTGGTGGTGCCGTGCTCGGTGGTGGGGGCCTGCTCGATGCTCCAGTCGTGCGGGACGGCGACCTCACGCCACCGGGAGTCGTCGTAGCCGGGAAGCGCGGCGTCGGCGTAGGCGCCGGTCGGGTCGGTGATGCCGCCCGGGTTGACCAGCGCGAAGCGCCAGCCGTCGCGCAGGGCGACGGTGTTGCGGCCGGACGCGCCGCGCGCCTCCTCTGCGGCCCACGCCTCCGGGGTGCCGAGCAGCGCTCCGGCCGCGGGCGCGGCCGCGGAGGCGAGCAAGACCGATCTGCGCGTGACCGACATGGCGGCTCTCCCTCATTAAGGCCCAGAAGCACTCACAACTGATCGTGAACAAACAGATTCTGTCGAGGTGTCACACAGGGCCGTCAAGGGTGCGGCAACATACTTCTGTCCCAGGCGTCACATCGGCCGGAATCGGCGCCCCGACCCCACACAGCCGGGCGCCGCCGGGGTTACCGGTTCACGTCGGGCGCCTACGGACTAGGCTGGAACTCAAGCGACCTCTCTGATCACTGTGAGTGTCCGTATGGAGTGGCGACGATGATCCCGGACGAGCCGTTGGACGATGGCGTGGCCGCCCGTGCCGTCATCGCCGCCGACGGCACGCTCACCGAGTGGAGCGAGGGTGCCCGCCGTCTCCTGGGCCACACGTCCGCCCAGGTCGTGGGCCGTCCGGCCGCCGAGCTGCTGGCCGACGACGCGGACGCGCCGCCCGCGCCCCACGATGCCCGCTGGAGCGGCATGCTCGCGCTGCGTCACCGCGACGGCCGTACGGTGTCCGTCTGGGTGCTCGCCCACCGCAGACCGCCGGAGGGCGAGACGGCCGAGTGGTTCGCCGTGTCCCCGCCGGAGGCCGCCGGTACGGAGCCGTCGGACGACCCGCTGGTGCGGTCGGCCCTCACACAGTCACCCTGCGCCACAATGATCTTCGACGAGGGGCTGAGGCTGCGCGGCGTCAACGACGCCATGGCGGACCTCCTCGGGATGCCCGCCGACCGCCTGCGGGGTCTGAGACCCACCGACATCGGCAG
>KL569180.1:14042-14589 GCA_000715635.1 Streptomyces violaceus | reverse complement strand
AGAATCTGCTCCAGGTGCTGAGCACCGGCCGGCGTCAGGACATGCAGACGTACATGAAGGCCAGCGGCGAGACCCGGGGCGCGCACGCCTGGCTGGCCCGGATCGCCCCGCTCACCGACGCGTCCGGCCAGGTGCGGGGCGTGTGCGTGACCGCCCACGACTTCAGCGACCAGTACCGGTCACGGGAGCGGCTGCAACTCGTCAACGAGGCGAGCGTGCGCATCGGCACCACCCTCGACGTCACCCGTACGGCCCAGGAGCTGGCGGACGTGTGCGTCCCGGCGCTCGCCGACTTCGTCAGCGTCGACCTGCTCGACACCCGGGAGCACGGCGGCGAGTCCGCAGGGCCGCCCGTCCCGCCGGTGAGTCTGCGCCGGGCCGCCCACCAGTCGGTCAACTCGGGCAGCCCCGACGCCGTCGCCAAGCCGGGGCAGGTGGAGATCTACCCGGCGTCCTCCCCGCAGGCCGCCTCGCTGATCGCGGGCCACGCGGTGGTGGCCTCGGGTTCGGAAGAGGACCTCGAGCTGTCTCTTATACACATCTCTGA
>KL569180.1:13062-13856 GCA_000715635.1 Streptomyces violaceus | reverse complement strand
CTCCACGATGTCCGTCCCGCTCCAGGCCAGGGGCACCATCCTCGGGGTCGCGGTGTTCACCCGCTTTCATCGCGCCGAGAACTTCACGGACGACGATGTGCTGCTGGCCGAGGAGGTCACGGCCCGGGCCGCCGTCTGCATCGACAACGCGCGCCGCTACTCCCGCGAGCGGGAGACGACCCTCACCCTGCAGCGCAGCCTGCTGCCCCGCCACCTGCCGCACACCGCCGCGGTGGAGGCGGCCTCCCGCTATCTGCCCGCCACCCGCTCCGGTGTGGGCGGCGACTGGTTCGACGTGATCCCGCTGTCCGGGATGCGGGTCGCCATGGTCGTCGGGGACGTCGTCGGCCACGGCATCCAGGCCTCGGCCACCATGGGCCGGCTGCGCACCGCCGTCCGCACCCTCGCCGACATCGACCTGGCCCCCGACGAACTGCTCACCCACCTCGACGACCTGGTCGTCCGGCTGTCCCAGGAGTCCGGCGGCGAAGAGGCGGCCGGCACCGGGGAGGTGGGCGCGACCTGCCTCTACGCGGTGTACGACCCGGTGTCGCGGCGTTGCACCCTGGCCCGGGCCGGGCACCCGCAGCCCTTCCTGGTCCCACCGGACGGCCCGGCCCGGCAGCTCGACCTGCCCTCCGGTCCCCCGCTCGGTGTCGGGGGGCTGCCGTTCGAGAGCGCCGAGGTGGAGCTGCGTGAGGGCAGTGTCCTGTCGTTCCACACGGACGGGCTGCTCGCGAGCCGCGAGCGGGACATCGACACAGCCCTGTCTCTTATACACATCTCTGATGGCG
>KL569180.1:12568-12853 GCA_000715635.1 Streptomyces violaceus | reverse complement strand
GCGAGTCCTTGTCGGTCCCCGCCGGCTCATTGGACGAGATCTGCGACCGCGTGCTGCAGGCGCTGCTCCCCTCGGGCGGCTCCGCCGACGACGTGGCCCTGCTGCTGGCCCGCACCCGGGGTCTGCCGTCCTCCCAGGTCGCAACCTGGGACATCCCGGCCGACCCGGCCCTGGTGGCCCCCATCCGCAAGCAGGTCGTCGAACAGCTCGAGCGCTGGGCGCTGACCGAGGCCACGTTCACCGCGGAGCTGGTGGTGAGCGAGCTGGTCACCAACGCCATCCGCT
>KL569180.1:10743-12318 GCA_000715635.1 Streptomyces violaceus | reverse complement strand
GGTGGTGAGCGAGCTGGTCACCAACGCCATCCGCTACGGCGCCAAGCCCATCCGGCTGCGGCTGATCCACGACGCGGCCACGCTGATCTGCGAGGTGTCCGACACCAACCACACGGCGCCGCACCTGCGCCGGGCCAAGACCTGGGACGAGGGCGGACGCGGTCTGCTCCTGGTGGCCCAGCTCACCGAGCGCTGGGGCAGCAGGCACACCCCCGAGGGCAAGACGATCTGGGCCGAGCTGACGTTGCTCGACGCGCTGTGAACGGACGGTGAACTCGGCGGCACCGCCGGCCACTCTCCGACGCGGGCCGTAAGAAAGCCCGGGCACAGGTTCTTACCGGAGCCTGGTTTCATGGGCGGGCACCGCCTGCATACGCCCCGGAGGACCCCGCCCTGAACACCCCGCTCGCCGAAGTCCTGTCCGTGGCGCTGCTGGCCGCTGTGCTCGTCTGGGCCGTCGTCCGCCCGAAGGGGCTGCCCGAGGCCGTACTGGCGGTTCCGGCCGCCGGGCTCGCCGTCGCCGTCGGAGTGATCTCGCCCGCTCACGCGTGGGAGGAGATCCAGCGTCTGGGGCCCGTGGTCGGTTTCCTCGCAGCCGTGCTGGTGCTCGCCCACTTCTGCGACGTCGAGGGACTGTTCACGGCGTGCGGGGCGTGGATGGCCCGCTGGGCGGCGGGGCGTCCCGGGCGGCTGCTGACCGCGGTGTTCGCGCTGGCCTCCGTCATCACGGCCGTGCTCAGCCTGGACGCCACGGTCGTCCTGCTGACACCGGTGGTGCTCGCCACCGCCACCAGGATGGGCGTCCAGGCCCGGCCGCACCTCTACGCGTGCGCGCACCTGTCGAACACCGCCTCGCTGCTGCTGCCCGTCTCCAACCTGACCAACCTCCTCGCCTTCGCGGCGAGCGGACTGAGCTTCACCCGGTTCACGGCGCTGATGGCTCTGCCCTGGCTGGTCGCGATCGGCGCCGAGTACCTGATCTTCCGGCGGTTCTTCGACCGTGAACTGGACGCTCCTCTCCCCTCCGTCGACCCCGCGCGGCCTCCCGAGCTGCCGCTGTTCGCCCTGGTCACGGTGGGCTGCACACTGGCCGGATTCGTCGTGGCCTCCGCCCTCGGGATCGCACCGGCGTGGGCCGCGCTGGCGGGTGCGCTGGTGCTGGCCGGGCGGGCGCTGGTGCGGCGGCGGGCCACCCCGCTGACGGTGCTGCGCTCCGCGTCCCCGGCCTTCCTGGCGTTCGTGCTCGCGCTCGGCGTCGTCGTGCGCGCGGTCGTCGACAACGGGCTCGCCGACGCGCTCCACCGTGTGCTGCCCGACGGCTCGGGCCTGCTCGCGCTGCTGGGCGTGGCCGCGCTGGCCGCCGTCCTGGCGAACCTCATCAACAACCTGCCCGCGGTGCTGGTGCTGCTGCCGCTGACCGCCGGGGCCGGTCCCGGTGCCGTGCTGGCGGTGCTGCTCGGCGTGAACATCGGCCCCAATCTGACCTACGCCGGATCGCTGGCGACCCTGCTGTGGCGGCGGATCGTGCAACAGCACGGGCACCGCGTCGAGCTCGGGGAATTCACCCGGCTCGGG
>KL569180.1:9523-10522 GCA_000715635.1 Streptomyces violaceus | reverse complement strand
TAGCCGTAGTAGTGGCACGTGGTGCTGGGCGAGGGGCTCGTGGGCGCCGGCCGGGGCGTCGACGGAGTGGCGGTCGGGGTGGGGGTCGGCTCGGGTGTCCTCGACGGTGTGGGGGTGGGGGTGGGAGTGGGCTGCGGCACCGGAGCGGCGGCCTCCCAGTTGACGACCTCCATCTGGAGATCGGCCTTGGAGGTGTCGATCACCCAGCGCTGGACCTCGTCGTCCGCCCGGGTCTTGAGGACCAGGGCCCCCGAGCCGTCGGTCGCGGCCGGCGCCAGGGCGAGCTCCTGGTCCCGGCGGGGCACCAGGGCGCCCTGGAGGATGAAGTCGTAGCGAATGTCGTTGATGTCGGGCCGGGACGGGCCCGTGCAGGGGGCCAGCCGCACCGAGTAGCCGAGCCGTGAGTCCAGGCACAGGTCGGGGGCGGCACCGTTGCGCAGCAGCCCGTCGGTCTCGTACGTCCACTGCTGGGCGGGGGCCGAGGAGCAGGTGGTGAGTTCGGCTTCCGCGTCCTCGACGGCCTTCTTGCCCTCGACGCCGACGCACAGGCCCGAGGCGACGTTGTGCAGCCGGCCGCGCAGAGCGCCCTTGCGGGGCTCGCCCGCCCCGATCCAGGACGGGTCACCGGTCGGCTTGCCCGCGCCCGGGCCTGGTGCCTCGGAGGGCCGGTCCGCGCCGGCCGGTGGGGCGACGTCGCCGGAGTTGCCGATGGACCACATGACCAACGGGAGGACGACCAGGCCGCTGACGGTCAGGACGCCCACGGTGAGGTTACGGCGGCGGGCGGCACGGCGGGCCGCCTTGTGGGCGGATCTGCGCGAGGCGGTGCGGGGGCCCACGGCGTCCGGGCCGGGGGCCGTGCCACCGGCCGGTGCAGGCGCGCCGGGTGGGGTGGTGGGGAATGCCTCCTGGGCGTGGGCCAGGGCCTGCGCCTGGTCCTGCGCCTGGTCCTGCGCCTGGACCCGGACCTGCGGTGGGGCACCCGCTTCTCCCTCGGCT
>KL569180.1:6081-9300 GCA_000715635.1 Streptomyces violaceus | reverse complement strand
CGCTTCTCCCTCGGCTGCGGGGGCGGGTGGCGCGGCCACCGGGTCGACGGGGTCGGTGAACGACTCCCCGACCGCGCCGGCGAGGGCGACGGGGTCCGGGAACGCCGCACGCGCGGCACCGGCCGGTTCCGTGCCGGCCATGTCCCCGGGAACGCCGCTCCCCGGGGAGGCCTTGGCGGCGCGGCTCGACGCGCTCTCCACGTAGTCCTGCCCGCCCCAGCCCAGCACCGCCTCCGCAAGGGCGACGCCGAGCCCGTGGTTGAACCGGTCGAGCTGGTCCGCGGCGACGCTGCAGTGCCCGCATCCCTCGATATGCGCGCGTAGATCGGGGTCGATGTCGAGGGCGCCACGTCGATACGTCACATCGAGCAGGCGCAGGTAGCGCCGGCATTCCTCGTCGGGGGCGAGTTCGCGGTGCAGCTGGAGGCACTCCTCGCGCATCCGGTCGCGGGCCCGGGCCAGTTCGACGCGTGCGCCCTCCTCGTCCAGGCCGAGCAACCCGGCGGGAGCCGTGAGCGGTTCGGCCTCGACCTCGATGTGCCACAGCAGGCAGCGAGCCGATTGGGGCAGCCGCTGAAAGGCCCCGGACAGCAGGCGCCGGTGCTGCGGCGGCAGCAGCCGGGCGGCCGGCCGCTCCCCGTCACCGGCCTCGGACAGCAGATCCGGGTGGAGCATGTCTCTTCGGTGGTCGGTGGCCCACTCGGCCGCGATCCGCCGTACGGTGACGAGCAGTTGGGGCCGCCAGGCGGACGTCGGACCGTTCTGGCGCAGGCTTTCGCCGAAGAGCCGGGTGAAGGCGGCGGTGGTGAGCATTCCGGCGAAATGCGGACCGCCGGTGCACAGCCGGGCGTAGGCGAAAGCCGCCTCCCAGTGCCGGTCCAGCAGCTCGCCGACGGGATGAAGTGCGGGCGTCGCGCCCGTCCACTTCCTGAGCTCGGCACTCAGTTGCTCGTCCGTCGGGCCGAACCTGCGGGCCGGGGCCGGGGAATTCGACGGACTTGCGTCGTTCACGGCTGCATTCCTCTCAAGGACATGCGGAATAAAGTCCATACCAAGGGGTATGCCGGCACGGCGGCTCGCGCATACGAAAGAACGGCGCGCTGTCCGCACGCCGACAGGGCACACCTTTGCACAGGTCAGCGACAAGGAACAAGGGATCTCGCGGTTTCGTGCATTACGTAGGCGGCCAGGGCTTTTTGACAAAATGTCAATCAGCGCTCGGAAAGGGATTTCCGGGCTCCCTGCTCGGTTTTTATGGCAGGTATTCGCCCGGTTCCCGTCGCCGTCCGGAAACCGCTGGGCCGGACGGGTCGCCGTACTTTGTCCGGTACGCCCCGGGCGGCATCCCGTAGCGCTCGCGGAAGACGCGGTTGAAGTGGAACGGGCTGGCGAAACCCGAGGCAGCGGCCACACGTTCCACGGGCAGGTCGGTGCCCTCCAGGAGCCGCGCGGCGTGCCGCAGCCGGGCCTCACGCAGGGCGCGCATGGGCGACTGGCCGAGCTGCCGGCTGAACAGGTGGGCGAAGCGGGACGTCGACAGGGCGACGCCCCCGGCGAGCGAGCGGACGGTGTGCGGGGCGCCCGGGTCGGCGGCGATCAGCTCCTCGGCCCGGCGGATCCGTGCGTCGAGACCGGGGCGGGGTGCCGCCGGCCGGGCGCCGGCGGTGGTGAGGAGGACGATCTCCTCCAGCGCGCACAGGGCGAGTTCGCGGGCCGCGCTGCCGTGCGCGACGGCGACCTGCCCGTCCGGGGACGCCGGGGCGGCCGGGGCGGCCGGGGCGGCCGGTGCCTCCGTCCCGGTCCAGCGGGCGTCGGTGTGCATCCGCCGGAACGCCGACTCGACGCGGCCGTGCACACCGGCCGGGGCGGCTGTGACCACGTACACCCCGTCGCCGGCGTCGTACGGCCGCAGCCACCCGGCCCACGACGGGCGGGCCTGGCAGTGCGCCCACCAGAACCGCCAGTGCCGAGCGCCGGGCTCCACCGCGTAACCGTGCGGGACACCCGGCGCGAGCACCACGAGGTCACCTGCGCCGACCGAGGTCTCCACGGCGCCCTGCCGCAGCCGGCCCCGGCCTCCCGTGGTCCAGGTGAAGAGCCAGCTCGCGGAGCCACGCGGGCGGTTGACGGCGTAGCCGGGCGGCTGGTCGAAATGGCCGAGCACGACCAGGCCGGGCGGCGGGGCGGGGACCCCGTCGTTCCCGTGCTCAGCAGTGCCGGGCAATCCGTCAGCACGCACGGGCATCCTCCTCGACGACAGGGCGGCCTAGTGTCGGACCGTGGACACCCGACCGAGGAGTGCGCTCATGACAGTCACGGGCAACGGCGCCGCCGGCGCTCCCATCCTGGACCCCGCCGGGCTCCGGCGGTACCGGGAGGGGTTCGAGGAGGACGGTTTCACGGTCGTACGCGGGCTCTTCGGGGCCGACGAGATCGAGCGGCTGTGCGGCGAGTTCGCGGCACTGCACGCGGCCGGCCCGGTTCCCGGGCACTTCGAGCCGCGTGCGGCCGGGCCGGACGCCGATCCGCTGCGCGTCTGGCCGCGGGTGATGCACCCGCACGAGATCAACGGCCTCGCCCGGGACGTCCTGCTGGACGCCCGGCTGCGCACGGTCCTGGAGGTGCTCCTCGGGGAGGAGGTCCTGGCCGCGCAGAGCATGTTCTACTTCAAGCCGCCGGGCGCCCGGGGCCAGGCGCTGCACCAGGACAACTTCTATCTGCGGGTGGAGCCGGGCACGTGCGTGGCGGCGTGGCTGGCGTGTGACGTGATCGACCGGGAGAACGGCGGGCTGGAGGTCGTGCCGGGCACGCACCGGATGGAGGTGTTCTGCCCGGAGGAGGCGGATGCGGGGGTTTCCTTCGCCCGGGAGTATGTTCCGCCACCGCCCGGGCTGGCGCCCGTGCCGGTGGACATGTCGCCGGGGGATGTTCTGTTCTTCAACGGCAGCCTGGTGCACGGGTCGCAGCCGAACCGTTCGGGTGATCGGTTCCGGCGGTCGTTCATCGGGCACTATGTGGGGCGGTCGGCGGAGCGGATCGGGAGGTTCTACCGGACGTTGTCGATGAGTGGGGGGCGGGTGGCGCTGCCGGAGAGTGAGGGGGCGGGGCCCTGCGGGACGGAGTTCGCGTCGCCGCAGGGGCCCCACTGACCGCTCCGCGGGAAGGCTGTGGTTCGTCTGCGGCGCCGTTGTGGCTTGTCGCGCAGTTCCCCGCGCCCCT
>KL569180.1:1839-5886 GCA_000715635.1 Streptomyces violaceus | reverse complement strand
CCTAAAAAGGCAGGGCGATTCAGTGTCCCGCGATGGGATGGGGCGTGTAGGGCCGCTCCAGCTCCTCGAGCTCCTTGTCCGTCAGCTGGAGTTCCACGGCTGCCACCGCGTCCTCCAGATGCCGGGGCTTCGACGCTCCTACGATCGGCGCTGTGACCGTGGACTGGTGGAGCAGCCAGGCCAGGGCCACCTGGGCGCGGGGGACGTCGCGGTCGGCCGCGATGCGGGTGACGGCCTCGACGATGGTGCGGTCGCCCTCTTGGTACAGGTTGCTGCCGAAGGTGTCGGTGGCGCTGCGCTCGGTCGTGGTGTCCCAGTCGCGGGTGAGACGGCCGCGGGCGAGCGGGCTCCAGGGCAGCACGCCCACACCCTGGTCCGCGCACAGGGGCAGCATCTCGCGCTCCTCCTCGCGGTAGATGAGGTTGTAGTGGTTCTGCATGGAGACGAAGCGCGTCCAGCCGTTCAGCCGCGCGGTGTACTGGGCCTTGGAGAACTGCCAGGCGTACATCGAACTGGCCCCGATGTAGCGGACCTTGCCGGCCTTGACGACGTCGTGCAGGGCCTCCATCGTCTCCTCGACCGGGGTGTGCGGGTCGAAGCGGTGGATCTGGTAGAGGTCGACGTAGTCGGTGCCGAGGCGGGTCAGGCTCTGGTCGAGTTCGGTGATGATCGCCTTGCGGGACAGTCCGCCGCCGTTCGGCCCGGGCCGCATGCGGCCGTGCACCTTCGTCGCGAGCACGATCTCGTCGCGGCGGGCGAAGTCGCGCAGGGCACGGCCGACGATCTCCTCGCTGGTGCCGTCGGAGTAGACGTTGGCCGTGTCGAAGAAGTTGATCCCCGCCTCGACCGCCTGCCGGATCAGCGGGCGCGAGGCCTCTTCGTCGAGGGTCCACTCGTGACGGCCACGGTCGGGCAGGCCGTAGGTCATGCACCCCAGACAGATCCGGGAGACGTCCAGGCCCGTCGAACCGAGCTTCACGTACTGCATCGTTGCTGCTCCTGCCTTCGGGAGGGGGTTCCAGGGGGAGCGTACGTGCTCGTGTGCGCTCGAAGGCAGGGTGCGCCGGACCGGCTGACGGGCCGTCATCGTTGCTGCCCCCAGGTGACCGCACGGCGTGGGAGCGGCGAGGCGGCGGGGCCGCTGCCGCATCCTCGGCGCAGGTGACCGGCGCCCGGCCGGTCGGCGGCGTACGGGAGAACGCGTGGCGGCACGACGGAGGACACTCAGGATCCTGACCGGGGCAGCCGCGGCGTCCCTCGCCCTCGTCTCGACCGCCTGGAGCCGGCCGGACCCGCCCGGGCACGAGGTCCGGGCCCAGGCTCCGGCGGCCGAGGGACCGGCGACGCTGTGCGCACCCGCGGGCGTCCTGCGCGGCGCGGACGGCGAGCGGGCCACGGTCAGCCTGTGCGCGGGCAGCGGCACCCCGGTGATGGCGGTCTCGGCTCCCGCGAACTGCAGCCGTCCCGGCACGTCCGTCCGGTACGCCTGTCTGACCTCCGGTACCTGGACGGCGAAACGCCAGGGCAGGACGGTCGCCTCCGGGACTCTGCCCGGTTCGCAGCCGTACCCCGGCCCGGGGGTCTACGACGTCACGGCCACCGTGCACGTCCGGTCCACGCCGGGGGGTGTGGACCTGCGCGGCACGGTCCGGGCCGTGCTCACCCTGAGCGCGCCGAAGCAGCGGCCCACGCACCGCGTCGAGGTCGACCGGACCGCCCTGCGTCGCGGGGCCACCACCACGCTGACGTACCGGGTGTACCGCGACAGCGAACAGGGCGACGGCAGTGCCCGCTTCGGGCTGATCGGCGAGGAGAGCACGGGGGTGCGGATCAGCACGGCGGACGCCCGGTGCGTCAACCCGCTCATCGGACGGGCCCCGTCGAAGGCCAGGCTGGCGTACTCCGTGGACTGTGCGCTGACCGATCTCCAGCCGGGCCGTCCGGCCACCGTGCGGGTCCAGGTCACACAGGGGTCCGCCTGCTCGACGGTGGTCTCGAAGCTGGGCTACTGGATGCCGCGCGGGCAGGCGCTCTACACCGGCGGCATGGTGGAGGGGCCCACGGTCGGCTGCGGCTGACCGTCAGCCCTGTTCGACCAGGTCCAGCGCCCGTTCCCACCCGAACTCCGGCCGCCCGCCGTCCTCGCCCGGCTCTCCGGTGTAAGGCTCCCCGAACCGCACGCCCATCCCCCGCAGCCGTTCGAGGCTGTCCCGGTAGGCGGGGTGGGCGGCCAGCGCGTCGGCCACGCACGGCAGGACGGCGATCGGCACGCCGAGCCCCGCGGCCTCGCACAGGGTGCCCAGCGCGAGGGTGTCGGCGATGCCGGCCGCCCACTTGTTGACGGTGTTGAAGGTGGCGGGTGCGACGACCACGGCGTCGGGTGCCGGGAACGGGCGTGGATCGCTCGGGGTGCGCCAGGCGGAGCGGATGGGGCGGCCCGTCCGGGCTTCGACGGCGGCGGTGTCGAAGAAGCCGTTCATGGCGACCGGCGTCGCGATGACTCCGACCTCCCAGTCGCGCTCCTGCGCGGCGGTGATCAGTTTGCTGACGTCCGCGGCGATTCCGGCGGCGCAGACGACGACATGGAGGAAGGGCTTGCGGGCGGCCTGTTCGGTCATCCCGGAGACCTTAGCGACTCCCCTCGGGGGTCACCGGAGCGGGAAGGTGTGACCGCGCCCCGGCTCCGGCCGGGGTCCGAGGATGCGGCGCTCGTTCTCCTCGATCGATACGTCGTTGATGCTCGCCTCGCGGCGGCTCATCAGGCCGTGCTCGTCGAACTCCCACAGCTCGTTGCCGTAGGAGCGCCACCACTGTCCGTCGGCGTCCCGGCACTCGTACTGGAAGCGGACGGCGATGCGATTGCCGTCGAAGGCCCAGAGGTCCTTGCGCAGCGCGTACTCCCGCTCGCGCTCCCACTTGCGGGTCAGGAACTCCACGATCCGGGCGCGGCCGGTGACGAAGGTGTCGCGGTTGCGCCAGACGGAGTCCTCCGAGTAGGCGAGGGCGACCTTGTGCGGGTCGCGGGTGTTCCAGGCGTCCTCGGCGGCCTGGACCTTCTGTGCGGCGCTCTCGCGGGTGAAGGGCGGCAGGGGCGGTCGGTCGGTCATTGATTCTCCCTGGCCACAGCGGAGAACGAGCGTTCTCCCGATGGCTGCTACGGTAGG
This sequence comes from Streptomyces violaceus, assembly GCA_000715635.1. GTDB lineage: Bacteria > Actinomycetota > Actinomycetes > Streptomycetales > Streptomycetaceae > Streptomyces > Streptomyces violaceus. The sequence goes on along the minus strand of KL569180.1, from coordinate 2,722 downwards.
AGAACGCTCGTTCTCTCGTCAAGGAGTGGTGGTCCATGGACAGCGCGGTGGCCCGGGAGCGGGCGCTGGACGCGGCCGAGGAGCTGTTCTACGGGCGGGGCGTGCAGTCCGTCGGGATGGACGACGTCCGCGGCACCTCCGGGGTCTCGCTCAAGCGGCTCTACCAGCTGTTCCCGGCGAAGGAGCAGCTGGTGGAGGCGTATCTGGAGCGGCGCGACGCGCGCTGGCGCGGGCAGCTGGCCGAGTACGTCGAGCGGCACGAGGAGCCGGAGGAGCGGATCCTGGCCGTGTTCGACTGGCTCGGCGAATGGTTCGGCGAGCCGGACTTCCGCGGCTGCGCGTGGCTCAACGCCTACGGTGAGCTCGGTGCCACGTCCGCGCGCGTGGCCGGCCAAGTGCGCGCGCACAAGCGGGCGTTCCGGGACTACCTCGCCTCGCTCGTGGACGCGGCGGGGCTGCCCGACGCGCTGGCCGGGCAGCTGTTCCTTCTGGCCGAGGGTGCCATGGTCACGGCGGGTGTCACCAGGAGCGCCGAGCCCGCTGCCGAGGCGCGCGAGGCGGCCCGGCTGCTCCTGCGGACCACGTGAGGCCGGGCTTCAGCTCACCCTCTCCGAGACGGTGATGGCGCTCACCGGACAGGCCCGGGCCGCCTCCCGCACCAGCGGGCTGCCGCCGCCGTCCTCCTGTCCGGGCAGCAGGGCGCTGTAGCCGTCGTCGTCCTGGGTGAACACCTCCGGGGCGGTCAGGGCGCACTGGCCCGCGCCGATGCAGACGTCCGTGTCGATCTCGATGTCGATGTGCATGTGCGGAAGCCTCTTACCAGGTCACGGGGAGTTCCAGCATCCCCTGGATCGTGTCGCCCGGCTTGAAGGGGATCTCCTCG
>KL569180.1:1355-1616 GCA_000715635.1 Streptomyces violaceus | reverse complement strand
GTCGAAGAGGGTGTGCAGGGCGATCTCCAGTTCGGCGCGGGCGAGGTTCTGCCCGAGGCACTGGTGGATGCCGAAGCCGAACGCCACGTGGTGCCGGGCCGGGCGGGTCCAGTCGAGCGTGTCCGGCTCGGGGTAGACCGTCTCGTCGCGGTTGATGACGGAGGTCGCGAAGACCACGCCCTCGCCCTTGCGGATCGTCGTCCCGGCCACCTCGATGTCCTCGACGGCCAGGCGCAGCATGCCGTCCGCGATCGACAGCAT
>KL569180.1:0-1104 GCA_000715635.1 Streptomyces violaceus | reverse complement strand
GTATAAGAGACAGGGGTGAAGGTGCCGAGCGAGATCATGTTGGCGGTCGTCTCGTGGCCCGCGACCAGCAGGATGAGAGCCATGGCGATCAGGCCCTCGCGGTCGAGTGCGCCGTCGCTCAGCTGCCGGTGGACCAGGTCGTCCAGCAGACCGGTGCCTCGGTCCTTCTGCTTGCGGTCGATCAACTCACCGAAGTACGCCTCCAGCCGGTCGCGGGCGTCGAGCACGTCGGCGGTCTCCGGGCCGCGCAGCAGCCGCCGCGACTGGGTCTCGAAGAAGTCGTGGTCGGAGTACGGGACGCCGAGCAGGGCGCAGATCACCATGGACGGCACGGGCAGCGCGAAGGCGGTCACCAGGTCCGCGGGCGGGCCCTGGGCGATCATCGCGTCGAGCCGTTCGTCGACGATCTGCTGGATCCGTGGCCGGAGTTCGACGGCCCGCTTGAGGGTGAAGTCCCCGACGACCATGCGCCGCTGAGTGCGGTGTTCGGGGTCGTCGACGCCGAGCAGGGCCGTTCTGCGGTTGCGGATCCCGGCGAACCGCTTGGTCGGGGCGGGAAAGCCGGGCCGGTCGCGGTTGGACGACAGGCGCGGGTCGGCCAGCAGCGCGCGGGCGATCGTGTGCCCGCTGACCAGCCAGGCCTCGCGGCCGTCGAAGAGGGCGATGCGGGTGAGGGGGCGCTCGGTGCGCAGCGAGTCGTAGGCGGCGGGCGGGTGGTAGGGGCAGGTCCGGCTCTGAGGGAAGGCGACGGGTGCGGTCGTGTCCGTCATGAAGACCTCGCAGACGTGTAGTGCGTCGTGCCGATCATCATTAGATGCCCCGGGCACCTATAGGGCGACGCGAAGTTCGGCCAGATCGGTGGCGGCGGCAACATGGCCGGGGAATGCCGTCTTCACGTTCGAGAACCGGGGTCGGGGCCTGTGGTGTGCGGCCATGACCCTTGCCGGGAGCCGCGGGCTCCGGGCACGTCATGGCGGCGATTCGAAAACCGGTTGTCGATGCGGCGGGACAGGACCCAGGATCCAGCCATGCCTACGCTCGATGTCCTTCCGCCGTCGCTGCCGCTGTCCGTCGCCGCTTCTGCCGCGCGCCGACAGCAGCGGC
>KL569179.1:111768-111943 GCA_000715635.1 Streptomyces violaceus | reverse complement strand
CTGGCCGCGGGGCTCGCCGTGGAGACCTACGCGAGCCGTACCGCCCCCACGGCGCCCGACCTCACCCTCTCCGGCGCCTCCCCCGGCGTGATGGCGGGCTGGACACTGGCCACCGTCGGCCTGGCCCTGGCCGGTCCCGGCCTGACCCACCTGTGCGGCCGGCTGCTCCAGTCGG
>KL569179.1:108513-111501 GCA_000715635.1 Streptomyces violaceus | reverse complement strand
AGGCCACCCGCATCGGCCGCCCCCTGGGCGTGGTCTGCGCGGTGCTGTCGGCCACGTACGCGATGGCACTGCTGCACGCCCCGGACGGGCTGTCGCTCGGTCCGCTCACCCTCCTCGGCGTGTTCCTCGTGACCGGCTGCACCGTGGCGACGCTGCTGACGGCCGCGGTCGAGGCCCGGCAGGCCCGGGCCGACACCACCTCCGCGCTGCTGCGGCTGGGCGCCCCCGCGACCATGCTGCGCAGTGCCGCGGCCCTGCGCGCGGGCGCGCTGCTCGCCCTGTTCGCACCGCTCACCCTGACGGTCGCGGAGCTGGCGGCGCTGCCGCTGGCGCGCTGAGGACTCGGGTGAAAACTCGTACGAAAAAAATCTCCGGACCGCGATGAGTTCCGCGCCGACCCCCGGTCTATCCCCGCGTAACGACACGGACCTGATGGGAGAGACCGGACATGTACCAGCAGATGATCTTCGTGAACCTGTGTGTCAGCGACGTCGCCGCCTCGAAGAAGTTCTTCTCGGAGCTCGGCTACACGATCAACGAGCAGTTCAGTGACGACACCACCGCCTCGGTCGTGATCAGCGAGACCATCGTCGTGATGGTGCACACCGAGGAGAAGTACTCCCAGTTCACGAAGAAGGAGATCGCGGACTCGAAGAAGACCAGCGAGGTGCTGATCGCGCTGAGCGCCGAGAGCCGCGAGAAGGTGGACGAGCTGGTCGGGAAGGCGGTCGCGGCCGGCGGCTCCGTCTCCGGCGAGACCCAGGACCACGGTTTCATGTACGGCCGCGCCTTCGACGACCTGGACGGCCACACCTTCGAGGTCGTGTGGATGGACCCGGCGGCCGTCCAGGGCTGAGACGCGCTGTGCCAGCATGGGCGGGTGCAGACGATGCCCGCCCATGCGGCCCACCATGACGACCGTGAGATCGAGACGCTCGAGGAGTTCGACGCGACCGTCTCGGCGCGCGGCACACTCGCCGGCCACCGCGTCCAGGCCGTCGACCTGACGGACCGTACGCGCGAACTGCTCACCACGGACACGGCAGGCGCGATCTTCCTCGGCTGCGCGATGCGCGAGGAGGCGGCCGCCAAGATACGCGCCGAGGGCGCCCTGGTCTTCCCGCCCGTCCCGGATCTGCCCTTCGACCCGTACCGCGGCCTGGTCTACTCGCCGGACGATCTCTTCGCGTCGCTGGCGGACGGCTACGAGGCCACGCCCGACGCCCGCGCCTACGCCTGGTTCCAGCGCACGAAGGCCGACGGCGACATCTACGCGTCCATGCTGCGCGCGGTCCACGACGACTCCGTCTCGGACGCGCTCGACGAACTCCTGTCCGGCGCCCGGGTCGTGGGCGTGATGGGCGGCCACGCGATGGCCCGGGGCACCGAGGAGTACGCGGGGGCGGCGCGGCTCGGCCGCGAACTGGCCCGCGCCGGTTTCACGGTCGCGACCGGCGGCGGCCCGGGCGCGATGGAGGCGGCGAACCTCGGCGCGTACGCGGCCCCGTTCGACGACGAGATGCTCATCGAGTCACTGGAACTGCTCGGCAAGGCACCGCACTTCACGCCGTCGATCACCCAGTGGGCAGCGGCGGCTTTCGAGATCCGCACCCGCTGGCCGCAGGGCGGCCGCTCCGTGGGCATCCCGACCTGGTTCTACGGCCACGAGCCGCCGAACGCCTTCGCCTCGCACATCGCCAAGTACTTCGCCAACGCCACCCGCGAGGACGGCCTGCTGGCCCGGTCGACCGCGGGCGTGGTGTTCCTGCCGGGCGCCGCCGGCACCGTGCAGGAGATCTTCGACAACGCGACGCCGAACTACTATGAGTCGCGCGGCGAGCCGACGCCCATGGTGCTCGTGAACCGCGCGCACTGGACGGAGAAGCTGCCGACGTGGCCGTTGCTCCAGTCGCTGGCCAGGGGGCGTTCGATGGAGGCGCGGATCGCGCTGGTCGAGCGGATCGAGGAGGCGCCGGAGGCGTTGAAACGCCTCGGCGGTTAATAAGCAGGCAAAGCAAGTGCTTGCAACCTGCATATGCGTTGACACTACTTATGCAGCGCTTATAAACCTGTGAGTCTCCTGGTAGTGCTGATGTTCCGTCACCACTGCCTCAGCCCCCCGCTTTAACACATCCTGTAAAGGACAAACGTGGCAGTTCTGTCCGTATCCCGCCGCGCACGTGCCGTGCGCGTCCTCGGTGTCGTCACCGCCTCGGCCGCGCTCGCGCTCGGTGCCGCAGGCAACGCGCTCGCCTGCAACATCAACGAGTTCTCCGCCGAGGCGAAGTGTGACGGCGACAAGGGCGTCATCACCGTCACCGACGTGGACCCCGCCGGCATCGCGGCGACGGTCACCGTGTACCTGCAGAACAACGGCGCCGACGCGAAGAAGGTCGGCGAGCAGGTGGTCAAGGGCTCGCGCGAAGGCACCACCATCACCTTCGCCGAGGACTGGAAGCCGAACGCGGAGTACCGCATTCACGTGAAGGCCGTTCCGTACGTCGACGAGGACATCAAGCCGAACCTCGTCACCCCGGCCACGGCCTGCAAGAAGAAGGAGGAGGAGCCCCCGGCGACTCCCCCGGCCACGCCGACCCCGTCGGCCCCGTCGGCCTCCCCCTCGAAGCCGGCCGAGGAGACCGACACCCCGGCTCCGACGCCTTCGCAGAGCGAGAGCACCACGCCGGCGGGCAACGCGCCCGGCCCGGCCGGTGACTCCAACCTCGCCGAGACCGGCGCCAACTCCAACACCGGCATCATCGCCGGCATCGCGGCGGCCCTGGTCGTCGTCGGTGGTGGCGCGGTGTTCTTCGGTATGCGCCGTCGTGGGGCAAGCAGCGACAGCTGACGCCCGCGCATCCGCGCACCATGGTGGCCCGTCCCCCTCGCGGGGGCGGGCCACTGCCCTATCCGAACGTCGCCCGCTCCAGCCAGAACTCCAGCAACTCCCGCTCCCCCAGCACCTCCAGCTCCGGAGCGTCCAGCGGC
>KL569179.1:106970-108325 GCA_000715635.1 Streptomyces violaceus | reverse complement strand
CCCGCCGGTAGAACGCGAGCAGCACGGAGGTGAGCGGCCCGCGCAGGGCGACCGTGGCCTTCTCGTGGCCCCGGCGCCAGGTGAGCCCGTCCCCGGTGAGCGCGACCAGCCACTCGGCGTTCACCTCGGGCCCGGTGTCCGTGGCGTGCAGATGGATGCTGCGGCCCGGGCCGCGCAGTTCCCTCGCCGCGTCGTGCGGATCCGTCCGCTGCACGTACTCCACGATCTGCAGCCACTCGTCGATCGCGTCGGCGGCGACATCGGGCGCGACCTCGTAGGGCAGCCCGGCGGCGAGCGTGGCGTCCGCCCGGTGCACGGTGATCTCGTGCGTCATCCGGCGGGCCCAGAACCCGGCGCTGAGGATCCCCGCCCAGCCCCACACCTTCGCGTCCGGCCCGGCCTCCCGCAGCGCGGCGACGACCTGCTCGCCCGCCTGGGCCAGCCACGCGTCCAGCGCGGCGGCGTCACCCCGGGCCTCGGGCCCTTCGACACCCGGCACCTCCTCCTCGGGCACCTCCTCCTGGGCCCGGGTCCGCACCATGAGCTCCACCCAGCGCAGGGCGCCGCCCGTGTGCCGGACCAGTTCCTCCAGCGACCAGTCCGGGCAGGTCGGCACGGTGGCGGACAAGTCGGTCCCGGAGGTCACCAGCGACCTCAACAGGCCGACTTGGTGGGCGATTTCGTCGCAGTAGCGGTCGTGCGCGAGGAGTGTCATGCCTCGCACCCTAGGCGGAGCACGATCAATCGAGCACCGCGATTTCCGCCGCGTCGAACTCCACTCCGACCTCGTCCCCGACCTCCGGCGCCGCCCGCAGCGCGCACGCCGCCTCCAGGGGCGGGGCTTCCTCCGGCTGGAGGTGGACCGCGACATGGGTGCCCTTGAAGGTGCGGGCGGTCACCGTGCAGCGCAGACCCTCGCCGGCGGGCACCAGGCGTACGCCGGCGGGCCGCACCAGGAGGGTCCGCGTGCCCTGCGGGGCGCCCTCCGGCACCGGCACCTTGCCCCACGGCGTGTCCGCGGCCTCCGCGCCCACCGTCGCCTCGACGACGTTCTCGAAGCCGAGGAAGCGGGCCACGAACGCGTCGGCCGGCCGCTGCCACACCTGAAGCGGCGTACCGGACTGGGCGATCCGCCCGTCCCGCATCACCACGACCCGGTCGGCCAGCGCGAAGGCCTCCCCCTGGTCGTGCGTCACGGCGAGCACGGTCGTGCCCAACCGGCGAAACAGCTGGCGCAGTTCCACGACCAGCCGCTCCCTCAGCGACCGGTCGAGCTGGCCCAGCGGCTCGTCCAGCATCAGCAGCTTGGGGCTCGGCGCCAGCGCCCGGGCCAGCGCCACCCGCTGCTGCTCCCC
>KL569179.1:106113-106786 GCA_000715635.1 Streptomyces violaceus | reverse complement strand
CCCCCCCGCCGGACAGCGCGGCGACGGCCCGGCGGGCCGCGCCCGGCAGCCCGACGAGGTCCAGCAACTCCTGTACATGCTCGGCCCGCTGACGCTTGGACACCCCGTGCATCCGCAGCCCGAAGGCGACGTTGCCGCCCACGTCCCGCTGCGGGAACAACTGGTGGTCCTGGAACATCAGCCCGACCCCGCGCCGGTGCGCGGGCACGCCCGCCTGGTCGCGCCCGTCGAGCGACACCCGCCCGGAGTCGAGCGGCTGCAGCCCGGCCACGGCCCGCAGCAGGGTCGACTTGCCGCTGCCGCTGGGCCCGAGCACGCACACGATCTCGTGCTCGGCGACCTCCAGATCGACGGCGTCCAGCACGGCCCGCCCGCCGAAACGGACCGTCGCGCCCTCCAGCGCCAGCAGCATCAGAACTCCCCTGTCCGGTCGGCGGTCCTGAGCCTCTCCAGCACCAGCAGGGCCACGGCGCACACCACCATCAGAATCGTCGAAAGGGCCATAGCCTGGCCGTAGTTGAGGTCCCCGGGCCGCCCCAGCAGCCGCGCCACGGCCACCGGCAGCGTCGGGTTGTCGGGCCGCGCGATGAACACCGTCGCCCCGAACTCCCCGAGCGACACCGCGAAGGCGAACCCGGCCGCGATCAGCAGCGCCCGCCGCACCATCGGCAGG
>KL569179.1:105632-105901 GCA_000715635.1 Streptomyces violaceus | reverse complement strand
CCCCAGCACCGAGGCCGCCTCCCGCAGCCGCACGTCCACCGCCCGCAGGACGGGCAGCATGGTCCGGACGACGAACGGCACACCGACCAGCGCCTGCGCGAGCGGCACCAGGATCCACGAGGACCTCAGGTCCAGCGGCGGCTCGTCGAGGGCGATCAGGAACCCGAAGCCGACGGTCACCGCGGACACCCCGAGCGGCAGCATCAGCAGCGCGTCGAAGCCGCGCACGAACCGCCCGGCGTCCCGGCGGGTGAGGGCCACAGCGGCGA
>KL569179.1:102059-105497 GCA_000715635.1 Streptomyces violaceus | reverse complement strand
AGATCTACACGCCTCCCTCGCGCCATCAGAGATGTGTATAAGAGACAGGCGTACTCCAGCGAATTGCCGATCGCCTCGATCGGCGGCACCAGGAAGATCCCGCCGTCTTCCCTGGTCAGCGCGCGGTAGTAGCCGAAGCCGGGCGCGTCCAGGGACCGCTGGACCAGCACGGCGAGCGGCAGCAGAAGCAGCACGACGACCGTGACCAGCACTCCGCCCAGCAGCGCCCACTGCCCGGCGCCGCGCGGCCGGCGCGCGGTCACCGACGCGTCCACCAGCCGCAGCGCGGTCTCCCGCCGCCGTACGGTCCAGGCGTGCAGGGCGAGGATCGCGCCCACGGCCACGAACTGGATCAGCGTCAGCACGGCCGCCGTGGACAGGTCGAAGATCTCCGACGTCTGCCGGTAGATCTCCACCTCGAGGGTCGAGAAGGTGGGCCCGCCGAGGATCTGGACGACACCGAAGGAGGTGAAGGTGAACAGGAAGACCATGAGCGCGGCGGCGGCCACCGCGGGTCCGAGCGCCGGCAGCGTGACCTGCCGCCAGGCCTTCCAAGGGGATGCCCCGAGCATCCGCGCGGCCTCCTCCTGCCGCGGGTCGAGCTGCGCCCAGAGCCCGCCGACGGTCCGTACGACGACCGCGTAGTTGAAGAAGACGTGCGCGAGCAGGATCGCCCACACGGTGGTGTCCAGCCGTACGCCCCACAGCTCGTCGAGCAGCCCGCCCCGCCCGACCAGCGCCAGGAACGCCGTACCCACGACGACCGTCGGCAGCACGAACGGGACGGTCACGGCCGCGCGCAGAACCTGCTTGCCCCGGAAGTCGAAGCGCGCGAAGACGTATGCGCCGGGGAGCGCGATCAGCAGGGTGAGCGCGGTGGAGACGAGCGCCTGCCAGGTGGTGAACCACAGGACGTGCCGGACGTCGGACTGCGTCAGCACCTCCCCGATCCGCCCGAACTGCCAGGCGCCGTCGACCTTCAGACCGCGCGCGACGATCGCGGCGACGGGATAGGCGAAGAAGACGACGAAGAACGCGACGGGCACGGCGATGAGCCCGAGCCGCGCCGCGCTCCCGCGCCGGTCCTTGCGGACGGCTGCTTCGGTTACTTCAGTACGAGTGAGGTCCACGACTTGACCCACTGGTCACGGTGGTCGGCGATCTTCGCCGGGTCCATGGTCTCGGGATCCTTGGCCTGCGGCCCGAACTTCACGAACTCCGGCGGCACCTGGGCGCCCTCGCGCACCGGGTACACGTACATGTTGAGCGGCATGTCCTCCTGGAACCGCTCGCTGACCAGGAAGTCCAGGAACGCCTTGCCGCCCTCGGTGTTCTTGGCGTTGCTCAGCAGCCCCGCGTACTCGACCTGCCGGAAGCAGGTGCCCTGCGCGACCCCGGTCGGCGCCGCGCTCGGCTTCGGGTCGGCGTAGACGACCTCGACGGGCGGCGAGGAGGCGTACGACACGACGAGCGGGCGGTCGCCCTTGGCCTTCTTGCCGCCGGCCGAGCCGGAGAACTCCTCGTTGTAGGCCTGCTCCCAGCCGTCGACGACCTTCACACCGTTGGCCTTGAGCTTCTTCCAGTAGCCCTCCCAGCCCTCGTCGCCGTACTTCGCGGCGGTGCCGAGCAGGAACCCGAGGCCGGGCGAGGAAGCGGAGGCGTTCTCGGTCACGAGCAGGTTCTTGTACTGGGGCTTGACCAGGTCGTCGAAGCTCTTCGGCGGGTCGAGCTTGTGGTCCGCGAAGTACTCATTGTCGTAGTTGACGCAGATGTCGCCGGTGTCGACGGGCGTGACCCGGTGCTTGCCCTGGCCGGCGCGGTACTCGGGCTTGATCCGGTCCGAGCCCTTCGCCTCGTACGGCTGGAACAGGCCGTTGTCGAGGGCGCGGGACAGCAGGGTGTTGTCGACGCCGAAGAAGACGTCACCCTGCGGGTTGTCCTTGGTCAGGATCGCCTTGTTCACGGCCTGCCCGGCGTCACCGTCCTCCAGGACATTGACCTTGTAGCCGGACTGCTTCTCGAAGGCGGCGATGACGCCCTTGGACGCGGCCCACGAGTCGTGGCTGACGAGGGTCACGGTCTTGGAGTCGCCGGACCCCTGGTCGCCGCCGGACGACCCGCACGCGGCGAGCGTGCCGGCCATACCGAGCCCGACGACCACAGCCGTCAGCCGCTTGATGTTGTTGCTCACTGGATTCCTCCTGGATGACCAGGAGAAGACGCGGCCCTGCCCGGGAACGGGTCCCGGGCAGGGCGCAACAGCTCGAGTGATGACCGATCTCCCTACCCAGAATGACCTGGGCCAGGTTCGGAGGGTCTGCGGCCGTGTGCCGCACTCTCAGCGCTGTGGCGCTCCCCTGTCGGAATATGCAGGTGTCGGATATGCAGATGTTCTTACGCCGGTCAGACTACCGTTCGGTGGCCGCGAGCTGACCACACGCCCCGTCGATCTCCTGTCCACGAGTGTCCCGGATCGTCACCGGCACACCATGGGCGGCGATGGCCTCGACGAACGCCCTCTCGTCCTCGGGCCGTGAGGCCGTCCACTTGGACCCCGGCGTCGGGTTCAGCGGAATGAGATTGACATGCACGGGCTTGCCCTTGAGCAACCGCCCGAGCCGGTCACCCCGCCAGGCCTGGTCGTTGATGTCCCGGATCAGCGCGTACTCGATGGACAGCCGCCGCCCGGACCTGGCGCTGTACTCGAACCCGGCGTCCAGCACCTCCCGGACCTTCCACCGCGTGTTCACGGGGACGAGGGTGTCGCGCAGCTCGTCGTCGGGCGCGTGCAGCGAGATGGCGAGGCGGCACTTGAAGCCCTCGTCGGCGAAACGGTGGATCGCCGGGACGAGACCGACCGTCGAGACGGTGATCCCGCGCTGCGAGAGCCCCAGCCCGTCGGGCTCGGGGTCGGTGAGCCGCCTGATGGACCCGATGACCCGGTTGTAGTTGGCGAGCGGCTCGCCCATGCCCATGAACACGATGTTGCTGAGCCGTGCCGGACCGCCGGGGACCTCACCGTCCCTGAGGGCCCGCATGCCGTCCACGATCTGGTGCACGATCTCGGCGGTGGACAGATTCCGGTCCAGCCCTGCCTGCCCGGTCGCGCAGAACGGGCAGTTCATCCCACACCCCGCCTGCGAGCTGATGCACATCGTCACCCGGTCCGGATAACGCATCAGCACGGACTCGACGAGCGTCCCGTCGAACAGCCGCCACAGCGTCTTGCGCGTGGTGCCCTGGTCGGTCGACAGATGCCGCACGACGCTCATCAGCTCGGGCAGCAACGCCTCCTGCAGCTTCCCCCGGGCACCGGTCGGAATGTCGGTCCACTGCTCCGGCTCGTGCGCGTACCGCGCGAAGTAGTGCTGCGAGAGCTGCTTGGCACGAAACGGCTTCTCCCCGACAGCCGCAACGGCCTCCTTGCGCTCGGCAGGA
>KL569179.1:99739-101816 GCA_000715635.1 Streptomyces violaceus | reverse complement strand
AGGAGTGAGATCGGCGAGATGCCGCGGCGGCTTCTTGGCTCCGCGCGGGGCGACGAAAGTGAGTTCTCCGGGTGCAGGCATAACCCTCCCAGTGTGGCAGATCAACTCCGGGAGCCCAGGCCGGAGCAGGGTGGGGACGGTCACCCGTGATCGCCGTCTGTCATCGTCGATCGGCCTCGCACGGCCCAGGGACGGCCCAGACTCCGTCAGATTCCGACCGGCTGAGTGCAGGCTGCGGTGCCAACGCCCCTCATTCCACCTGTACGGGAGCGACCGGGAGCTGCTCCCTGTGGGGCCACGTGAAGGTGCGGTCGGGTTCGAGGTGGGCGTCTCCCCAGTGAATGGCGTGGATGCCGTTTTCGACGTCGGCCGTGAAGAACACACAGACCAGCCTGGTGGAAGCTCCGAGCTCCTCGAACGCTTCGTGCAGCCCCAGGTACTCCTCGGTTGCCAAGTCCTCGTCGACGTCGAACAGGCCCTCTGGAGGCTGCGGCCCGTGCGCCCGGAACAACCGGTGCCGAGTGGGCGACGCATTGGCGGGCAATCGGGCTCGGTCAAGGGGCCTCGGCCTGTCTGCGTACCGGAACGGGAAGAGCGCGTGATCGTTGATCACCGCGTACTCGTATCCGCGCACGTCTCGCACAGCTTCTCCCAGCTCGCGCGCCGTCTCCGCCAGGTTCTCGCGCACCAGGCCCGCAAGGGCGACACCGTACGGACTCCGCTTCTTCAGCCCCGCAGCGAGATGCGCGGCATGAGCCTTCCCGTGTGCCTTGGCCAGTTGCACTGGGACTGCAGCGGCGAGCGCGCCGGCATGCCGCCCAAACCGCTCGACAGCCCAGGCCGACGGCCTTACCGGACAGCCACCCAACACCGACATTTAGCGCTCCCTCCCCCAGGTCACGCCTCTGAACTGTGTGACACGTACACGAAGGGCACACAAGGGGGCGATCCGGCCAGGACGCGGCCGTACACGCTCGTTCCTTCCACGGCCCGAGGACGACCGGTGAGGGCGCTTGTGTCTGGAGAGCTGGCCGCGTGCCGTGGCATGCAACCTGTAGATCACCGAATCCGCCTACGGGGCGCAACGATTCGTGGTGGAATGACTGTGCTGTCGCGGCCGAATTGTGATCCACCGAAACGAATGGCTTAGAAGTGAGTGGACCCACTGCAGACGATCTGGACAAAGATCAACTCGACCAGCTTCACGCGGCAACACTAAAAGCCTCCGAAGCTTGCCTTGAGCTGAAGAAGCTATGCGCACTCATCCTTGTCCCGGTCGGCACCATCATCACTTCATTTGGCGACAAAAGACCGGGCCCTTCATTGTTCCTTGCCGCAGCCTTAGTGATCATCGCTTTCTGGGTGGCCGACAGCTTTAGTTACTACTATCAGCGGAAGCTCAGGGCGGCAATGACCGTGATCTGGCGGCGGAGGGCGATGCGCTGCACACACCCCGCGCCGGGCTCCTCACAGAGTGACCCGCCCGCCATTCCGACATCAGGTGCCGTGACTGCCTGGCGCGCAGCCTTCAATGCTTCGATGGCGTACTATGCCATTCTCGGTGGGCTGTCTGCTCTGGCGGCATGGGCCTATGCGGTCGGTTGGCTTGATGGGTAGGAATGCCTATGCGTTATTTCGTTAGCTATGCAAGGCGCGACAATGACATTGAGCGCCTACGTGAGATAAGGGCACTCCTCGGCGGTTTGGACTGCGTGTATGTAGACGACCTAGAGGCGCATGATCCAACCATTGATAGAACACAAACTGTAATTAACGCTCTGGCGCGCGCGGAAAATTTCGTTGCCGTTCATTCTGAAAATTACCTGATGACAGAGTGGACTCGATGGGAATTTGAATCTGCGCTACATATGGGCATCGAGATGGCAGCACTATTCCCGAGCAACCATTTGGCGAAGTCTAGTGATCCTCAGTGGCCATGGCCCACGCACTTTCCACACGCGAGGGACGCCGCTGCCCTGGAGGTCGGTGGAGTCTCAATGACCGAGTCAAGCCCTCGACAATCTTGAAAACCGTCGTGGCAGCGATGTCACCGTGGGTTCAAATCCCACCGCCTCCG
>KL569179.1:98828-99537 GCA_000715635.1 Streptomyces violaceus | reverse complement strand
CCGCCTCCGCGCGATGAGCAGTGAGAACGGCCCCTGTGCTGGGAGTCCGTGGCTGTCCGCTGCTCCCCGCTCGATCGGGCACGGCAGGGACACGGAGTAGGGGGAGGAATGCCAAGTGATGTGGCGGTTGCGGCGATCTCTGCGAGCTCCGCGCTTGCGGCGAGTCTGATCACTGGGGTTGTGACGTGGCTGGTGATGCGGACACAGCTCCTGCACCAGGCGAGAGAACAGCGTTCGGCACGGCGTGAACAGCTCCTCAGGGACGTATGTGCCCGGTGTCTTGAAGCCATCAGCAAAGCCCGGCTGGAGCTGGCCGCCCTCGGTAGGGCATCCGTGGCTCGATCCGGTGAGGCGAGAGCCGTGGCAGAGCGGGAGTTGGACGTGGCCGTAAGGGCCCTATTCGCGCACAGGACGCATCTCACCCTAATCGCGGAGATTAAGCTGCAACGGCTCGCTGCCGACATGGCTGATGCGTTCGAGGTGCTCTGGCACAGGCAGGAGCAAACATTGGTCGCAGCCGTGTCGGTCACTGAAGACGACCTCTGGTCGGCACAGACCCAGGAAGCGGAGAGGCTGGAGAACGCCATGGCGCAGTTTGTCGCTGGAGCCAGCCAAACCTTGCGTTCCCTCTAAAACGGCCGATGCCTGCCCGACCACCCCCGCCACAACTTTCCCCAGCTCCCATCCCGTCTGCCGTCGACCCACACAC
>KL569179.1:98307-98531 GCA_000715635.1 Streptomyces violaceus | reverse complement strand
GGGAGCCGCGTCTGCTCGGCTCTGCCTGGGTCGATGACAGACGGGATGGGAGCTCCCCGCGCACGCCACTACTCCGGCCGGCACTCGCGAACGGCGCCCCCTCCATCTCGGAGCCTGAGCGGCCCCGCCGGAGGCATGCTTTGACCGTTGCCGCGCTCCGCGGATCTCGCATGGTCCCGGCCTGATTCACATGTGGGCGCGCGTCGGCGCAGCCCGGGCGGAGC
>KL569179.1:96248-98026 GCA_000715635.1 Streptomyces violaceus | reverse complement strand
GAGCGAAGCGCAGCCGGGGCTTGATGAGGTAGAGAAACTCGTAACAGCTCGGGCGTGGCCGGTCGCGTAGGAGCATCCCTCGTGGCCTGAGTGCCTGGCCTGGTGCCGAGTTGATGTCAGGCGGAAGCCTTGCCGGTGGTGCTGAGGAGCCGACTGGTGAAGCCTTCGCGGCAGAGCCGCTCGAACGCCTCACGTACGCCCTCCGGCACCGGCTGGCTGATCATGAACCCTTGCTCCGGGTAGATCAGCAAGCGCTGAAGCGCGCCCACAAGCATGTCGATGACCAGTCGCGCATCCCGGATGGAATCGACGTACTCGTCGAACGTCATCGAGGTAGAGGCGCTAACCACCTCAACCTCCGGCCACAGCTTGCGAGCCGTGGCGTACGAGCGCCTCTCCTCATACGGCTTGCTGATCAGAAGCACGGAGGACACGTCCACTCCGGCCTTCTCGAGCAGGGCTTTGGACAAGCGGATGTTCTCACCCGTGTTGCGAGCGTGCTGCTCCACGAGCACCGCAGAGCTGGGGACACCGAGTTCAAGAGCCCGCTCGCGGTAGTGGACAGCCTCGCCCCTCGGCATGCGTTCTCGCGTCGTGGGGCTGGTAGCTCCCGTGAACACAAGCAGTGGAGCCATGCCGCGCTTGTACAGATCCACTGCCGTATCGGCCACACCCAGGTCGTGGCTGCCCAGGCCGATCGCGACAGAGCACGGCCGCGGGGTGTGGCCCATCTGGTGGTAGTCCCACAGGCATCGTGCGTCGGCCCGTGCCTGTGTCGAGATCATTACTGTCCCTTCTCGCCCTTCGCTGAGTCCGGAACCTTGAAGTCGTATTCCCAGGCGAAGCGCGAAGCCGCGTGAACACCGATGGCGAACTCGACCACTGTGCCAGACGCCGTATAGGTCGTTCGATGCAGCTCGACGACCGGTTCACCCGGCGGTAGTTGCAGGAGCTTCGCCTCGTCGGACGTGGGGGCCCGGGCAAAGAGCCTTTCCTTCATGTGGTCGATCTCGTACCCGGCGTCGTACAGCACCCGGAAGCCGCCGCCCTTGCCGGCCGGTCCCGGAGTCGGATCCACCAGCCGGTTGCCCTCGACATGCTCGGGCCGGTAGTAGCTGGTCAGGGTGTGTGTCGGCTGGTCACCTTCCTTCACCAGTCGGGCTCGCGCGTATACCTCCGCCCCTTCAGGCAGGCCGTGTGCGGCTGCGACTGCTGGCGGGGCTTCGATGAGGCTGACCGTCTGAGACTGTTCATTCCGGCGGTAGCTGCGCCCGGAGGCCACGCGGTCCGCGATGAACGCGACCTCGTCGCCGTCTCGCCACTTGGCCTTGTCGTACCGGGCGATGCCGAGCCGCTTGAGCGGCACCTGTTGCCGTACGACGGTGCCGTGCCCCCGAGACGAGGTCACCAGGCCCTCGGCCTCAAGAGCCTTGTAGGCCGCATGGACGGTGGACTTTGAGCCCTCGCCCTCTGCAACTAGCTCCCTGATCTGCGGAAGCTGTTGGCCTGGCGCGTACTCACCCCTCTTGATCTGCTCAGCCAGCTTGCCAGCTCTCGCCACTTAGGCGTCATCGCGTGACTGCTCTCTTCGGCGACAGCCAACACAGTCCCAGGACTGTTGACAGCTCCGAGCCGTTGACAGTCCCGGGACTGCGTGCCGGCGGCACATCAAGAGTCACCCGCCCGTGGCAATCAAGCTGCCGTGGATCAGGCCGGACGGCCCGCTCACCGAACGGCGCCTGATCTTCACCAACACCTGTCTCTTATACACATCTCTG
>KL569179.1:95016-96043 GCA_000715635.1 Streptomyces violaceus | reverse complement strand
CCAACGGCATCGTCTGGCGAAGCAACTTCAACATCCAGGAGTGGAAGCCCGCCCTTGCAGCCGCCGGCCTCATCCCGACACCTGACCCCGGCAAGCCGTACGCCTCCGCCCGGCAGCACGGGATGCACGCGCTTCGCCACTTCTACGCCTCGGTCCTCCTGGACGCGGGCGAGAGCATCAAGGCCGTGAGCGAATACCTCGGGCACTCCGATCCGGCGATGACGCTGCGCGTGTACGCCCACCTAATGCCCAGCAGCAGCGAGCGTGCCCGCCGCGCCTTGGACGGTGTCTTCGGCACGGCCCAGGAGCCCTGACGGCCCAGAGACGGCCCGGCGGGCACAAGACAGCCCCCTACTGGCGACAGTATCGCTGGTAGGGGGCTTCTTCGTGCCTGGAGCACATCAGTTCTCCGGGCTTAGGCATGGCTCAACCAGTGTCGCAGATCCCCGGCGGTGGCCCGTGCCCCGCCTGCCCGCCCGCGACACCGGAGGGCACACGCCCTACTCGCCCACGTGCTCCAGCCGGTCCTTGAGGAGCTGCTCGTTGCGCGGGAGTTCCTTTCGGACCTGGGGGCGCATGACGAGCGGTACCAGGACCTTGCCGACCCCGTGGCCCTCGAAGTCGACCTCGATCGTCACGTGGGAGCGCCGCCCCTCGTCGAACGGCTCGACCTCGCCGTGCACCCGCGCCCGGACCGGGCCGTCCACACCGCGCATGCCCCAGGTGTGGGGCGGGTCGTACTCGACGACCTCCATGGTCATCGGCATCACGCGACGGCCGACGTGCCGGGTGACCCGGAACCGGGAGCCGATGCCGAAGGGCCCCTCGTCGAGGCGTTCAGCGGACACGGCGCTCAGTTGCCACTCCGGCATTCGCGGGGTGTCCGTGATGTAGTCGTAGACGTCCTCGGGACGCCGGTCGACATCGATGCTCTGTCGAATGGTGGACATGATGGCCCCCTTTGCGGCGTACACCTGAATCGTCCCACTTGGTTTCCCCGCAGGCACCCCCACAGAACGACGGCGAA
>KL569179.1:90957-94822 GCA_000715635.1 Streptomyces violaceus | reverse complement strand
GGCGAGCCCCCGCCGATCACCTGGCGGGGGCTCGCCGTGAAGACCCGATGCGCTCAGCCGGACCCCACGAAAAGCACGAACAGCAGCCACACCACTGGAGCCGTGGGCAGCAGCGAGTCCAGCCGGTCCATGATGCCGCCATGACCGGGCAGCAGCGTGCCCATGTCCTTGATGCCGAGGTCCCGCTTGATCATGGACTCGCCGAGGTCGCCGAGCGTGGCGCTGACCGCGACCGCGAGGCCGAGCACCAGACCCTGCCACCAGGCACCGTCGTCGATGAGGAACTCCATGCACAGCGCGCCCGCGACCATGGCGAAGGCGACCGCGCCGAGCAGGCCCTCGCGGGTCTTGCCGGGGCTGATGCGCGGGGCGAGCTTGTTCCGGCCGAAGCGCCAGCCGACGGCGTAGGCACCGGTGTCGCTGACGACCGTGAGCAGCAGGAAGGTGAGCACCCGCTGCGGCCCGTCGTCCGCGGTCAGCATCATCGCGACGAAGGTCGCCAGGAACGGCACGTAGAACGCCGCGAAGACGCCCGCTGTGACGTCCCTGAGGTAGCCCTCGGGCGGTTCCGTCATGCGCCAGACGAGCACGGCCAGTGTGGTGAGCGCCATGGCGACCCAGGCGCCCTCGGCGCCCCGGACGTACCCGGCGACGACCATCGCGGCACCGCCGAGCGCGAGCGGAACGAGCGGCGCCCGGATGCCCTTGCGTTCGTCCAGCCGCTTGGTCAGCTCCCAGAGGCCGACCACGACGGCGACCGCGACGACGCCGACGAACACGGCCTTGACGACGAACAGCGAGGCGACGATCACCGCGCCGAGCCCGACCCCTACCCCTATCGCGGCACTCAGGTCGCGACCCGCGCTCTTCTTCGGCGGCTTGGGTGCCGGCTGCGAGGCGTCGGGCATGGGTTCCGGATTCGTCTCGTTTCGGACCGGGGGGCCGCTCAGCCGAGCAGCCCTCCGGTCGTCATCCTGGTTTTCGCCGTGGCCGGCTACGTCAGGCACGATGGGCATGGGGCGAGTCTGAGGCGCTTCATACGCATCGTATGCGGGACCCGCCGGGGCGGCCCCCTGGACGTGCCCATGGCCGGGGCTCTGTACGTGCCCGTGGCCATGCCCTTGGTCGGTGGGCCCCCAGTACCCGGCCTGTGGCGGCGCCCCCCAGGAAGAGTTGTTCATCAGACCTCGAGCAGCTCCGCTTCCTTGTGCTTCAGGAGCTCGTCCACCTGCGCGACGTACTTCGCGGTGGTGTCGTCGAGCTCCTTCTCCGCACGGCGGCCCTCGTCCTCGCCGACCTCGCCGTCCTTGATCAGCTTGTCGATGGCCTCCTTGGCCTTGCGGCGGACGGAGCGAATGGAGATCTTCGCGTCCTCGCCCTTGCTCTTGGCGACCTTGATGTACTCGCGGCGGCGCTCCTCGGTCAGTTCGGGGAACACCACCCGGATGATGTTGCCGTCGTTGCTCGGGTTGACGCCCAGGTCGGAGTCGCGGATCGCCTGCTCGATGTTGCGCAGGGCCGTCTTGTCGAACGGGGTCACTACCGCCATGCGCGGCTCCGGCACGGAGAACGAAGCCAGCTGGTTGATCGGCGTCGGCGCGCCGTAGTAGTCGGCCACGATCTTGTTGAACATCGCCGGGTGCGCACGGCCAGTGCGGATCGCGGCGAAGTCCTCCTTGGCGACCACGACGGCCTTCTCCATCTTCTCCTCGGCCTCGAGGAGGGTCTCTTCGATCACCACTTGCTCCTGCGTGTCTTGAGTAGGCCCGGCTGCGGTTCCATGTGGGGCGGCGGCCGGCTGCGTCGCGTCTTCTTCCTGCACGGTTCCCGACCGGCAGGACATTGTCCATCCCCCGGCCCGGCTCCGTCCCGTCCGTCCCCCGGACGGGGTGGTGCGGTCCTCAGTCCCGGCTGACCTGGTCCCCCACAAGCGTGCCGATCTTCTCACCCTTGACGGCGCGCCCGATGTTGCCCTCCGCCAGCAGCTCGAAGACCACGATCGGGAGCTTGTTGTCGCGGCACAGCGTGACGGCCGTGGCGTCGGCGACCTTCAGGTCGCGCGTGATGACCTCGCCGTAGCCGAGGTGGTCGAACCTGACCGCGTCCGGGTTGGTCCTCGGGTCGGAGTCGTAGACCCCGTCCACACCGTTCTTGCCCATCAGCAGCGCCTCGGCGTCGATCTCCAGGGCGCGCTGTGCGGCGGTGGTGTCGGTGGAGAAGTACGGCATGCCCATACCGGCGCCGAAGATCACCACGCGGCCCTTCTCCAGGTGCCGTACGGCGCGCAGCGGGATGTAGGGCTCGGCGACCTGGCCCATGGTGATGGCGGTCTGCACCCGGGTTTCCACGCCCACCTTCTCCAGGAAGTCCTGGAGGGCGAGGCAGTTCATGACGGTGCCGAGCATGCCCATGTAGTCGGAGCGGGCCCGGTCCATGCCGCGCTGCTGGAGTTCGGCACCGCGGAAGAAGTTGCCGCCGCCGATGACGACCGCGACCTGCGCGCCGTCACGCACGACGGCCGCGATCTCGCGGGCGATCTTGTGCACCACGTCGGGGTCGACGCCCAGGCCCCCGCCACCGGAGAAGGCCTCTCCGGACAGCTTCAGCAGAAACCGGCCGCGCACTTTGCCGTCGTCACTCTTCTGGGGCTTGGTGGTCATGGGGGATCCCGCCTCTTTCACGTGTTGCACATACCAAGAAGGCCATTGCCGGTGGGGCGTGTTTCGCATCCCATACGGCAATGGCCTCCTTGTCAGATCTGCTGTCGTCCGCCACCCATGTGACGGCGTACACGGACGACTGCTGCCGACCTTATCGGGGTCGGGCGTCGATCGCGGTACGGACTCAGATGCCGACCTTGATGCGCGAGAAGCGCTTCAGGGTGACACCGGCCTCGTCCAGAACCTTCTGGACGGACTTCTTGTTGTCCAGCGCGTAGGGCTGGCCGAGCAGCGTGGCGTCCTTGAAGAAGCCGTTGAGGCGACCCTCGACGATCTTCGGCAGGGCGGCCTCGGGCTTGCCCTCGGCGCGGGTGGTCTCCTCGGCGACGCGGCGCTCGGACTCGACGACCTCGGCCGGCACGTCCTCCTTGGAGAGGTACTTCGGCGCGAAGGCGGCGATGTGCTGGGCGACGCCCTTGGCGATCTCGGCGTTCGGCTTGTCCAGCTCGACGAGGACACCGATCTGCGGGGGCAGGTCGGGCATCGTGCGGTGCATGTACGCCGTCACGTAGCCGTCGGCGAACTGCGCGAAGCGGTCCAGGACGATCTTCTCGCCCAGGTTGGCGTTGGCCTCGTCCACGAACGCCTGGACGGTCTTGCCGGCCTCGATCTCGGAGGCGAGCAGGGCCTCGAGGTCGGCCGGGGCGGTCTTGGCGACGTGCTCGGCGATGGTGGTGGCCACGGCCTGGAACTTGTCACCCTTGGCGACGAAGTCCGTCTCGCACTTCAGCTCGACGATGACACCGGAGGAGTTGTCGTCGGCGATGATCGAGACCACGGCACCGTTCTCGGCGGAACGGCCCTCGCGCTTGGCGACGCCCTTCTGGCCCTTGATGCGGAGCGCCTCGACGGCCTTCTCGACGTTGCCCTCGGCCTCGTCCAGCGCCTTCTTGCAGTCCATCATGCCGGCGCCCGTGAGCTCACGGAGCTTCTTGACGTCGGCGGCGGTGTAGTTCGCCATGAGTCTGTGAATCTTTCTCGAAGTCTGGAAGATCGAAGATCTGCGGATGCGCCCTCCATGGAGCCGGAGGGCGCTGTCTTTCCGCTGACCTACGGGTGAACGGCGGGAGCGGACTTCACCGCGCCGAAGGCGCTATGGGATGGAGTACCGCTCCCGCCGTCACCTCGGACTGACGGGTCAGGCC
>KL569179.1:89093-90771 GCA_000715635.1 Streptomyces violaceus | reverse complement strand
GCCCTCGGGCAGGTCGCGCTCCCACGCGGCCAGCGGCTCGCCCGCGGCCTTGTCGCCCTTGCCCTCGGTGGCGACACCGGAGCGGGAGATGAGGCCCTCGGCGACCGCGTCCGCGATCACACGGGTGAGCAGGGTGACGGAGCGGATCGCGTCGTCGTTGCCCGGGATCTTGTAGTCGACCTCGTCGGGGTCGCAGTTGGTGTCGAGGATCGCGACGACCGGAATGTTCAGCTTCCGGGCCTCACCAACGGCGATGTGCTCCTTCTTGGTGTCCACGATCCAGACGGCGCTGGGCACCTTCTGCATCTCGCGGATACCACCGAGGGTCTTCTCCAGCTTGGCCTTCTCGCGCGAGAGCACGAGAAGCTCCTTCTTGGTCAGACCGGACGCGGCGACGTCCTCGAAGTCGATCTGCTCGAGCTCCTTGAGGCGCTGCAGACGCTTGTAGACGGTCGAGAAGTTGGTGAGCATGCCGCCCAGCCAGCGCTGGTTGACGAAGGGCATGCCGACGCGGGTGGCCTGCTCGGCGATGGCCTCCTGCGCCTGCTTCTTCGTGCCGACGAACATGACCGTGCCGCCGTGGGCGACGGTCTCCTTGACGAACTCGAAGGCGCGGTCGATGTACGACAGCGACTGGAGCAGGTCGATGATGTAGATGCCGTTGCGCTCCGTGAAGATGAAGCGCTTCATCTTCGGGTTCCAACGACGGGTCTGGTGACCGAAGTGGACGCCGCTCTCCAGCAGCTCCCGCATCGTGACGACGGCCATGGCCGTATCTCCTTGAATTTCTCGGTTGTGCCGCGGATGCCGGACGGCTTCCGCGCCTGACGCCCACTGCGCGCCGTTCCACGAGGGACCGAGGGGCGCTGATACAAGCCCGTTGCCGGGGTGCGTATCGGGGCGTGCGAAGTCGACCCGGTGACCCGGGTCGCCACCAGAAGTGTACGGGACCCGCGGGGCACCGGGTGACGCCGTTGTCCACAACCGAACAGTGATCCACAGCCACGGACGGTGACCGGCGGTGGTACGGGACGCTCTGCGCATGCGAGCGAAGCGATGTGTGCGTGTGTGTACGCGGCTGATCCTGCTGCTGGTCCTGACGCCGGCCATCCTGCTGTCCCCGCCGCCGCGGCTGTTCGCAGCGGCCCCCGACCCGGACTCCACGGTTCCGGCGGTGGGCCGCGCGTGGCCCGTCGGATCACGCCCGGAGGTCCTCCGCGGCTGGGAGCCCCCGGCGACGGCGTACGGGCCGGGCCACCGGGGCGTGGACCTGGCGGCAGCGCCGGGAACGCCGGTACGGGCGGTGGCCGGAGGCCGGGTGTCCTTCGCGGGCCGGGTGGCCGGCAAGGGCGTCGTCTCGGTGGAACTCCTCCCGGGGACCGGCGAACCACCCCTGCGGACGACGTACGAACCGGTGACGGCGACGGTGGAGAAGGACGAGGAGGTGGCACCCGGCGAGGTGATCGGCACGGTGGACGCGACGGGCTCGCACTGCCCGGCCGCGTGCCTGCACTGGGGACTGCGCAGAGGCGAGACGTACTTGAACCCGCTGTCGCTACTGCCCCCATGGCTACTGCACAGGGGCCCGTCGAGGCTGCTGCCCGTGTACTGACCCGCTGAGCCTGCGGGCAGTCGTGCCTCCCCCAGTGCCTCAAGGGCCTGGGAGGTGCCCCCAGGG
>KL569179.1:86525-88786 GCA_000715635.1 Streptomyces violaceus | reverse complement strand
AGTGGGGGAGGCACCCCGCTACGCCGGGCTGCGCACCCACCCGCCCTCGGCACAGACGCAGCTCAGCCCAGCACACCCCGCAGCGCCATACCCACCGCCGCATCCGCGATAGCGCCGGGCTCCTCCGCGGCCCCCAGCTCGATCCGCCGCACGGCCGCGTCCACAACCCCCTGCAGCAGCATCGCCGCCAGCCGAGGCTGCTCATGCCCCATCTCGGCCAGCGCCTCGACGATCATCGCGACCAGCCCACCGTGCGCCGCCCGGATCTTCTCCCGGGCCCCCGCATCGAGCTCACTCGCGGAGATCGCGACCACGGCCCGATGCCGTCGGTCCCCGACCAGCTCCAGCTGCTGGCGCACATACGCCTCGACCTTGGCCTCGGCCGTCTCCGCCCGCTCCATCGCCGCCGACACATCCGCCGCCCAGACCGGGAAGTCGACCTCGCACAGCTCCTCGACCACGGCCCCCCGTGACCGGAAGTACTCGTAGACGGACGATCGGGCGAGGCCCGTCCGCTCGGCGAGGGCCGGGAAGGTCAGCGCCTCCGTACCGCCCTCGGACAACAAGGAACGAGCCGCGTCCAGCAGGGCGGCTCGCTGCATCGACCGGTGCTCGGCCACGGAGGCCGCTCGAATCCTTGGCACGTCAACACTCTACGGACGCGTCACGCCCGACGGGAGTGGCTCACGCCGACTCATCGACATCCGTCCAGGTCAGCGGCCGAAGCTCGCCAGTTTCGCTCTGAGCTGCAGCACGGACTTGGTGTGGATCTGGCTGACCCGGCTCTCGGTCACGCCCAGCACGTTCCCGATCTCGGCCAGGGTGAGCCCTTCGTAGTAGTACAGCGTGACCACGGTCTTCTCCCGCTCGGGCAGCGTGTTGATCGCCCGCGCCAGGAACCTCCGCAGTTCCCGGTCCTCGGCGACCTCCACGGGGTTGTCGGCGGCGGTGTCCTCCAGCGTGTCCATCACGCTCAGCCCGTCGCCGCCCTCGCCCCCGCCGTGCAGCAGCTCCTCCAGGGCCACCACGTTGGCCAGCGACAACTGGCTGAACACCGCGTGGAGTTCCTCCACCGCGATGCCCAGCTCGCCGGCCACCTCGCCCTCCGTCGGAGTCCGCCGCAGCCGCGCCTCCAGCGTGGCGTACGCCCGCTCCACGTTGCGCGCCTTCTGCCGCACCGAGCGGGGGATCCAGTCGAGCGCCCGCAGCTCGTCGATCATCGCGCCCCGGATCCGGGTGATCGCGTACGTCTCGAACTTGATCTCCCGGTCGATGTCGAACTTCTCGATCGCGTCGATCAGCCCGAACACCCCGGACGAGACGAAGTCCGCCTGCTCCACGTTGGACGGCAGCCCCACACTGACCCGTCCCGCGACGTACTTCACGAGCGGCGAGTAATGCAGGATCAGCTGCTCCCGCAGCCGCTCGTCCCCCGTCGCCTTGTACGACCGCCACAGCTCGTCGAGCGTCGAGGGAGCGGGCGGCCGTACGCTGCCACCGTCACGGGCGGCTGGGGGGATCGCCGCCCGGTCGGACCCGGAGGTGTGCTGGGGCATTCGTCGCCTTGTGCCGTTCTGCTGCGGAGTGGTGCTGCTGGGGTGAGCTGTCTGTCTGATGTCGAGTTGCCTGTCCGTGTCGGGATCCTCGTGAGCGTAGCGTGACTGCGGTGTCGCGGTGTGCGAAGAACGGAGGGCAAGGCGGACGCGGATACGTTCCGGAGGCGTCCCGGCGGATCGAGGCGGTCGCTCAGTGTGATCACCGGAGGACCCCAACTGGGCACATTTCCAAGGGATGTCGAGGTTCCCCCGGACGGCCGAACACGCGCTGTCAGCATGGTCCGGGACCACCGCGGACCGACATCACCGCCTGGCGTGTCAACTTCCAGCCATCGCCGTGTCGTTCGACGTAACCGAGTGCCCGGAGTTCGTACAGTCTCGCGATCGCGTCATCCTGTGCGGTCTGTGCGCGGCGTGCGATCTCGTCCGGCCGGGCGGCCCGGCCACCCGGCAGGGCGGCGAGCACCTGCCGGGCCGCGGGTTCCAGCAGATCCCGGGGCAGGACGGGGCCGCGCCGGTCGGGAGCCAGTTGTCCGATGTCGCCGACCAGTTCGACGACGTCCGCGGCGTCGGTGACCAGGGCCGCCTCGCCACGCAGCAGTTCGTGCACTCCGGCGGAGAGTCCGCTGGTAACCGGGCCCGGTACTCCCATCGTGTGACGGCCCAGGCGCTGTGCCGCCCGCGCCGTGACCAGGGAGCCGCTGC
>KL569179.1:84350-86349 GCA_000715635.1 Streptomyces violaceus | reverse complement strand
GTGACGGCCCAGGCGCTGTGCCGCCCGCGCCGTGACCAGGGAGCCGCTGCGGTGGGCGGCCTCGACGACCACGGTGCCGCGGGTGAGCGCCGCGTTCTCTTGGGGCCCCAGCCGTGTGGCGTGACGTGGCGCGAAGCGGGCCCGTTAGTGCCCTGGGACTCGTTCTCGGGGGGTGTGGCTCTGTGGCGGGTCGTTGCACAAACCGTCGCTTCAGAGGAGTCGTACATGAGGGCTTTTCCCGTAGTTCTTCCATCGGGGCATCGGTACTGGACCGTCGTCGACGACGAGTTCCAGGTCGTCCCGGTCGCTGACGAGTGGCTTCGTTTCGTTCGGTTCGGAAAGAGCCGGAGCGAGTCGACGACGCAGTCGTATGCCGGCGGGATCGCCTTGTACTTGCGCTGGTGCCTGGCAACTGGGCGGGACTGGACTGAGGCAGCCAGGGATCTGGGCCTGTTCATGGTCTGGTTGAAGTACACGCCGTCACGGCCGGTCAACGGGTCCACCTCCGTGGTGTTCGGTCCGGGGACCAAGCGGGCTCGGGGCGAGCGCCGCATCAACGTGATCCTCACCGCGGTACGGGGTCTGCTCTCGCACGCGGTCTCAGTGGGGGCGGCGCCTCAGGCGGTGCTCGGGCAGATCTACGAGCTGGCCGATACGCGTGATCTGCCGCTGGAGGCTCAGGGGGAAGACAGCGGCCTGCAATACCGGCTCCGGGCTCGGCACCGGCAGCAGGAGCCGGAGGCGGACGTCGATCGCGCCTCCGACGAGGAGATGGTTGCGATGTTCCTTGCCTGCCGCAGCGCACGCGATCGTTTGATCGTGCTGCTGCACGGACGGGTGGGTCTGCGGCGAGGACAGGTCGCCGGCTTGCACCGCAGTGACTGCCATCTGCTGCCGGACTCCCGCGCCCTCAGCTGCGACTACAAGGGTGCACACGTTCACGTCCGGCGCCGGGACAACAGCAACCGGGCCTGGTCGAAGTCGAAGAAGGAGTGGACTCAGCCCCTCGACTTTCTGGTCGTCCAGGGCTTCGACCAGTACTTCGACGAGCGACACGAGATCCTCGGGGCGGGCGGCAGCGACTTCCTGCTGGTGAACCTGTTCCGCAAGCCCCTTGGGGCGCCTATGCCGCCGGACGCGTTCAACGAGCTCTTCGAGCGGCTGACGAGGCGCGCGAAGCTGTCGCGGAAAGTGACCCCTCATATGGGCAGGCGGGCGTTCGGGAGCAACGTCTCGGACGCCGGCGGTTCACCCGATGAAGTCCAGGCTCTGCTGGGCCAGAAGCACCCGGAGTCGGTCCGTCCCTACTTGATTCCGGACCGGGCACGGCTGCGGGAAGCGGTCGAGCGGGTGCCTTCCCCGCGGGGTCTGAACGGAACGGGTGAGCGTTGATGGCCACCCCTCTGCCCCTCTCTCCGGCTCCGGATGATGCCTGGAGCGAGCGGATTGTCGATGCATTGGACTCCGACTTTCTCGGTCTGCTGGGCTGGGACTGGATTCTGCGGGTGGTCACTTATCCGAAATCCCACCCGGTGCTGGGGATGCCGGACTGCCAAGTGATGGGCTGCGACAAGGGAGTCAAGGCCGGGTCACCGATGTGTCCTGGATGCGCGAACCGGTGGAAGACGTCGGGGCTGTCGCTGGAGGACTTCGTCGCGACCGTTCGGGCTGGCGGTTGGCGGACGCTCGGGCAGCATCCCTGTCGGGTGCTGGACTGCGAGCGGCCACGCAAGACCGTCCGGTCGGGGCTCTGCTCCACCCATCATTTCCAGCAGACGAATGTCCTGAAGCTGGATCTGGAGGAGTTCCTTTCCGATCCGTCGGTACAGCCGCTGCCCGGGTTCGGGGACTGCAGGGTGGCCTCGTGCTACAGGCAGCGCGGCGGGCCGAAGCACCCCTACTGCGAACCGCACCGGTCGCGTCTGGCTGTCGCGCGGCGACTCGGCACGTTCGATGGGGACGAGGAAACGTGGCGCCTGACCACATCAGCGGTGGCGGG
>KL569179.1:81530-84127 GCA_000715635.1 Streptomyces violaceus | reverse complement strand
CCTCCGAGGGCTGCCTGACCGGCTGGTTGCCGAGCTGCTCTTTGGCCTGCAGGTCCGTGCCATGAACGGGGTGAAGACCTATGACCATCACTTGCGGGCGATCTGCGACCGGCTGCGCGCCGTCCGGGCTGCGAGCCTGACGTCTCTCACCGACGACGACCTGGCCGAGGCGGGACTCAGCACCTATGCCTGCACGATCGTCAGAGGCACGCAGACCGCCCTTCGACGGCTCGTGTCGACGCCGGAGACCGAGCGGCTCAAGGACATCTGGGACCTGGTGGTCTTCGGGCACAGCGGGACACTCAACTTCACCAAGATCCATCAGAAGCCGTTGCGCGAGGCGCTGAAGATCTGGGCCTACGACGACCTGCCACGTCGGCGGGGCAAGTCCGTTCGCGCGGCCCTGCAGGGCGTGATCTCGGCAGTGGTCCTGCTCTCCGAGAGCCTGCGGTTGCAGCGCGATGACGGCGGACAAGTGCTGGCCCTTTGGGGCCGCACGGACATGACCAACTTCTGCAACCGTGTCGCCTTCCTGGCCGAGAGCGGCAAGATGAGCGCCCATCGCAGGGTCAACACCATTCGGTTCGTCCGGCAGGTCTTGAACCGAATGCGCTCGCTGGGGCTGACCCGCCCTGGGGAGGTGTTGGAGGGCCTGCCCAACGACTTCGCCCTCTCGATCGAGGACATCCCTGACGAGCCCGAGGACACCGAGGCCGGAAAAGATCTCCCGGATGAGGTGATGCGGCAGCTCAGCGACAATCTGCACCTGCTGGAGAAGGCCACAAATCGCGAGTACCGGATCGCTGTCGAGTTGATGATGGACACCGGTCGTCGGCCTGATGAGATCTCCCAGCTCACCTGGGACTGTCTTCGCAAGGACCCGGACGGCGCGCTCGTCCTTCTCTATGACAACTCAAAGGCATTCCGGATGGGCCGGAAGCTGCCGATCGGCAAAGCGACGGCCGCCGTGATCACCGAGCAGCAGGAGCGAGTACGGCAACGGTTCCCCGAGACCCCGGCCGAGGACCTCATGCTCCTGCCCAGCCCTGTCGCCAACCCTCACGGCACCAAGTCGATCAGCACGTTCAGCGACTCCCACCGGGCTTGGGTCGACTCGCTGCCCGACTTCCTGATTCCGGTCGTGGTCGAGGTCGAGGGGCAGCCAGCGACGAAGCTGCTTCCGTTCGACAAGTCCAAGATCTTTCCCTACGCCTACCGGCACTCATACGCGCAGCGGCATGCCGACGCCAACATCGCACCAGATGTCCTCAAGGACCTGATGGACCACCGGCAGCTCTCGACCACCCAGTCGTACTACCGGGTCAGTCAGGAACGTCGCCGAGAGGCAGTGGACCGGGTCGTCGCACTGCAATTCGACCGGCACGGCAACCGGGTCTGGCGCAAGGCTCAAGGGCTCCTGGAGTCGGAACACGTGAGGCGGGAGATCGGCGAGGTCGCCACCGCTTACGGCGTCTGCAAGGAGCCGTCGAACGTCGCAGCTGGCGGACAGAGCTGCCCGCTCCGCTTCCGATGCGTGGGCTGCGACCACTTCAACACCGATGTTTCCTACCTGCCCGATCTCGAGGCATACCTCTCCGACCTCCTGCGCAGCCGCGAGAAGCTGATGTCTGCGTTCGAAGCTGACGACTGGGCACGCAGCGAAGCCGTGCCCTCCGACGAGGAGATCCACCGAGTCCGTCGGCTGATCCGTCGCGTCAAGGCTGATCTCGACGACCTGAGCGCCGAGGATCGCGCACAGATCGAGAAGGCCGTCGCCGTGGTTCGCCGCACCCGCACCGTGATGCTCGGCATGCCCCGCGTCGGACAGCCGCTGCCCGATATCCGTCCCTGGAGGTCCGCATGAGCTCCGCCATGACCGACGGTCGCAAAGCTGACTCCGAGCGGCGTCGACAACGAGTGACCAAAGCAATCAAAGCCGCAGCCAAAGACAACACCCCGATCAGCGTGTCCAGCATCGCCCGGCAGGCGGGAGTCGACCGCACCTTCCTCTATCGCCACCGCGACCTCCTTGCCCTGGTCCACGCCGCCGAACTGGAGCCGGCCCGGCAAGACCCGACAGCACCATCGTCGGTGAGCCTGGCCTCGCTTCAGACCGACCTCGCGAATGCTCATGCTCGCAACACCCGGCTTGTCGCTCGCCTCCAGCAGCTGGAGCGACGGCTGTCGGAACTGATGGGCGCACAGGCTTGGCAAGAATCGGGACTGGGCGCCCCGGCCGACCTCGACGAACTCCAACGTACAGTCACCCGGCTGCAACAAACGAACGTCGAGCTGACCGCAGTTCTTGAGGAACGCGAGGCTGAGCTAGAGGCCGCTCGGTCCGCCAACCGCGAACTCACCAGAGCCCTGAACCAGCGGGGGTGACTGGCGCCTACGCGTTCACCGTTGCTCGCGCCGTCTTCGCCACCTTCTTGGCTGCGGTCGTCTTGGCCGACGCCTTCTTGGCTGCGGTCGCCTTCTTCGCCGGCGCCTTCTTGGCTGCGGTCGTCTTCTTCGCCGGCGCGTTCTTGGCCGTGGTCGTCTTCTTCGCCGGCGCGTTCTTGGCCGTGGTCGCCTTCTTCGCCGGCGCCTTCTTG
>KL569179.1:74750-81305 GCA_000715635.1 Streptomyces violaceus | reverse complement strand
GTGGTCGCCTTCTTCGCCGGCGCCTTCTTGGCTGGCGTTCCCTTCTCCGGTGCGGCGGACAGCGGGTTTCTGGCGGCCTTACGCCGCCCGGCCGGTTTCCCACGGGACACCGTCCCCGCCTTATTACCTACAGCCTTGAGGGGACGTAGTTCACGAGAGGCCCGTTCCAAAGCACCGGAGACGCTATCGACGATCCAATCGGAGAGCTCATCCTCGGACATGCCTCGCTCAACGATCCTGGAATATCTCTCCGGAGATGACCAGAAAGCTTGATGGTTGTCACCGCGCCAGGCTCTGCTACCCACAACGAAAAGGAATTCCTGGGCACTTTCCTCCTTGCCGAGCATCTTGACGTCGGCAGGCCTCAAGACGAGCGAAGCCTCGACCCTCCCAACAGAGTGGCTCTCATACGCTAGCCAAACGGCTTGCATGCCGTCCCAGACCCGGACAGGCTCCAGCGGCGTGTCCGATGCGTTCTTGATGGCCGTCGCAACGGCGTCCGACGCCACCTCTGTGATCACTTCGTAGAGTGATGGCATTACGGACTCCTCAGCTTCCGCACCCAGTCCCATGGCGCGTCCCCACAGGAGCGCACGTCAGCAACGTGCAGAATTCCATTGCGCGGCACCTTCTCCAAACAGAGGAACTCGATCGCACCTCCCGGCCAGAGATCTTCTGCGACGGCCAGCCGAGATGGCACTGCAACGGCTGGCCCATACCACTCTGCGATGAGTGCCGGATTAACGACCACTACCGTATCCACGGGAGAGGGTAGGCCAATTGTGCACGCCGAGGCGCAGCCTGAATACGGCGTGGGCGTGAAGAAGCAGTGCTCCCTAAGCCCTTCAGTCTCGATGGCTTCTCTATATTCACTTCTCGTATAGTGAAGCAGTACCCCATATCGACTAGCGATTTCCTGACCCGAGATTTTACCCCCCTTGACCGATTCGATCCAGGCCGCCCCGCGCGGCTCAATATTCCACTCGCTTCGATGTGAGTCAATAAAGTCAGCAAGGGAATCCGAGCGAAAGGATTCGGGGAGACGCGCGGGAGGGCCGTGAAGAGCTGGAAATGCCATCAGCTTCCACCTTGGGTCGTAGTGCAGTCCTGAGACACATTTTCGACGCTGTCCCGAAGGCGGCAACTCGAAGCAGGCACTCACAGACCAGGAAGACGACAGGCAGACGCTTGCAACAGCCGCTACCTCAGATCACCCGAACCGGGGATAGCACCACACCTGTTGCACGAACTATGGTCATGACCACAGCTGCTGAGCTGCACCGATCCTCCGCAGATGGCATCGCACCCACGGCCCTCCCCCAGAGAAGGCGGCATCACCCGGTTCCGCAGGATGAACCGGCTCGGTGTCGGATGATCGCCGGGCGGCAACTCACCGATGACCAGCCCCTGCTCGGCGATTCTGCTGATCAGCTGGGTGTGTCCGCGCGGGTAGGGGCGGTCGACACCGCAGGCGAGGACGGCGACCGTGGCTCCGCCCGCGCCGAGGGCGCCGCGGTGGGCGGCACCGTCGACTCCGTAGGCACCGCCGGACACCACGACCCAGCCCTGCTCGGCGAGGCCGACGGCGAGGGTGGCCGCCATGTGGGCCCCGTATTCGGTGCAGGCCCGGGCGCCGACGACGGCCACGGACTTCAGCGCCCAGATCCGCAGACCGGCCCGCCCTCGCACCCACAGCCCGAGGGGCCGGGCATCCCCGAGATCATCGAGCTGCCCGGGCCACTCCGGGTGCCCGGGGCACACGAACCGCACCCCGGCCTCCCGGGCGACGGCGAGGTCCTCGCGGGGCCGTGCCCCCTCGGCCCTGGCCAGCATCCCCTTCCACCGCTTGTGGCTCACTCCGGGCAGGGGTCGCCCGCCCTCCGTCAGTCGCCGAACCACTTTTCCGGCCCCGAACTCCCGCACCCACCGCCCACCGGCCTCGTCACCGGGCTCGAGGACCCGGGTGAGAAACACCCGGGCGAGCAGCTCGTCGTCCGGTTCGCCGACGACGCTCACGTCAGTGCCCCGAGGGCCATCGGGACGCCCCGTGGCACACCGGTGCGCAGCTGGAGCGCGAGAGCGACGTCCGTGGCGTCGGGCCGGTCGTGGCCGACGAGGTCGGCGACGGTCCAGGCCACCCGCAGGACGCGGTCCAGTCCGCGGGCGGTCAGGGCACCCCGCTCCAGGTTCCGCTCGGCCTCGTCCATCGCGCCGGGCACCGCGTACCAGCGGCTGCGCAGCTCGCGGCCGGGTACCTCGCTGTTGGTGCGCCAGGGAGTGCCGGCGAGGCGCTCCGAAGCCCGTTCCCGGGCCGCCCGGACCCGGTCGGCGACCGTCGCCGTGGACTCGCCCCGCGCGCCGAAGGCGGTCAGCTCGGTGCGGGTGACGCGGTCCACCTCGACGCGCAGGTCGACCCGGTCGAGCAGCGGACCGGAGAGCCTGGCCTGGTAGCGGCGGATCGCCGAGGGCGGGCACTCGCACAGGTCGTCCCGCTGCGAGAACCGACCGCACGGGCAAGGGTTGGCCGCGAGCACCATGAGGAACTTCGCCGGGAAGCGCACGACTCCCGCACTGCGCGCGATCACGACATGCCCCGCCTCCAGCGGCTGACGCAGGGCGTCCAGGGCCCGGCTGCTGAACTCGGGCGTCTCGTCCTCTTTACCGACCGCCCATCTGGCCGGATCGGCTCTGAGCTAGGCCGACACGTCGCGTAGGTGTCAGCGATGTGCCAGGTGTTGGCAGACCGACAGAGCGACCTCAGGCGTCAGCGGGACGAATCCTTCCGCAGGCTCGACCATGGATATATGAGTCAGGCAACCGAGGTGCGATTGAAGTTTGACCGTTCGCGGCATCACGTCACGGAGCTTGAGGGCATGATCCGCGCTTATGGAGAAAGCCAGCCGTTCACCGTCTATAAAGAGGAGGAGCAAGCGACTGGTGACCTCGTCTATCGCGTCAAGGTCAAGGAGTTCCCACCCATCGAACTGAGCCTGCCGCTGGGTGACGCTATCCACAACGCGCGATCAGCCTTGGACTATCTTGCTTGGCAACTGGTGATAGCTGGCGGCGGAACCCCCCAAAAGGGCACCACCTTCCCAATTTCTGAGAGCCAAGCAAAGTTCCTTACGAACTGCCAAGAAGGATTGAAGGGCTCGTCGCCGGCGGCCATGGCCGCGGTGCAAGCACTGCAGCCCTTCTCCGGTGGCGACGATCGCTTCTGGCGCCTGCATCGACTCGACATCGAGGACAAGCACCACTTGCTCGTCACCGTCGGCGCGGTGCAGCACGGCGTCAACGTGGCGCTCGGCATCCCTGGCATGACTCCCATAGTGCTCGGCATGACTCCCGCCGCCCGGGAATTCCCTCTTCAAGACGGCGGGGAAGTGTTCCGGGTCTTGAAGGCAGCAAGGGAAAGCGCCGAACAAGGCATGGGTGGGGCTCATTCGTTCAGCTTTGATGTCGCCTTCGGCGAGGGGGCCGTCGTGAGCGGAGAACCCATCATTCCAACGCTTCCAGACCTGATCGCTGGGATCGAGAGTGCAGTTGAGCCATTGTTCGCGCACTTGACGTGAGCCAATTGCGCAGGTCGACGAGGGCTGATTCGATCGTGTCAGATTTGAGCAAGACGGTCACGGCCGGTTCGGTTCGAGGAGTTGGGCTTCGAGGTCGGCGATGCGCTTGTCGGAGAAGCGTAGGTTCGACCGGGCGCCTTCGAGCCGTTCCTGCAAGGTCCGGTGCTCCCTCGTGAGCTGCTGGACGCGGCGCTTGAGCGTGATGTTCTCGGTGGTCAGCGCCTGAACGGATTCGCCCGGAACCATCTGGTCAAAGTCGCGGAGCTGTCCCATCAGCTCGCCGATCTGCTGCCGCTGGGCAAAGACCTCCTTCTGTGTGCGGCCGAGCTCGGCCTCCGCGTTCAGCGCACGTTCGCGCCAGGACGCTTCGATCTGCTCGTGCTCGGCATGGGCCGCTCGGATCTGGTGAGTGCGGCTGACGCTGACCGCGTTGTTCACAAGCGTGCGGGCCTCGGCGTTCTCATAGAGGAACGTGACGGACACGCCGGCCCGCCGCGCGACGGCCCGGACGGTCAGCCGGCCGCGTTCTCGACGAAGCTGACCGATGGCGTTCTCGACCTGCTCGAGCTTCTGCGTTGATTGACGGCGCCGGGCCTCGATCGCCGCGGTCGTGGCGTGCGGTTTCATGCTGCCTCTTCCGGGTCGAGTGCCGCGAGCTCACGAGCCCGGAACGATGTGCTCCAGACACGGCCGAAGTAGTCCTGCGGACGGCGGAGGTCGAGCGCGAGTGCCTCTTCAAGAAGTCCGAAGCCCTCCAGGGCTTTCTCCAGACCAACGATGGCGCGAGCCGTGGGCTCGAAGAGATCGTGCAGGTAGTCGGCTGTCTTACTGTCCGGGGCACCTTCAGCCACCATCCGCCACTGCTCGGCCTTGCGGTGCCAGTAGACGAGATCGGCTCCGGACATCACGAACTCCTGGCAGCTGTGGCAGTTCAGGCCCCATGGGCATGCGTCACCGCTGACGACCGGCTGGAACGTGCAGAAGCCTCCCTCGGCGGGTGTGGATTTGCGGGTGAGGTCGATGGCCAGGGCCTCGGCTTCCGCGCGGCTCAGAGGTTCGCCGCCGGCCAGGAGGATTCCGGGTTCGGCGGCTCCGGGGCCGCCGACCCAGACTGCTTCGAGGGCGGCGTTGAGCACCGGATCGGTGTTGGCGATGTGGACGTAGTGCTCGGCCATCGCCTCGGAGACCTGGCCGAGGTAGCGCTTCACGTGTGTCAGGTTCGCGCCGGCTTTCAGCAGATTGGTCGCGAGCGTGTGCCGGGCCTGATGGGGGACTGCCTTTCCGAGGTCCAGCCCTTTGACCCAGGTACTGAACAGGGTCGAAAACCATCCGTAAGAGACTCCCTTGAGGCCCCGTCGGTTGGTGGGCGTGCGGGGGAAGAGGGCCAGTCGCAGCCGCTCGTCAGCGGAGGGCAGCCGACCGTTGCGCTGGATGAAGCGATCGATGGTCTTGGTCTGCCTGTCCTGCAAGCGCTGGAAGCACCGTTCGGAGATGCGGATGCCTTCATCGATGTTCCCGACCTTCGTCTGGTCGTGCCAGAACATGGGGATCTTTCCGTGCCGGGCGATGCACTCCAGGCGGACTTCGAGCACCTCGCTGCAGCGGCGACCGGTGACCACGAGGGCTTCCCAGATATCCCTCAGCCCGCGGTCGTCGGAGTCCAGGTCCTCAAGGTCCGCGAGGTTCTGCGAAGAGGCCAGGGCCTTGGCGACGTCATCGGAGAACGGCTTGCGCCGGCCGACCTTCTTCTGGGACCGCGGCAGGATGACGACGAAGGCGCGGTCGAGGCCGATCTGGATCGCCGCCCCGGTCTCCATCGCGTCGCGAAGCAGCCGCCGGGTTCCGTTGAGGTTGTCGCAGACGATGCCGTCGGTCATCACGCTGGTGCCGTCGCGTCCATGCCGGCGAAGTCCGAGTGACTCCAGACCGTGCTTGGCGCGGTGCCGCTGGTCGGCGATGAAGTCGACCATGTGGCTTTCAGCGAGGACGGTGGGATCGTGGCCGCCGCCTGGAGTGTGGGCCTCCAGGAAGGCCGATAGCTCGATGCAGCCGCGGCGTCTGGCGTCGAATGGCCCGCGGGAACGGGGCGGCTTGGCGGTGAGCTCGGCGGCCAGGTTGTCCCAGAGCAGGTCACGGAGCCACCGCTGGGAGATCCCGGTGAGGTCGATGTGGCTCTCGGTGTGTGGGAAGCGGACGCCGAAATGGTCGGTCTCGATGAAGCCGGCGTCCTTGGTGTCCTGGCGGCTGAAGTAGATCAGCCGCAGATGCTTGAGCATGGCCTTGGCGATCTGTCGAGCCTGCTGCGGGCAAGCGTCCAGATCGAGGTCGACCAGGGAGTTCACGTCCTGCTCTCGACAGCAGTCAGCGGCGGCCTGGAGCCAGAGCAGCGGCCAGGCCGCTCCCTCCTCCGCATCCTGGGCATGGTGGACCGTCACCCACTGGATCTCCGCCTTGGCCAAGGGCCGGAGCCCCAACAGGGACAACCTCCCGTTGATCCGGCGAGACGGCGTCTTCGGCTCCGAGCACCACCTGCGAAAGCGTTTCTCGTCGGTGTAGAGGAGCTTGGCGTGTCCGCCCTTCGCCAGGGTCCGAGACCAGTTGGTCGGCATCCGGGCGTTGCCGGGGCGGCCCTCGCGTCGGTACTGACGTTCGTGCCGATAGCACAGGCAGAGCGGAGAACCCGCACGTTCGGGGCAGCCGATGATCCGGCAGTCCCCAAACGCGGGATAGGCGACGGCCCGGGCAAGCCACGTGTCGAACTCAAGCGGATTGCCGGTTCGCCTTTCGTGGTCCCGCCGCCGCGCGTCCCACTGACTTTCGTGGAGGTAACAGAGCTGCGTCTTGCTGAAGGCCGGGACGCCCGGACAGACCAGGCAGTCCGGCGTGACGTGCCAAGAGGCGGACTCCAAAGGCTGGGCGACACGCAGGAAATCGGTGATATTGCCGCCCCTGGCCTTCAGCTCGGACCACTGCCGCCTATGGA
>KL569179.1:72738-74521 GCA_000715635.1 Streptomyces violaceus | reverse complement strand
ACCACTGCCGCCTATGGACCTGGCAGTACTCCCGGGAACTGTCCGAGGCCCGCTGGCAGGCCTCGATCTTGCAGATCCATCCGTAGGTGGGGTGGTCGCCGGGGACAACGATGAGGTCTTCCCGGAAGAGCGGTTCGAAGGTGGGCGCCGCGATGAGGGCCTGGAGGAGCTCCAAGCGATCGGATGTCGTCCGCGAGCCCGAGGTGCCGTTCGTCGCCGTGGTGAGCAGGTGGAGGGACCTCATTCCTCTTCCCCCCAGACGTTCTTCAGTGCGGCGGTGAACTCCGGCGAATGCAGGTCGGGGTGACCGTAGACCTCGTCGACCATCTGCATGGAAGCCCAGTTCCCGGCCGCCTTCGCCACCAACGGCTTCCCGCCGGAGACGTCCATGACGTCGTTGGTGAACTGGTGCCGGAAGGTCTGGGGCTTGATCCGTCCGGGCAGCTGTGCTCGCTGGCCGGCCCGGCGGAGCATGCCGCGGGCCGCGTCCGCCGACCACGGCTCCCCCCGGTGTGGGCCGGCCAACTGGATCACGAGCATGCCGTGCCTCGTGGCGTACTTCGCGTACTCCGTCGTCATGTACTGGAAGTAGGCGCTGATCATCGCAGGGCTGACCCGGTAGATCTCCCCGCCGGTGATCACTCCGTCGATCATCGACCAGTCCGGCTTGATCTTTGCTGCTGCCCCGTTCGGTTTTCCCCATCGGTGGCAGACGTGCAGGTGAGGGCTCTGGCACTCGTTGCAGGCCGCGTTGTCCCGCAGATGCAGGTCGACCAGGTGCAGGCCCGTCAGGCCGCCGATCCGCAGGCTGGTGTCGGACAGCCATCGCACGACCATCGCATCGCGGGCCGTGGTCACCACGTCCAGCAGCTCCGGCTTGGCCCCCTCGGGCAGCATCTTCGGGTGCCGGCGCCGGACCCGTCGGCCGGGTGCCAGCGGATTGGCCGGCATCGACTTCTTCACGTGCCCCAGCAGGGCTCGGTCCCGGTCCACCTTGGTCGGCAGCCGCTCAGCCGAGAGCGCCGCCACCAGCTCGGGGTTCGAGCCGCTCCGGGAGCACGTGTGCAGGTAGAAGCCCTTCAAGCACGCGGCCGCCACCTGGAGGGCAGAGGCCCCGTACGGGCGTTTCGGCGGCGTCCGCCACGGTTGCCCGTAGGGCATCGGGATCCTGGCCCCCACCGCCCCCATGTAGCGCAGCAGGTCCAGCATCGTG
Organism: Streptomyces violaceus; assembly: GCA_000715635.1. GTDB lineage: Bacteria > Actinomycetota > Actinomycetes > Streptomycetales > Streptomycetaceae > Streptomyces > Streptomyces violaceus. The sequence goes on along the minus strand of KL569179.1, from coordinate 73,308 downwards.
ATGGTCGCGCTGGTCAGCCCCTCACGGACTCGCCACCGCATGTGATCGACCAACGCGTAGGCGTACGTCTTCTGTGTCCCCGATCCTTCGAACGGCCGCAGATAGACGTCCGCTTCCTCGTCGACCGAGCAGTCCGGCCAGACGATCGTGTACGACACCCCTCCGCCCGCTCGCCGGAGCACCTGTACGCGTAAGTCGTCGAGTACCACTCGGCTTCGCGCCACCCCGACCTCCCCAACCGTTGTCTGCTACGTGCTGTAGGCAACGGGGGCAGTTGGTTAATCGGAACGGCATGGGTCCAGGAAGAGCCCAAACGAGTGACGCGAACGTCTAGAGAGCGGTTGGAAAAGTCCAGGAAGAGCACTCCCCGGTGGGAAAGCGACACCGCGCCGGGCCGCGCGATGCCCGGGCCGCCGCCGACGAGTGCCTGCATCGTGGCCGAGTGGTGCGGGGCACAGTAGGGGGCGACGTCGATCAACGGCTTGCCCGGGGGCAGCAGTCCCGCCACCGAGTGGACCGCGGTGACCTCCAGCGACTCCTGCCTGCCGAGCAGGGGCAGGATGGCCGGCA
>KL569179.1:67532-72509 GCA_000715635.1 Streptomyces violaceus | reverse complement strand
TCTTGCCCGCGCCGGGAGGCCCTTCGAGGAAGAGATGGTGCCCGCCCGCCGCGGCCACCTCCACCGCCGTGCGTGCCGAGGTCTGCCCGACGACGTCCGCGAGGTCGTGACCGTGGTCGTGCTGGGCCGCTCCGACGCCGTGCATGCCCGTGGCCGCGCCCGTACCGGGCACGCGCAGGCCAGCGAGGAGCGGGTCCGGGCGACCCTGTTCGTCCGGCTCCTCGTCGGGCACGGGTTCGTCGGCCAGGATGGCGATCAGCTGCCGCAGGCTCCTGACGCCCAGCACCGACACCCCGGGCACCAGGGACGCCTCGGCGGCGGCGCACTCCGGCACCACCACCTGCTCATATCCCGCGTCCGCCGCCGCCAGCACCGCCGGCAGCACCCCGCGGACCGGCCGGACCCGCCCGTCCAGCCCCAGCTCCCCGATCATCACGATGTCGGCGAGGACCCGCGGGTCGATGCGCTCCGCCGCGCCGAGGACCGCCGCGGCGACGGCCAGGTCGAAGCCACTGCCGGACTTCGGTACGGAGGCCGGGCTCAGGCCTACCGTGAGTTTCTTCTGCGGCCAGGCCGCGCCCGAGTTGACGACCGCGGCGCGCACCCGGTCCCGGCTCTCCGTCAGACTCTTGTCGGGCAGCCCCACCAGCGTGAACGCCGCGATACCCGGTTCGAGATCGGCCTGGACCTCGACGACCACACCCTCGACGCCCACCAGCGCCACAGAACACGTACGGGCGAATCCCATCAGGCCACCCCCCGCACATGCTCGACCACGGCCGCGCCGCGGTTCGGCAGCAGCACGCCCACCACGTCGATGCGGACCCCGCCGGGCGGTGCGCCCCCGTGGGTCTGGATCCACCGCTCGGCGAGATCCCGCAGCCGCTCCGCCTTCTGCGGGGTCACGGCCGCCATCGGATGCTCGAAGGGACCCTCCCTGCGGGTCTTCACCTCGCAGACGACCAGGACGTCACCGTCCATGGCCACGATGTCGATCTCACCCGTCCGGCCGGAGCGCCAGTTGCGCTCCACAACCGTCAGACCGGCCGCCGCCAGCCGCCGCGCGGCCAGGCTCTCGCCGTACTTGCCCATGGCGCTGCGCGCCCGATGTGCGTTCATGTCGGCACCACCTCCGGCGCCAACGATCACGCACCCGCCCCCACAAAGTGGATCTTGGTGGATGACTCAGCGGTTGTGGACAACCCCGTCACCCACTCGCGAGAACCTCACCCGCTCGGCAGCTCGAGATCGCTCTTGTTCAGCTCCTCGATGTTCACGTCCTTGAACGTGAGAACCCGAACCTGCTTCACGAACCGCGCCGGCCGGTACATGTCCCACACCCAGGCATCCGCCATGGACACCTCGAAGAACACCTCACCCTGGACCGAGTGCACCTGCATCTCGTAGTCGTTGGTCAGGTAGAAGCGCCGTTCGGTCTCGATCACGTATTTGAACAGACCGACGACATCGCGGTACTCCCGGTAGAGCTTCAGCTCCATCTCGGTCTCGTACTTCTCGAGGTCCTCGGCGCTCATGGCATGTTCCCCTTCAGCCGTGCGATCCCACCATTGTGCGCCAGTCCTGTGAGCCCCTAGACGATTTCCGGGTCAAGGATCACGGGCCTGGCCGGGGGACCTTCGTCGAGCAGCGTACGCAGCAGCCCGGCGAGTCTGGTCGGATACACCGTCTCATGTGCCCGGGTCAGTTCCCGGCACGTCCACCAGCGCGCTCCGGCGACACTGCGCCGCTCCAGCTCGGTCAGCCCGGCGGCGGCGATCTCCGTACGGTCCGTACGAGCCAGGTAGTACCACTCGTCCTGGTCCCAGCGGCGGCCCGCGAACGGGAACGAGCACTTCCGCCGCCACAGCACCGGGCCGAGCTCGACCTCGGTGATGCCCGTCTCCTCCATGAGTTCCCGCAGGGCGGCCTCTTCACGGGTCTCGTCGCCCTCCACTCCGCCACCGGGGGTGAACCACCAGTCGTCGGCCGGATCGTCGGGCTCGTGCCCGTGCAGCAGCAGGATGCGGTCCTGCGGGTCGAGCAGCACGACCCGGGCGACCTTGCGCAGCCCGCCCTCGTACGAGTCCTGGCCCGCCCCCACGGCCTCAGCGGGCACCCGCGGGCTCCGCGTTCGCCCGCCGGGCACGGGCCGCGCCCGCACGCTTGGCGATCGGGCCGTAGGCGCCCCCGCCCAGGACGAGCACGGCGCCGGCGATCACCAGAGCGGTGATCGTCCGCAGCGGTCCGGGCGAGGAGAGGGCGCCGAGCGGCTCGAAGCCGGTCGGGCGCTCCAGCAGGCCCTTCATGGGCCACACGACGGAGTCGACGCGGGCGTCCACGGCGGAGCGTGCCACCGTGCCGCTGGCGGCGTCGGTCAGGTGGGCGGTGGAGTCCAGGGAACTGCCACGCTCGTCTCCGAGCAGGAACAGCCGCCCCTCGGGGACGGTCACGGTCGGGAAGCCGGTGATCTCGGCCGGTTCCCCCTTGGGCAGGTAGGGCTCGTCGATCTCCTTGCCGTTGACCTTGAGCCTGCCGTCCTGGCAGCAGGAGACCGTGTCGCCGCCGATGGCGACCACGCGCTTGACCATCGGCACATCGCCCCAGGTCGCGTCCTTGAAGACGACGACGTCACCACGGCGCACATCACCACCGTCGACGCGCTGCGCCAGCACCCGGTCGCCCGCGTCGATCGTCGGCGTCATCGAACCGGTGGGCACGGTGTACGGCCGGTAGACCACCGCTCCCCAGGCGAACCCCCCGAGGAAAAGCACGAGGCCCAGCGCGACGGCCAGCCCGGACAACCGCTGTCCGGTCCGGCTGCCCACCGGGCCCGTACCTGTGCCACCGCGGCGCGGGGCCGTGTGCGTCATGCTCTCGCCACCCATGGGTCCGCACCCTACCCGGGGGTACCAGCCGGGGTCAGCCCGCCGCCTGAATCACCGCTTCCGGCGCCACCACAGCACCACGGGCACCACACCCGCGAGCGCCAGCCCCTGCGGAGCCACCGCCCAGCCCGCCGCGGCCGGCTGGGCGTCGAGGCCGGACTGGTCGAAGGTGTCCGGCACCGGCAGGTTGTCCCAGCGGTTGATCGGCCAGGCGATGACGACGGCCCGCCCGACGACCTCCTTCACCGGGACCATGCCCTTGTGCCGGTCCGCCTGGTTGTAGCGGGAGTCCCGGGAGTTCTGCCGGTGGTCGCCCATGACCCAGATGGAGCCCTCGGGGACCTTCACCTTGAACTGGCCGCCCTGGTCGTCGACGCTGCACGGCGTGTTGCCCGGGTAGACGTACGACCGGTCGTCCAGCGCCTTGCCGTTGACCTTCAGCGGGCCCGTGCCCTTGCACTCGACCGTGTCGCCGCCGACACCGACGACGCGCTTGATGAGGTCCTTCTCCTCCGCGGACGGCATGAGGCCGATCCAGCTGAGGAACGTCTGCAGGGCGTTCGGATCCGTGGTCGGCTCGCCCGCCAGCCAGTTGTCGGGGTCGTGGAAGACGACGACCTCGCCGCGCTCGGGCTCGGAGCCGAACCAGGGGGTGAGCTTGTCGACCAGCACACGGTCGCCCTGCTGGAGCGTGTTCTGCATCGAGTCGGACGGGATGGAGAACGCCTGCACCAGGAAGGTCTTGATCAGCAGCGCGAGCACCAGCGCGATGCCGATCAGGATGGGCAGCTCCTTCCAGAAGGAGCGTGCCTTCTTCGGCGTCCGGTTCGTACCGCCCGGCCCTTGGTTCTCGGCTGTGGTGTGCTTGCCTGTCACCCTGTCGTCCTCGGCTGCCCCGGAGTCATTCCCGGAGGTCACGGCGCTGTCCGCGGCCGGGACGGCGGATTCCGCGGGGCGCCCGCGATGCTCCTCGCCGTCGTGTCCGGACCGTGCGCCAACCGCCACATCCCCCACGCCAACTCCTCACTCTGTGCCGCCGCCTGCCCCATACACGGCGCAGGCCCACCACTCCCATAACGAGCGGGAGTTCCGCAGGGGTCGGGAGCTGGATCGTTACGTTCGAATCGTCGGAGGCAACCCTATGCGACAGCTGGGCGGCAGCGGTCGACCCGGTGGCCGAGTCGGACACGGAGGCGTAGGTATTCGGTTCCTCCAGCATGTTCCAGTGGCCGAAGGGCCAGGCGATGACCATGGCGCGGCCCACGACCTCGTCCTCGGAGACCGTGCCGCCGTAGTCGGTGTCCTGGTGGGCGCGGGAGTCCGCGGAGTTGTTCCGGTGGTCGCCCATCACCCAGTACCGCCCCTGGGGGACCGTGATCTCGAACGGCGTGTCGGACGGGGCGTTGCCGGGGTACAGGTAGTCCTCGTTCAGCGGGATGCCGTTGACGGTCACGCGCCCTTGGGTGTCGCAGCACTTGACCCGGTCGCCGCCGACGCCGACGACCCGCTTGATGAGGTCCTTCTCGTTCTCCGACGGCAGCAGGCCGATGAAGGTGAGCCCTTCCTTGACCTGCTTGATGACGACGGGGTCCTCTTGCGGGGGGCCGGTCTGCTCGTCCTGGAGCCAGCCGCCGGGGTCCTTGAAGACGACGACGTCCCCGCGCTGCGGCTCGGAGCCGAACCACGGGGTGAGCTTGTCGACCAGGACACGGTCGCCGATCTGGATCGTCTGCTCCATGGAGCCCGACGGGATGACGAAGGCCTGGACGAGGAACGTCTTCAGCACGAGGGCGATGAGGACGGCGACGCCGACGAGGAGCGGTATCTCCTTGACGGCACCGCGCCTGCGGCGCCGCTTGACCTTGCGCTGCAGCTTGCGCCGCTCGGCGCGGGTACGTCCGCCGGACGGGCTCGCGGCGCGCCGGGCGCCGGTGGGCAGCAGGTTTTCCGCGGCGCTCGTGGCGACGCCGCGCGGCTTGCCGCGGTTACCCATGGGCGCCCGCCCTTCCGGCGGCGAGAGCGGGCACACGCGCGTAGGCGTCGGGGCGCTGGCGCTGCAGCCGGGTGGCGTGGCCGAAGGGCCAGACGATCC
>KL569179.1:65468-67365 GCA_000715635.1 Streptomyces violaceus | reverse complement strand
GGTGGCGTGGCCGCAGGGCCAGACGATCCAGTCGGCGCGGCCGATCACGCCGCCGACCGGGATCATGCCGCCGCCCGGGGAGCCGAGGTGGTCGCGGGAGTCACTGGAGTCGCCGCGGTGGTCGCCGAGGACGAACAGGGTGCCGTCGGGCACCACGACGTCGAAGGGAACCGTGGAGGGACTGTCCCCGGGGTACAGGAAGCCCGACTCGTCGACCGGCCGGCCGTTCACCTGGATCCTCCCCTCCTTGTCGCAGCAGACCACGCGGTCCGCCCCCACACCGACAACGCGCTTGATGTAGTCCGCGTGCCCGAAGTACCCCGTCCCGTCGAACACGACGATGTCTCCCCGCTGCGGCTGGGCACCGAAACGGTACGCCAACTTATTTACGAGAACGCGGTCCCCGATCCTCAATCCTGGCTCCATGGATCCGCTGGGGATCTGGAACGGCCGCAGCACGAACGTGCTGAGCAGCAGCAGGAAAAGCAGGCAGGTCAACAGAGTCAGAGTGATCCGGCCGCCCGGGACCCATGCACTGACACGCGACACCAACGCGAAACGCGACCGTTCCTCCGGCCCTCCTGGGTCCGAGGTCTCCTCGGAGTCGGAAGGGCGGGAGGAGCGGTCGCGCTCCGTCGGCTGTGCTTCGGTGTCCATCGGAGCCAGATGTTATCCGGCCCCGACGCGAACCCCGGAGAGCGCTCAGTTCTCGCGCTTCTCCTTGATCTTCGCGGCCTTGCCGCGCAGCTCGCGCAGGTAGTACAGCTTGGCGCGGCGGACGTCACCCTTGGTGACGAGCTCGATCTTCTCCACGATCGGGGTGTGCACCGGGAAGGTGCGCTCGACGCCGACGGAGAAGGAGACCTTGCGGACCGTGAAGGTCTCGCGCACGCCGGAACCCTGGCGGCGGATCACAACGCCCTTGAACTGCTGCACACGGGAGCGGTTGCCCTCGATGACGCGGACGTGGACGTTGACGGTGTCGCCCGGGCGGAAGGCGGGGACATCGCTGCGCAGCGACGCGGAGTCGACGGTGTCGAGCAGGTGAGACATTTCGTCTGCTTTCCTCGCTGATGCCACAGGTCATCAACGGAAACTAGGTGTTTCGGATCAGGGCTGTACGCGTCGGAACGGGCGTCATCTCCCCCTGTGGCAGGGGCGCACGCCGGACGGACGCACAACAGCGACCTATTGTTCCATGCCCTCGGTCCTGCGCCAAAATCGGCCGTACGGCTCCCCCGCGGGGTCAGGTGCCCAGCCCAGGATGGACAGCATCTCGCGGTCCTTCTTGTCGAAGGCCTTGGGCTCGCACCGCTCGATGAGGTCGGGCCGGTGGGCGGTCGTACGCTTCAGGGCCTCGTCCCGGCGCCAGCGCGCGATCTTCCCGTGGTGGCCGCTGAGCAGCACGTCGGGGATGTCCCGGCCGCGCCACTCGGGCGGCTTGGTGTAGACCGGCCCCTCCAGCAGGCTCGCCATGGCACCGGGCGCGAAGGAGTCGTCCCGGTGGGACTCGGCGTTGCCCAGGACGCCAGGCAGCAGCCGCGCCACGGCCTCCGTGACGACGAGGACGGCCGCCTCGCCACCGGCTAGGACGTAGTCGCCGATGGACACCTCGTACACCGGCATCCGTGTCGCGTACTCGTCGACGACCCGCCGGTCGATGCCCTCGTAGCGGGCCGGCGTGAAGATCAGCCAGGGGCGCTCGGAGAGCTGGACGGCGAGTTCCTGGGTGAAGGGGCGCCCGCTGGGCGTGGGCACGATGAGGGCGGGCTCGTGGGAGCCGGTCTCGTAGCCGTCGGCCAGGACCGAGTCGAGCGCGTCCCCCCAGGGCTCGGTCTTCATGACCATGCCGGGGCCGCCGCCGTAGGGCGTGTCGTCGACGGTGTTGTGGCGGGGG
>KL569179.1:63598-65262 GCA_000715635.1 Streptomyces violaceus | reverse complement strand
GTCCAGGAACGCAGGTCGTGCACATGGACGTCGAGCTGTCCACGCGCGCGTGCCTTGCCGACGAGGGAGACGTTCAGCGGTTCCAGGTACTCGGGGAAGATCGTGACGACGTCGAGGCGCATTACGACTCGTCCCGGCTGGAGGCGATCTCGGCGCGGTCGTCGATCAGGCCCGGCGGCGGGGTGATGACGGCCTTCTGCTCCTCGAGGTCGATCTCGGCGACGATCTCCTCGACGAAGGGGATCAGCACCTCGCTGCCGTCGGGGCGCTCCACGATGAACAGGTCCTGGGAGGGCAGGTGCGAGATCTCCGTGATCCGGCCGACCTCCGTGCCGTCCGCGGTGACCACGTCGAGGTCGATGAGCTGGTGGTCGTAGTACTCGTCCTCGCCCTCGGGCAGTTCCTCCGGGTCGATCTCGGCGATCAGGAGGGTGTTGCGCAGGGCTTCGGCGCCGGTGCGGTCGCTGACGCCCTCGAAGCGCAGGAGGAGACGGCCGCTGTGGACGCGGCCCGTCTCGATGGTGAGCGGTCCCGTTGCGGCGGGATCGGTGGCGAGTACGGCGCCGGGCGCGAGCCTGAGCTCCGGCTCGTCGGTACGGACCTCGACGGTGACCTCGCCCTTGATGCCATGGGCACGGCCGATCCGTGCGACTACCAGCTGCACGTGTCCAACTCTCCTGTCATACGACTGCGGGCCGGGGACGGCCCTCAGGCCCTCCCCGGCCCGAGCCGGTTGCGATAAGCGTCAGCGGACGTGGTCCACGTCGACGAGGTCGACGCGGACGCCGCGACCGCCGATGGCGCCCACGACGGTACGCAGAGCGCGTGCGGTGCGGCCGTTGCGGCCGATCACCTTACCGAGGTCGTCCGGGTGCACCCGGACCTCGAGCACTTGCCCGCGGCGCAGGTTACGCGAGGCGACCTGCACATCGTCAGGGTTGTCGACGATGCCCTTCACGAGGTGCTCGAGAGCCTCCTCGAGCATGCTCAGGCCTCAGTCGACGCGGACTCGGCGGCCGCCTCGTCCTTCTTCTCAGCCTTCTTCTTCTGGGTGATCGCCTCACCCTTGCCCTCGTCCTCGCCGGCGAGGGCCTCGAACGACGGGCGGGCCGACTTCTCGGCGGCCTGCAGCAGCGGAGCCGGGGCGGGCTCGCCCTTGTACTTCTGCCAGTCGCCGGTCTTCTTGAGGATGGCGAGCACGGGCTCGGTCGGCTGCGCGCCGACACCCAGCCAGTACGCCACACGCTCGGCGTCGACCTCGATCACCGACGGGTTGTACGTCGGGTGGTACTTGCCGATCTCCTCGATGGCCCGGCCGTCACGGCGGGTACGGGAGTCGGCGACGACGATGCGGTAGTGAGGCGAACGGATCTTGCCCAGACGCTTCAGCTTGATCTTGACTGCCACGGGAGTGGATTCTCCTGGATTTGACGTGGTTGGGCACGGCGAGACGGCCGCGTGGGGTTGCGGTACCCGAGTGCCCGATGGACGCGTCAGCCGGAGGAGAGAGGGGTCCTGTGCGACTGTCGAGTACAGCTAGCCATTGTGCCACACCCTGCCGGGCGGCTTTGCCGGGGGTGCGCCGCTGCATGGGCATGCCGGGCCGGCACCCGGCGCGGAGGTGAGGTACGTCGGGTGCACACCCCGGCAGCGCGTCTCGACCG
>KL569179.1:59215-63357 GCA_000715635.1 Streptomyces violaceus | reverse complement strand
AACGGCGCCTGGGCGAGGACAGACGGCACCACGCGTACGTTGCGGCCGCAGTCGCAGACCGCCTTGACGCGTACGCCGCCGCCGGAAGAGCCGTGGCGTGCGGCCGGGCCCCGGAAGGTGCGGGAGGTGTCGGAGGAGGTCGCGGCCGTGTGGGCCTTCAGGGCGCGCTGGAGGCGTTCCATCGTCGGGCGGTAACGGCGCTTCGCCTCGGGGGTGAGCGTGACCAGGGAGAAACCGCTACTGGGATGCGGTTCGTCGGGGTGGTCCAAGCCCAGCTCCTCGGCGATCGCGAGGAATCTGCGGTTGTGGTAGCGGCCGGCACGGGAGGTGTCGCGGACGCCGCGCGAGGCGGCGATGCCATGGACTGCCTCATGGAGCAGTCGCTCGAAGGAGAGCTCGTGACCGCACGCGGACGACGACTCCCCGATCAGGGACTCTGGCGCGGCAAGGTCGGGCAGCTCGGGGTGGTACCGCTGAATATCGGCCCACGCCTGTGCCAGCTCTGCGGCGAGAACAGGTGGTGTCTGTGTCGTGCTCACGTAATGACAACGAGCCGGGGTGCCACAGTGTTCCGATTCCGGGCCATCCCAAATAATTTGCACGTACCCGTCAGTTGCCTCTGATGCGTCCTGACGAGGGCGCGTGCGCTGATCTGTGGAGAAGCCTCGCAGCTCACCACAAGGTGGTGCGTAGGTCCGCATACGCCCCGGCGCGTAGGGGATATCCGCGCGCCGGGGACCCAGGGGTCCGCGGTTACGCAAGAGGCGTTTCGGCCGCCTTGCGTACCACTCGGTCAGGGCGGGTCAAGACTCAGTAAGCGCGTGCCACGACGGCGACGTTACCGGGTGCGTCGTCGGCGTCCGGCACCGACCCGTCCTCGGCGACCAGACACCGTACGGTCGCCGCGTGATCGGCGAGCTTGGACTCGCCCTCCTCGCCGAGCACGGCCCAGGGGATGCGCGCCCAGCCGCCGGCGGTGGCCGCCTCGACGGCCTCCTCGAACGTCGAGACCTCGGCCGTACGGGACTCGCGGCGCTCGCGGGACTGCTTCAGCAGCAGCGCCTGGTCCTCCTCCAGGACCTTGGGCAGCAGCGACACCAGGGAGTCCAGGGACACCGGCTCCTTGCCTCCCGGGATGCGGCGCGCCAGCATCGCCGTGCCGTTCTCCAGGTCGCGCGGGCCGACCTCGATGCGCAGGGGAACGCCCTTGAGCTCCCAGTCGACGGCACGGCGGCCGAAGGGGGTGTCGGTGCGGTCGTCGACCTGGACGCGGACACCGGCCGCCTTCAGCCGGTCACCGAGCTCGCGGACTTTGGCCAGAACCGCCTCGTCGCCCTTGATCGCGAGCACCACGGCCTGGATCTGCGCGAGCCGCGGCGGGACGCGCAGGCCGTTGTCGTCGCCGTGCATCATCACCAGGGCGCCGATCATGCGGGTGGTGGAACCCCAGGAGGTCTGCCAGACCAGCTCCTGCCGGCCGTCCTTGGACAGGTACCGGGTGTTGAAGGCCTTCGCGAAGTTCTGGCCGAGTTCATGGCTCGTGGCCATCTGGAGGGCCTTGCCGTCGCCCATCATGCCTTCGAGCGTCAGGGTGTTGACGGCGCCGGCGAACCGCTCCCTGACGGTCTTGCGGCCCGGGACGACGTCCATCGCGAGCACGTTCACCATGAAGTCCTCGTAGACCTGCCGGTGAATGTGGGCGGCGAAATCGCGCGCCTCCTCGTACGTGGCGTGCGCGGTGTGGCCCTCCTGCCAGAGGAACTCGGAGGTGCGCAGGAACAGGCGGGGCCTGAGCTCCCAGCGCACGACGTTCGCCCACTGGTTGATGAGCAGCGGCAGGTCGCGGTAGCTCTGCACCCACTTCGAGAAGGAGGCGTTGATGATCATCTCGGAGGTGGGCCGGACCACGGCGGGCTCTTCGAGTTCCTTGCCGCCACCGTGGGTGACCACGGCCAGCTCGGGCGCGAAGCCCTCGACGTGGTCCGCTTCCCTGGTCAGGTACGACTGGGGGATCAGCAGCGGGAAGTACGCGTTCTGGGTGCCCGTCTCCTTGATGCGGGCATCCATCTCGGACTGCATCCGCTCCCACAACCCGTACCCGTACGGTCGGATGACCATGGTGCCGCGCACCGGACCGTTGTCGGCGAGTTCCGCCTTGGTGATCAAGTCCTGGTACCAGCGCGGGAAATCGGCCGCCTGGGGGGTGAGAACGGGTGCCTTGGCCATGGCGAGATGCTACGGGCCCAAGTTGCCGGAATGTGAAATCTCGCCATAGGCACATGACAACTCATATGACGGGGCGCATTCCACTGGACGGCAGGTCGAGGGGGGAGTTTCCTGGCATACGGGGGTAGTGCGAGCGCACTGTCACGGGGGCCATGGAATCGGGCAAGAGGCAACTCTCGGCGGATTGGGGCGCTTACTTATGACACCTACGCTCGTGCGGCAGCACCTGCCTCACGCGGGGGCCGCACCCCGCGTGGACCTGCGTGCACGCGCGCGTGACTGGTCCGAGATCCAGGAGCGGATGCTCGTACCGCTCTACGAGGCCGTCTACGCGCGACTGGACGTGGGTACCGCCACGCGGCTGCTCGGCCTCGGCTGCGGTTCCGGGCTCGCCCTGCTGATGGCCGCCGCCCGGGGAGCGGCGGTCACCGGTGTCGACTTCTCCCCCGAAAGAATGACCTTCGCGCGGGAGCGGCTGCAGCCCGAGGCGTGGGGCACGCGTGCGCGTGCGGAGACCCGGCTGGTCGAGGGCTCGCCCCGGGACGCGGCGGTGCCGGGTGCTCCCGCGTACACCCTGGTGACCGCTTTCGAGCCGATCGGGTGCCTCGCGGGCGACTCGGAGGGGATGAGCGGGCTGCTCGCGGAGGCGACGCCGCTCGGCGAGCGCGGTGCGGCCGTGGTGCTGGCCGGCTGGGGTCCGCCGGAGCGGTGCGCCACGACGTCCGTGCTGCGGGTGGCCACGAAGCTGGCGGAGCCGCTGCGCAACGCGGGCAGCTGGCGTCCCGCCCTCCGTGATGACCTGGAGGACGTCGCCCAGCGGGCGGGGCTCAAGCCGGACGGGTCCGGGCGGGTGGCGTGCCCCTTCGGTTACGCCGACGTGGACAGCGCGGTACGCGGGCTCAAGTCGACAGGGCTGTTCGACGCGGCGATGGCCGCGACCGACCAGGTGCAGGTCGACAAGGAGCTGACCGAGGCACTGCATCCGCACCAGCGGCAGGACGGGACCGTGTGGATGCCCAATGTGTTCCGGTACCTGATCGCCCGAGTTCCATAAAGATCAAGCTTTGTCCGGTGCAGGTGTGAATGGTGTGAAGAAAGCACGGTGCGGTGCTTCTGGTGCCCTCAAGTGGATCATGACCGCTTAATCTGATCCACCGCTCGGGGGATCTACACATCTGCATACAGGAGCTGCTTTGCCGCACCACACGACCGCGCTGCGTCTCGTCGCGCCCGGCGACAACGCCGACGCGAAGAGCCCGGCCACCGAGAAGGCCAAGGTCTTCCCGTCGCCGGAGCCCACCTCCGGCGGCGCCATGAAGACCGGCGAGAGCGCCACGGGCAAGGTCGAGGAGGACCCGGGCAAGGTCACTTACGAGATCCTGGCGCAGAAGGTCGACGTCGGCACCGAGGCCGAGGCCGCCAAGGCCGTCTCGGAGCCGGACAAGGTCAAGGGCAAGGTGCTGGCCACCGCGTACCTGAAGTACACGCACAAGAGCGGCCCCGCCCTCACCGACGGTGCCGACGTGCACGACGGCACCACGGTCTTCGCCGACGGGCAGCGCGGCAGTGTCCTCATCGGCGCGTCCGAGGACGCCGCGGGCTGCGAGGACCCGTACGACGTCGACAGCTGGAAGCAGGGCGAGAGCCACGTCTTCTGCGAGACCTACGTGATCCCCGCGAACGCCAAGAACGTCGAGGTCCACTGGTCCGAGGAGGACGGCGAACCCTACGTCTGGAAGTTCCCCAACGCCTGACCGGCCGGTCGCTGACAGAGCACTGAGGGCGCCCCCTTCCCGGAAGGAAAGGGGGCGCCCTCAGTGACGTGCGGTACGGGCCGTCAGCCCATGAACTTCTTGAACTCGTCGGGGAGTTCGAAGTCCTTGCCGCCCTGCTGCGGCAGCCCGAAGGCGCTGCCG
>KL569179.1:57102-59048 GCA_000715635.1 Streptomyces violaceus | reverse complement strand
CGCTGCCGCCCTCGGCGGCCGCGGCGCGACGGGCCTCGGCCTCCTGCTCCTGCTGCTTGCGCTTCATCGGGTTGCCGGAGCGCTGCTTGCCCTTGGCCTGCTTCTGCTTCTTCTTCGTCCGGCCGGGACCGCCACCCATGCCCGGCATGCCGGGCATCCCGGGCATGCCGCCGCCCTGGGCCATGCGGGACATCATCTTGCGGGCCTCGAAGAACCGCTCGACCAGGTTCTTCACCGCGCTGACGTCGACACCGGAACCACGCGCGATACGGGCGCGGCGCGAGCCGTTGATGATCGTCGGCTCCTGGCGCTCGGCCGGGGTCATCGACTTGATGATGGCGGCCGTACGGTCGACGTCCCGTTCGTCGAGGTTCTGGATCTGGTCCTTCATCTGGCCCATGCCCGGGAGCATGCCGAGCAGCTTGGAGATGGAGCCCATCTTCCTGACCTGCTCCATCTGGGCCAGGAAGTCGTCCAGGGTGAAGTCCTGGCCCTTCTTGGACGCCAGCTTGGAGGCCATTTTCTCGGCCTCTTCCTGGCTGAACGTCTTCTCCGCCTGCTCGATCAGGGTGAGCAGGTCACCCATGTCGAGGATGCGGGAGGCCATCCGGTCAGGGTGGAAGGCGTCGAAGTCGTCGAGCTTCTCGCCGTTCGACGCGAACATGATCGGCTTGCCGGTGATCTGCCGGATCGACAGGGCCGCACCACCGCGGGCGTCACCGTCGAGCTTGGAGAGCACCACGCCGTCGAAGCCGACGCCGTCGCGGAAGGCCTCGGCGGTGTTGACCGCGTCCTGGCCGATCATCGCGTCGACGACGAACAGGATCTCCTCGGGGCTGACCGCGTCCCTGATGTCAGCGGCCTGCTGCATCATCTCCTGGTCGATGCCGAGGCGGCCGGCGGTGTCCACGATCACGATGTCGTGGACCTTGGACTTGGCGTGCTCGATGGAGTCCTTGGCGACCTTGACCGGGTCGCCGACGCCGTTGCCCGGCTCCGGCGCGTAGATGCCGACGCCCGCGCGCTGGGCGACGACGCTGAGCTGGTTCACGGCGTTCGGGCGCTGGAGGTCACAGGCGACCAGCAGCGGCGAGTGGCCCTGCTCCTTCAGCCAGTGGCCGAGCTTGCCCGCGAGGGTGGTCTTACCCGCACCCTGCAGACCCGCCAGCATGATCACGGTGGGCGGCTGCTTGGCGAAGCGCAGGCGCCGGGTCTCGCCGCCGAGGATGGTGACGAGTTCCTCGTTGACGATCTTGAGGACCTGCTGGGCCGGGTTCAGCGCCTTGCTGACCTCGGCACCGAGGGCGCGCTCCTTGACGTTCTTGATGAACGTCCGGACGACCGGCAGCGCCACGTCCGCCTCGAGGAGCGCGATCCGGATGTCCCGGGCCGTGGCGTCGATGTCCGCTTCGCTGAGACGCCCCTTGCCGCGCAGGTTCTTGAAGGTCGCTGAGAGGCGATCGGAAAGAGTATCGAACACGGCGCTCGCGGTCCTCAGGGTTGGTGGCTACAGGGAATCGCCCTCCAGGGTATCCCGGCGTGACAAGTCGCCGGGTCGGCCTCACCCACGCAGCGTCTCCTCCAGCTTCCGCGCCACCGACGCCGCCTCGTCGCCGGGCAGGGGCGCGCCCTCCGGGCCGGTCACGTAGAAGGCGTCCACGGCGTTGGCGCCGAGCGTCGAGACGTGCGCGCTGCGCACCTGTACGCTCGCGTCCTCCAGGGCACGGCCGATGCGGAACAGCAGGCCAGGGGCGTCCTGGGAGCGTACCTCGATGACCGTGGCCAGCCGGGAGGCGGCCGGGTGGACCGACACCCGGGGCGGCGGGGCGACCACGCCCCGGCGGCGCGGATAGGCCGCGTCCCGTTCGGCGAGGCGGCCGGCGATGTCCAGGGAGCCGTCCAGGGCCCGGACCAGGTCCGCGCGCAGCCGGGCGGCCTGCGGCAGG
>KL569179.1:56639-56840 GCA_000715635.1 Streptomyces violaceus | reverse complement strand
ATGTGTATAAGAGACAGGGGTCAGGGAGCGCAGTTCCGCCGTGCGCACGGTCAGCCGGTGCATGGCGAGGACACCGGCCACCGCGGGCAGCACGTGCGGCTGGTCGGGGACGGCGATGAGCAGCTCCACACCCAGCGGCTCGGGGTCGCCGGACGGCTCCTGACCGGCGGGCGGCTCGGTCTGCGCCCGCAGGGCGAGGAC
>KL569179.1:56088-56400 GCA_000715635.1 Streptomyces violaceus | reverse complement strand
CTCCTGCTCGGCGGTCGGCGCGCCCTCCTCGGGATCGTCCGGGGCGTCCCCGGCGAGCACCGCCGAGACCCGCTTGACGAGGTCGGCGACGAGTGAGCCGCGCCAGGACGACCAGGCGGCCGGTCCGGTGGCCAGGGCGTCGGCCTCGGTGAGCGCGTGCAGCAGTTCCAGGGTGCCCTGGGAGCCGACGGCCTCGGCGACGGAGCGCACGGTGGCCGGGTCCTCCAGGTCGCGCCGGGTGGCCGTCTCGACGAGGAGCAGGTGGTGCCGGACGAGGGTGGCGACGACTGCCACGTCGTGGCGGTCGAAGCC
>KL569179.1:55447-55868 GCA_000715635.1 Streptomyces violaceus | reverse complement strand
GATGCGGGCGGCCACGTCCTTGGCGATGATCTCGCCGGCCACGGAGTGGTCTCCGGGCCAGCCCTTGCCGATGTCGTGCAGCAGCGCGGCGACCAGCAGCAGGTCGGGGCGGCTGACCCGGCGGGTGAACTCGGAGGCCTGTACGGCGGTCTCGATGAGGTGCCGGTCGACGGTCCACAGGTGCACGGCGTTGCGCTGCGGGCGGCAGCGCACCCGCTCCCAGTCGGGCAGCAGCCTGGTGATCAGCCCCTCGGCCTCCAGCGCCTCCCAGACCTCGACGGTCGGGCGGCCGGAGCCGAGCAGGGTCACGAGCTGTTCGCGTGCCTCGGCGGGCCAGGGCGTGGGCACCGGGCGCGTGGCGGCGGCCATGCGCCGTACGGCGTGCAGGGAGAGCGGGAGTCCGGCCTGCGCGGCTGCCGCC
>KL569179.1:54304-55230 GCA_000715635.1 Streptomyces violaceus | reverse complement strand
GTATAAGAGACAGGGCGAGCACCACCTCGCCGTCCTGCTCCACCACCCCTTCGGCCAGTGGAGACCGCTCCGTCACGGGCTTCCCGCCGCCCAGCATGGCGCGCAGCCGTGGCCGCACGGCGCGAGACCGCAGCACGCGCCCCACCTCGCGCCAGGTGACATCACTGGCGTACGAGACGAGCCGCGCCGCCTCGTACACCTGCCGCAGCAGTGTGTCGGCGTCGAGCAGACCGAGCTCGGCGGCCACCTGGTCCTGCTCCTGGAGGGCGAGCCGGTCGGTGGCGCGCCCGGTGGCCAGGTGCAGGGCGTCCCGTACGTCGAGGAGCCGGCGCCGGGCGTCGGCGAGGCCCTCGCGCGGGGCGTCGGCGAGCCAGGAGGCGGCGACGGCGCGCAGGGCGGTGGCGTCGCGCAGCCCGCCCCGGGCCTCCTTCAGGTCGGGTTCCAGCAGGTACTGCAACTCGCCTTGACGCTCGGCGCGTTCGGCGCACAGTTCCTGGAGTTCGGGGAGGCGTTTCGGCGCCTGGTTGCGCCAGTCGGCCAGCACGGCCGTACGCAGTCCGGCGGTGAGGCCGAGGTCGCCGGCGATGTGCCGGGCGTCCAGCAGGCCGAGCTGCACCTTGAGGTCCTCGCCGGCCGTCTTGCGGGCCTCGACGGGTGTGCGGACGGAGTGGTCGAGGTCCAGACCCAGGTCCCAGACGGGGTACCAGAGCCGGTCGGCGAGGGCGGCGACCGCCTTGGTGTCACTGCCGTCGTGCAGCAGGAGCAGGTCGAGGTCGCTGCGCGGGGACAGCTCGCCGCGTCCGTAGCCGCCGACGGCGACCAGGGAGGCCCCGCGCAGTCCCTCCGCGCCCGCGGCGAACAGGCCGGTGAGCCAGTCGTCCGTCAGTTCGGCCAGGGCGGCACGGCGCGGCGGCCCGGACCGTGTC
>KL569179.1:53366-54114 GCA_000715635.1 Streptomyces violaceus | reverse complement strand
CCGTGTCTCCTCGGTGAGGAGACGCAGCCGGGCCGCCGCGTAGCCGCTGGGTCCCGAGTCCTCTGCTTCCTTCTGCACGTCCGTACCCGTCACCCAGCGACTCCTGTTCTGTTTGCCTGCCTCAGAGCGCGTCGGGGCCGCGCTCGCCGGTCCGGACCCGTACGGCCGTCTCAACCGGGATGGACCAGACCTTTCCGTCACCGATCTTGCCGGTACGGGCCGCCTTGACCACGACATCGATCAGCTGCTCGGCGTCGTCGTCCTCGACCAGGACCTCGATACGGATCTTGGGGACCAGGTCGACGGTGTACTCGGCACCGCGGTAGACCTCGGTGTGGCCCCGCTGACGACCGTAGCCGCTGGCCTCCGTGACCGTCAGGCCGTGTACTCCGAAGGCCTGCAGGGCCTCCTTGATCTCGTCGAGCCGGTGCGGCTTCACGACTGCGGTGATGAGCTTCATGCGTCCACCTTCTTGCTCGCGGCCGCGGCGACCGGGGCCGTGGCGGCGGTCTTGGCGGCACCGCCACCGGCGCCACTGAAGTCGTATGCGGTCTCGGCGTGCTCGGCCTGGTCGATCCCGGCGACCTCCTCGTCCTCGGAGACCCGCATACCGATGGTCTTGTGGAGGACGAAGGCGAGGATCGCGGAGACGATCAGGGAGTAGGCGAGCACACCGCCGACACCGGCGAGCTGCTTCCACAGCTGGTCGAACTTGTGGTCGCCGTAGAACACGCCCGTGGCGTCGGAC
>KL569179.1:51140-53139 GCA_000715635.1 Streptomyces violaceus | reverse complement strand
ACAGCTGGTCGAACTTGTGGTCGCCGTAGAACACGCCCGTGGCGTCGGACTGGCCCTTACCGCTGGCGAAGAAGCCGATCAGGATGGAGCCGACCACACCACCGACGAGGTGGACACCCACGACGTCGAGCGAGTCGTCGTAGCCGAACTTGTACTTCAGGCCCACGGCCATGGCGCACAGGACACCGGCGATGGCACCGACGGCGATCGCGCCCATCGGAGTGACCGAACCACCGGCCGGGGTGATGGCGACCAGACCCGCGACGGCGCCGGAAGCGGCGCCCAGCGTGGTGAACGCGCCGTGGCGGATCTTCTCGTAGGCGAGCCAGGCCAGCATGGCGGCGGCGGTGGCGACCTGCGTGTTGACGAACATCAGGGTGCCGACGCCGTCGTCGTTGCCGAGCCACGAGCCCGCGTTGAAGCCGAACCAGCCGAACCACAGCAGACCGGCACCGAGCATGACGAGCGGGAGGCTGTGCGGGCGCATCGGGTCCCTCTTGAAGCCGACGCGCTTGCCGATGACGAGGATCACGCCGAGCGCCGCGGCACCCGCGTTGATGTGGACCGCGGTACCACCGGCGAAGTCGATCACGCCCATGTCGAAGGCCCAGCCGCCCTCACCCCAGACCCAGTGGGCGACGGGGAAGTAGACGATCGTGGCCCACAGCGCGATGAACAGCGCCCAGGCGGAGAACTTCACGCGGTCCGCGAGAGCGCCGCTGATCAGGGCGGGCGTGATGATCGCGAACATCAGCTGGAAGACCATGAAGGCCAGGAGCGGGATGTTGTACGAGCCCCAGAGCTCGCCCTTGTCCACCCCGGTGAGGCCGACCCAGTCGGAGTTCCAGCCGATGAGGTGGCCGGAGTCGGTGCCGAACGCCATGGAGAAGCCGTACAGCACCCACAGGATGGTGACGATCCCGAGGCTGATGAAGCTCATCATCAGCATGTTCAGGGTGCTCTTGACGCGGACCATGCCTCCGTAGAAGAAGGCCAGACCCGGGGTCATGAGCATCACCAGGGCGGAACAGATGAGCATGAACCCTGTGTTGGCGGCAGACAGCTTGGGTGCTTCTGCGGCAAGGGTGATGGCTGGTGCCATCGGCGTCTCCTCGTCGTTGGTACGGCCCCGTGCGGGCGAAGCCTCGAGCGGAATGAGGGGCGGGCCGGTTATGCGCCACGAGATTGACGCAGCGCGGTTTCGGTGGAAGCCCCTCGTTGTTTCGCGGCCGTGACGAAGGCGCGTTCTGTGTTACGCGTCGATGAACTGCCGGATTCTGGGCGCGCTGATCGTTATCGTGGCGCAACCTTCGGTCCCGCTGTCTTCAGGACGCACAGGCCGGCCGCGGTCGGCCTTCCGATGACCTGGCATGGGGGAGCCGAGTCGGGCAGTTCGGGAGGGCCGGCCGCGGCCGGGGTTCAGGGGTCTCGGAGGGTGGCGGTCAGACCGCCTCTGCGGCCTCGGGCAGCTCGGCGGCCAGCCGCTCGGTGAGGTCCACGACCTCACCGAGGTCGCCGAAGTCGCGGGCGGCCGTGTCGACCGTCTTTCGGATACGAGTGTTGACCCGCTCGGAGCGGACCTTCTTGGCCACCTGCATGGCCTGGGCGGCGAAGACCGTGCTCTGCTCGGCCTCGCGCCGGAGGAGGTGCACGGTGGCCATGCCGATCAGGTTGAGCGCGTAGGACCGCTGGTGCTCGCCGTCCGCGGCGAACAGCTTCACGGCCCGCTCCATCAGGGGCTCGGCCAGCGAGGCGTAGGTCGGGCTGCGGCCGGCGACATAGGCCAGGTCGCGGTACGAGTGGGAGTTCTCGCCGTACAGCTCGGCCTCGGAGAAGAAGCGGATCCAGTCGGGGTCCGGCTCGTCCCACTCGCCGGCGTCGGCGAAGGTGTCCTCGGCCATCCGGACCGCCCGCTTGCACTTGCCGGGCTGGCCCATGTTGGCGTAAGCGCGGGCCTCCATCGCATACAGCATCGACTGGGTGCGCGGGCTCGCGCAGT
>KL569179.1:48350-50935 GCA_000715635.1 Streptomyces violaceus | reverse complement strand
CTGCCGTACTGCGCGAGGTGGATCAGCTCCAGCGCGTCGTCGGGCCGGCCGAGGTGAATCATCTGCCGGCTCATGCTGGACAGCACGTAGGAGCCGAAGGGCCGGTCACCGGCCTCCTTCGCGGCGTGCAGCGCGAGGACGAAGTACTTCTGCGCGGTCGGCTGGAGCCCGATGTCGTACGACATCCAGCCGGCCAGCTCGGCGAGTTCGGCGGCGACCTTGAACAGCCTCCGGGTGGTGGCCTCGGGCTGGGGCTCCTGGAGCAGGTCCGTCACCTCGTGCAGCTGGCCGACGACCGCCTTGCGGCGCAGGCCGCCGCCGCACTGGGCGTCCCACTGCCGGAACATCACGGTCGTGGACTCCAGGAGGTCCAGCTCCGGCTTGGAGAGCCGGCCCCGGGCGCGCCCGGAGGAGCCGGGCTCGGGCTCCGACCGCTGTGCCGGGGGCGAGGGGACGAGCCAGCGCTGCATGGGCTCGATGAGGGCCGGGCCCGCAGACAGGACCAGCGAGCTCCCGAGGAAGCCGCGCCGCGCCAGCATCAGGTCGCTGCGCGAGAACTCGCTGAGCAGGGCCACGGTCTGCGGGCCCGTCCAGGGCAGGTCGACGCCGGTCGCGGAGGGTGACTGACGCGCGGTGCGCAGCCCCAGGTCCTCGACGGAGACGACGACACCGAAGCGCTCCGAGAACAGCTCGGACAGGATCCTGGGGATCGGCTCTCGGGGGTTCTCGCCATCGAGCCAGCGGCGGACGCGCGAGGTGTCCGTGGAGATGTGGTTGGCGCCCAGCTGGCGTGCCCGGCGGTTGACCTGGCGGGCCAGCTCGCCCTTGGACCAGCCGCTGCGCACGAACCAGGAGGTGAGCAGCTCGTTCGGGCGCTTGTCAGCGTGCGTCGCGCTCGCAGCGTTCGTTCCGCTTCCGCCGTTGCCGCTCACTGGAACGCCCCCATCCCTGAGACCACTTGTCGCCGAGTGCGCCAAGCCCTATCAGCATGCCGGTTCGTACGGCCGCTCGTCCGGCCCTTGTCACCCATCGAACGGAATACCGACTTGCCTCCGGCATACCCACGAGCGCATGTGCCCCCAGGACTCGTGCACACAAAGTAATCCTACGATCACCCGTCCAGCCACGGCTCACACGGAAACGCCACCATTCGCCACCCCTTCGAATGAACTCACGTACGCCTCCTCGCGATTCACTTGACACAGCACAACCGGGAGTGGGTGCAGTGACGCACTGAGGGGCGCGTGTCGCCGAGCACACCACCCTGGGCACTTCTGGGCGCTGAGTGAACGGACCGCCGCCCGGGAAGGCGGAAACAGAGAGTCACGCACAGCGACCACTGCGTAACCACTGGTGCGCCGGACCCGTTGGAGGGGGCATGGGCTTCACGATCGGCATCAGCCGGGGCATGCGCGACATCCGGTCCGGCTCGCGTCGCCGCGGCCGGACGTCGGACGGCATCGCCGTGGCCGAGTACACCGGGCTGTGGGGCTGGGACGTGCTGCCGGGCGCCCGGGCCTCGGCGGGCGCCTGCTCCTGTGGCCGCCGCGACTGCCCGGCGCCGGGCGCGCATCCACTGGACTTCGCGCCGGTGATCCCCGCCGGGGCGACGCTGGACGACGTGACCGGGTCCTGGGGAGAGTTCCCCGGTGCCTCGGTGATGCTGCCGGTCGGCCGGGCGTTCGACGTCATCGAGGTGGCCGAACCCGCCGGCTGCCGTGCGCTGGCCCGGCTGGAGCGCATGGGCCTGCCCGTCGGCCCGGTCGCGGCGACCCCGGACGGCCGCGCCCAGTTCTTCGTCGCCCCCGGCGCCGCCGCCGATCTGCCCGGCCTGCTCTACCGCATGGGCTGGGACGACCCGGACTCCCTCGACCTGCGCGGCCTCGGTCCCGGTACGCACATCACGGCGCCGCCCTCCGACCGCGGCGGTCTCGGCCCGGTGCGCTGGCTGCGCTCCCCCGCCCTGGACTCGGCGTCCAGGGCGCCGGAGGCCCGCCTGGTGCTGGGCACGCTGGCGTATGTGGCGCATCGGTCACGGGCCTGACCCCGTACACAGCGAAGCGCCCGACCCGACGGTGTCTCGGGGCGGGCGCTTCGCTGTGCACATCCGGATTCTCGGAGGTGCTCCACTCGGCTGGTTCGGAGCTCACTCCCCGATAAGGGCGTCAACGAACGCCTCCGGCTCGAACGGCGCCAGGTCGTCCGCGCCCTCGCCGAGCCCGACGAGCTTGACCGGAACGCCCAGCTCGCGCTGGACCGCGACCACGATGCCGCCCTTGGCCGTGCCGTCCAGCTTGGTGAGCACGATGCCGGTGATGTCGACGACCTCGGCGAAGACCCGGGCCTGGACCAGGCCGTTCTGGCCGGTGGTGGCGTCGAGCACGAGCAGCACCTCGTCCACCGGGGCGTGCTTCTCCACGACCCGCTTGACCTTGCCGAGCTCGTCCATGAGGCCGGTCTTGGTGTGCAGACGGCCGGCGGTGTCGATGAGCACGACGTTCGCACCCATCTCCTTGCCCTCCTTGACCGCGTCGAAGGCGACGGAGGCCGGGTCGCCGGCCTCCGGTCCGCGCACGGTGTGGGCG
>KL569179.1:47478-48211 GCA_000715635.1 Streptomyces violaceus | reverse complement strand
TACACGCCTCCCTCGCGCCATCAGAGATGTGTATAAGAGACAGCGGTGTGGGCGCCGACGCGCTCGCCCCAGGTCTGGAGCTGGTCGGCGGCGGCGGCCCGGAAGGTGTCGGCGGCCCCCAGGACCACGCTCTGGCCGTCCGCGACCAGGACGCGGGCGAGCTTGCCGGTGGTGGTGGTCTTGCCGGTGCCGTTGACCCCGACGACCATCACGATGCCCGGCTTGCGGTCCTCCGGCTCGGTCTTGACCGCGCGGTCCATGTCGCGGCCGACCAGCGTGAGCAGTTCCTCGCGCAGCAGGGTGCGCAGCTCGTCGGGGGTTCGGGTGCCGAGCACCTTCACGCGCTCGCGCAGGCGCTCGACCAGTTCCTGGGTGGGCTGCACGCCGACGTCGGCGGTGAGTAGCGTGTCCTCGATCTCCTCCCAGGTGTCCTCGTCGAGGTGCTCGCGCGACAGCAGCGTGAGCAGCCCCTGACCGAGGGCGTTCTGTGAGCGGGACAGACGGGCCCGCAGCCGGACCAGGCGACCCGCGGTGGGCTCCGGGATCTCGATCTCGGGAGCTTCGGCGGGCGGCTCCTCGACGGTGACCGGAGCCGAGCCGTCCGGGAGATCCACCTCCTCTATCGTGCGCCGCGGTTCCTCCCGCGGCGTCTCGGCCTCGTCGCCGACGTGCGGCTCGGCCGGTGGGGCGGTGATGTCGGGCGCTGCGGGCGGGGGCGGGGGCAGCTGCTTCT
>KL569179.1:46509-47275 GCA_000715635.1 Streptomyces violaceus | reverse complement strand
GCTGCCGACGATGAGCCCGCCGAGCGCACCGAGCACGACCACGGCGATGACTACAGCAAGGATGACGATGTCCATAACGCGTCCAGTATCAGCCATGGGCCCCCGGGTCACCCCGCTTGTGCCGTCCTCCGGGGCCGAGGGCCGCCGGATCTCCACACCCCTGGATGTCTGACGCCCCGTCAGCTAACGTCCCCCCGGACACCCGCCCGGTGAAGGGAGACGTCCCCATGCCCGTCACGGTCGCACGTTTCAACCTCGTCGCTCCCGGAGCCGGCCCCGCCGAGCTCGGCGCCCGTTACCGGGCGGCCCTGGAAATGGCTGCGTACGCCGACGACCGGGGCGTCACCACCGTGCAGACGGAGGAACACCACGGGGCCAACAACAACTGGCTGCCGTCGCCGTTCGCCTTCGCGGGGGCCGTCTTCGGCGCGACCCGGCGTGTCGCGGTCACCGTCTCGGCGATCATCGGCCCGCTGCACGACCCGCTGCGGCTGGCCGAGGAGATCGCCGTGCTGGACCTGCTGAGCGGCGGCCGGCTGGTGACGGTCGCCGGGATCGGGTACCGGCCCGAGGAGTACGACCTGTTCGGCGTGGACTTCGCCCGGCGCGGCCGGCTCCAGGACGAGCTGCTGGAGACGCTGCTGAAGGCGTGGACGGGCGAGCCCTTCGCGCACCGGGGCCGCACGGTCCGCATCACGCCGCGCCCGTACACCGACCCGCACCCGCTGCTCCTGGTCGGCGGCTCCTCCAAGGCCGCCGCCCGCCG
>KL569179.1:42769-46299 GCA_000715635.1 Streptomyces violaceus | reverse complement strand
CAGAGATGTGTATAAGAGACAGGCCCTTCTTCCCCAGCGCGCATCTGCCGGAGCTGGACGCGTACTACAAGGACCGGCTCGCGGAGTACGGCACCGAGGGCTGGGTCATGATGCCGGCGGCCGAGACACCGCTGCTGCACCTGGCCGAGGACCCGGACCGGGCCTGGGCGGAGTACGGCGAGCACTTCCTGCACGAGGCGCGGACGTACGCCTCCTGGCAGTCGGGCGGGGTGCGCTCGGCGGTGAAGTCGGCCGCGACGACCGTCGGGGAACTGCGCGCCGAGGGCGTGTACCGGATCCTCACGCCCGACGCGTGCGCGGATCTGGGCCTGGACTCCTATGTGCTGCATCCGCTGGCGGGCGGGATGCCGCTGGAGGAGGGGTGGCGCAGTCTGCAGTTGTTCTGCGAGCGGGTGCTGCCGGGGCTGGGGAGCTGACGCTCAAGGTGACGAGCGGCCGGGTTCGAGTCCTGGCGGACGACGGTGTGGGGGTCGGAGCCGGTGCGCGCGCCGGGTGCTCGGTTCCTTCCCGTGCCGGCCGACGGCGACCTGGAGGTCGGGGCCGAGAGCGTCGCGGAGTTCCTGGGTGAGGTGGCGCTGCTGCGTGGCCGTCTCGACGCGATCGCCGAGAGCACGCAGCGGCCGTGAGAGCTCGCCGAGCGCCGGGAGGGGCTGGTGAGGCGGCTGCGGAACCTGGAAGTGGCCGCGCTGCACGCCCGCGCGATCGGGCGGCGTCATCGTCCGGTGACCCCGCCCGGGTGATCGGGGACGGCGTCATAGTCCGGTGACACGGCAGACCGCCGCCCCGGCTCGGGCAGTGGCCGAACCGGGGCGGCGGCGGGTTACGGGGAGAGGGGCAGCGGGGACTTTGGCCCTTCTCCCCGAGTGCGGGGGCGGGCTCAGCCCATCTCCTCCAGGGCCTTGCCCTTCGTCTCGTTGACGAACTTCAGGATGAACGGGATGGAGAGCGCGGCGAAGGCCGTGTAGATCACGTACGTCACGGAGAGGTTCCAGTCGGCCAGCGACGGGAAGCTCGCGGTGATGGCCCAGTTGGCGACCCACTGCGCGGCGGCGGCCACACCCAGGGCCGCGGCACGGATCCGGTTGGGGAACATCTCGCCGAGCATGACCCAGACGACCACACCCCAGGACAGGGCGAAGAAGAGGACGAAGACGTGCGCGGCGATCAGGGCGATCCAGCCCTGCGCGGCAGGCAGCCTGCCGTCGACCAGGGGGTGGGAGAACGCCCAGGCCTCCAGCGCCAGACCGACGACCATGCCGACCGAGCCGATGATCGCGAGGGGCTTGCGGCCGATGCGGTCGACGAAGATCATCGCGATCACGGTGCCGACGATGTTGATGATCGACGTGGTGAAGGAGTAGAAGAACGAGTCCGCCGGGTCGACGCCGACCGACTGCCACAGCGTCGAGGAGTAGTAGAACGCGACGTTGATGCCGACGAACTGCTGGAAGACCGACAGGCCGATACCGATCCAGACGATCGGCTTGAAGAAGAAGCTCCCGCCGAGCAGGTCCTTGAAGCTGGACTTGTGCTCGCTCGTCATGGCGTGCTCGATCTCGGCGACGCGGGCGTCCAGGTCGATGTCCTTGCCCTCGACCTCGGTGAGGATCTCCCGGGCGCGCTCGTGCTTGCCGACGGAGATCAGGAAGCGCGGGGACTCGGGGATCGCGAAGGAGAGCAGGCCGTACAGGACGGCCGGAATGACCATGACGCCGAGCATGACCTGCCAGGCCTCGAGGCCCATCAGCTTGCCGCGCTGGTCACCGTCGGCGGCGTTCAGCACACCCCAGTTGACCAGCTGCGACACGGCGATGCCGATGACGATCGCGGCCTGCTGGAAGGAGCCGAGCCGGCCGCGGTAGGCGGGCGGGGCGACCTCGGCGATGTAGGCCGGGCCGATCACGGAGGCCATACCGATGGCGAAGCCACCGACGACGCGCCAGAAGGCGAGGTCCCACAGGGCGAAGGGGAGCGCGGACCCGACGGCGCTGATCGTGAAGAGGACCGCGGCGATCTGCATGCACCGGATGCGGCCGATGCGGTCGGCTATCCGGCCGGCGGTCGCGGCGCCGATGGCGCAGCCGATGAGGGCCACGGCGATGACCTGGGCGAGTGCTGCGGAGCCGATGTCGTAGCGGCCGCGGATGGCCTCGACGGCGCCGTTGATCACGGAACTGTCGTAGCCGAAGAGGAAACCGCCCATCGCGGCCGCCGCCGCGATGAAGATGACGTGCCCGAGATGTTCGGGGTGAGCCGTCCTGGCTCCGGACTTGGGTGCCTGCGCTGTGCTGGTCACGTGTACTCCTCGGGCCACCGGCAACGCTGCCGGAGGGGATCAGCCCTTCGAGGTCCACCTGAAGGTACCTGAAGGTAAAAGGAACGTTGCCGAGACTATTCCTTCAAGTTTCGAAGTCAAGAGGTCGCGAGACGTGAATCTGCGCCAGGAGTGTGAGGGCAATGTGTTCAAGTATTGAAGTCACCAAGAGTCGCAGGTGAAACAGGTGTATACAGCATCCATCTAGCGCAGGCGCTGGCTGATGACCTTCGACACACCGTCGCCCTGCATGGAGACGCCGTACAGCGCGTCGGCGACCTCCATCGTGCGCTTCTGATGGGTGATCACGATCAGCTGCGAGGCTTCCTGCAGCTCCTGCATGATCCGGATGAGCCGCTGGAGGTTGGTGTCGTCGAGGGCGGCCTCGACCTCGTCCATGACGTAGAACGGGCTGGGCCGCGCCTTGAAGATCGACACGAGCATCGCCACGGCGGTCAGCGACCGCTCCCCGCCCGAGAGCAGCGACAGCCGCTTGACCTTCTTGCCCGGCGGCCGGGCCTCGACGTCCACGCCCGTGGTGAGCATGTTGTCGGGGTCGGTCAGGATCAGCCGCCCGTCACCACCGGGGAACAGCCGGCTGAAGACGCCCTCGAACTCCCGGGCCGTGTCCCGGAAGGCCTCGGTGAAGACCTGCTCGACGCGCTCGTCGACCTCCTTCACCACTTGCAGGAGGTCCGCCCGCGTCTTCTTCAGGTCCTCGAGCTGCTCGCTGAGGAACTGGTGGCGTTCCTCCAGTGCCGCGAACTCCTCAAGGGCGAGCGGGTTCACCTTGCCGAGCTGCTGGTAGGCCCGCTCGGCCGACTTCAGACGTTTCTCCTGCTCGGACCGGACGAACGGCTTTGGCCGGTTGCGCGGATGCTCCGGGTCCTCCGGCAGCTCCTCGCCCTCGGCGGGGGGCGAGGGCGGCACGAGCTGGTGCGGTCCGTACTCCGCCACCAGTCCGGCCGGTTCGACACCCAGCTCCTCCAGCGCCTTCGTCTCCAGCTGCTCGATCCGCAGCCGCTTCTCGGCGCCGAGTACCTCGCCTCGGTGGACCGAATCCGTCAACTTGTCGAGTTCGGCCTTGAGATCGCGTCCCTCGGTGCGGGCGCGGGCGAGTTCCTGCTCGCGGCGGGCCTTGGCGGCCTCGGCTGCGGTGCGCTCCTCGTCGGCGCGGGCCAGGGAAACCTCGACG
>KL569179.1:41451-42558 GCA_000715635.1 Streptomyces violaceus | reverse complement strand
TGCCGCAGCCGGGCCCGCCGCTGCTCCGCACGCACGCGTGCCTCGCGTTCCGCGCGGGCGGCCCGGTCGAGCGAGTCGGCCCGTCCGGCCAGGCCCTTGACCCGTTCCTCGTGCGTACGGGCCTGGAGGCGGGCCTCCATCTCGGTCTGGCGGGCGTTGGCACCGTCGGCGGCGAGACGGTCCCGTACGGAGGTGTCGGGCTCCTCCTCGATCGGCATCTCCTCGGCGACGGCGAGTCGCTCGGCGAGTTCCTCGACCTCGGCGAGGGCCTTGTCGAGGGCTTCCTGTGCCCGGGCGGCGGCGGCCGTGGAGCGCTCTGCCTCCCCCGCCGCTCCCCGGGCCTGCCCGGCGAGCCGGCCGAGCTGCTGGGCGACGGACGACTTCTCCCGGTCGGCGGCCCGGCGCCGCTCCCCCACGTCCTCGACGAGCGCGGCGCACTCCTTGCGCCGTCCGACGGCCTCGTGCTGGGCCTCAGTGAGCTCCTCGCAGCGCACCGCCAGCTCTTCCAGCTCAGCGGCGGCCTCGTCCACGGAGGCCTGTACTTCGAGGAGGCTGGGAGCGCCGGCGGAACCGCCGTGGGCGAAGTGTGCGCCGAGGAGGTCGCCTTCGGCGGTGACGGCGGTGAGGTCGGGGTGGGTGTAGACGAGGTCTTCGGCGTCTTCGAGGGTGTCGACCACGACGATGCCGTGGAGGAGCCGTCGTACGGCAGGCATGAGGTCGGTGGGGCCGCGGACGAAGTCTGCGGCGAAGGGGCGTCGTGCGTCCGCGGGTACGTCGTGGTTGTTCGCGCCCACGCAGCGGCAGCCGCATGTCGAACACAGCCCCGCGCCCCCAAGGCGAGGATCTCCTGCCAGGAGCAGAGTCGCCCTGCCTCCGTCCTGTTTGCGGAGGAGTCTGATGGCGTCGGCCGCTGATGCCGGGGTCGTGACCGCGATGGCGTCCGCGGCAGCTCCGAAAGCGGCCGCGACGGCGACCTCGTATCCCGGGGTCACCGTCAGGAGTTCCGCCGCCGGGCCGAGCAGGCCGGAGAGGCGGTCCTTCGCCGCGAGCAGTATTCCGGTGCCGTCCTTGCGGCGCAGGCCCAGTGCCAGGGCTTCGTGGCGGGCC
>KL569179.1:40486-41193 GCA_000715635.1 Streptomyces violaceus | reverse complement strand
GGCGAGCTGCTGCTTCGCGGCCTCGTGCTGTTCGGCGAGTTCGGCGTCTCCGGCGTCGAGGCCGTCGACCTCGGCCTTGAGCGCTTCGTACTCCTCCTGGGCGGCGACTGCCCGCTCCTGGGCCTCGTCGCGGGCGGCGGCGAGGCGTTCGATCTCGGCCTGGGCGGAGGCCGCGCGCGAGCGGGCCGCGTTGACCTGGCCGCTGAGCCGGGCCAGTCCCTCGCGCCGGTCGGCGATGGCGCGGGCTGCGTCCTTCAGGCGCCGTTCCTCCTGGGTCAGCGCACGCTCCAGCTCGGCCCGGTGGGCGACCGTGTCCTCCAGGGCGCGTTCGGCCGCCTCCAGGGCCGCCTCCAGCTCGGCTTCCTGCTCGCGGATGCGGGCGGCCTCGCGCTCCATGTCCTCGGGGTCGCGGCCGCGCCGCTCCTCGGGAGGCGCGGAGGTGGCGCTCTTCACGCGGGCGTCGGCCAGCGAGATCGTGCCGCGCACCCGCTCGGCGAGCTGGGAGAGCTCGTACCAGGTCTGCTGGGCGCGCTGGAGGCGGGGCGTGAGCTGGCGTACCTCGTCCTCCAGGAGGGCCTCGCGCTGGAGTGCTTTGCGCAGGTCCTGCTCGGCGGCCTCCTTGCGCCCCTTCAGCGCGGCCTCGTCGGCGACCTCGGCGTTGAGGGCTTCCTTCAGCCGTACGAGGTCGTCGGCCAGCCGCCGCAGGC
>KL569179.1:38872-40315 GCA_000715635.1 Streptomyces violaceus | reverse complement strand
CGCAGGCGGGCGTCGCGCAGGTCGGCCTGGATGACGGCGGCCCGGCGGGCGACGGCGGCCTGGCGGCCGAGGGGCTTGAGCTGGCGTCTGAGTTCGTCGGTGAGGTCCTGCACGCGCGCGAGGTTGGCCTGCATCGCGTCCAGCTTGCGCAGCGCCTTCTCTTTGCGCTTGCGGTGCTTGAGGACGCCGGCGGCCTCCTCGATGAAGGCGCGGCGGCCCATGGGGTCGGCGTGCAGTACGGAGTCGAGCTGGCCCTGCCCGACGATGACGTGCATCTCGCGGCCGATGCCGGAGTCGGAGAGGAGCTCCTGGATGTCGAGGAGGCGGCAGGTGTCGCCGTTGATCTGGTACTCGCTGCCGCCGTTGCGGAACATGATCCGCGTGATGGTGACCTCGGCGTACTCGATGGGCAGGGCCCCGTCGGAGTTGTCGATGGTCAGCGACACCTCGGCGCGGCCCAGCGGGGGGCGGCCGGTGGTGCCGGCGAAGATGACGTCCTCCATCTTGCCGCCGCGCAGCGATTTGGCGCCCTGCTCGCCCATGACCCAGCTGAGCGCGTCCACGACGTTGGACTTGCCCGAGCCGTTCGGTCCTACGACGCACGTGATCCCCGGCTCGAACCGGAGTGTGGTCGCCGAGGCGAACGACTTGAACCCGCGGAGGGTCAGGGCCTTGAGGTGCACGCCGCCGGACTCTACCGCCCGGGTTCGTCTCACTCCATGAACCCACGGTTTCGCCGCTGAACGCGCAGGGCACACCACACGTTAAAGATGGTGAAAGGATGCGGGGGAAAGAAAGAAGGGACGCCGACGGCGTCCCTTGCACTTCTGACAACTTAGCGGTTATGACGGGCGGCCCAACCACTGCTGTGCTGTTGTGGAGCGGTGCAGTGATCAGGTGAGCGCAGGCTCCGCCTGGTGTGCGTCAACGCTCTCCATGATCCTGTCGTGAGAAGCGGCAGCCGTCAGCGCCTCGTTCTCGGCCTGGATCCGTCCGAGCTCGGATTCCAGGTCCTGGACGCGCTGCTGGAGCCGTCGCATCTCGGCGAGGAGTCGAGGGTCGGAGCCGCCGACGTAACCGAGAAGCGCCTTTGCCATGATGGATGGTCCTCCACAATGCGTGACCGACCGATGCGGTGTGGGTCGTGAGGGATTCGCACCCGCGATGTTTGGCAGGGCCTGGAGTTGTACCGCCGTTCAGCCATGCCAAACAGCTAAGGTGCGCGGGGCTTTCAGCGTCTCACCAAAAAGTTTGACGGTCAACACGATCACGCCCCGTATTGGGGGCCGACCGGGCGCGCGCGGCCTCATACGGCGGCACTGCGGCTTCTGCGGGGCCCTCGGGGCGTGGCGATCATCCTTGCGTGCGGAGCCTGCCAAGGCAAGCGATTCTTGGCAATCACCAGCCAGTTTCCGTCCTGGGCGACCCTCGGCGGCCTGCCGG
>KL569179.1:37592-38588 GCA_000715635.1 Streptomyces violaceus | reverse complement strand
GGGATCAGCGGATGGCGAAGCCGTCGTAGCCCCCGCGAGGTGTGTCCCAGATCTCGGTGACGCCGTCCACACGGCCG
Organism: Streptomyces violaceus; assembly: GCA_000715635.1. Taxonomy (GTDB): domain Bacteria; phylum Actinomycetota; class Actinomycetes; order Streptomycetales; family Streptomycetaceae; genus Streptomyces; species Streptomyces violaceus. The sequence goes on along the minus strand of KL569179.1, from coordinate 38,511 downwards.
GGCGTGTCGTCACCCTCGAGCCACTCCAGCAAGCCTTCACAACCCTCTCGCGCGCCCTCCGCGACCACTTGGACCCGGCCGTCGCCCAAATTGAGAGCAAAACCACTCAGGCCGCCGATCTCCAGCGCCTTGGCCCGCGTGAACCAGCGGAAACCCACACCTTGGACGCGTCCACGCACCCAGGCGACCAGTCGCACATCCTCGCTCATGACTGCAACCTAACCGCCCAATCTCCCTCGGGCTCACTTCCTCCACTTGCGCCATGCGGTACCGTCCCCACCCAACGAATCTCATATGAAACTCACACCATCGAGTGAGTTTGGTGTTGATCTCGAGGACGAGTCGACTGCCAGGACGAGGAAGGCCAGAACATGGGACGCCACCGTCGCTCCGACGCCGGCCGCGCCGCCACGGGCAGCGCCACGGGGATCATGCAGGCCGACGGCACCGCGGAGGGCCACGATCCGCTGCACGACGCGGAGTACGGCCCGACCATGGGCATCGCGCCCTATCTGAACCCGGAGGCGTACGCCGACACCTACGCGCGGAGCGAGGCCTACCTGTTCGAGACGGAGGCCCCCGCGGCGGGTGACGGGTATGCCGCCATTCCCCGCCAGCGGACCGCCGAGACGGCCGTCTTCGCGAGCGACGGCTTCACCCCCGAGGGCGGCACCCGGCGGGCGGGCTCGCACCGCCGCCGGAAGAAGGCCGCACGGCCGATGCGCACCGGTCTGCTCGGCGTGTCCGCCGCGGTCGCCATCGGCACCGTCGCGGTGGCCACGGGCGCGGTCCCCGGCCTCGAGAACTACAAGCTCGGCGGCGACGGCGGCGCCGACAAGGTGCAGGCCGCCGACACGCCGACCAGCACCCCGACCGCGCAGGGCGGCACCTCCGGCAGCGCCGACGGCAGGGGGGGGGC
>KL569179.1:36227-37470 GCA_000715635.1 Streptomyces violaceus | reverse complement strand
TCAGAGATGTGTATAAGAGACAGCCCACGAGCCGGGACGCGGAGCGCTCCCTGTCGCCGTCGCCGTCCGCCTCGACGTCGTCGGCCGCGCCGACGAAGACGCCCGAGAAGCCGGAGAAGACGCGGGAGACGCAGGAGAAGACGCCGGAGAAGAAGAAGCCGGCGGCGACCCCCAGCAAGAAGCCGGAGAACACGCCCTCCCGCACGGCCACGCAGGCGCCCGAGCAGCCCAGCGCCCCCGCCGCCCTCTCCGAGGAGTCCGCCGCCGCGGCCCAGGTGCTCAAGCTGGTGAACGAGGAGCGGGCCAAGGTGGGCTGCAGCGCGCTCGCCGCGAACAGCGCGCTGACCGAGCTGGCGCAGAACTACAGCGAGGACATGCGCGCCCGGGGCTTCTTCGACCACACCGACCCCGACGGCAGGACGCCGTGGGACCGGGCCGAGAAGGCCGGGATATCCAACCTCGGCGGGGAGAACATAGCCCGCGGCCAGGCGGACGCCGCGGCCGTGATGGATGCCTGGATGAACAGCCCCGGCCACCGCGCCAACATCCTGAACTGCGACTTCAAGACGCTGGGCGTCGGTGTCGAGCTCGGGTCGGGCGGCCCGTGGTGGACCCAGAACTTCGGCTACTAGACCCTGCAGGCACTAACCAAAAGTTAGCGCAACCTGTTGGCCAGCGCTGTGCTGGCGTATTCTGGGGGCATGACCACCACCCAGGAGTTCACGGAGGGGCTGGACGACCTTCCGTACAGCGTGTTCGCCAAGGCCTGCCCTTCGCGTGGCACGCTCGAGCACGTCACAGGCCGCTGGGGCGGGCTCGCGCTGACCGCTCTGTACGAGGGGTCGCTGCGCTTCAACGAGCTGCGCCGCCGGGTCGACGGTGTGAGCGAGAAGATGCTGTCCCAGACACTGCACGCGCTGGAGCGCGACGGCCTGGTCCACCGCGAGGCCCAGCCGACCAACCCGCCCCGTGTGGACTACGAACTGACGCCGCTGGGACGCGGAGTGGCCGAGCGGCTGCTCGCCCTGATCCACTTCGTGGAGGGCAGCATGGACGACGTCCTGGCCGCGCGCGAGCGGTACGACTCCGCTAGGGCGTGATCCGCGGCGGTCGCTGGCACTTCGGGCAGTAGTAGCTCGACCGGTTCATCCAGGGCCGCCTGCGCATCGGCGTGCCACAGCGCCGGCAGGGCAGGCCCTCGCGGCCGTACGCGTCGAGGGACCGGTCGAAGTAGCCCGACTCG
>KL569179.1:33002-36027 GCA_000715635.1 Streptomyces violaceus | reverse complement strand
GTCGAAGTAGCCCGACTCGCCGTTGACGTTGACGTAGAGGCTGTCGAAGCTGGTGCCGCCCACCGCGAGGGCGGAGTTCATCACGTCCCGTACATGCCCCAAGAGCAGCAGTGTGCGCGGACGTGTGAAGGTCGCGGTCGGGCGCTCGTAGTGGATGCGGGCGCGCCACAGCGCCTCGTCCGCGTAGATGTTGCCGACGCCGCTGATCAGCGACTGGTCGAGCAGGGCCCGTTTGATCGTGGACCGCTTGCGGCGCAGCGCCCGGTGGAAGGCCTCTTCGTCGAAGAGCGGGTCGAGCGGGTCGCGGGCGATGTGCGCGATGACGTCGGGCAGGCCCTCGGGGGTGTTGTCGTGGAGCGACAGACCGCCGAAAGTGCGCTGGTCGACGAAGCGGAGTTCGGTGTCCAGGGCGTCGGTGAAGCGGGCTCGGATGCGCAGGTGCTTCTCGTCGGGAGCCGCGTGCGGCTGCACCAGCAGCTGGCCGCTCATGCCGAGGTGGGCGAGGATCGACTGGTCCGTGTCCTCCAGGGGCAGCCACAGGTACTTGCCCCGGCGGCTGGGCGTGCCGATGCGATGGCCCTTCAGACGGTCCGCGAAGTCGTCGCCGCCCGCGAGGTGGCGGCGCACCGCGCGCGGGTGCAGCACCTCGACCTCGGCGACCGTCCGGTGGGCGACCCACCGCTCCAGGCCGCGCCGGACGACCTCGACCTCGGGCAACTCGGGCATGGGCTCCCCCGTGTACGAGCCGAGCGCCCGCCCCCGGGCAGGGGCGGGCGCTCGGGTGCGCTGTTTCTGTTCGGTCAGGCGGATGCCGGCTCGGGGCCGGTGCTCTCGTCGGCGGCCTGCTGGGCGGCCGCCTCCTTGGCGCGCTCGTCCGCCGCGGCCCGGATGGACCTCCAGGCGGACTCGGCGGCCTGCTGCTCCGCCTCCTTCTTGCTGCGGCCGGTGCCGGTGCCGTACGAGACGCCTCCGACGCGGGCGGCAGCAGTGAAGGTCTTCTCGTGGTCGGGGCCGGTCTCCGTGACCAGGTACTCGGGCACACCGAGCCCCTCGGTCGCGGTGAGCTCCTGAAGACTGGTCTTCCAGTCCAGGCCGGCTCCGAGGTTCGAGGACTTCTCGATCAGGGGGTCGAACAGACGGTGCACGAGCTCCGCCGCGGATTCCAGTCCCTGGTCGAGATAGACCGCACCGATCACCGCTTCAAGGGTGTCGGCGAGAATGGACGCCTTGTCCCTGCCGCCCGTGCCCTCTTCACCGCGGCCGAGCCGGATGAAGGAGCCCAGGTCGAGCCCACGGCCCACCTCCGCCAGCGCACGCGAGTTGACCACCGCGGCCCGCAGCTTGGCCAGTTGGCCTTCGGGCAGGTCGGGGTGGGTTCGGTACAGCGTGTCCGTGACCACGAGGCCGAGGACGGAGTCCCCGAGGAACTCCAGGCGCTCGTTGGTCGGCAGACCGCCGTTCTCGTACGCGTAGGAACGGTGGGTCAGCGCACGCACCAGAAGGGCGGACTCGAGCTTGTACCCGAGCCGCCCTTCCAACAGCGTGTGGGACGAGGCCTGGTTGTCCGCAGAGTTTTTCTTCGGCGTGGACACAGTGCCTCTCACCAGCCGCTCAGACCTCGAGGACCTGGCGCTTGTTGTAGGTGCCGCAAGACGGGCACGCGATGTGCTGCTGCTTGGGCTCGTGGCAGCGCTCGCACGCAACCAGGGTGGGGACCGCAGCCTTCCACTGCGACCGGCGGTGGCGCGTGTTGCTGCGCGACATCTTCCGCTTCGGAACAGCCACGGCTACTTCTCCTGCTTCTCGTCGACGCCCGGTTCGGCGCCGCTCATCTCGTCCTTCTCGCCGTCCTGCATGGTGCCGGCGAGTCCCTGCAAAGCCGCCCAACGGATGTCGACGGCGTCGTGGTGGTGGTCCGGGTCGTCCGCCAGTCGCGCACCGCACTCGGCACACAGACCAGGGCAGTCTTCCTGGCACACCGGCTGCATCGGCAGTGCGAGCACCACCGCATCACGCAGCACGGACTCGAGGTCGAACAAGCCGTCCTCGAGGAAGAGCCTGTCCTCGTCGTCCTCGGCGTCGTCGCCCGGTTCCGCGATCACACGGCCCCGGTCGTCGGCGTCAGGGTACGAGAACATCTCCTGGAATTCCGCTTCGACGTCGAGCTGAAGCGGCTCCAGACACCTTACGCACTCCCCCTCGGCCCCGGCACGGGCGGTGCCTGTGACAAGCACCCCTTCCATGACCGACTCCAGGCGGAGTTCGAGCTCCACCGGGGCGCCTTCCGGCACTCCGATGACTCCCTTGATACCGAAGTCCTTGGGAGCGTCGACCGTGCGGGTCAGGCGCTGCAGCGCACCGGGCCGCCGGCCCAGCTCGTGCGTGTCGAACACGAGGGGGTTGCGGTGGTCAAGGCGGGCGTTCAGAGCCATTCCTGCTTTCGATCTTGCGAGCTGAGAGGGTTGCCGCCCTTCGGTGTTGCGGGCAGCGTGGATCGCGGACGTACGCGCGACCGAAGAGCCAGGATACTGGACCTTTCGCTGTCGGCCCAATCCGGTGCTCAGCCGTTGCCGCGGCCCTGCTCGTAGGCCCTCAACTGCTCGGCACTGATCATGCCGGTGTCGAAGAGGCTGGTCTCGTCGAGGGCGTATCCCTGGTGGCCCTGCTGGGCTTGTTGCGCCTGCTGGGCCTGCTGGACCTGGTTCGGGTCGTATGCGGCCTGCTGGGCGTCGTAGCCCTGGTAGCCATAGGGATCGGCCTGCTGATAGCCGTACGGGTCCTGCTGGGCGGCGTAGGCCTGCTGCTGGTAGCCGCCGCCGTAGGGGTCGGGCTGCTGCTGATAGCCATAGGCCGGCTGCGGCTGTCCGTAGTCCTGCTGCTGGGCGGGCTGCTCAGCCGGGGGCTTCTGCTCCGCGAGGGCGGCCAGGTCGGCGAGGTAGTCGGCGTCACTGGAGTGCTGGACCGTGCTGAGGTCGTCGGCGAGGGCGCCGAGGTCGTCGCTGGCGCTGTCTCTTATACACATCTC
>KL569179.1:31005-32793 GCA_000715635.1 Streptomyces violaceus | reverse complement strand
GGCGAGGACCGCCTCGAAGGAGCCGAGCTTGGCGTGGACGTACTCGTCGGCGGTACGGCGCAGGGTCTCCGGGTCGTGGCTGCGCTCGGGGGCGTCCTCGTCCTCGTAGCCCTGTTCGTCGACGCCGGGGCCGGTACCGAGGAGCTTCTCTCGGCCGCGGCCGACGGAGCCGAGGGTCTTGGTGAGGACGACCTCGAAGTTGGCGAGCTTGGAGTCGACGTAGTCGTCGGCCTCGGCGCGGACCTCCTCGGCCTCCTGGCGGGCCTCGGCGAGGATCCGGTCGGCCTCGGCCTGGGATCGGCGGGCGACCTCGGTGTCGGAGATCAGAGAGCCGCGCTCGGCGTGCGCCTGCCCGATGATGCGCTCGGCCTCCTGGCGGGCGTGCTCGACCATCTGCTCGCGGCCGCCGATCAGCTCCTGGGCCTGGGCGAGCGAGTCGGGCAGCGCCGCGCGCACCTCTTCCAGCAGCGAGAGCAGTTCGGCGCGGTTGACCACGCACGAGGCCGACATGGGCATGGACCGGGCGCCGGAGACCGCGGAGACGATCTCGTCGAGCTTCTTCTGCACGTCCACCGTGTGCTCGCCACTCTCTACAGATGCGTTGGAGACGGACGGGTCGACTGTAGTCCCATCAGTCCTTGCGCAGACGCTCGTTGAGGACCTCGAGGACCTCCGCCGGGACCAGGTGGGAGACGTCCCCGCCCCAGGTCGCGACCTCCTTGACCAGGGAGGACGACAGGAAGCTGTAGGTGGGGTTGGTGGGGATGAAGAGGGTCTCCACGCCCGAGAGGCCGTTGTTCATCTGGGCCATCTGGAGCTCGTAGTCGAAGTCGCTGACCGCGCGCAGGCCCTTGACGATGGCGGGGATGTCGCGCTGCTTGCAGAAGTCGACGAGCAGGCCGTGGAAGGCCTCGACGCGGACGTTCCCGTACTCGGCGGTGACCCGGCGGATCAGGTCGATCCGCTCCTCGATCTCGAACAGGCCCTTCTTGGCCTGGTTGATCATCACCGCGACATAGACCTCGTCGTACAGCCTGGAGGCGCGGGAGATGATGTCGAGGTGTCCGTTGGTGATCGGGTCGAACGACCCGGGACAGACGGCACGGCGCACTTGCGTTCCCTCGCTCTCCGGTCCGGTCATCGTGCGTCTTCGCACGTAGAGGCGGCGCGACCGTACCAAAACGTTCCCTCGCCGTAACGACGGGCCCGGAGGGCTTCGAAACCCTCGGGCCACCGGAATTCACCGCCTCTGGTGCTGCGCTCCACGGTGACGAGGGCTTCTTCGGCGAGCCAGCCCTCCGTGCGGAGTGTGAGCAGGATCTCGCGAAGATCGTCGTCCGTGACGGCGTACGGGGGGTCGAGGAAGACGAGGTCGTACGGCTCGCCAGGGGGCGGCGTGCGGATGATCTGTTCCGCTTTGCCCGATCGGACCTCGGCGCCAGGGAGACCGAGGGACTTCACGTTCTCGCGAACCGTGCGGGTCGCTCGCGCGTCGGCCTCGACGAGGAGGGTGTGGCCCGCGCCCCGGGAGAGGGCCTCCAGGCCCACGGCGCCTGATCCCGCGTAGAGGTCGAGGACGCGTTCGCCCTCCAGGGGGCCGCCGAGGAGGGATTGCCAGGTGGAGAAGAGGCCCTCCCGGGCGCGGTCCGATGTGGGGCGGGTTCCTGTGCCTGGCGGGACGGCCAGGCGGCGTCCGCCGGCCTGGCCGGCGATCACGCGGGTCATCTGTGGTCCTTGGTCGTGGGCGGCTTCAGGTATCAGTGTGGCTGGTCGCGCAGTTCCCCGCGC
>KL569179.1:25371-30767 GCA_000715635.1 Streptomyces violaceus | reverse complement strand
TCGCGCAGTTCCCCGCGCCCCTGAAGGGTCAGTCACCCTCACCCCTTTTCCAGGTACTGCTCCCTCTCCTCGTCCAGAAGGGCGTCCAGAGCCGTACGCAGTCCGGGAAGGCTGGTCAGCTCCGGGTCGGCCGCCACCACCGCTGTCGCCTCCTCCCTGGCCTCCGCGATGATCTCCTCGTCCTCGATGACGGCGAGCATCCGCAGGCTGGTGCGGGCGCCGGACTGGGCCTGGCCGAGGACGTCACCTTCGCGGCGTTGTTCCAGGTCGATGCGGGAGAGTTCGAAGCCGTCGAGGGTGGCGGCGACGGCGTTCAGGCGCTGGCGGGCCGCGCTCGCCTCGGGCATCTCGCTGACCAGGAGGCACAGGCCGGGCGCCGAGCCACGGCCGACGCGGCCGCGCAACTGGTGGAGCTGGGAGACGCCGAAGCGGTCGGCGTCCATGATCACCATCACGGTGGCGTTGGGGACGTTGACGCCGACCTCGATGACCGTCGTGGCGACCAGGACGTCGGTCTCCCCCGCGGCGAAGCGGCGCATGACCGCGTCCTTGTCGTCGGGCTGCATACGGCCGTGCAGGACTTCCACCTTGAGGCCGCTCAGCGGGCCCTTGGAGAGCTGGTCCGCCACGTCGAGGACGGCGAGGGGCGGGCGCTTCTCCGCGGCGTCCTCCGGGGACTCGGAGGACTGCTTCTTCGCGGCCTTCTTCGGGTCGTCCTCCTCGTCGCCGATGCGCGGGCAGACGACGTACGCCTGATGGCCGTTGCCCACTTCCTCGCGCACCCGCTCCCACGCTCGGGCCAGGAAGTGCGGCTTGTCGGCGGCCGGGACCACATGGCTGGCGATCGGCGAGCGACCGGCCGGCAGCTGGTCGAGGACGGAGGTCTCCAGGTCGCCGAAGACCGTCATGGCCACTGTGCGCGGGATGGGCGTGGCGGTCATGACCAGGAGGTGCGGGGGCCGTTTGCCCTTGCCGCGCAGGGCGTCGCGCTGCTCGACGCCGAAGCGGTGCTGTTCGTCGACCACGACCAGGCCCAGGTCATGGAACCGCACCTTGTCCTCGATCAGCGCGTGCGTGCCGATGACGATGCCGGCCTCGCCGGTGGTGAGGTCGAGCAGGGCGTGACGGCGGGCGGCCGCCCCCATGGACCCGGTGAGCAGCACCACCTTGGTGGCCCGCTCGGCCCCGCCCAGCATGCCACCCTCGGCCAGCTCACCCATCATCTCGACGACGGACCTGTGGTGCTGCTGGGCGAGCACTTCGGTGGGCGCGAGCATGGCGGCCTGCCCACCGGCGTCGACCACGGCGAGCATGGCGCGCAGGGCGACCATCGTCTTCCCCGAACCGACCTCCCCCTGGAGCAGCCGGTGCATCGGATGGTCGGTGGCCAGGTCGTCGAAAATCTCCCGGGAGACCCGCTGCTGGCCGTCGGTGAGGGTGAAGGGGAGGCGGGCGTCGAAGGAGGAGAGGAGGCCGTCGGGGGCGGGCTTGCGGGGGACCGCCGGGAGTTGGGCGTCGGCGTGGCGGCGGCGGGCGAGGGCGACCTGGAGGACGAAGGCCTCGTCATACTTGAGGCGGGCGCGGGCGTCCTCGATGTCCGCCTTGGTGTGCGGGCGGTGGATCTTCAGCAGGGCCTCGGGGAGGGGGACCAGGCCGCGGCCCTGGCGCAGGGAGTCCGGCAGCGGGTCGACGGCCTCCTGGGCCGTGGGCAGGACCGTCTGGAGCGCCTTGCCGATCTTCCAGGACTCCAGCTTGGCGGTGGCGGGGTAGATCGGGATCAGGGCGCCGGCCCAGGTCTCGACGGACTCGCCGGCTTCGCCGGGGTCGCCGCGCAGCAACTCGTAGGCCGGATGGGCGAGTTGGAGGCGGCGGTTGAAGACGGAGACCTTGCCCGCGAACATCGCGCGCGTGCCCGGCAGGAGCTCTTTGTGGGGCTTGTGAACACCGGCGCCGAAGAAGACCAGTTGGAGGCGGCCGCTGCCGTCCGTGATGGTGACTTCCAGGCGTTGGCCCCTGCCGCGCGGGGCCTTGGCGGAGGCGAAGCTGTGCAGGCGCGCGTCGGCCACCTGGGCGACCACCGTGACGTGCTCGTCCATGGGGAGGTCGGCGAGGTGGGTGAGCTGGCCGCGCTCCTCGTATCTGCGCGGGTAATGGTGGAGGAGGTCGCCGACGGTGAGCAGGCCGAGGTGCTCGGCCATCACCTTCGCGGTGGCGGGGCCGAGCACCGACTTCAGTGGTTGTTGCAGCGGTTCTTCCAGTGCGGGCACGAGATCCATTGCACACCACGCCACTGACAATGCCGTAGAGGCCGCGGTGGACGTTGCCGTATACGTCCCGGAAATCCCTGGTCAGACGGCTGGTTCGGGCCTTAGGATGGCGCGCTCCCGGCCCTTCTTCGCGGTCACCGCCCCACCGGGACCGCCCGACCCCGCGCCGTCTCGAGTCCCCCACCGGCGCCGTGATGATGGATTCCGAGACCTCACAGGCTTCCCAGGCACCCCGTTCGCCCCAGTCACCTCATACGTTCCAGGTCGACCTGCGTGGTCTGGTGGACCTGCTCTCCCACCACCTCTACTCCAGTCCCAGGGTGTATCTGCGCGAGCTGTTGCAGAACGCGGTGGACGCCATCACCGCCAGACGCGCGGCGGAGCCCGACGCCCCGGCCCGGGTGCGGTTGTCCGCGCAGGGCGGCACGCTGCGTGTCGAGGACACCGGCGTGGGGCTCACCGAGGCGGACGTGCACAGCCTGCTGGCCACGATCGGGCGCAGTTCCAAGCGTGCCGAGGGTCTGCAGGAGGCCCGCTCCGACTTCCTCGGGCAGTTCGGCATCGGGCTGCTGGCCTGTTTCGTCGTGGCCGAGCGGATCCGGGTGGTCAGCCGCAGCGCCCGTACGCCCGGGGCGCCGCCCGTGGAGTGGACGGCGTGCGACGACGGTTCGTACACCGTGCGGACGCTGCCGGACGCCGAGCGGCCCGAACCCGGCACCACCGTGCATCTGGTGGCCCGGGCGGGGGCCGCGGAGTGGCTCACGCCCGAGCGGGTCGCGGCCCTGGCACGGGACTTCGGGTCGCTGCTGCCGTACGACGTCCGGGTGGGCGACGAGGCGGTCACCGACCTCCCGGCGCCCTGGGACCGTTCGTATCCGAGCCCGGCCACCCGCCGCGTCGCCCTCGCCCGGCACTGCCACGACCTGTTCGGCTTCACCCCGTTGGACACGATCGACCTGGCCGTGCCGCTGGCCGGCATCCGCGGGGTGGCGTATGTGCTGCCGTCGGCGGTCAGCCCGGCCCAGCGCGCGGGTCATCGCGTGCATCTCAAGGGCATGCTGCTGACCGAGCGGGCCGAGCAGCTGCTGCCCGACTGGGCGTTCTTCGTGCGCTGCGTGCTCGACACGGACAGCCTGCGGCCGACGGCCTCGCGCGAGTCGCTGTACGAGGACGAGACCCTGGCCGCCGTACGGGAGGCGCTCGGCGAGAGGATCCGCGCGTGGCTGAGGGGCCTGGCGGCCGGTGATCCGGAGCGGCTGGCCGCGTTCCTGTCGGTGCACCACCTGGGTGTGAAGTCGCTGGCCCGGCACGACCACGAGATGCTGCGCACGATGCTGCCGTGGCTGCCCTTCGAGACGACCGACGGGCGACTGTCCCTGGAGGAGTTCGCGCAGCGGCACCCGGTGGTGCACTTCACGCGCACCGTCGAGGAGTACCGGCAGGTCGCGCCGATCGCGTCCGCGCAGGGCATCGGCGTGATCAACGGCGGTTACACGTACGACAGCGAGCTGGTGGAGGCGCTGCCTTCGGTGCGGCCGGGGACCGTGGTCGCCGAGCTGGACGCGGACACGGTGACCGCCCATCTGGACGCCGTCGACCCGGCCGAGGAGCTGGCCCTGTCGGGCTTCCTGGCGGCGGCCCGGGCCCGGCTCGACCCGCTGGGCTGCGATGTGGTGCTGCGGGCCTTCCACCCGCTCTCGGTGCCCGCGCTGCACCTCGACGACCGGGACGTCCGGCACGAGCAGGCCCGGGCCGACGCGGAGGCGCAGGCCGACGACCTGTGGGCGGGCATCCTCGGCTCGCTGCGCGGCAGCGCCCCACGCGCGCGTCTGGTGCTCAACCACCTCAATCCGCTGGTCCGGAAGATCAGCGGATTGCACGACCCGGAGCTGATCGGCACGGCGACGGAGTCGCTGTACGGGCAAGCGCTGCTGATGGCGCAGCGGCCGCTGAGGCCCGCCGACTCGGCGCTGCTCAACCGCGCGTTCATCGGTCTCCTGGAGTGGGCCACGCACAGCGAGGACGGTCAGGCATGAGTGAGATCACCGACTTCGACGCCCTGCGCCGGGCGATGGCGGAGAACTCCGACGAGCCGGAGGGTCCTGCCCGCAACGCGCGCGCGGAGGAGCTGCTGGCGGCGGCCGAGAAGCTGAACATCCCGCTCGCCGTGATCGAAGCGCTCGGGCACCAGCTGAAGGTCTACAACTACAGCTCCGAGAAGGGGAAGATGTTCGTCCCCTTCGCGCGGCTGCTGCGCCTGTGGGACGAACGCCCCGAGGACTTCGACGAGTACGAGACCCACTCGCTGCACTGGGTCTTCAAGTGGGTGTCGTCCGGCATGCTCGACCAGCCGCACATCCCGCTCGCCTCGATCGAGAAGTGGCTCGGCGAGATGGAGCACCGCTACCGGCTCGCCGGACACTCCGAGCGGGCCGTGCGCAGCGCCGAGCACAGCGTGGCCGCGCATGTCGGGGACATCGCGCGGGCCGAGCGGGCGTACGCCGCGTGGCTGGCCGCCGACCGGGACACCATGGCCGACTGCCATGCGTGCGAGCTGCACGGGCAGGGCTGGTGGCAGGCGGAGCAGGGCCGGGACGCGGAGGCCGTGGAGCTGTGGCGGCCGGTGCTGGAGGGCGAGTACACCTGCGCCCACGAGCCGCACACGGCCCTCGCCTCCTCCCTGGTGCCGCTGCTGCGGCTGGGCCGCCCGGACGAGGCACGCGCGCACCATCTGCGGGGCTTCCGGCTCGTACGGGCCATGGAGAGCATGCGCGGCGCGTACGCGGAGCACGTGGAGTTCTGCGCGCTGACCGGCAACGAGGCGCGCGGTCTCGAGTTGCTCGCGGAGCGGCCCGCGTACTTCACGGACGACGGGCAGCCGCAGAGCAGGCTGGACTTCATGAGCGTGGTGGCCCTGCTCATGGACCGTCTGACCGGCCTCGGTCTTGGCGACCGGCAGGTGCCGGGCCCGGCCGGCCGGGAGTGGACCGCCCGGGAACTGGCCGCGCACGCGCGTGCGGAGGCCCTCGCCCTGGCGGCGCGCTTCGACGAGCGCAACGGCACGGGACACGTCAGCGAGCGGGCACGCGCGCGGATGGCGCGGCAACCCCCTGTCTCTTATACACATCT
>KL569179.1:22337-25145 GCA_000715635.1 Streptomyces violaceus | reverse complement strand
GGCGGTCGCCGGGGCCGCGGCGGGCGTCGAGCTGGACCCGCGCGACCGGGCCGAGATCGCGGACCACGAGGCGATGGGCCTGGGCCCCGAGGGTGCCGTGCTCTTCGAACGGGCCGCCGAGCTGTACGCCGAGGCGGGCGACCCGGGCGAGGCCCTGGCGGCACGCGCGCGTGCGGCGTACGTACGCGCTCTCGGGGGCGACGTGGACGGGGCGGTCGCGGCCGTGGCCGGCCCGTACGACGAGATCCTCGCGCTGCACGCCGCCGGCGGCACGGGCCTGCGGCAGACGGCGTCCGTCCTGATGGGACGGGCCCGGATCCTGATGCGCCGGGCGCACGAGGCCGAGGGGCCCGGGACGGAGTCGGTGCTCGCCGAGGCCGAAGCCGCCGTCCGTGAAGTCCTGGCGTTCGTCGACGGGCGGACCGGGGAGGACGTACGGCTGGCCGCGCGGACCGCCGAGGCGCAGGCGATGCTCGCCGAGCTGGCGGGACTGGCCGGGGATCTGAAGACGGCCGCGGGGCTGTTCGCGCGGGGCGCGGCGGCGTTCGTGGCGGCGGGGCTGCCCTGGTTCGCGGTGGAGTACGAGGCCCGGCTGGCCTCCCTGGCCCACCACCTCGACGACATGGCGGAGGCGGAGCGGGCGCTGCGGGCGGCCCTGGAGCACGGCGGGCCCCATCTGGAGGCGCCCGGCCGGGCCCAGCTGCACCTCCAGCTCGCCGAGGTGGTCGGCGGCCGGGGCGAGGCCGTGGAGGCCGCCGAGCACGCCTTGCAGGCGGCGCACTGGGCCGACGAGGCGGGCGAGAGTGCGACGCTGGGTGCCTGGGCACGGCAGCAGCTCGGCGGGTTCCTGCTGCGGCAGGGGCGGTGGGCCGAGGCCGCGGAGGTCCTGGAGTCGGCGCTGCCCGATCTGACCGCCGAGACGCACGGCGACGGGGCGGTCGTGCAGACGCGGTGGTGGCTCGGCGACTGCCTGAGCGAACTCGGCGAGCACCGCGCGGCCGCCGAACGGCGTCTGCAGGCAGCCGAGATCGCCCGGCACTGGCCCGAACAGCACGACCACGCCACCCTCGCCCACCTGGCCGGTGAGTCCCTCGGGCAGGCCGGGCTGGCCGCCGATGCGGACCGGGCCTACACGCGCGCGGGCGATCTGTGGCGCGAACTCGGCAACACCCACGGGCTGGTCCGCTCTCTGCGCGCCCGCGCCTGGCTGGCGTTGCACGCGCGGGACGGGCTGGAGGAGGCACGGGGCCTGATGGCGAGCGCGATCCGGGAGTGCGAGGCGGCGCGGGACGCGGCCGCCGAGGAGGAGTCCCGGTTCCGGTTCGAAGCTGAACTCGGCCACACTCACCGGCAGTTCGGCGACCTGCTCGCCCGCTCCGTCTCCGAAGGCGCCGAAGACGCCTCGACCCGGGCCGTGATCGAGGAGGCCCTGTCCCAAGTGGTCCGGTCGGTCGAGGTGTTCGCCTCCCTCGGGGACGGCGCCCTGCACAGCCGCACCGGCGCCGAGCTGGCCGCGGGCTGGCTGGAGGCCGACCTGGGCCGCCCCGCCGAGGCCGTGGCACGCGCGCGTGCGGTGCTGGCGGCGTACGAGGGACACGACGGATTCGACGACACGGGGGCCGTCGCGGGCCAGGAGGTGCGGGCCCGGCGGGCGGAGGCCGGGCACATGCTCGAGTCCGTGGCGGCGCGGCAGGGGTGAGTCGCCGCTCTACTCCACGCCGATGAGGAGCAGGGACCCCTGCCGTCCGCCCCGGTACACGACCGTGTCGACGGCGAGGTACCCCTCGCGGACCCTGCCCTCCAGGTGCTCGGCGATCGCCTCGGGGGCGTCGTCGCCGAGCACCAGGGTGACCATCTCGCCCCCGGCCGCGAGCATCCGGTCCAGGACGGTCTCGGCGGTGGCCGCGACGTCCGCGCCGATCACGGCCACGTCGCCGTCGATCAGGCCGAGGACGTCGCCGGCCTGGCAGATGCCGGCCATCGTCCAGGACTGGCGTTCGGCGACGGTGACCTCGGCGTAGCGGGTCGCGCCGGCCGCCGAGGTCATCGACACGACGTCCTCGTCGAAGCGGCGCTCCGGCTCGTGCACGGCCAGTGCGGCGATGCCCTGGACCGCCGAGCGGGTCGGGATGAGGGCCACGCGGATGCCCTCCGTGCGGACCTGCTCGGCCGCCGCCGCGGCGGTGTGACGCAGTTCGGCGTCGTTGGGCAGCAGCACGACCTCGCGCGCGTGGGCCCGCCGTACGGCCTGCACGAGTTCGCCGCTCGCGGGCGGCTCCCCGGGGCGGGCGAGCACGGTGGTCGCGCCGGCCTCGGTGTACAGACCAACCAGGCCCTCACCGGGCACGACGGCCACGACGGCACGCTGGGCGCGCTCCCGGGGCGGCCGCTCGGCGCCGGTGGTGTGCACGTCGCCGGCGCCGAAGTGCGTGATGCGGATCCGGTAGGGCCGGCCGGCCTCGATGCCGGCCTCGACGGCGGCGCCCGCGTCGTCGACATGGACGTGGACGTTCCACAGCCCGTCGCCGCCGACCACGACGAGGGAGTCCCCGAGGGCGTCGAGCCGCTCCCGCAGCCGCGCCACGGCCGCGTCCTCGGCCTCCAGGAGGTAGATCACCTCGAAGGCGGGCCCGTCCTGGGCCGCCGCGGCGGTGCTGTCGGCGCACTGGCCGCCGACGGGTTCCACGCGCGTGTGGAGGTCTTCGTCCGGGCCGGGGCGCAAGCCCACCGGGCCCTCAGCCACCCCTCCCCCGGACGCCCTGGCCCCTGGAACGCTCGCCGTACCAGCCGTACCAGCCGTACCAGCCG
>KL569179.1:21745-22110 GCA_000715635.1 Streptomyces violaceus | reverse complement strand
AGCCGTACCAGCCGTACCAGCCGTACCAGCCGCACCAGCAGCACCACCAGCACCCGCAGCCGCGCCCTCCATCCCCGCGCTCACCCGCACCGCACCCGCCACCACCGCCCGCGGCATCTCCCCCGTGAACGTCTCCACCAGCGCCCCGAGCACCGCCACCAGCCCTCGCCCACCGGCGTCGACCACCCCGGCGCGTTCCAGGACGGGCAGCTGGCCCGGGGTCGCGGCGAGGGCCGTGCGTGCTCCCTCGTAGGCCGCCCGGGCCACCTTCCCGCAGTCGCCCTCGGCACCGTCGGCGGCATCGGCGGCGGCCGAGGCGACCGTGAGGACGGTGCCCTCGACGGGGTGGGCCACGGCCTGGCGGG
>KL569179.1:16954-21541 GCA_000715635.1 Streptomyces violaceus | reverse complement strand
GGCCCTGGCCGTCGGCGTGGGCGTGGGCGGCCGCGTCGTCGGCCAGCACCTGGGCCATGCCGCGCAGCAGCTGGGCGAGGATCGTCCCGGAGTTCCCGCGGGCGCCGATGAGCGCCCCGTGCGCCATCGCCCGGACGGCATCGGCGAGCGTGGGCCCTTCGGGGCCCGACCCCGCCGCATGGCCCGCGAACACCGCCTCGACCGCCGCGACCGCGGACTCCACGGTCAGGTACAGGTTCGTGCCGGTGTCCCCGTCCGCCACGGGGTAGACGTTGATCGCGTCGATCTCCTCACGCGCCCGCCCCAGCGTCTCGAGAGCGAGACCGCACCAGGTGCGCACCGCGACAGCATCGAAGAATGTCTGCGGCACCTGCGCCACTGCGCCTCCCTCAGCTGCTGGACGTGGCACGCAGCGTAGTCTCCGGGGCGGCCCGAACCGGAAGTGGGCCGGAGCCGGCCCCTGAGCTGCCATGGTAGTTTCGCTCTACGGGTGCAGCCGTTGTATGCTGCTCCGGTTGCCCGATCTGATCGGGCCTTCCTCCTGGCAGCGCCACTCAGATCCTCGATCCTGATCCCGGCATGCCGGGATCAACCGTAAGTGCATCTGAAGTCTTTGGAGTGACCCGTGGCTGCCAACTGCGACGTCTGCGGCAAGGGGCCGGGCTTCGGCAACAACATCTCGCACTCGCACCGCCGTACGCCCCGTCGCTGGAACCCGAACATCCAGCGTGTGCGTACCGTGGTGGGCGGGACGCCGAAGCGCGTGAACGCTTGCACCTCGTGCATCAAGGCCGGCAAGGTCTCGCGCTGACGCTCAGCTAGCGCGCGGCCACTGCTGGTTCGCTCAAGAGAGCCGGTCCACCCCTGGTGGACCGGCTCTTTGCCGTGCCTGGTTCCTCAGGATCCGGTCCGGAACTCCCAGCCGTGATCCACCGGCCCGATGCCCCCGCCGAGCGCGAAGCCGGCCGCGACGGCCCCCGTGACGTACTCCTTGGCCGCCGTCACCGCCTCCGGCACGGACCGCCCCTTCGCGAGCTGTGAGGCGATCGCGGAGGCCAGGGTGCAGCCCGTACCGTGCGTGTGCCGGTTGTCATGGCGCGGCGCCCGCAGCCAGTGCTCCTCGGTGCCGTCGGTGAGCAGATCGACGGCGTCCCCGGGCAGATGCCCGCCCTTGATCAGCACCCACCGCGGCCCGTACGCCAGCACGGCCGCCGCGGCCCGCCGCAGCTGCTCCTCCGACTCGACCCGCACCCCCGTCAGCTGGGCCACCTCGTCGAGGTTGGGGGTGGCGACCGTCGCCACCGGCAGCAGCTTCGTACGGACGGAGTCCAGGGCCGAGGCGGCGAGCAGGGAGTCGCCGTGCTTGGAGACGCCCACCGGGTCGACGACCGCCGGGGCGTCCGTCCCCGCGAGCAACTCGGCCACCGCCTCCACGAGTTCCGCGGAGGCCAGCATCCCGGTCTTGACCGCCTGGACGCCGATGTCGTCGACGACACTGCGGTACTGGGCCCGCACCGCCTCCACGGGCAGCTCCCAAGCCCCCTGCACGCCGAGGGAGTTCTGCGCGGTCACCGCCGTGACGACGCTCATGCCGTGCACGCCGAGCGCGAGCATCGTCTTCAGGTCGGCCTGGATGCCCGCGCCTCCGCCGGAGTCGGAGCCCGCCACGGTAAGGACGTTGGGGATCATGACTCCATGTCTCCGAAGTGGTCCCAGCCGCCCTTGCTGGTCCACGGCGCTCCGTCCACCGTGACCTGGGGCAGCGCCGAGGGGTTGAGGACCTCGCCGATGACCTTCCAGCGGGCGGGCAGCTTCACGTCCGACGGGAAGGTCGCCACGATCGCGTGGTCCTCTCCCCCGGTCAGCACCCACTGCATGGGGTCGACGCCGACGGCCTGCCCGATGTCGTTCATCTGGGTCGGGATGTCGATCGCCCCGGAGCGGATGTCGATCCGGACCTTGCTGGCCTCGGCGATGTGCCCGAGGTCGGCGATCAGCCCGTCGCTCACATCGCACATCGCGGTCGCCCCGAGCCCGGCGGCGGCCGGACCCGCGTGATAGGGCGGCTCGGGGCGCCGGTGGGCCTCCACGAACGCGCGCGGCGAGCGGAACCCCCGCGACAGCACCGCGTACCCGGCCGCCGACCAGCCCAGCCAGCCGGTCACCGCGACGAGGTCGCCGGGCTGTGCGCCCGCCCGCGTCACGGGCTCCTGGTTGCGCAGATCGCCTAGCGCCGTGATCGACACCATGATCGAGTCGCCGCGTACGACGTCACCGCCGACCACGGCGGCGCCCGCCACCTGGCATTCGTCGCGCAGGCCGTCCATCAGCTCGCTCGGCCAGGTCACCGGCAGTTCGGCCGGGACGACCAGACCGAGCAGCAACGCGGTCGGTACGGCGCCCATGGCGGCGATGTCGGCGAGGTTCTGCGCGGCCGCCTTGCGGCCCACGTCGTAGGCCGTCGACCAGTCCCGGCGGAAGTGCCGGCCCTCCACCAGGATGTCCGTACTGGCCACGACCCTGCGGTCGGGCGCGGCCACCACGGCGGCGTCGTCGCCGGGACCGACCCGGACCGCCGGGGTGGTGGTCAGACGGGAGGTGAGCTCCCTGATGAGCCCGAACTCACCGAGCTCACCAACAGTGCCCTTCATTTCCCTCTCTCCCCTTCTGTCCCTGTCCATGCCCGGTCGCGAGGCATCTGGGGCCTCGCTACGGTCGAAGTGACCGTCACGTTCTGCCGGACCCGCACCCCGGCGCGCAAGACCCGGTCCCCGCGGGTCTCCCCGTGGTGAGCGGCGACGCGATACCGTGGCGTTCCTTTTCCCCACATGATCCTCGTGGCCGCCCTGGAGGTTCCGTGGTACAGGCGTACATCCTGATCCAGACGGAGGTCGGCAAGGCGTCGACCGTCGCCGAGACGATCAGCAAGATCCCTGGGGTCGTCCAGGCCGAGGACGTGACAGGACCGTACGACGTCATCGTGCGGGCCCAGGCCGACACCGTCGACGATCTCGGTCGCCTGGTGGTCGCCAGGGTCCAGCAGGTGGACGGCATCACCCGCACTCTGACCTGCCCGGTCGTCCATATCTAGCCCCCGTCTACCCTGTGCCGGTGAACTCTTTCCGTCACCGGCACCGCTCTGTCTTCCGTATGGTCCGCCTGCCCGCTCTCGCGCTGTTGATCACTGTCGCGGGCTGCTCCTCAGCAGACGACAGCGCGTCGGCGGCGGTTCCCAGTCCGGGCACCAAGGCCATGGAACTGTGCCGGAACCTGGACAAGGTACTGCCCGCGAAGGTGGACGGTGAGCGTCGCGAGGATCCCGAGCCCGCGTCGGCGCTGACGGCGGGCTGGGGCAGCCCGGCGATCATACTGCGCTGCGGTGTTCCGCAGCCGCCGAAGATGATCGATCCGAAGGTGGCGGACGGACGTGATCCGGATGCGGTCGCCGGGGGTGTGAACGGGGTGGACTGGCTGATGGAGGAGCGGGGCGACGGGGGGCACGTCTTCACCACCGCCAACCGGGAGGCGTACGTGGAAGTGCGCGTCCCGGAGGGGCCGGACAGCTCCGGGGTGCTGATCGATCTGGCCTCCGCCGTGAAGAAGGCGATCCCCGAGGGGATCGCCTCCTGACACCTCCTGCGACGCGCCAGTCGACTCAGCGCAGGCCCGTCGAACGGCGAAGTGCCGCCTGCACCAGGCGGTCCACCAGCTCCGGGTAGGAGACCCCGCTCGCCTGCCACATCTGCGGATACATCGAGATGGGCGTGAAGCCGGGCATCGTGTTGATCTCGTTGATCACGAACTCGCCGTCCTCGGTGAGGAAGAAGTCCGCGCGGACCAGGCCCTCGCAGGACGCCGCGTCGAAGGCGTCGACCGCCAGGCGCTGGACCTCGGCCGTCTCCTCCGGCGTCAGCGGCGCCGGCACGATCCCCGGCGTCGAGTCGATGTACTTGGCCTCGAAGTCGTAGTACGCGTGCGCCTCGGGAGTGGGGATCTCGGCGGGGGCGGAGGCCCGGGGGCCGTCCTCGAACTCCAGGACGCCGCACTCGATCTCCCGGCCGCGCAGCGCGGCCTCCACGAGGATCTTCGGATCGTGCCGCTGGGCCTCGGCGATCGCCTCGTCGAGTCCGGAGAGGTCGTCGACCTTGGTGATGCCGATCGACGAACCGGCGCGCGCGGGCTTCACGAACAGCGGCCAGCCGTGCTCGCCGGCGAAGTCCACGATCTTCTTGCGGGCGGCGGTCTCGTCCTGGTCCCACTCGCGCGGGCGGACCACCACGTACGGGCCGACCCGGAGCCCGAAGGAGGTGAACACCCGCTTCATGTACTCCTTGTCCTGGCCGACGGCCGAGGAGAGCACACCCGAACCCACGTACGGGACGCCGGAGAGCTCCAGGAGGCCCTGGAGGGTGCCGTCCTCGCCGTACGGGCCGTGCAGCACCGGGAAGACCACGTCGACCTCGCCGAGCGCCTTGGGAACCGATCCCGGCTCGCTGTAGACGACTTCGCGGTTGGCGGGGTCGACCGAGAGGATCACTCCGCCCTCGTCGGACTCGGCGAGCGCGTCGACACTCGGCGGGCGCCGGT
>KL569179.1:16530-16699 GCA_000715635.1 Streptomyces violaceus | reverse complement strand
CCGCCGTGAGCGCCCAACGGCCGTCCTGGGTGATGCCGATCGGCAGGACGTCGTACTTGGTCCGGTCGATGGCCTTGAGGACGGCGCCGGCAGTGACCACGGAGATCCCGTGTTCGGAGCTGCGCCCGCCGAACACGACGGCCACACGCTGTCTCTTATACACATCTCT
>KL569179.1:15700-16313 GCA_000715635.1 Streptomyces violaceus | reverse complement strand
CGGCCACACGCGGCTTGCGAGGCGGCTGCTCGGGGCTCTGGGAGAGGTTCTCGGTGCTCATATCGGGTTGAGAGTACCCGTTGGTAGGGCCGGGAGACAGCGCCCCCGGCGTCGCGTCGCTCAGCGTCGTTCGGGCTTCGCGCTGCGCGACATCAGCTCCTTGAGGGCCACGACCGGAGGCTTTCCCTCGTGCACGATGTCGACGACCGTCTCGGTGATCGGCATGTCGACTCCGTGCCGGCGGGCCAGATCCAGCACCGACTCGCAGGACTTGACGCCCTCGGCGGTCTGCTTGGTGACCGCGATGGTCTCCTGCAGGGTCATGCCCTTGCCGAGGTTGGTGCCGAACGTGTGGTTGCGGGACAGCGGCGAGGAGCAGGTGGCCACCAGGTCGCCCAGGCCCGCGAGTCCGGAGAAGGTCAGCGGGTCGGCGCCCAGGGCCATGCCGAGCCGGGTGGTCTCCGCGAGACCGCGGGTGATGAGCGAGCCCTTGGCGTTGTCGCCGAGGCCCATGCCGTCCGCGATGCCGACGGCCAGCCCGATGACGTTCTTCACCGCGCCGCCGAGTTCACAGCCGACGACGTCGGTGTTGGTGCTGTCTCTTATACACATC
>KL569179.1:14187-15487 GCA_000715635.1 Streptomyces violaceus | reverse complement strand
GGGGCGACGGCCTCGTCGGTGCAGGCGACCACGGCGGCGGCCGGCATCCGCGCGGCGATCTCCCGGGCCAGGTTGGGCCCGGTGACCACGGCGATGCGGTCCGGACCGACCTTGGCGACATCGTCGACGACCTCGCTCATCCGCATCGCGGAGCCGAGTTCGACGCCCTTCATCAGCGACACGAGGACCGTGCCGGGGGCCAGCAGCGGGGCCCAGTCGGCGAGATTGCCGCGCAGGGTCTGCGAGGGGACCGAGAGGACCGTGAAATCGGCGTCCGCCGCGGCTTCCGCGGGATCCGTCGTGGCCCGTACGTTCTCCGGCAGCTCGACGCCCGGGAAGTAGTCGGGATTGGTCCGGGTGGAGTTGATCGCCTCCACGAGTTCCGGACGGCGCCCCCACAGGGTGACCTGGCACCCCGCGTCGGCGAGCACCATGCCGAACGCCGTACCCCACGAACCGGCGCTCAGGACCGCCGCCTTGACCGGTTTGCTCACTTGCCCAGCCCCTCTTCCTGCGCCGACTGCACGGACTGCACCGATTCCTGCCCGCCCCGCTGTGTCTGCGCCTGCGTGCGGCGCCGCTGTTCGATCCGCTCCCGGCGCGGGTCGTAGGGCGTATCGGGCGCCCTCTGCCCGCGGACCTCCTCCAGCTGACAGGTGACGGCGGCCATGATGACCTCGGTGGCTTCCTTCAGAAGCTCCGCGGTCATCTCCCGGTCGTAGAACCGCGTGAGGTCCACGGGCGGTCCGGCGAGCACGCGGTGCGTCTTGCGCGGCAGAAGGTGCGGCTTCTTCGCGTACGGCGGCAGCAGCTCGTTGCAGCCCCACTGGGCGACGGGGATCACCGGGCACTTGGTCTCCAGGGCGACGCGCGCCGCCCCGGTCTTGCCGGTCATGGGCCAGCCTTCCGGGTCGCGGGTGAGAGTGCCCTCGGGATAGAAGGCGACGCATTCACCGCGGTTCACGGCGTCGATCGCGGCCCGGAATGCGCTGAGCGCGTCCGTGCTCTCGCGGTAGACGGGGATCTGCCCGGTGCCTCGCATGGCGGCCCCGACGAATCCCTTCTTGAAAAGCCCGCTCTTCGCGAGGAATCGCGGGACGCGCCCGGTGTTGTACTGAAAGTGCGCGTAAGCGAAGGGATCGATGTGCGAATTGTGGTTCACCGCGGTGATAAATCCACCATCAGCCGGAATGTGCTCGATTCCGCGCCAGTCCCGCCTGAGCAGAACCACCAGCGGCGGTTTGCAGATCACCGCAGCTAGGCGGTACCAGAAGCCGATTCTGCGGCGGGGCACGCGGAC
>KL569179.1:8391-14025 GCA_000715635.1 Streptomyces violaceus | reverse complement strand
CCATCAGAGATGTGTATAAGAGACAGTTCCTCTAGGGCCTGAAGCGGGGGCCACCGGGGGGCCGCACAAGTGTCGCCCCAGGCCGCCGGTCTGTCGAGAACACCGTACGCCCCGCCCCACCCGCCGCCCGATGCCCCGGGTGACAATGACCGCGACAAGAGAGGGACGGAACACCTGTGCAGTGGACGTTGGTCG
The DNA here is from genome assembly GCA_000715635.1 of Streptomyces violaceus. Taxonomy (GTDB): domain Bacteria; phylum Actinomycetota; class Actinomycetes; order Streptomycetales; family Streptomycetaceae; genus Streptomyces; species Streptomyces violaceus. Next base: position 13,830 of record KL569179.1, on the reverse strand, counting down.
TACCCCTGAAACCCCTGGCCCAGGCCAAGAGCAGGCTTGCGGACACCGCGGACGACGGGCTGCGGCCGGGCCTGGCGCTCGCCTTCGCCCAGGACACCGTGGCGGCCGCGCTGGCCTGCCCCGCGGTACGGGATGTGGCAGTCGTCACCAACGACGCCCGGGCGGGCCGTGAGCTGGCCGTACTCGGCGCCGCGATCATCCCCGACGAGCCGGGCAGCGGCCTCAACGCCGCTCTCGCGCACGGGGCGGGGATCATACGGTCCACCCGCCCCGGAAGTCCGGTGGCCGCGCTCAACGCCGATCTGCCTGCTCTGCGCCCGCCGGAATTGACTCGGGTACTCGACGCGGCCACTGAATTCCCGCGCGCATTTCTCCCGGACGCGGCCGCAATCGGTACGACCCTGCTGGCCGCCACCCCGGGCCGTGAATTGCTCCCCGCCTTCGGCACCGATTCCCGGGCCCGGCACCGCGCCTCCGGGGCCGTGGAACTGAGTCTTGCCGACGTGGATTCCGTACGCCAGGACGTGGACACCGGCGACGACCTGCGCAACGCGCTGGCCCTGGGGGTCGGTCCTCATACGGCCGCGGCCGCCGCGCGGTTGCTGATCCCCGGGCAGTAGGCTGCGGCCATGCAGGCGACCGCGTACACGTACGACCCCGAAAGCCGCAGCGGACAGGTGCTCCTGGACGACGGCACCCCGGTGCCCTTCGACGCGCCGGCGTTCGACGCGGGGGGGCTCAGGCTGCTGCGCCCTGGGCAGCGCGTGCGCATCGAGGTGGAAGGCGCGAAGGACGACCTCAGGATCACTCTGGTGACGCTGCAGACCCTCTGACCTCTGCTTGAACACGCCGCGGGCCGGACTCCATGCGGGAGTCCGGCCCGTCGCGTGAGTACCCCGGCGCGCTTACTTCTTGCGGGCGGTGGTCTTCTTGGCGGTGGTCTTGCGCGCCGTCGACTTCTTGGCGGGCGCCTTCTTGGCCGTGGCCTTCTTCGCCGGGGCCTTCTTGGCGGTGGTCTTCTTCGCGGCGGTGCTCTTGGCGGTCGCCGTGGTCTTCTTGGCGGGCGCCTTCTTCGCCGTCGTCTTCTTCGCGGCCGCCGTCTTCGTGGTCGCCTTCTTCGCCGTCGTCTTCTTGGCGGTGGCCTTCTTCGCGGCGGCCTTCTTCGCGGTCGTCGCCTTCTTCGCCGCGGCCTTCTTGACCGTCGCGCCGGCACCGCCGGTCAGGCTGCCCTTCGGCGCCTTCTTGACCGAGACCTCGCCACCACGCGGCAGCTTCTTCGAGCCGCTGACCAGGTCCTTGAAGCCCTGACCCGCGCGGAAGCGCGGAACGGAGGTCTTCTTGACCCGAACCCGCTCGCCCGTCTGGGGGTTACGAGCGTAGCGCGCCGGACGGTCGACCTTCTCGAACGAACCGAAGCCGGTGACCGAGACCCGCTCACCCGAGACGACCGCGCGGACGATGGCGTCCAGTACGTGGTCGACAGCATCGGCGGCCTGCTGACGGCCGCCCATCTTGTCGGCAATCGCTTCTACGAGCTGCGCCTTGTTCACGTCTTCCCCTTCGGAGACATCGCCAGAACGAAAGTGTTCAAGCTTTTTCGCACGTTAGGCAGATATATACCGCAAATCAAACACGAAACGGGCTTCTCACCCTTGTGCCGCATCGAACTCGACGGTGTCGTCCGGTTCAGCGTTCCTCGTCGGGGAGATGCCCCTCGTCGAGGTCCACGGTGAACCGTTCCAGCCGCCTTGCCGCTTCGGCGAGATCGTGCTTGGCCGCGGCCGTAATGACCAGCAGCTTCCGGGTCAGCGCCATCCGTACGCCCTCCGGGACTTGCAGTGCGCGCACCCTTGCGTGCGCTTCCTTGAGTTGGCCCGCGACTGCCGCATAGAGCTCGAGTTGGCCGTCGTGTTCCATGCACAGATTGTGCCATCTGGGGCGAGTTGTCGCCTGCGCAGGGGACAACTACCGCCGCAAACGGCCTTCCGGGCACACGTGGAAGTCACGGCTGTACACCTCGCGTACCCCGGCAACCACCGGCATAACGTGGGAAGTTGAGTGGCGCCCTCCGGGCGGGCAGGGCCGTTCGGGTGCAGACACAGCTGTACCCCCGATCGGGCTGATCGGGGGTACAGAGGGGGTGTTGCGGTGGCCGAAAGTCGCCTTGTTCAGGAGCGGCGGTTCGTGCTCCGGATCAGATCTGGATCGTCTGCGGCTTGAACACGGGGCGCTTCGCCTCGTACGCGGCGATGTCCGCCTCGTTCTGGAGGGTGATCGAGATGTCGTCGAGGCCGTTCAGCAGCCGCCAGCGGGAGTTCTCGTCCAGCTCGAAGGAGGCGGTGACGCCCTCGGCGCGCACTTCGCGGGCGACCAGGTCGACGGTGATCTCGGCCTGCGGGTCCTTCTCGGCGAGCTCCATCAGCGCATCCACGATCTTCTGCTCCAGAACGACCGTGAGCAGGCCGTTCTTGAGCGAGTTGCCGCGGAAGATGTCGGCGAAGCGGGAGGAGATCACGGCCTTGAAGCCGTAGTTCTGCAGCGCCCAGACGGCGTGCTCGCGGGAGGAGCCGGTGCCGAAGTCGGGGCCGGCGACCAGGACGGTCGCGCCCTGCCGCTCGGGCTGGTTGAGCACGAACGACGCGTCCTTGCGCCAGGCCTCGAACAGCCCGTCCTCGAACCCGTCGCGCGTGACCTTCTTGAGCCAGTGGGCGGGGATGATCTGGTCGGTGTCGACGTTGCTGCGGCGCAGCGGGACGGCCCGGCCGGTGTGGGTGGTGAAGGCTTCCATGGCTGATCAGACTCCAGCGGGCGTACGGGTGTCGGCGGCGGACAGGTCGGCCGGGGAGGCCAGGTGGCCCAGGACGGCGGTCGCGGCCGCGACCTGCGGCGACACCAGGTGCGTACGGCCGCCCTTGCCCTGCCGGCCCTCGAAGTTGCGGTTGGAGGTGGACGCGGAGCGCTCACCCGGGGCCAGCTGGTCGGGGTTCATGCCCAGGCACATCGAGCAGCCCGCGTGCCGCCATTCGGCGCCGGCGTCCTTGAAGACGACGTCCAGACCCTCGGAAACGGCCTGCAGACCGACCCGCGCGGAGCCCGGGACGACCAGCATCCGTACGCCGTCGGCGACTTTGCGGTCCTTGACGATCTCGGCCGCGGCACGCAGGTCCTCGATGCGGCCGTTGGTGCAGGAGCCTACGAAGACGGTGTCCACCTTGATGGAGCGCAGCGGCTGTCCCGCCTCCAACCCCATGTACTCCAGGGCCTTTTCGGCGGCGAAGCGCTCCGATGCGTCTTCGTACGAAGCAGGGTCGGGGACGGACGCCGAAAGGGGTGCGCCCTGGCCGGGGTTGGTGCCCCAGGTGACGAACGGCGCCAGCTCGGTGGCGTCGATGACGACCTCGGCGTCGAACTCGGCGTCCTCGTCCGTCCTGAGCGTCTTCCAGTACTCGACGGCCGCGTCCCAGTCGGCGCCCTCGGGGGCATGCGGGCGGCCCTGGAGGTACGCGAAGGTGGTCTCGTCCGGGGCGATCATGCCCGCGCGGGCGCCGGCCTCGATCGACATGTTGCAGATGGTCATGCGGGACTCCATCGAGAGCTTCTCGATGGCCTCGCCGCGGTACTCCAGGACGTAGCCCTGGCCGCCGCCGGTGCCGATCTTCGCGATGATCGCCAGGATCAGGTCCTTGGCGGTGACACCGTCGGGCAGTTCGCCGTTGACCGTGATCGCCATGGTCTTCGGGCGGGACATCGGCAGCGTCTGGGTGGCCAGCACGTGCTCCACCTGGGAGGTGCCGATGCCGAACGCCAGCGCGCCGAAGGCGCCGTGCGTGGAGGTGTGCGAGTCGCCGCAGACGACGGTGGTGCCGGGCTGGGTCAGACCCAGCTGCGGCCCGACGACGTGCACGACGCCCTGCTCGACGTCGCCCAGCGGGTGCAGGCGCACGCCGAAATCGGCGGCGTTCTTGCGCAGCGTCTCCAGCTGGATCCGGGAGACCGGGTCGGCGATGGGCTTGTCGATGTCGAGGGTGGGGGTGTTGTGGTCCTCGGTGGCGATGGTGAGGTCGAGGCGCCGCACCTTGCGGCCGCTCTTGCGGAGGCCGTCGAAGGCCTGCGGGCTGGTCACCTCGTGCAGCAGGTGCAGATCGATGAAGAGAAGGTCGGGCTCGCCCTCGGCGCGCCGGACGACATGGTCGTCCCAGACTTTCTCCGCGAGTGTCCTACCCATCGCTGTTCCCTCCGGCCGACGACGATCCGCCGGCCCAACTAGAGATCTTGAGGAGGCGGGCCCGCGCCCCTGGATTCCGCGCATCCGCCGCCAGGCCCGTACGTCACGGGCCGTTGTGACTTCGTGTCTTCCAGAGTGGCGGGTTCCACGGAAAATTGAACTTGCGTTTCACAGAGTGAGACGCGAGTATCGTTTCATGGACAACAGTAGCGGCGTCGGCGTTCTGGACAAGGCGGCCCTCGTCCTGAGCGCTCTGGAGTCCGGTCCGGCCACCCTCGCGGGCCTGGTCGGTGCCACCGGACTGGCACGACCCACGGCCCACCGCCTGGCCGTGGCCCTGGAACACCACCGCATGGTGGCGCGCGACATGCAGGGCCGTTTCATTCTCGGCCCTCGCCTGGCAGAACTCGCCGCGGCCGCGGGTGAGGACCGTCTCCTCGCGACCGCCGGCCCGGTGCTCACCCACGTCCGTGACATCACGGGCGAGAGCGCGCAGCTCTACCGCCGCCAAGGCGACATGCGTATCTGCGTCGCCGCGGCGGAGCGTCTGTCCGGACTCCGGGACACGGTCCCGGTCGGCTCGACGCTCACGATGAAGGCCGGCTCCTCGGCACAGATCCTGCTGGCCTGGGAGGAGCCGGAGCGACTGCACCGCGGTCTGCAGGGCGCCCGTTTCACGGCGACGGCCCTGTCGGGCGTGCGGCGCCGGGGCTGGGCCCAGTCGATCGGCGAGCGCGAGCCGGGCGTCGCGTCCGTCTCCGCGCCGGTGCGGGGGCCGTCGAACCGTGTGGTGGCGGCCGTGTCGGTGTCCGGGCCGATCGAGCGGTTGACGCGTCACCCTGGCCGGATGCATGCGCAGGCTGTGATCGATGCGGCCGGGCGCCTCTCCGAGGCGCTGCGACGCACTGGCTGAACCGACTGATCGCTTTCGGGGAGAGCAGGCCTCAACGCCGCGGCAGGCTTTTCCCCGACCAGGCGCCGTAGTAGGTGCGGTTTCGCCGGCGAGCACCGACCCGCGGTGGCTGGTCGCGCAGTTCCCCGCGCCCCTGAGGTTGGACACGAAGAAGGCCCCCCACCGAAGTGGAAGGCCTTTCTCGTATGTACCCCCGACCGGATTCGAACCGGCGCTACCGCCTTGAGAGGGCGGCGTGCTAGGCCGCTACACAACGGGGGCCCTAGCAGTTCCGAGATGATCGTCGATCCTTCGGAACCCT
>KL569179.1:6596-8041 GCA_000715635.1 Streptomyces violaceus | reverse complement strand
GAATCAGTCGTGCTGCCAATTACACCATAGGCCACTGGAACGCAAGCCCCCGAAGGGGTTCTTGTTCTAGTTGTGCGCCTGGGGTTCCTGGCCTTCCGGCCCGCTTCCCGCGGCGCAGGAAGAACATTACCTGAAGGTGGACGGGGCTCCAAAACGACTATCCGGGCCGAGCAGTGAAGGCAGTTCGGCGAGGGAGGCGATGCGGTGCGGACCGACGGGCGGCTCGATCGTGGCGTACATGCCGCCGCGGTCGATCCACACCGACAGCAGCCCGGCGTCGGCGGCGCCCCGCCCGTCGATCTCCGGGTGGTCACCGACGTAGGCGACCTGGTGCGGCGGCAGATCGAGGGCCGTGCAGGCGGCGAGGAACGCCCCGGCCTCGGGCTTGGAGAGGCCGAGCTCGGCGGCGCACAGGATGCTCTCGAAACGGTCGTGGACGCCGAGGACGCGCAGCTTGTGGTCTTGGACGTGGATGCTGGAGTTGGAGAGCACGGCGTGCCGGTGGCTGGTGGCGAGGGCATCGAGGACGGGCAGGACGTCCGGGAAGAGGGTCCAGACCTCCTCGTAGTGGGCGCGGTACCGCTGGAACCACGCGTCGGCCTCGGCGTCGGTCAGCTCCCGGCCCAGGAACACCCGTACGCGGTCGCGCCGCTGGGCCTCGAAGGTGGCCTCCCCGGCCGCGAAGCGCGCCCATTGCAGGTCGGTGATCTCCCGCCAGCGGGCGAGGGCCTGGTCGACGGTGTCGTAGTCGTCGAGCAGGCCCTCGGTCATCAGGTGGGCGCGCATGCCGAGGCGGTCGGCGGTGGTGTAGTCGAAGAGGGTGTCGTCGACGTCCCAGACCACGGCTTGGATGCTCATGGTCCGACCGTACCCACCGCGCCCCGCGCTCAGCCCAGGGTCCTTAGGTGTGGCCGCCGGAGGGGGCCCCGGCGCCGGTGGCGGGGGTGCCGTCCCAGGCGGGGGCCGGAGTTGGCCGGAAGGGTGAACTCCGGGTGGCGGCTGGGCGGGCACGACGAGGGCGGCGTCCGCAGCGGACGCCGCCCTCGTGGTGGGTGGTGCGTTACGCGGCCAGCTTCGCCAGCGCCGCGTCGATCCGGGCGAGGGTCTGCTCCTTGCCCAGGACCTCCAGGGACTCGAACAGCGGCAGGCCGACCGTGCGGCCGGTGACGGCGACACGGACGGGGGCCTGGGCCTTGCCGAGCTTGAGGCCGTGGGCCTCACCGGCGGCCAGGACGGCCTCCTTCAGCGACTCGGCGGAGGTCCAGTCGGCGGCCTCCAGCTTCTCGCGGGCGGTGCGCAGGAGGGCGTCCGAGCCTTCCTTCATGGCCTTGGTCCAGCTGGCCTCGTCCACCGCCGGCTCCGGCAGGAACAGGAAGTCGACGTTGTCGGTGATCTCGGAGAGCACCTTGAGGCGGGTCTGCGCGTACGGCGCGATCGCCTGCCAC
>KL569179.1:1710-6394 GCA_000715635.1 Streptomyces violaceus | reverse complement strand
CGCGTACGGCGCGATCGCCTGCCACTTCGCCTCGTCGAAGGCCTCCGGGTCCCAGGGGGCGAACGGGGCCCGGAGCCACGGGGCGCAGCGCTCCGTGAAGTCCTTCACGTCCAGCAGGCGGATGTGGTCGCTGTTGATGGCCTCGCACTTCTTCAGGTCGAAGCGGGCCGGGTTGGGGTTCACGTCGGAGATCTCGAACGCCGCGATCATCTCGTCGATCGAGAAGACGTCCTGGTCGGCCGAGAGGGACCAGCCGAGCAGGGAGAGGTAGTTGAGCAGGCCCTCGGGGAGGAAGCCGCGCTCCCGGTAGAGGTTGAGGGACGACTGGGGGTCACGCTTGGAGAGCTTCTTGTTGCCCTCGCCCATGACGTACGGCAGGTGGCCGAAGGACGGGATCTCCTTGGCGATGCCCAGCTCGGTCAGCGCCTTGTACAGGGCGATCTGCCGCGGGGTGGAGGAGAGCAGGTCCTCGCCGCGCAGGACGTGGGTGATCTCCATCAGCGCGTCGTCGACCGGGTTGACCAGCGTGTAGAGCGGGGCGCCGTTGGCACGGACGATGCCGTAGTCCGGGACGTTCTCCGGGGTGAAGGTCAGCTCGCCGCGGACCAGGTCCGTGAAGGTGATCGTCTCGTCGGGCATCCGGAAGCGGACGATCGGCTCCCGGCCCTGGGCCTTGTACTCCTCGACCCGGGCGTCGCTCAGCTCGCGGCAGTGGCCGTCGTAGCCGGAGGGCTTGCCGGCGGCGCGGGCGGCCTCGCGGCGGGTGTCGAGCTCGTCCTGGGAGCAGTAGCAGCGGTAGGCGTGGCCGGCGTCGAGCAGCTTCTGCGCGACGTCCTTGTACAGGTCCATGCGCTGCGACTGACGGTACGGCGCGTGCGGGCCGCCGACCTCGGGGCCCTCGTCCCAGTCGAAGCCCAGCCAGCGCATCGAGTCGAGCAGCTGGGTGTACGACTCCTCGGAGTCGCGGGCCGCGTCGGTGTCCTCGATGCGGAAGACCAGAGTGCCCTGGTGGTGCTTGGCGAACGCCCAGTTGAACAGGGCGGTGCGCACCAGGCCCACGTGCGGGTTACCGGTGGGCGACGGACAGAAACGGACGCGTACGGGAGAGCCGGGTGCGCTAGCCACGCTTGACAACCTTGTTGGTGAGAGTGCCGATGCCTTCGATGGTGACGGCGACCTCGTCGCCGACGTTCAGGGGGCCGACCCCAGCCGGGGTGCCCGTGAGGATCACGTCGCCGGGGAGCAGCGTCATGGCCTCGGAGATGTTGACGATCAGGTCCTCGATGGAGTGGATCATCTCGCTCGTACGGCCCAGCTGGCGCTGCTGGCCGTTGACCGTGAGCTGGATGGTGAGGTCGGCCGGGTCCAGCTCCGTCTCCACCCAGGGGCCGAGCGGGCAGGAGCTGTCGAAGCCCTTGGCCCGGGCCCACTGCTTCTCGCGCCTCTGGACGTCGCGGGCGGTGATGTCGTTGGCGCAGGTGTACCCGAAGATCACGTCCCGGACGCGCTCGCGGGGGACCTCGCGGCACATCCGGCCGATGACCACGGCCAGCTCGGCCTCGTGGTGCACCTCCTCGGAGAAGGAGGGGTACTGGATGTCGTCGCCGGGGCCGATCACCGAGGTGGAGGGCTTGAAGAAGGCGAAGGGGGCATCGGGGACCTCGTTGCCGAGTTCCCTGGCGTGCTCGGCGTAGTTGCGGCCGAAGGCCACGACCTTGTTGGGAAGCACCGGCGGCAGCAGCCTGACCTTGCTCACCGGCACCTTCGTACCGGAGAGTTCGAAGTCCGCGAACGGGATGCCCTTGATGATGTCCAGGACGAGCTCGTCCTGCTTTTCGCCCTCGATGGCGCCGAAGGCGACGTTCCCGTCGATGGAGAATCTGGCGATGCGCACGGGATGCTTGGCCCCTTGACTGAAGCGGCTGGAGTCTGACGCTCCAGGCTAACGCGGGCAGGTGTCCGCGCCGTGCTCATGGTGAAGGGCGCCCCCGTCGTCGGAGGGCGCCCTCGATGTTCGTGTCCTGCCGCCTTGAGCAGTCGGCGGCCGGTGCGCGTACTACCTGGTGTCACACCGCGGCCGCGGCGGCCGCGACGGGGACCTCGGTGAGGATGGTGCGCTTGGGGTTGGCGGTCTGGGCGGGGAGTTCGACGCGGTGCTCCGGCTGCTCCGGCGTCTGCAGTTCGTCGGCGTCGTCCAGGTGCGCCAGCGTCGTGCGTCGCGGGTTGGCGATCTTGTGGAACATCGTCGTCGTCTTCACTGTTTACTTGCACCCTGTCCTGTGACGGCGCCGGGCGGGTCCATGGACCTCGCGCCGGGCGCGGGTTGTCGGTTTTGCCATCTCTGTAAAGCGTCAGGCTAAACATGGGATTCCCGGCGCAATCGCGGAGGGACCATGATCAGCATGTGAGTTTCCTCACGAACCAGAGGGCGAATCGGTCAATCGGGACTCATGCCCCACCCCCACGAAACGGACATCACCTCACTGAAGCCCTCATTCCGCTCCTGATCATGGCGACTGGGACACCTGCCAGGGATTGACGACTCGCGGGCTTACGTCCGAAATGGGCGAACTCACTTTCTACGTCCGGTGATCCGGCCCTCACGTGGTGTCACCTATGTCACGGCCTGGCATACGGGCCTTGTTGGAGATCCTGTGCTGTGCTGGAATCTCACGGACCGCCGCAGGATCGAGCCGGCGCACAGGGGGCGCACAGACGCGCCGAGCGGCGGCGAGAAGGGGGAGCCAGCGCCGGTCACTCACGACCACCACGGGGGCGTACTCAGGGCGTCCCCAGAACGCCGACACCGTGCCCCGCCGCTCACCGCGACGGGGTGCCTGGTCCAGAGGTTGCGACGCTAGTGCAGGGACGTTTCAAGAGGGATGGCAGCGCTTCGGCGGAGCCGGAGCCGCACGGCGGGACTGGCCCCATGAAGGGTGGCCCCGCGCCCCAGCACGCCCAGAACCCGGGCTCGGCCGGCGACGGCGGTGAGCGCTCCGGGCGGTCCGGTACATCGGCCCCCTCGGGCGCCGCGAGCCCGTCCCCGGCGCTGAAGCCGCCGACGGGCCCCACCGGCCCCGGCCCGCGAATAGCCCTGCGCAACTGGCGCATCTCCACCCGACTGGTCTCGCTGCTCGCTCTCCCGGTCGTCGCGGCCACCTCGCTGGGCGCGCTGCGTATCAACCAGTCCATGGACGACATCCAGCAGCTCGACAACATGAAGCTGCTGACGGACATGACCAAGCAGGCCACCGAGCTGTCGGCCGCGCTCCAGGAGGAGCGCGACCAGTCGGCCGGCCCGCTCGCGCACGGCGGCAAGGCGACCGACTTCACGGTCAAGGGTCTGCGTGAGAAGACCGACCGGGCGATGAAGAACTTCCTCGACAGTTCCGAGGAGATCGACAGCGCCAGCAAGGAAGGCAACCTCAAGGGCGTCCGCGAGTACCTCATCCAGCTCGCCGGCGAGCTGGGCGACCTGGCGCAGATCCGCAAGGGCGCCTACGCCTCCGAGGGCAACTCCACACAGACGATCGAGGCGTACCACCGTCTGATCGAGAACCTGGTCGACCTCTCCCAGGACATGGCGGAGGCCACCAGCAACCCGGACATGATCCAGCGCACCCGGGCCCTGGCGGCCTTCTCCTCCGCCAAGGAGTACTCCTCGATCCAGCGCGCGGCCCTCGCGGCGGCGCTGCCCGCCAGCAACACCACGACCGGCAAACTCTCGCCTAACGACCGGCTCTACGCCGAGTCCTCGCTGGAGAGCCAGAAGTCCGAGATCCGCAGCTTCAAGAGCATCTACGGCGAGGACGCCGCCGCCGAGCTGCTGAAGCCGATCGAGGACGGCGGCAACTCCACGATCAAGGCCACCGACACCTACGCGGGCCGTGCCCTGGTCTCCGCGAGCGGTCTCGCCCAGCAGGACAAGCGGTCCTACCGCGACTGGCTGGACGACAGCTCCACCAAGATCCAGCAGATGAAGAACATCGAGCACACGCTGCTCGAGGAGATGGAACAGAAGGCCCGCGAGCTGCGCAGCGCCACCGAGCGCGACGCGATCATCTCCGGTGCGCTGATCCTGATCGTGCTCGGTGTGTCGCTGGTCGGCGCCTTCGTCGTGGCCCGCTCCATGATCCGCTCGCTGCGCCGCCTGGAGGAGACCGCGACCAAGGTCGCCTCCGACCGGCTGCCCGAGCTGGTCAAGCAGCTGTCCGAGTCCGACCCGCAGGACGTCGACACGTCCGTGGAGTCGGTCGGTGTGCACTCCCGGGACGAGATCGGCCGGGTGGCCGCGGCCTTCGACGACGTGCACCGCGAGGCGGTCCGCCTCGCCGCCGAGCAGGCCCTGCTGCGGGGCAACGTCAACGCGATGTTCACCAACCTCTCGCGCCGCTCCCAGGGTCTGATCCAGCGCCAGCTGTCGCTGATCTCCGAACTGGAGTCCCGCGAGGCCGACCCGGACCAGCTGTCCTCGCTGTTCAAGCTCGACCACCTCGCCACGCGTATGCGCCGTAACGGTGAGAACCTCCTCGTCCTCGCCGGTGAGGAGCCCGGCCGCCGCTGGACCCGCCCGGTCCCGCTGGTCGACGTGCTCCGCGCCGCCGCGTCCGAGGTGGAGCAGTACGAGCGCATCGAGCTGGCCTCCGTGCCGACCACCGAAGTGGCCGGCCGGGTCGTCAACGAC
>KL569179.1:1155-1507 GCA_000715635.1 Streptomyces violaceus | reverse complement strand
CGACCTCGTGCACCTGCTCGCCGAGCTGCTGGAGAACGCGACCTCGTTCTCCTCGCCGCAGACCAAGGTCAAGGTCACCGGTCACGCGCTGCCCGACGGCCGGGTGCTGATCGAGATCCACGACACCGGTATCGGTCTGTCGCCGGAGGACCTGGCCGCGATCAACGAGCGGCTCGCCTCTCCCCCGACGGTGGACGTCTCCGTCTCCCGCCGCATGGGTCTGTTCGTGGTCGGCCGTCTGTCGCAGCGGCACGGCATCCGCATCCAGCTGCGCCCGTCCGACTCCGGTGGTACGACCGCGCTGGTCATGCTGCCCGTCGATGTCGCCCAGGGCGGCAGGAAGCCCCAGCCC
>KL569179.1:0-897 GCA_000715635.1 Streptomyces violaceus | reverse complement strand
GCCGCCGCCGGTGTGGCCGCGGCCCGGCGTGGCGCCGGTGCCGGCCAGGGCGGCGGCGCACTCGGTGCGGGTCCCTCCGGTGGCGGTGCGTCCGGCGGGGGCCGGCTCGGTCCGGGCCAGAGCCCGCGGGCCGCGCTGCCCGGGCGGGACGCGGACGGTGGCCGTCAGGGAGCGCCGGGCGGAGCGCGCGGACCCCAGGGTCCCGACAAGTCCCCGTCCTTGTTCGACCAGGGCCCTCCCTCCGCGCCCCCGCAGGGCCGTCCGGCGCCGGCCGGTGCCGGGTTCGGGCAGGCCCCGGGTGCCCCGCAGGGCCTGCAGGCCGCGGGCACGAACGGGCCGCAGGGCCAGGACGCCTTCGGTGGCGGCCGTGGCCAGCAGCGCCCGGGCGGCAACGCCGAGCAGGGCCAGGGCCGTCGGCCTCAGCTGCCGCCGCGCGGCGGTCCGCGGGCCGAGCTGCCCGGTGGCGAACCGCAGCCGCGCGTGCCGAGCTGGAGCGACGAGAACGCCCAGCCGCCGGTGCCCCGTGCCTCGCTGGACGCCCCGCGTGGTCACGAGGAGCCGGACGTCTCCCGTACGTCTCAGATGCCTCGGATCGACGACCGCCAGGGCCCGGGCGCGACGGCGGAGATCCCGGCCGTGCCGCGTGACGACGACCGGCAGGGCCCCGGCTCGCCGGCCGACTTCGGGATGGGCGGCCCCCAGCACTCGGACCAGTTCGCCTCCGGCACGAACGGATCGCACGACCCGGGTCAGTTCGTCCGCCCGGACGTCTTCGGCGCCACGGCCGGCCGCCGCGACCCGTCGTCCACGACGGGCCAGTTCCCGGCCCCGCAGGCCCCGCAGTCCTACGACAACGGCTCCACGGGCCAGTACCCGGCACCCCGCCAGGACAACAGC
>KL569178.1:55411-56265 GCA_000715635.1 Streptomyces violaceus | reverse complement strand
CCGCGGAGCGCGTCGGCCTGGGGACCGCCGCGACGTGGTCGAAGGCCGCGGAGACCAGGTCGTGTTCGTTGGGGGAGGAGGTGCGGGGTTCGGGGACGCTCGCCGCCGTGGGGGAGGGGGTCTGGCGTTCCCCGGACGCGGCCGGGGGCTCCTGTGCGGGTACCTGGCCGCGTGAGGTCGATGTATCGCTCGACGGCGTTGCCGTCGGCTCCTCCGAGGTCGTCGTCGGCCGCGCCGCACCCTCCGCCTCGGCGGTCCGTGACTTGCGTGACCGTCCGAACGCGTTCCGCAAGAGAGTGAGAATGCCCATGTGCGCGCAACCCTTCGCGTGAGTTGAAGCCCGTCAATCCCTGGCCAGGACGGACACGTAAGGTTAGCGGCCCTCCTGGGCGATCTTGGGCAGGGTCGGGTGTGCGAGGTCCTTTCTGTCAAGGGGGACATCCGGCCTGCCGAGGTGACGCCGTGCTGAACCGCCGCAACTGCCGCACGGATGCCGCAGGTTCACTCGCAGTTCATCCAGACGCCCGGCTCCCGCACGTATGTGCTCCTACGGTCACGCTGACACCAAGGGCATCCAAGGAGAGAGCAAAGTGCGAAAGCTGCTGCCGTTGATCGGAACGCCGTCCGATTCGCACCCTGGCGGCCGGTCCGCCATGACCTGTCGTTTCCGGTGTGGTGACGCCTGCTTCCACGAGGTGCCCAACACCAGCTCCAACGAGTACGTCGGTGATGTGATCGCCGGTGCGCTCAGCCGCCGGTCGATGATGCGGGCCGCGGCCGTGGTGACCGTGGGCGCCGCCGGGGCGGGGGCCGTGGGCGTCGGGCAGGCTCCGCCTGCCGGGGCGGCACCGGCA
>KL569178.1:52407-55249 GCA_000715635.1 Streptomyces violaceus | reverse complement strand
CGCCGCCGCCGCGGCCGCCCGGCGTAAACACAAGGGCGCGCGCGGGCTGCGCTTCGCGCCCGTCGCGCCCAACACCACCGACGCCGTGACCGTGCCGGACGGGTACGGGCAGAACGTCGTCATCCGCTGGGGCGAGCCCATCCTGCGCGGGGCGCCCGCCTTCGACCCGGAGAAGCAGACCGCCAAGGCCCAGGCCGGGCAGTTCGGGTACAACTGCGACTTCCTCGCCCTCCTCCCGTTGCCGGGTGAGCGGGGCAGGCAGCTGCTCGTCGCCAACCACGAGTACACCGACGAGATCCTGATGTTCCGGGGGTACGACGCCGCCAACCCCACCCGTGAGCAGGTCGAGGTGGCGTGGGCCGCGCACGGGTTGTCGGCCGTGGTGGTGGAGGGGGACCGGAAGACCGGGAAGCTCACCGCCGTGTCCCGGCATCAGCTCAACCGGCGCGTCACCGTCACCACCGAGTTCCGGCTGACCGGGCCCGTCGCCGGGTCGAAGCTGGTGAGGACCTCCGCGGACCCGACCGGCACCAAGGTGTTCGGCACCCTCAACAACTGCTCGGGCGGTGTCACCCCGTGGGGCACGACCCTGCACGGCGAGGAGAACTTCAACCAGTACTTCGCCAACGCGAGCCGGGACACCGACAAGCGGTACGGGGTCGGGACCGGCGCGACCGAGCGGAAGTGGGAGCGGTTCGACAAGCGGTTCGATGTCGCCCAGGAGCCGAACGAGGTGCACCGGTTCGGGTATGTCGTCGAGTTCGATCCGTACGACCCGGACTCGACGCCCCGCAAGCACACCGCGCTCGGGCGGTTCAAGCACGAGGCCGCGACCGTGCGGCTCACGCAGGACGGGCGGCCCGTCGTGTACTCCGGTGACGACGAGCGGTTCGACTACTTCTACAAGTTCGTAGGCAGCAAGCGGATGCGCCACGGGTCCTCGCGTGCCGTGCGCGAGCACAACCTCTCGCTGCTCGACGAGGGGACGCTGTACGTCGCCAAGCTCACCGGTGACTCCCCCGCCCTCGAGATCGACGGCACGGGCAAGCTGCCGAAGGACGGGGAGTTCGACGGGAGCGGGCAGTGGATTCCGCTGGCCACCGCCACCGCGAAGGGTGCCGTCTCGCATGTGGACGGGATGACCGCGGAAGAGGTCTTCGTCTTCACCCGGCTCGCCGGCGACAAGGTGGGCGCCACCAAGATGGACCGGCCCGAGGACATCGAGCCCAACCCGGTGACCGGGAAGGTGTACGTCGCCCTGACGAACAACACCAACCGTGGTGTCGGCTCCAACGCCAAGGCGGACGAGGCCAACCCGCGCCACGCCAACAAGCACGGGCACGTGCTGGAGCTCACCGAGCGGTGGAACCGGCCGGAGAGCACGAAGTTCGCCTGGTCGCTGTTCCTGGTCGCCGGTGACCCGGACGACCCGGCAACGTACTTCGCCGGGTTCCCGAAGGACGGCGTCAGCCCCATATCCTGCCCGGACAACGTCGCCTTCGACCCCTACGGCAACCTGTGGATGTCCACCGACGGCGCCCAGCTCGGCTCGCACGACGGCCTGTTCGGCGTGGCGACCCGGGGTGAGCGGCGCGGTGAGCTCAAGCAGTTCCTGACCGTGCCGAAGGGCGCCGAGACCTGCGGTCCGATCATCCAGGACCGGCGCGTCCTCGTCGCCGTGCAGCACCCGGGCGAGATCGACGGCGCGTCCGTGGAGAAGCCGGCCAGCACCTGGCCCGACGGGCCCGGGAAGTACGTCCGGCCGGCGGTCGTGGCCGTGTGGCGCGCGGACGGCTCCGACATCGGCGTCTGAGCGGCCGCACCTTCAAGAGGATCAGCGCAGGGCCGGGCTCGGCGGGTCTGTGAGGGCCGGGAATCCGGGCAGGCAGGCCTGGGTCGAAGCGCCATCGCGAGAAGCCCGGCCGTTGGCGCCGGGCGGCTCGCTCAGGTGGTCACCGGCCCTCGTGGAGCGTCAGGTCGGTGATCACCGACCTGTGGTCCGTGTCGGCCAGGTTCAGGATGCGGGTGTCGCGGGCCGCGAAGTCCCGCGACACCAGCACGTGGTCGATCTGGGCGCCGAGCGTCGGGGCGGTCCGGGCCGGCCAGGTGGCCGTGCGGTCGGCGCCGTCCAGACGGGAGGCGTCGCGCAGTCCGGTGTCGAGGATGCGGCGGAAGACGGCGTGGTCCTGGGAGGCGTTGAAGTCGCCGGCCAGGACGAGCGGGGTTCCGCGGTCGGTGACGGCCGCGGCGCGCAGGGCGCCGAGCTCCCGCTTCCAGAGGTCCACCTGCCCGGGCAGCGGGGGCATGGGGTGGGCGAGCTGGAGCCGTACGGCGTGCCCGTCCACGTCGGCGATCGCCCCGGGCATGCCCATGGTGCCGGGGACCCCGTCGGTGGGCCGGAGCGGGAAGCGGCTGAGGATGGCGGAGCCCTCGGAGCCGCCGCCCTCGACGGCACGGCGGTGCGGGTAGTCCCGGGAGAGGTCCCGCTTCAGCCGCGCGTCACATTCGTAGTCGCACTCCTGTACGAAGATGATGTCCGGTTTCTCGCGGCGGACGGCGGCGACCAGGGAGCCGGTGCCCTGCCCGAACTCGACGTTCGAGGTCAGCACGCGCAGGTCGGCGACCGGACGGCCCGCGGGGTCGTCGACCTTGCCGTACGGCTCGATGAACCAGGCCAGCAGGCCGAGCACGACGACTCCCCAGACCGTGCCGAACCACCAGCGGGAGCGCAGGGTGAGCAGCAGCGCCAGGCCGGTGGGCGCGAGCAGCCAGGGGAGGAAGGCGAGGAGCTGCGGGACGGGTGTGATGCCGTCGCTGTCGGCGGTCCGGAAGCCGACGACCA
>KL569178.1:51078-52223 GCA_000715635.1 Streptomyces violaceus | reverse complement strand
GTCCGGAAGCCGACGACCACGCTCACACCCGCGAGCAGCAGGCCGGCGCACCACGCGCCGAACCCGCGTCCGGGCGGGCGGTGCTCCGGCCCGTCGTCCGTGGCGGTCCACTCGGCAGCGGCGGTGTTCACAGGCCGGCCTTCCGTTCGCGGAGCGGGATGCCCGCATCCTCCCTCAAAGACGGGGCGGGGCGGGGGAAGGTTGCCGTGCGTCGACGCGGGCCAGGAACTCCCCCAGCGCCTGGTCGAACACGTCCGGGCGTTCCAGGTTCGGCATGTGGGCCGCGCCGTCGATGATGTGCAGCGCCGCGTCCGGGAGGGCCGTGTGCATGGCCAGGGCGTCGGAGACCGGTGTGAAGGTGTCGTCCGCTCCCACGACGACCAGGGCCGGGACGGAGACACGAGTCAGCAGGTCGTCGTAGCCGGGGCGCCGGGCGCGGGCGCGCAGGGCCGCGGCGGCGCCCTCGGGGGCGGTGGCCGTCATCATGCGGTGGACGTGGGCCTTGACCCCGTCGGGGGCGTAGGGGGCGACCATCCGCTCCAGGACCTCGTCGGCGTACCCGTGCATGCCCTCCGCCATGAGGCGGTCCGCCATGGCGTCGCGGGTGCGGACGCCCTGAGGGGTCTCCGCCGACGGGAAGGTGTCCGCGAGGACGAGGCCGCTGACGCGCTCGGGGAACAGGCGGTAGCAGTCCATCGCGATCTGGCCGCCCATCGACAGGCCCGCGAGGACGAACGACTCCACCTTCAGCTCGTCCAGCAGGGCCTCGATGTCCCGGGCGAATCCGGAGAAGTCGGTGACGGCGGGGGTGACCGGAGAGGCGCCGTAACCGCGCAGGTCGGGGGCGATGACCCGGCGGTCCGCCGAGAACGTCTCGAGCTGCGGGGCCCACATCGTGCGGTCGAAGGGGTGGCCGTGGACGAGAACCAGGGGAACCTTGGGGACAAGGGGCTGCCGGGAGGAGTCGGGGCCTTTGTCCTCGTATGCGAGGAAGGGTGCCATGGGGACGACCCTAGGCCGCCCAACTACTCGGTGCAATAAGATCTTTGCTCTCGGTGCAATCCAAGGGGGAGGCCGACCGATGGGTGACTACCGGCGTATCGCCGACAGGATCGCCGACGACATCGCCACCGGACGGCTCCGGC
>KL569178.1:50543-50857 GCA_000715635.1 Streptomyces violaceus | reverse complement strand
GGGCGTTCGCGCGGCGCCGCGGGATCGCCTCGTCGACGGCCGGGCGGGTCTACAGCGAACTCGTACGGCGCGGGCTGGTCGTCGGCGAGGTGGGTCGCGGCACCTTCGTACGCGCCGGACCGACGGGCCCGACGGGGCAGGCGCTCGCCGAGCCCGGCCCGGCCGACGCCCCCGTCAACCTGGAGCTCAACTACCCCAGCGCGCCCGGTCAGCCGGAGCTCCTCGCCCCCGTCCTCGCGCCCCTGCTGCGCCCCGACGTGCTGGCCGAGGCGCTGCTGCCGGCGGCCGCCACCGGCACCCAGGGAGCCCGGGAG
>KL569178.1:50095-50334 GCA_000715635.1 Streptomyces violaceus | reverse complement strand
CTTGCCAGCCCTCTCAGAGATGTGTATAAGAGACAGTCCCTGGTCCGGCCGGGCGGCCGGGTCGGCGTGGAGCAGCTGACGTATCCGCTGGTCAAGGAGATCGCGGCCCGGCTGGGCATCACGCTGGTGCCGCTGGCCGGTGACACGGCCGGGCTGCTCCCGGAGGCCGTCGCGGCGGCGCACCGTACGGCACCCCTGTCCGCCCTCTATGTGCAGCCGACGCTGCACAATCCGACGTC
>KL569178.1:49375-49841 GCA_000715635.1 Streptomyces violaceus | reverse complement strand
CCGGACGCGGCGGCTGCAACTCGCCCAGCTCATCCACCACTTGAACCTCCCGATCGTGGAGGACCGCATCTGGTCCTTCCTGCACGGGTCGGGCGAGCGGCACGGGGCCGGTGATCCCCTCGCCGCCCATGCCCCGGCACTCGCCCACGTCGTCGACGGGCTCTCCAAGCGGGTCGCCCCCGGGCTCACCGTCGGATTCCTCGTCGTGCCGCCGCAGCGGGCCGCCGCCGTGGCCGACGCCGTGCGGTCGGGCGGGTGGAACGCGGGACGGTTCGCGCTGGAGGCGGCCGTGCGCTGGGCCGCGGAGGGGACGGTGGCGCGGCTGGTGGAGGCCAAGCGGGCGGACGCGGTGCGGCGGCAGCGGATCCTCGCCGAGGAACTCGCCGGCTTCGCCGTGCGCTCCGACCCGCGTGCCTATTTCGCCTGGTGGGAGCTGCCGTCCCCGTGGCGCGCCGACACCTTCACG
>KL569178.1:46033-49170 GCA_000715635.1 Streptomyces violaceus | reverse complement strand
CTCGGGCTCGCGTCGGCTTCGGAGGGGGATCTGCGGCGGGCGCTGGGGATGCTCGCGCGCGTCGCGGCGCGGTATCGCCGTGATGCCCGGCCTGCCTTCGCCGTTGCCCCCGGTCATGCGCCTGATGCCGTCAGGCTCGGGCTCGCGTCGGCTTCGGAGGGGGATCTGCGGCGGGCGTTGCGGACGCTCGCGCGCGTTGCCGCGCGGCGAGGCACCGGCCTGTGAGCCACGAGCCGAGCGCCACCGTCAGGCCGAGCACGAGGAGCAGCCAGGACACCGTGCGCAGGGTGGTCGTGAGGGCGTCGTAGACCGCGCCCACCGCCGGGCGGTGGAGTGCGTCGGGCAGGTCGGCGAGGGTGAGGCGGCGGCCGATCGCGACGGCGAGGACCAGCAGCCCGCCGCCCAGGGCCGTGCCGAGGCCGAGGGCGGTGACCGCACGGCGGCGGCAGGCGGCGACGGCGATCCCGGCGACGGCCAGGACGGCGGCGGTGAGCGGCAGCCAGAAGGCGGCGGTGTCCAGCACGTGGTATCCCCTGCGCAGTCGGTCCAGGTCCCCGGCCGGGAGCACCGGGACCCGGGCGTGTGCGACCGGGATGCGGTGGGCGAACGACACGTGGTCGTCGGCGAGTTGGCGTTTGACCCGGGCGACGACCGGGGCGAGGTCGACGGTGACCGCGGCCGCGTGCGCCTCGTCGTCGCGCAGGGCGTGCAGCACGGCGGCGTGGACGGCCTGGTTCGCCGCGTCCCAGGCGGCGCGGAAGGCCTCGGTACGGGTGAAGGAACGCGCCGCGTCGTGCACGAAGGGCCCGACCGCGCCGCGCAGGGAGCCGGCGTCGAGCTCGTGCCCGGCCTCCCGCATGATGCCGTCCCCGACGGCGTCCGCGACCGCGCGCTGCACGTCCGGGTCGGCGGCGAGCGGCGCCATCGTACGGACGTAGCGGCCGGTGTCGGTCAGCCCGTGCGCCGCCCAGGACGCGAGCGCCCCGAACGGCACGAGCAGGCACGCGAGGGCCAGCAGAACGGCCGACACGGCGTTCCGCAGTCGTGGGGGCGCCTTCTCGGGTACGGGCGCCCGGTCGGGCTCGGGCACCCTCCCAGGCAAGCCGCCCCGGGCCCGCTCCGCGCGCGGAGTGACTGCAATCGGCCGCACATGTCGAGCCGAACGAGGGCAGGCCCGTCAGCCGGTCAGTCGATGCGGTGGCCGGTCGCGTCCTCACGCGAGTAGTACCGGTAGAACAGCATCACGAGCACGCCCGCCCCCACCGCCAGCCCCAGGCCCGTGGACTTCAGTACGGATCCGCCGGTCTGGCTGTAGAGGAAGCCCATCGCGCAGCCCGTGAAGACGAACCAGAGCAGCGCGTGCAGCTCGCGGCGCAGCCGCTGGGCGACGTTCCAGACGGCGGCGAACACCACCGCGAACACGATCGTCGTGAGGAAGCCGAACAGCAGGTTCCAGCCCGTGATGGGCCCGGCGTCGCGCCGCAGGGCCGCGGCCCAGTAGCCGTAGACGAGCCCGACGGCGACGGGCACGGCGACCTTCGCCATGGCGTGGGCGCGCGGGCTGAAGACGTCGGGTGTACGGCGCCGCAGGGCGATTTCGCGTGAGGCGGGTGCCGCATGAGCCATGAGAGTGCTCCTCTCTCCCTGCCCCTG
The DNA here is from genome assembly GCA_000715635.1 of Streptomyces violaceus. Lineage (GTDB taxonomy): Bacteria > Actinomycetota > Actinomycetes > Streptomycetales > Streptomycetaceae > Streptomyces > Streptomyces violaceus. Next base: position 47,517 of record KL569178.1, on the reverse strand, counting down.
CCTACCAGGGCACACCTGCGGGGCGCCGCTGGCAAGTCGGCGTACGGGAACACGGCCCGGGCGGCCCCGCGCACTCGTGCCCGAGGCCGGGGGCGAACCACCCGAAGGCGGACGTTTGCGGTCCTGAGGGCCCCCTTTGCAGCCGCGGAGGTTACGGTGCTGCCGTACGTGATCGACCGGGGGAGGGGAAGAGATGCCCGGAACCGTGCTGCTGCTGGCGGCCTCGCCGCTGGGCAAGGGGCGCCTGGTGGACGCCGCCTCCGTGCTCCCCGTCCTCGCCGCCGTGCCGCCCACCGTGCTGTCCGGCACGGACACCGCGAACGTCGTCGAACTCGCCGACCCGCTCGAGCCGCAGGCCGTCCTCACGCGGCTCCGTGCCGCCGCCACGGCCCCCGGCCCGCTCACCGTGTACGTCACCGGACAGCTCCAGCTCGACCGCAAGCAGCGCCTGCCGCATCTCGCGCTGGCCCGCACCACCGCCCCGACCGTGCGCTACACGGCCTTCCCCTGGCACTGGTTCCGGGAGGAGCTGCGTCTCAGACCCGCCGGGGCGACCACGCTGGTGCTCGACCTGCACGCGGACGCCGAGACCTGGGAGCTGCTGCGGAGCACCCCCCTGGACTCGGGCCGCGGCACCGCCGTCCACGGGCGCATCGCCCCACCGCCGTCCCGGCGCACGGTCGCGGCACCGGCGTACATGAAGGCCGTGGCGACGATCCTGCGCAGCGGGTTCCGCCCGCCGCCCGAGCAGTTGCACCAGCAGGCGCTGGCCCGGATCGCGCAGGAGAGCGCCGGCCGGGACATCGTGGTCAGCGCGCAGGGACCGGTGAGCGGCGATCCGCACACCGCCATCACCGCCGCAGTCCAGTCCGGCCGGCACCAGGACGCCGACGCGCTCGCCGCCCGGCACGAGCAGGCCGCCGTGGCCGCGCACGGACCCGCCTCCGAAGAGGCCCTGCACTGGGCCGAGGTACGGGCCGACCTGGCGATGTTCGCCGGGGACGCGGCCCGCAGCTGCCGCACCTGGCTGTCGGTGGCCGTCGCCCGGCTGAACGCCGGGCAGGCGGTGGACGCGCCCGCCGTCGAGTCGGCCGTCGACCGGGCCCACCACCAGTGGGGGCAGATATCCGACTCCGCGCAGGCACGTGAACTGGGGTTCGGACTCGCCGAGTTGCGCGGCCGGGTGCCCGGGCGGCGCGAGGGGGCCCTGGACCACGTCCAGCGGCAACTGCGCCAGCTCCAGACCCAGGGCTGAGCCGCGTGCGCCGTGTGCGCGTGGCGTGAAGGGGGCGTGCGATCGCTTGCACGGGTCGCGTCAAAGGTCTGCCCCCCGGGCCTGACCCGGTGTCATGATGTCGGGTATGACAGAGGGGGACGAAGTGGCTGTCTTAGGCGTACGCGTCCGGCTGGGTGAAGGCGCGACCGTGGACGATGTCAGAGCCCTGCGGGCGTGGCTGGAGCCTGTCTCTTATACACATCTCTGA
>KL569178.1:42930-45833 GCA_000715635.1 Streptomyces violaceus | reverse complement strand
AGCCGCTGGAGGAGTTGCTCTCCGCCGGGAAGCTGCGTATCGAGGAGCGGACCAGCACGGACGGGCCCAAGGGGCGTCTGGGGCCCGACATCGAGCTCGTCCTCCAACTGCTCGGTGACCTCGCGACGGTCGTGGCGCTGACCGAGTACACCAACCGCGCGGTGAAGACCTGGAAGAACAACCGCCGCAGGCTCCAGGGCGGCGAACCCGATTCGGAGATCCGTCCGCTGGGCTCCGACGGCGAGTAGCCCGGTGACACGCTTCGACCCGCGCGGCCGAGCGAACCGGGCGCTGCTCGTCGGCGTGTCCGAATACGACCACACGGCGCCGGACCCGCAGGGCGTGACCGGCCAGCTTCCCGCCGTGCGGCACAACCGGACGACGCTCGAGGGGGCCCTGTACCGGGGCGGGGTGTTCGGCGAGGGGGAGGTCAGGGTGCTGGCCTCACCGTCCCAGGACGACTTCACCGGCGCGCTGCGCCGCGCCGTGCGCGAGGCCGAGGGCCTGCTGCTGCTCTATTTCGCCGGGCATGCCGTCGTGAACACCTCCGGCGGCGAGCTGCACCTGCAGCTGCGCACCGCGCGGGTGGTCGCGGGGGAGCTGCCCGGCGCGGTGAGTTTCGCCCAGGTGCTGGGCGAGATCTGCGTCGCCGAGAGCCGCGCCGAGAAGGTGCTGGTGATCCTGGACTGCTGCTACGCGGGCCACGCCGCGGGCATCTGGCACCGCTTCGCCGATCCGGAGGGGAACAAGGAGAAGGTCCTCCTCCTGATGAGCGTCCAGCCCAACCGCTGCATTCTGGGCGGGGACGCCGACATCGCGACGCCGTTCACCCGTGAGCTGGCGGAGGTTCTCGACGAGGGCGGGGAGGTGTGGCTCTCCGAGCTGTATCCCACGCTGAAGCAGCGGATGGACGAGGCGGGTTACCGGGCGGAGGAGGACGACCCGCAGATACCGCAGGCACTGGCTCCTCCGTGGGACCCGGACGCGGACATCCTGCTGGCGGCGCGGCCGGTGCCCTCGCCTGCGCCTGTGCCTGTGCCTACGCCTGTGCCTGCGCCTTCAGCTGCGTCTGGGCCTCCGGTACCTCCCCCGCCGCCGAGGCCCGGCCCTCCGCCCCGCCCCCGTCGGTCACGCCTGCTCAGACGCGCGGCCAACGCCGCCCGGGCCGTCGCCGAGCGGCTCGGCCGAACCCTGCTCACCTTCCTGCTGGCCCTGCTCGCCACCAGTGCCGGCGGCTACGGGATCTTCGCCCTCATCGGCGATTCCGGGACCTGCGCGCCGTCCCTGGAGCTGCGCGTGCTGACCGACCCCGACCTGGAACCGGCGATGCAAGCAGCGGCGGACGCCTACTTCGCCTCGGACGCCAACACCACGGACGACGGCTGCAGGCGCGGCGGCGTCACCGTCTACAGTGCCGGTGCCGCCGCCGTGGTGACCGCGCTGGGCGAGCGGACCGACGCCTGGCAGCAGCCGCGCGAGGACGACAATCCGCAGCGGGACGTCGGCCCGCAGCCGGACGTGTGGATACCCGCGACCGGCGCCGACGTCGGCCGGGTCACCGCCGCGCAGGAAGTCCGGGTCTTCGCCCGACTGGAGCCGGACGCCGAGCCGTTCACGTATTCGCCGGTCGTGCTGGCCGTCCCGCAGGACCTCGCCCACACCGTCGGGAAGCCGACCGGGCGGTCGCTGTCGGAGCTGGTCGACGCCCTGGAGAGAGCGCCCGGCGCCGCCGAAGTGCACCGCCCCGACCCCGGCTTCACCGGTTCGGCACTGCTGGCGACCGTGGGCCTGTACGGCGACGGGGACGACGCGCGCGGTGCCGAGCGGCTCATCGCACGGCCCGGGCGGCCCGAGCCCTCGGCCGTCAAACTGCTGTGCACACTGCCCGACGACGACGCCGTGGACGACCGCGGCGCGGCCCTGGTCCCGGAGTTCCTGCTCAGGAGCGGGGTCGGCTGCCACCCGGCCACGCGCGCCCTGCGCACCGCCGCCTACCCCGACGACGTGCCCGGTCTGGAACCGACGTTCGTGCGGGTGCGCTGGGATCACGGCGACCTGGACGCTGACGCGCGCGACGACGAGGCGAATCGCTTCCGCACCTGGCTGACCGGTGCGGAAGGCCGGGCGGTGCTCGGCGAGCAGGGCTTCAGGTCCGCGAGCGGTGAACGCGCCCTGCTCGACGCCGAGTCGGCCCCCGACGGACTGACCGACTCCGTCCCCCCGGCGGAGTCCGCCGACCCGTCGCACCTGGACACGGCACTGGAGCAGTACGGCAACGCGCACGGGCCCGGCCGGGTCCTCTTCCTGCTCGACAGCTCCGGCTCGATGGCCGGTCTGTGGGACGGCCCCAGCGGCGGCCCCGGCATCCTCAAGCAGACCCTGCCCGGGCTCGGCGGGGAGGACGAGTACGGGATGTGGGCCGTGCACGGCCTCACGGGCCGTACGCACACCGAGCTGCTGCCCTTCGGCACGCACCCCCGCAAGGACGCCGAGCGGGCCCTCGACACCGGCAAGGTGCGGGACGCGGAGGCCGATCCGCCCGCCGCCCTGCTGGACGCACTGACGTTCATGCGGGAGCGCGGCGCCGACGACGAAAGGCCGCAGCTGATCGTGTACCTCACCGACGGCGAGGACGACACCCGCCTGACCGGCGACCGGCTGAAGCAGGTGGTCGACCGGGCCGGGACCGCGGGTGTGCCCGTGGCGATGGTGACCCTGAACAGCGGCGCCTGCGACAGCGGCCGCCCCGGCAAGCTCATCGCCGAGGCCGGCCGGGGCCGCTGCCTCGACGCCGGAGACGACCTGGTCCCGGGCCTGCGCGACGAGGTGGCTCGCATCGGGATGGGAGAGGAATGATGGCCCGCCGCCTGCCCGCCGCCGTGCTGTCCCTGCTGTCGTTGCTC
>KL569178.1:39586-42708 GCA_000715635.1 Streptomyces violaceus | reverse complement strand
GTGAGGGGCAGGAGCAGCCGCAGGGCGCCGACGCCTCCACCCGGATCGTGGTGGCCAGCGGCCAGGACGTCACCGGCAAGAACGGCATCCGCCAGCAGCTCATCGACGCCTGGAACACCAGGGAGGGCAGACACGGCTACCAGGCCCGTCTGGTGGAACTGCCCGGCTCCGCCGACCAGCAGCGCAGCCAGCTGCTCGGTGCCCTCCAGTCCGGCAGCGCCGACTACGACGTCGTGAACCTCGACGTGACCTGGATCCCGGAGTTCGCCGAGTCCGGCCTGATCCGCCCGCTGACGGACGCGGCCGTCAAGTCCCCCGAGGACCTCATCCCGTCCGTGAACAGCACGTCGTACTGGGACGGCGAGCGGTACGCGGTCCCCTTCAACAGCGACGCGGGCCTGCTGTACTACCGCAAGGACCACCTGCGGAACGCCGGTGCCTCCCGGACCGAGCTCAGCGGCGGGGTCACCTGGGACCAGCTGCGGGATCTGATCGACGCCGTCGACCCCGCCGGAGACAACGCGGGCTGGACCACCCAGCTCGCCGCGTACGAGGGCCGTACCGTCAACGCGATCGAGGCGTTCGCCTCGGCCGTACCCGGCTTCCGGCTGACCGACCGCGACGGCAAGTACGTCGCGACCAGGGAACAGCTGACGGCGGGCGTGACCGAACTGCGTGCGCGTACGGCGAGGGCCTACACGCTCAAGGAGGCCCCGGAGTCCCGGGAGGCCGAGTCGCTGAGCGCCTTCGCGGAAGGCCGCACCACCTTCCTGCGGCACTGGCCGTACGTCTATCCCACCCTCTACGAGACCTTCAAGGGCAAGCTCGGTGTGGCCCGGCTGCCCGGCAAGGCGGTGCTCGGCGGCCAGAACCTCGCTGTCACCTCGTCCATGTCCGGGCAACGGGCCGCGAAGGCCGAGGAACTCATCGCGTTCCTGACCGACCCGGACAGCGAACGCTGCCTGCTGCGCGCCGGGTTCGCCGCGACCCGCGCCTCCGCCTACCAGGAGTCCGGCACCGCCCCCGACTGCCGCCACGCCCCCGCGTACGCCGAGACGCCCTCGGCGTCCCCCACCGGTGAGAGCACGGTCCGTACGCCTCCCGACCGCTTCGCCGACGGCACCAGCTACTCCCGCCACATCCTGTACCCGGCCCTCAGAAAGGCCGTGCACCGCCCGGTCACGCCCCTGTACGGCGCGGTGAACCGCACTCTCATCACCGAACTCGACGCCCTGTACGACCCTCCTCCGCGGGGGCCGGGGGGAAGCGGGCTCGGTGACGCGGAGATAGCGAAAAACCTTGACGAGGCGTTGAGAGAAGTTTTACCCGGTTGAATCTCCTCCCAATGATGTTCACAACTCCTCCATTGCGTACGTGTGTCCCCGTGGGTAGCCTCAATTTCGCACTGACCATGCAACAATTGAAGAAAACGGGGACGGACTTCGTGAGCGTACGAAGCAAGGGAATATCTTCCGTAATCGCCTTCGCCATGACCGGCGCGCTGTGTGCCGCCGGAGCGCAGACGGCACAAGCGGCTCCGGCGCAGCCGGAACTTCGCGCCGGGGCGGACGAGATCTGCGCGGTCCTGGGGATCGGCAGCGGCGCGGCGGGCCTCACCAAGGCCCTGGCCAAGGGCGCCTCGTGGGTAGGGATCGGCGCCAGCGTCGGGTGCTACGCCTACACGAAGGCGAAGGAGGCCACGCCCGCGGAAAGGCGAGCCGTCATGATCGCGTCGTACAAGAAGTACCAGGCAATGAGCGACATCGAGAAGCTCGATGCGCTCGGCTACTACTGCCGCAAGAAGGAAAGCGGCGGTGGCGGCGGCACCGATGTCGCCCCCACCAACCCGACCGTGAAGGCGGGGTACCGCGACATCAGGATGAAGGGCGTGACCTACAAGTGCACGGCGACCGGGGACTGACCGGCCGTCGCGGCCCGGGCTATGGAGAACGCCTGCTGTTCTCCATAGCGCTGGTCGTGGTGAGTCTGCTGTGGATTACGCGGGACATGGCCGCGTGGGCGACGGCGACCTGTGCCGTCGGTGCGGCCGTAGGGGCTCTCGGAGTTCTCTACTTCGGCTGGCGTTATATTCGCGCACGCGGGAATTCGCACTAACCGAATTCCCTAATCGCCCTACGGCTTCACATCACATTCGAACCAGACGGTTTTTCCGGGCCGGTCGGGCAGTGGATCCCACCCCCACCGGTCCGTGACGGCGTCGACGATCAGCACGCCCCGTCCGCCTTCGGCGAGTTCGTCCACAGCTGTGGACACCGGCGGTCGCGGGCCGGTGTCCGTGACCTCCACCCGCACCCCACGCCCGTCCGGCCACCGCATCATCAGCACCGCGGCGCGCCGGTCGGGCGTGTGGTGTACGACGTTGGCGACGAGTTCGGTGAGGGCGAGGCCGGCCGGGTCGCACAGTTCACCCATCTCCCAGGCGGTGAGGTACACCCTGAGGATCCGGCGCAGATGCCGGGCGGAGTGCTCACCCAAGGTGAAGTCGGTGCCGTACCTGGAGCCAAGTCCTGGCCAGGGCTGGTGGGTTGCGTGATTCATGCCACCAGGGTGGAGTCGAGTGATTACGCTCGGCTACAGACCGAATTGAACGCCGTGCCGCGTTCGGACCTGGGGGTGACCACTCCATGCCCAACATCCGCCGACTCGACCCCACCGCCTCACCGCTGGACTACTTCGGCTCCGAGCTCCGCCGGTACCGCGAGAGTGCGGGGCTGTCCCAGAAGGAGCTGGGGGACTGCATCTTCTGCACGGGCTCGCTTGTCGGCCAGATCGAGACGGCCCACAAGGTCCCGACCAAGGGAGTTCGCGGAGCGGGCGGATGCGGCGCTGATGACCGACGGTTGTTTCTCACGGTTGGTGGGGCTGGTTCTGCGGAGCCAACTCCCGGCGTGGTTTCAGGCGTATGCGGAGATGGAGGCGAAGGCGACCTACATCTCCACGTACCAGGGTCAGCTGGTGTACGGGCTGCTGCAGACGCCGGAGTACGCACGAGCGGTGCTGGCAACCGGCATGCCGGACAACCTCGACGACCTGGTGGCGGCTCGCATGGAGCGCCAGCGCATCCTGAACGGCAAGCAGCCGCCGCTGACGCTCGTGGTGCT
>KL569178.1:37007-39374 GCA_000715635.1 Streptomyces violaceus | reverse complement strand
GCGGCGCTGTATCGCCCGATCGGCAGCCACGAGATCATGCGAAACCAACTGGCGCACCTGTTGAGTTTCCGGGACCAGCGCTGGGTGAACATCCAGGTGCTGCCCTTCAGGGCCGGCGAGCACGCCAGCCTTGTCGGATCGTTCAACGCCCTCCGCTTCGATGACGACCCCGAGATCGTCTACACCGAGGACATGATCTCCGGCCACATGACGGCCAACCCCGACACTGTCAGGGAGGCCGCTCGCCGTTACGCTTCCTTGCAGGCCGCTGCCCTCTCCGTGAGGGACTCGGCGGCACTGATCGCGCGCGTGATGGAGGAGCGCTATGGGGAGCAGCCAGAACCTGAGCAACGCGCGGTGGCGTAAGTCGTCGTACAGCGGTAATACCGGGGGCGATTGCGTCGAGGTCGCCGACCTCGGTCTGCTCGGCGTCGCCGTGCGTGACTCCAAGAATCCCGGGGTCGGTGTCCTCGCTGTCTCGCCGGAGGCCTACTCGCGGCTGAAGGACTGGGTGACGAGCGCCGCCAAGTCGTAGTAGCACTCTCGGAGTTCGCGGCTCAGGCGGTCGAGGTCGGCTTCGCCGGCGCTGGCGAGGTAGGAACTGTAGGGGATCGACACGACGGCCCGGCACAGCTGGCGTAGCTCGGGGGGCCGCTGGAGGATGCCGGTCTCCCTCGCCCCGAGCGGCTGCGTTGTCGAGACGACGATGATGCTGCGCGCCAGCAGGTCCTTGTAGCCGAGCCCCAGCAGGCGGTTGAAGTACTCCACTCCGGATCCCGACAGCAGATGCGAGAGGGAGTGCACGACGAGGACGAGTTGGTCGGCCTGGTTCAGAACGGTGTGCTTGCCCTCGTCGAGGTCGGTGGAGTGGGAGTCGGTGATCAGGATCTCGTAGTGGCGCGCCAGTTTGTCGCAGACCCACTTCACCTGCGCCGGCGATGGCGGCGTGGACTGGCCCACCAGGTCCGTCAGGATGTCCGCTCCTGACTCCATTCTGGACAGGTAGGGCTCCAGGCCCCGAGGGCCGTTGATCAGGTCGAGGGACTGGGTGAGCGCGGTCATGCCACGGCCCCTGTTCTGGTTCACCCTGAAACCCAGCGTGCCCTGCCCGGGGTCGGCGTCCACCACGAGGGTCCGGCCCCGCCGCTCGGTGGCGAAGACCGTTGCCAGGAGCGCGGCCGTGGTGCTCTTGCCGGAGGAGCCGGGCGGGCCGAGGACGGCGATCCTGCGACAGGAACGGACCTGCGTACGGATCAGCTCCACCCTGGTCAGCCGGTCCATCGCGGCCACGAGTCGTCCGTCATCCCCCTGTATGCCCAGGCGCGAGGACAGTACCTCCGCCAGTTGCCCTGCGGTGGGCGGGTTGCCGGGGGGGTCTGCGTCGCACGCCTCCAGCAGGACCCTGAGCTCATCGAGATCGACCTCGGGCGCGAAGGCGATCAGCTGGGCGATCAGCGAGCCCAGAGTCTGGATGTCCGAGGCGGTGCCGGCTTCCGATCCGTGCGACGACCAGAACCAGTCCGTCAGGATCACGGTCCGGCCCAGGCACCGGACGGTCTGGGCGGTCAGGTTCCCGTGCACAAGGTCCGCTCCGTGACAGGCCTCGACGGCCTCACAGAGGTGCCGGGCCAGCTCCAGGGCCGCGTCCGGTTCGAGGTCCTCGCGAGCCAGGACCGTGGCCAGCGGCTCAGCCGGGATGCCGTCCGGGGAGTGGGGAGGGACCTCGGCGACCCAGGGCGGGGTGTCGAGGAGGTCGCTGGCGACGACCCGGGGTGCGTAGCGTCCGGCCATGCGGCGCAGCGCCCGTTCCTCGATGCTCAGGAAACCTTCGAGCCCGCGATCCGCCGTGACCACGACGACCTCCGCACCCCCCGGATCCCGGCCCAAGTACTTGTCGCATGGCGTGGCGGTGCCCCTGGCATGCAAGGTGTAGGGGCCGATCCGCCACGGGTCGTCCGCCCGCAGCGGCCGCCAGACGCTCCCCATGCGTCGCTCCAGGCTGCCGACGCCGAACCGCGCGGCCAGCCGGGGCCCGATGGCCGCGAAGGCCCGGGTCGAGGACGGGATGCGCTCCTTGCCCTCGGGGTGGGCGAGCCAGGCGGGGAAGTCGGGTGAACGGCCCGCCAGCTGTTCCAGACGGGCGCTCACGGTCCTGCCGGTCTCCACGATGTCGGCCAGGGGAACCGCGTTGAGCAGGACGTCGCCGATGTCGCTCTCGAAGTCGAAGAGCTGGTGCTGCGGCGGCAGACGCTCGCCCGGCGGTGCGGGAAGCGGGCGCAGCAGCCCGCCCAGGAAGACCTCGGCCAGATGCGGAATGTCCGCCCAGGGGATGGCCCCCTGCACCAGCCGCATCACCGGCAGGGGAAC
>KL569178.1:32646-36764 GCA_000715635.1 Streptomyces violaceus | reverse complement strand
CCGCCGGGGAGGCCACCAGCCGCACCCACGCGGAGAGCGCGGCCGGTGCGGGTTCCAGCACCGGCACGGGGACCTCGCTGAAGGACATGACGTCGGGGGGCAGCACCGGGTCGGTGACGATCCATTCGGTGTTGGCCGCGCCGCGCCGCCCGCTGGTCACCTGCCAGCGCTGGGCGCGCAGCGCCGAACCGCCCCACATGCGGGGCGGCAGCGCGTGCACGACGGCGGTCGGGCCGCACCGGGCCCAGCCGCTGAGCGTGTGGTGCATACGGCCGTCGCGCCAGGCCCGGCCGACGCCGTCGCTCACGAGGAGGACCAGGGTCCGGCCCGTCGGGTCGGCGACCATGCGCGGGGGCACCCGGTCCGCTTCGTCGGAGAAGGGCCGTCCGTGCAGGTACACCTCGTCGCCCCGGGTGTGCAGTCCCCAGGCGCGGATCATCCGGAAGGCGCCCGCCCGGCGCAACAGGGCGTGCAGTTCCGTGGCGAGGCGCTGCCACAGCAGCATGGACATGCCGTCGTCGACGACCAGGGCGAGGTCGAGCCAGCGTTCCGGAGCCGGCCGCAGCACCACATCGGGCAGCCCTGTCTCCGCCAAGGCGTGCACGGTGGCCTCCTCGTCGAAGTCGTAGCGCGAGGTGCTGGGACGGGACTGCTTCAGAGGCCTGAGGACGCGGCCCATGCGCAGTTCGTCGGCCAGGGCTTTGGCCTCGGGCACCCGCAGCGGGATCGCCCGTGTCTCGCCGGCCCGGGGTGTCACGGTCGGCTGCTGGGTTTGTGGTTCGGGGAAGGCAGTGGTGGGTTGTTCGGGTTCCGTGCGTGACTTCGGCCGGGTGCCGCCGAACAGACCGGCCCTGCGCCCGGGCGTCGTACGCGGCTTGCGCCCGTCGGGCCCGGCCGGGGTGCGCGGCGCGACGCCGGTGCGCGGGGTGGCGTCCCGCTGCAGGGTCCGGGCGCCGGAGGAGCCGGTCAGCCGTCGTGCCAGCCACAGGGCGTCGAGCAGTTCCTCCTGGGAGAGCCCGACCCCGCAGTCGGCGAGCACGTCCAGCGCGAGCCGGAGCCCGGACCCCCCGCTGTCCCCAGGCACTCAGATCGTCCCGCCAAGCCGGTGCAGTACGGCCTCCAGTAGTCCGTCGGCGTCCAGGTCGACTCCGCCGATGCGCAGGAACACCGCGTTGAGCAGCTGGTCCGTGGCGAGTTCGCTGCGCTGCCGCCGGCGCAGGAAGTCGTCGAGCAGATCCTCGACGTCCGCTGTCGCCGCCTCGCCCAGGTGGGCCGCGACGATCTCGCGCAGGCGCTCGCTGCCGGGCGCCGGCAGGTCGAGCCGTACGCACCTGCGCAGGAACGCGGGCGGGAAGTCGCGCTCCCCGTTGCTGGTGATCACCACGACGGGGAACTCGTCGCACCTGACTCGCCCCCGGGTCACCGTGACCTCGGTGTCGGCGTCTGCCGACAGGACGTCCACGAGGGACTGGTCCTCGGGCAGCCGGGACAGTTCGGGAATCTCGTACTCGCCCTCCTCGAACACCGTCAGCAGGTCGTTGGGGAGGTCGACGTCGCCCTTGTCCAGTTCGTCGACGAGCAGGACACGCGGCCGGGGCCGGGGCACCAGCGCCGTCCCGAGCGGGCCGAGCCGGACGAAGGTGCCGATCGGTGGTTCCTCGCGTCCCCGGTCCCGGGACAGTGTGGTCTCACGCAGCCGGCCCACGGCGTCGTAGCGGTAGAGGGCCTCGCTCACGGTCGAGCGGCTGTTGACGGGCCAGTGCAGGACCTCCCCGAGCCGGAGTTCGTGCGCGACGGCCCGAGCCAGGGAGGACTTGCCGGTGCCGGGCTGGCCGGTGACGAGCAGCGGGCGGCGCAGGTGCAGCGCGGCGTTGACGACGTCGGCGTGCCCGGGGGAGATGAGGTAAGGGGCTGCGCTCGAGCCCGACCGCGGGCGGTCGCCGAAGCGGCGCCAGGGCGGGGCGGGCGGAAGGTCGTCGATGCCTCGGGAAACGCCGTCTCCGCGGAAGAGGCGCCAGGATGCGTCGGATGTCATGCGAGCTCCTCCGAGGGGTCGCCGAGGTAGAGGTCTTCGGGCAGGGGGCCGTTGTCGTCGGACCAGGCGAGCACGGGCCGACCGACGTACTCGGCCGGTCTGGTCCAGATGTCTCTGCGGTACTCGCGCACTGCTTCGGGCAGCATCGTGGGGGGAATACCGGCGAGCCGGCTCTCGGCGTGCGCCCAGCCCTGCTCGCCCCGCCCGAACAGGACCACGGGCAGGCCCGCCGCCAGGCAGTACTGCACGACGACCTCGCGGAAGGCGGGTTCGACCTCGCCCACGATGGCGCCCACGGCGTCCATCTCGCCCGCGAACCGCCCGTAGACCTCGTCGAGACTGCTCACCGACGCCTCGATCCGCACCAGGGTCCCGCGCCCCAGGCGCTTCTTCCGCTCCCGGAGGAACTCCGCGTCGCTGCCCTGCTCGACCAGCTCCGGGCAAGTGAACACGACGGGGTATTCCACACCCAGGGTCCGGTGGGTGTTCAGCGGGCCCGGGGTCTTCCACCAATGAGGGTTCAGGTCCAGGTCCGTACGGTCCAGGAGCAGTTCGACGATGGGCCGCATGCCGGTCCGCCACAGCAGGGAGGCGGCGGTGAAGATCTTCGCGGCCGTCCCGGCGATGTCCCGGGCCTGCTCTTCGTCGACTCGGACGCGCTGCCATTCCGTCCTCTCGCGTCGCCACATCCGCAGGGTGAACCGGCAGGTGTCTCCCTCACCGTCGGCCCGCCTCAGACGTACTAGAAGGCGCGGCGCGTGGCGCTTCGATGCCCGCAGCGAGCACGCCAGCGCCCTCGCCAGTGCCAGCCGTTCCTCCAGCGCCGCCTGGGACCCCTGGGTACGCGCGACGACCTTGGTGCACCAGCTGACCAGTTCCGCCGCACACCCGTCCGGTGTCACGGCCGCGACGTGGAGGACGAGGCAGACCAGGGCGGGCAGCAGTGGGCTGCGGGGCCGCTCGGTCGCGGGGGCGCGGCGGCTGCGCTCCAAATGGTCGAGCAGCGCTTCCAGAGGGCCGGCGGCGGAGTCAGGCTCCAGCCAGGCCTCGTCGGTGAGCAGAGAGACGGGGAGGTCGACGTCGGGCAGTGCGTCGTGGACGAGTGCGGGGACGGTGGCGATGATCTGGTGCGGCAGTGACTCCAGCAGCGTGGTCAGACGCTTCCGCTCGGCGTGGGTGAGCAGCGTGCAGTGCGGGATCCGCGCACCCACGTCCAGGAGTTCCACCACGGCGCCGGGTTTGGCCGTGGACAGCACACGGGTGAGCTCGGCCAGGGCACGGGGGTAGGTGAGCAGGACGCGCGCGAACTCCTCCACGGACGGGGCGGAGCGGTCACGTGGGTGGGTCAGGCCGCACTTCTTGGCCACCTCGCGGCCGCACCTGGCCAGCTCCTTGGTGCTGTCCACCTTCCGGTTCAGGATGTCCGCGAGGTCGAAGGCCTCGCTGGACGTGTCCGGTTCATCCGTGTCGTGCGGGGCGTCGAGCAGATGCGCGGCGCCGGCCCCGGCGAGTTCCTCGCTGACGCGCTGGGTGGGCAGGCACCAGCTGCGGCGGCGGACCTGGTCGGGGTGGTGGGGCCGTTCCTCGTCGCCCTTGAGCTGTGCCACGACGATGCCGACCACGGCCCGGTCCTCGTCGCACCAGATCGGGCCGCCGCTGTAGCCGTGCTGGATGGTCGCTCCGTTCTCGCTGCCGTCCACGACAGCGAACGAGAGCTCCGGGTCGACCGCCACCACCTTGCTCCGGGCCAGGGAGAACTCCGCCCGCCCCGCCGGATGCCAGGCGCACACGGCCAGACCCTCGGTGACCGGCCGCCACAGGGGCGGTACGAGGTTCGGTGGCAGGCCGTGCGGAAGTTCGAGCACGGCGAGGTCGCCCTTCCAGTACAGCTTCGTCCGCTCGCGTACCGGTATCCAGACCATGACACGCGCGTCCTGCCAGTGGCCGCCGACGCGTACGCGCAGCACGGTCTCCTTGCCGGGGTGGGCCGCGTCGTACTTGTTCTTCCTGCCCAGGGCCAGGTTGACGACGTGCGCGGCGGTGAGGACGCGGCTGCCGGGCAGCAGGACACCTGCGCCGACAC
>KL569178.1:29846-32489 GCA_000715635.1 Streptomyces violaceus | reverse complement strand
GGGCAGCAGGACACCTGCGCCGACACTGCCTCGCTCCCCGGAACGCGGGAACACGGACACGGTCGCCGGACGGGACGGGCCCGGCGGGGAGAACCACGGCAAGGTGGCGCCCTAGACGCCGGGGTCCGGGACGGGCCGCCACGTAGCCGAGACCTTCAGGCTGCTCGCGCTGGTGACGCCCACGATGCCGAGCTTCAGGTCCTGCCCGAGTTGCAGGCCGAACTCGACGCTGAACTCCTGGGGCGGGTCGTCCACCGAGGTGACGGTGGCGTGGACCTCCCGCAGTAGTGGGCCGAGCGGGCTCAGTACACCGCGCACGGTCCCGCCGACCAGGACGCGTGCGGCATCACGCAGTCGACCGACCGGCTCCGAACCCTGGATGCCGTCCGGCAGTTCCTCGTACCCCCCAGGGTCGGACTCCTGGCCCTCGGCCTGCGGCCCCCCGGCCGGTGACAGCTCGAGACGTATCACCGTGCTGTCGTCCAGCAACAACTCCGCGTACTGAGTCATGGGTCACAGTGTGCCCACCGCGGGCGGGTCAGGATGCCGGTTTCGACGAGCCTGACCAGTGTTCGAATTGCGCGGACGGCGGCTCCGACGCTCTCGCCGGCCCCGCGTTCGCCGCGAGCAGCAGTGTCGCGACGGCGATGACCGCTGCGGTGAGACCTCTGGTGTAGCGCTCGGCGGTGCGTGTGCGGCTCAGCACGGCGACCTCGCAACTGGGGCGGTGGCTACGGCGGCAGCGTATTAAGCGTGTACGACAATTCGGCTTAACACTCCGTTTAACCTAGGGGCTGTTCGCGGCGAACGGCAAGAGGGGCAGGGGGAGTTGGCGTGGGGGAGCGTGACGATCCGGGGACGATCGGGCGCCGGGTGCAGCGGTTGCGTGTCGAACGCGGACTGACGCAGCGGCAGTTGGCGGAGCCTGTGTACACGCCGGCCTATGTCTCCACCCTGGAGTCGGGCCGAGTGCGGCCCTCGGACGACGCTCTGCGGCATCTCGCCGAGCGGCTCGGCGTCGCCTTCGACGAACTCGCCACCGGGCGTTCGGCGCGGCTCGTGACCGAGCTGCGGCTGCGGCTGACCGAGGCCCAGCGCACCTTCGCCGTCGGCGAGGCCGAGCCGGCGGCGGAGCAGTACGCCGAGCTGCTCGTCGAGGCCGAGACGCACGGGCTGGCCGCGGAACAGGCCACCGCGCTGCTCGGGCTCGGCGAGTGCGCCCTGGAGACCGGCGAGCTGGTGGCGGGCCGGCAGTACTTCGAGCGGTCCGAGGCCTGTCTGGCCGGGGCGCCGCTGCCCGCCCGGGTCCCGGCTCTGCGCGGCCGGGCCGTCGCGCACTATCTCGCGGGTGAGCTCCGGTACGCCGTCTATCTGCTGGAGTCCGCTCTCGATGAACTGAACCGGGGTGGACTGCACGATCCTGACGCCCTGCTGCTGCTCTACGCCAGCGTCATCGGGCCCTATATGGACATGGGCGCGCATGCCCGCGCCGCCCAGGCGGCCGAGTTCGCCCTGGCGCTCGCCCCGCAGTCCGGCGATCCGGCCCTGGTCGCCCGGATGCACCGGTCCGTCGCCCGCACCCTGGTCGCCGAGGGCCGCCTCGCCGAGGCCGACGCCTCGCTGGCCAAGGCCGCCGAGCTGTACCGCGGCCTGCAGATCCGCACCGAACTCGCCAACTGCCACTGGATGCGCGGCTATGTGTACGCCCAGGACGGGCAACTCGAGCGGGCGGAGGGTGAGCTGAGGGAGGCCCTCGGCATGCTGTCGGCCAAGCGCGCCGCCCTCTACAGCAGCCAGGTCGCCGTCGAGCTGGCCGACGTGCTGCACCGGCGCGGCAAGTCCGACGAGGCCGCTGCCCTGCTGCACGGAGTGCTCGACGACCTCTCCCCCGAGCGCGGCGCCGTCCACTCCGCCGCCGCGCACCGGCTGCTCGGCATCATCGCCGAGGACGCCCGCCGGACCGAGGACGCCGAGGAGCACTACGTCCGCGCCCTGAGCCTGCTGGAGCGGGCGGGCGCGGCCGGTGACCTGGCCGACCTGTGCCGGCTGCTGGGCGATCTGCTGCGGCGGACCGGGCGGGTGGAGGCGGCCCTGGACGCCTACCGCACGGGGCTCGGACACCGTACGGCCCCGGGCACGACCACCCTCGGTCCCGCGCCCGCACAGCCTCCTCTGTGAGGAAACAGGGGCTTCGCACAGTCGTGCGGGTTAACCTCCTTCCGGGATGTGAACGACCGGGGCGGGGCGCGTGGAGAACGAACGGACGGCGACGGTGGCCGACGGGCTGCGGACGGCCCTGCGCACCCTCGTGTACACCGTCCTCGGCGGCGCCGCGCTGATCGCCATCGTGACGGTGGTGTCGGTGCTCGGGCCCCTGCTCGCGCTCGACCTCTACACCCCGCCGGTCGCGGCCTGGTGGACGGTGTTCACCGCGATCACCGTTCAGGGCGTGCCCTTCTTGCTGCTGGGCACGGTCGTGTCGGCGGCGATCGGCGCGTTCGTGCCCGAGCGGGTCTTCACCCGACTCCTGCCCCGCCGTGCGGCGCTCGCCGTGCCGGTCGCGGGCGCGGCGGGGGTCGTCCTGCCCGGCTGCGAATGCGCGTCCGTGCCGGTGGCGAGCAGCCTGATGCGGCGGGGTGTCGC
>KL569178.1:27177-29670 GCA_000715635.1 Streptomyces violaceus | reverse complement strand
GCCGAAGCGGAGTGGCGGCCATGCGCCGGGCGGCGGACCGCGCGCCTTCGTCTCCGGGCTCCAGCACGACTTCCTGCACGCGGGCGGCTTCCTGGTGCTCGGGGCGGCGGCCGCGGCGACCTTCAACATCGTCGTGCCGAGGTCGCTGCTGGAGGTGTTCACGGGGTCGGCCTGGCTGTCGGTGCTGCTGCTCGCCGTGCTGGCGGTCGTGCTGTGCGTGTGCAGTGAGGCCGACGCGTTCGTGGCGGCGTCGCTGAGCGGCTTCTCGCCCACCGCGCGGCTGGCGTTCATGGTGGTCGGGCCGATGGTGGACCTGAAGCTGATCGCCCTCCAGACGGGCACCTTCGGCCGGGCCTTCGCGCTGCGGTTCTCGTCCGCGACCTGGCTGGTTGCCGTGGCGAGCAGCGTGCTGGTGGGGTGGTGGCTGCTGTGAGGCGTTACGGACCGGCCGTGCTGCTCGCCCTCGTGGGCGCGGCGATCCTGCGGGTCTCGCTCTTCAGCGAGCTGTACCTGCGGTACGTCCAGGCGGGGTTGCGGCCGTACCTGGTGGTGTCGGGGGTGGGGCTGGTGCTGCTGGGTGTGGTGGTGGGGGTGGTGGCGCGGACCGCGGAGGAGCATGACGGGCACGAGGAGAGTGACGAGAGCGAGGAGCGCGGCGGGCACGAGGAGGAGCATGACGGGCACACCCACGGCCCCGCCGGCCCCCGCGTCGCCTGGCTCCTGGCTCTCCCCGCCCTGGCCCTGCTGCTGTTCCCGCCGCCCGCGCTCGGCTCCTACAGCGCGGAGCGCGACGCGGCCCAGCGGGCGGCCCGGGGTGTGGGCGGCTTCCCGGCGCTGCCGTCCGGGGACCCCCTCGACCTCACCCTCGGAGAGTTCGGCTCCCGGGCGGTCTACGACAGCAGCCGCTCTCTGAAAGGACGTACGGTCCGGCTCACCGGCTTCGTCACCCGTGGCGACGACGGCACCTGGTACGTCACCCGCCTCCTCGTCTCCTGCTGCGCCGCCGACGCCACGTCCGGCAAGGCCGAGGTGCGCGGCGCCGACGCCCCGCCCGTCGACACCTGGGTCACGGTCACCGGCACCTGGCACCCCAGGGGCGAGCTGGGCTCGGCCGCCGCCTGGCCTCCGGTCCTCGACGTCACCTCCGTACGACGGGTGCCGCAGCCGGACAACCCCTACGAGAAGCGCTGAGCGGGAGGTTTCGCCCCATCTGCGACGGGTAGTCGGCGCTCGATTCCGGGAGGTATTCGGAGCGCGCGGGTGTCGGCCGCCAGAGGCCCGGGGTGAGCGAAGGAGGCGGTTGTCGTGCGGCCCAGGGACGACCCCGGCGGTGACTCCGGTGGTGACCCCGGGCCTCGCCGCGCCGGTGGTGACCTGGACCCGGACGGGATCCGGGCCGCCGACGTGATCGCCGAGGGCGTGCGGGGTGCCGAGCCCGGTGAGGTTCCGGGGCGGCTGTGCGAGGTCGCGGTCGAGCTGCTGCCGGTGGTCGGCGCGAGCGTGTCGCTGCGCGGCGACGGCATGCCCGTGCAGCTCAGTGCCAGCAACGCGCGGGCCGCGCACCTGGCGCAGATCCAGGCGACGCTGGGCGACGGCCCCTGCCAGAGCGCTGTGCGGGACGGCGCGCCCGTGCTCGCCCGCGACCTGGCGACGGGCCGCGACGCCGGACGCTGGCCGGTCTTCGCCAAGGAGGCGACGGCGGCCGGGGTGCGCGCGGTGTACGCGGTGCCGCTGGGCAGCGACGCGGTGTACGTGGGCACTCTCGACCTGTACCGCGACTGCCCGGGCGGGCTGACCGCCCGCCAGCTGCACGTGGCCCGGCTGGTGGCCGGTGTCATGACGGTGGCCCTGATGGCGCTGGCACGCGGGGACGAGCCCGAGGCGCGGGACGGGGAGGCCTGGCTGAATGGGCTGGCCGCGGACCACGACGAGGTCTACCAGGCCGTCGGCATGATCATGGCGCATCTCGGCGTCGGCGCGGACGACGCCCTCGCGCGGCTGCGGGCGGACGCCTTCGCGCGCGGGTGCACAGCCGTCGACGTGGCACGCGACGTGCTCGCCCACCGCACGCGCTTCGAACGGGACTGACACCTCGGGGACCGGTGGACCGATCGGCCGGTGAGCCGGTCAGATCTGCGCCCGGCCCTGCTCCCTGAGGTCGGCCAGCCGCTGCACCCCGAGCTTCACGGTCTGCTGCGTGACCTCCGCGTACACCTCGTCGAGACCGGCGTTGGTGACGGTGATGGCCTCCTCGCCGACGCGCGCGGCGGCGAGGTCCATGGTGAGGTACGTCAGCTCCCCCTCCTCCGTCTCGCCCGCCAGCGTCACCCGCAGGGCCTGGCGGGAGTCCCCGACCGGAGGCAGCGGCATCCTGCTGACCTCGACGGTCTGGATGCCGCCGCGCGTGGTCGCGGCCATGAACTGGCCGCACTTGCCCGGCAGCGACTTCAGCCAGTCGAGGGCGCGGTCGACGTCCGCCGGTGGGTGGGCGGC
>KL569178.1:26692-26975 GCA_000715635.1 Streptomyces violaceus | reverse complement strand
GGTGGGCGGCGACCTGGTAGCGCAACTGGGCGTCGGTGTCGGCGTCGTCGAGCGCGGCCACCGCGTGCGGGCCCTTCGGGGGGCCGAAGAGGTCCTCGGCGTAGAGGGCGTCGAGCAGCCGTTGGCAGTCCCGCTTCTCCGTGGTCGCCTTGAGCAGCCCGTCCCGCCAGGTCCTGGCCCCCCGCGTCGGCCCCCACGGCTCGCCCAGGTCGGCCTCGGTGATCAGCGCGGCCTGGGCCTGGGCCTCGGTGAGCGCGGCCTCTGTCTCTTATACACATCTCTG
>KL569178.1:25862-26490 GCA_000715635.1 Streptomyces violaceus | reverse complement strand
AGAGATGTGTATAAGAGACAGGGCGGAGGCGGAGAACCACCGGGGCCGGGGCTCCTCGACGGAACAGGCGGCCGTGGTCAGCAGTCCGGTCACGGACAGCGCGGAGGCGAGGAGGACACGGGCAGTGGCCGGAGGGTGGGTCATCGGGGGTGCCTCCTGCACGGGGCTCATCCTTGGAGGCGCCTTCTGGCGGGCGGGCTCTCCGGGATCGGGTCTGAGATCGGCTCTGAGATCGCATCTGTGATCGCGTCTGTGCTCATACGGCACCACCGCGACGGGCGGCACACCAGTGCGACGGGCTGTTCGGGTGAGGACGGGCGGTGGGGGTGGGCGGCCGGAGAGGTGCCGGGGTGGGGGGAAAATCCGTCGCCCGGGCGTCGACGCCCTGTTACGGTCACGCTCATGCAGCGCGCCCAGTCGTTCCCGTCTCTCACGACGACGCCGGAGAGTGTCCCGGCGCGCTGACAGCTGACCCAGATGTCCGAAGCCCCGGGGCGAGTGCCCCGGGGCTTCGTCGCGCGGTGCTCGCCTCAGAACCGAGGGAGACCACCATGCACGACCACCGCCGGCTCGGCCGCGAGCTGAACCTCTTCGACACCGACCCGCTGATGGGCGCGGGGCTGCGTAC
>KL569178.1:19971-25633 GCA_000715635.1 Streptomyces violaceus | reverse complement strand
TGCGGCACACCCTGGAGGAGTACATCCGCGAGGCGGAACGGGCGGCCGGCTACCGGCACGTGTACTCGCCCGCCCTCGGCAAACGCGAGCTGTACGAGATCTCCGGCCACTGGGACCACTACGGCGACGACATGTTCCCGCCGATGGACCTGGGCGCGGAACAGGTCCTGCTGCGCCCCAGCCTCTGCCCCCACCACGCCCTCATCTACCGTTCCCGGTCCCACAGCTACCGTGAACTCCCGCTCCGCATGGCCGAGTTGGGCGGCATGTACCGCTCGGAGCTGTCCGGCGTCCTCGGCGGACTGACCCGGGTACGGGCCATCACCCTCAACGACGCGCACATCTTCTGCACCCTGGAACAGGCCGTCGAGGAGGCGCGAGCCGCGCTGGAGCTGATCGGCAGCGCCTACGCGGACCTGGGCATCCGCGCGTCCCGCCACCGTCTCTCGCTGCCCGGCGAGGGCGGCAAGTACGTGGCCGACCCGGACCTGTGGCGGCGGGCCACCGCCCTGCTCCGGGAGGTCCTGGACGGCTCCGGCATTCCCTACGAGGCCGCCGAGGGCGAGGCGGCGTTCTACGGCCCCAAGATCGACGTACAGATCACCGACCCGGCCGGCCGCGAGACCACCCTGTCCACCGTCCAGATCGACTTCCACCAGCCCGAACGCTTCGACCTGCACTACATCGGAGCCGACGGGGCGAAGCACCGCCCGGTCATGGTGCACCGCAGCATCATCGGCAGCGTGGAACGCGCGGTGGCGCATCTCCTGGAGACCCACGGCGGCGCGTTCCCGGCGTGGCTGGCGCCGGTGCAGCTGGTCGTCCTGCCGGTCGCGGAGGACCAGGCGGACAACGCCCACGCCCTCGCCCACCGCGCCCGCGAACTCGGCCTGCGCGCCGAGGTGGCGGGCCCCGAACAGGGCACCCTCGGCGCCCGCATCCGGGCGGCCCGGCTGGTCCCGTACCAGGCGGTGATCGGCGGGCGGGAGGCCGCGGCGGACCTCGCCTCCCCGCGCCTGCGAGACGGCCGCCGGCCTCCCGCCCTGCCCACCGCCGAACTGCTGCGGCGGATCGCCGACCGGGTGGCGTCCCGCGGCACCGACCTGTGGGACCGGTCGTAGGACGGGCTCAGAACGACCAACGCGTATGGGAGTAGACCCCGTTGTCCCGCCCGAAGCCGTACGCCGTGTCCGGGGCCACCGCGTACACGACGTCGTCGCCCCTGCGGAACGCGTCGCCGATGCCGTGGAAGGTGCCCTCGGGGGAGGTGATGTGCGGCCCGTACTGCTCCTCGTACGCCGCGATCACCTCCTCCAGCAGCGCCGGGTCGGCGACCGGCCGCGCCCTGCCCTCGACCACGAGGTCGAAGCCCTCGGTGAGGGAGTTCGCCCCGGTGGTCAGCGCGCAGTGCGCGTCATGCGCGAGGTTCCTCGCCTTCTGCTCCTGCCGGCCGGTGGAGAAGTACAGCACCCCGTCGTGCCAGGCGGCGATGACGGGCGTGACGTGCAGCCTGCCGTCGGGCCGGACCGTGGACACCCAGAAGATCTCGGCGGCCCCCAGCCGCCGCTGCGCCTCGTCCCACTCGGTGGCGGTGACGCCCGAGGCGCCCGGGCGGGGGTTGAGCGCGGAGCTGTAGCGGGGGTCGAGCTCGGTGGTGGGCTGCTGCGCGGGACCTGGTGCCGGCATGGCGTCTCTCCTGTCGTCCTCGGCTGTCTCTGCTGTCGTACTCCCTGCGGTCTCCCTACGTCCTTCCCGTGTGCGCCCCGGCGTCGGTTCGCCCGTTCGAGGGGCGCGTAAGGTCGCCCGTACGGAGCCCAGCCCGGGACCAGTGGAAGGAGCCCTCGCCGTGACGGACGGTCAGCCCATCCCGGTGATCATCGACTGTGACACCGGCGTCGACGACGCCCTCGCCCTGCTGTTCGCCGTACGGCACCCGGCGCTCGACGTGCGCGCGATCACCTGCGTGGCCGGGAACACGGATGTGGACGGGGTCGTCCGCAACACGCTGACCGTGCTGGAGGTGGCCGGTGCCGGTGACATCCCCGTGGCCCGGGGCGCCGAGCGGCCGCTGATCGAGCCCGTGCGCACGGCGCGGCATGTGCACGGGCAGGACGGCATGGGGGATCTGGGGCTGCCCGCGCCTACCCGGGTGCCGGTCGACGTGGACGCGGTGACGCTGCTGCGCCGCGAGATCCTCGCCTCGCCGCGGCCGGTCACGCTCATCCCCACCGCGCCCCTGACGAACATCGCGCTGCTGCTGCGGACGCACCCCGAGGTGACCCGCAACATCGAGCGGATCGTGTTCATGGGCGGCGCGGTGGCGACCGGGAACGCCACGCCGGTCGCGGAGTTCAACGTGTGGCACGACCCGGAGGCCGCCGCGGTCCTGCTCACCGCGGGGGTGCCGATCACGATGTACGGCCTGGACGTGTTCCAGCGGGTCCTGGTGCCCGCCGGGGAGGTGCAGCGGCTGCGCACGAGCGCGGAACCGAGTCTGCGGCTGGCCGGTGAGCTGCTCGCCCACCGCGACCCGGCGACCTCCGGCGACCCCACCCCCATGGGGGGCCTGGGGGACGCGGGCGCGATCTGCGCGGTCGTCGACCCGAAGGGCATCACCACCGAGGCCCTGCCGGTCGAGGTCGTCCTGGCCCCCGGCCCCGCCCGCGGCCAGACGATCGTCGACCGCCGCCCGCGCCCCGGCGAGTCAGAGATCCACGAGGGCACGCGCGAACAGCCCCTGGTGGACGTGGCGTTGGATGTGGACGTGGAGCGGTACGTCAACCTGTACCTGGAGACGCTGTAGCGCGGGAAGCAGCGCACCAATCGATTGACTTTCGATCGATATCGATCGAGAAGCGGCATGGACGTCGAAAGCGGGAGTCGCCGTAGGGGCGGCGTTCGCGAGGCTGATGGTCGTCATACGGAGTTTGCTGCGCAAGGCGACCAGCCTTCAGGCCGAGATGGCTGAGGTCGTCTGACGACGAACCCCGCCCTGCCGCAGGCTTGGAGGGGTGTCGGCAGGGCGGGGGGTAGGGGGCTGCCTGGTCAGGGTCGGTGGCCCCGCCCTGCCGTGGTCCCGGGTGGGGTGTCGGCAGGGCAGGGCTTCACCGGCGCGGCCCGGCTCAGGCGCCGGAGGCGTTTCGCTTCGCCGTGCGGCGGCGGGTGACGATCATCATGGCCGCGCCGCCCGCCAGCAGGGCCGCCGCGCCGAAGGCGATCGGGCCGGTGCTGCTGTTCGCGCCGGTCTCGGCGAGGTCGCCGCCACCGCCGTTCGGCTTCGGGGCCGGGGGCGTCGAGGACTCGGACTCGGACGGGGTGGGCGTGTCCGTGTCCGTCGCCGGCGGGGACGAGGGCTCGGACGGCTCCGACGGGGCCGGCGGCGTCGACTGCTCGGCCGGCGGCTCCGAGGGGTCGGCGGGCGGGCTGGACGGGGGCGGCGTCTGAGCCGGCGGAGGCGTCTTCGTGCAGTCCTCCGTGCCGCCGTTCCAGGCCGCGATCAGCTTGTCCTTGATGACCGGGCGGTCCGGGCCCTTGGGCAGCTCGCCGTGCTCGAAGCCGTCCTTCGCGTCGAGCTCGCCGTCGAACTTCACCGCGCCCCGGTAGAGGTCGATCTGCCCGAAGCAGCCCTTGTCCGGGATGGCGATGTCGAGCGAGTCGGTGGCGCCCGGCTTGACCGTCACCGTGTCGAAGTCGACGAACACCTGCTCGCCCGAGGTCCCGAAGGTCGCGCCGTGGGCGAGGTAGGAGGCGAGGGAGGCCGTGCAGGTGGCCGCGTCACCGGCGGTGCGGACCTTGATGTGGACCTTGCCGTCCTCGCTCGGCTTCAGGTTCTGGTCGTCGACCTTCACCGAGTCGTAGAAGTTCGTGCCGTCGAGCGAGAACTGGCAGCGGTCGGTGCCGGTCTCCGTCCCCGCGCCCGTCCCGGGCTTGTAGCTGCCGCCGGACGACCAGCCGTCGCCGCCGGGCGTACCGGTGGCGAACGCGGTGGTGGCGGAGGCGGCGCAGAGGGCGAGGGCCGCGGCGCCCGTCCCCAGCAGGCGTCGCGCGGTGACACGTCTCGCTATGGACATGCGGATCCCATTTCTTGGCGTATGCCGGAACCCGGGTGACGGCAGCAGGGCAGCGCGCGGCGGCCGGCCGTACCGGGGTGAGTGGTCTGAGAAACACTGGGCTCATTGGTCACATGCGCCACAGTGCGACCTCATCGTGGCGGTGCCGCAGCACGCTGTCAACCTGCGGGTATGCAAAGGCAGTTACTCCTCCATCACACTTTCATCACAGCAGGAATGGATCACTCCGACCTCCCCGATGTTTCCTTTTTCCGGCATTCTGGACAGATTCAATGCTGTCGCCCGTATGCCCCGCGAAGGAGACCGCGTGACCGATCGCTCCACTCTCGACCTGTCGTCCCGGGATCCCGACTGGTGGCGGCAGGCCGTCGTCTACCAGGTCTACCCCCGCAGCTTCGCCGACGCCGACGGCGACGGACTCGGCGATCTGCGCGGCATCACCCGCCACCTCACCCACCTAGCCGCGCTGGGTGTGGACGCCCTGTGGCTGAGCCCCTTCTACCCGTCCGAGCTCGCCGACGGCGGCTACGACGTCGCCGACCCCAGGGACGTCGACCCGCGCCTGGGCACCCTCGACGACTTCGACGCCCTGGTCGCCGAGGCCCACCGCCTCGGTCTGAAGGTCATCGTCGACATCGTGCCCAACCACTCCTCACACCGGCACGTGTGGTTCCAGGAGGCCCTGCACGCCGGCCCCGGCTCGGCCGCCCGCGACCGCTACGTCTTCCGTGACGGCGGCGGCGAGCACGGCGAACTCCCTCCCAGCGACTGGCAGTCCGTCTTCGGCGGCAGCGCCTGGAAGCGCGTCCCCGACGGGCAGTGGTACCTGCACCTGTTCGCCCCCGAGCAGCCCGACCTCAACTGGGAGAACCAGGAGGTCCGCGCCGACTACCGCACCACCCTGCGCTTCTGGTCCGACCGCGGGGTCGACGGCTTCCGCATCGACGTCGCCCACGCCCTGGTCAAGGACCTGAGCGAACCCCTGCGCGACCTCGGCACGCACGCGCCGAGCGGCGAGGAGGCGCTCACCGGCCTGCCGCCCGGCACACACCCCCTCTACGACCGGGACGACGTGCACGAGATCTACCGCGACTGGCGCAAGATCCTCGACGCCTACCGACCGCCCCGCATGGCCGTCGCCGAGGCCTGGGTGCCGGGCGCCCGGCGTGCGCTCTACGCCCGTCCGGACGAGCTGGGCCAGGCCTTCAACTTCGAGTATCTGGAGGCCGGCTGGGACGCCGGCGAGCTGAGGCAGGTCATCACCGACTCGCTCGACACCGCCCGGGCCGCCGGCGCCTCGGCCACCTGGGTGCTCTCCAACCACGACGTCGTACGCCACGCCTCCCGGCTGATGCTGCCGCCCGGCACCGACCTCAACGCCTGGCTCCTGTCCGGCGGTCACGCCCCGGCCGTCGACGAGGCGGCCGGTCTGCGCCGGGCCAGGGCGGCCACCCTGCTGATGCTGGCACTGCCCGGCTCGGCGTACGTCTACCAGGGCGAGGAACTCGGCCTGCCCGAGGTCGCCGACCTGCCCACCGAGGTGCTCCAGGATCCGATCTGGGAGCAGACGGGCCACGTCCGCAAGGGCCGCG
>KL569178.1:19135-19709 GCA_000715635.1 Streptomyces violaceus | reverse complement strand
TGCCTGGCTGCCGCAGCCGTCCGGCTTCGCCGCGTACGCCGTCTCGGCCCAGGACGGGGTGGAGGGTTCCACTCTGGAGCTGTACCGCACGGCCCTCAGGCTGCGCCGCAAGCTCCTTGCCGGCGAGGAGCTGACCTGGGCCGTGGACGCCCCGGACGGGGTGCTCCGGTTCGACCGCAGTGAGGGCTGGCGGTGCGTGACGAACCTGTCCGGTGCGGCCGTCCCGCTGCCCGCGGGTGAGGTGCTGCTGAGCAGCGCGCCGCTGGAGGACGGGCGGCTCGGGCCGGACACGACGGTGTGGCTCGGACGCTGAGCGCTCCGCGGGTGGTGCCGTGGTGGGTTGTCTTTCGGCTGCGGCTGCGTCGTGGCTGGTCGCGCAGTTCCCCGCGCCCCTTTGGGGCGTGGGCCACCCGGGCGGGCGAACAGTGCGTGCCACCTGCGGGAATGCCCGCGAGGATCGCTGGCAGAGTGCCGTCTACGTCCGCACAGGGAGTCCCGCCCGCGATGAACAGGTACAGCAGGACAGCAGCCGTGGCGGGGGTTGTGGTCGCGGGGGTGCTCGCGGTTCCGGGGG
>KL569178.1:18759-18908 GCA_000715635.1 Streptomyces violaceus | reverse complement strand
GCGAGGGTGGCGGGCTGTGGGGTGCGGCGGTCATCGCGCCCGGGCGGGAGGGCATCGTCGAGATCGCGGGCCACCCGGGGGCGGCGCCGGGTGCGGGTGCCGCGCTGACGCTGACCGCGCCCCGCGGGACCCGGGTGACGGACACGCCG
>KL569178.1:11858-18516 GCA_000715635.1 Streptomyces violaceus | reverse complement strand
AGCGGGACGTACACCGTCACCGGCGCCGCGACCGGTCTGTCCTGGCGGGGCCGTACGTTCCCGTTCGTGCTGGCGGTGCCCGCGGGCGCCGTGCCCGGCACACGGCTGCGGGACTGCGTCCTGCGGATCACTGACGCGCGCGGGGTGCGGCGGGCCACCGGCCGGTGTGCCGTCACCGTGGGCCTGGCCGGGCCGACGCTGACCCTTCCGCTGTCCGGCGTGCCGCTGCACGCCAGACCGGAGATCGCCGGCACGGCGCACCCGGGCGCCCAGGTCACCGTCCGTGACAAGGACGGCCGCGAGGCCTGCGCGACCACCGCCGCCCGCGACGGCACCTGGACGTGCACCCCGGCCCCGGCCCTTCCGGCGGGCACCAACCGCCTCCAGGCGGTCGCCACCCTCAACGGGGTGAGCGCCATGAGCGAGCAGATCGACATCGAGGTGACGGAGTCCGGCGCCGGCCGGTAGCGCACGGCTCGGGCCACTTGCGCCCAGATCTCGTCGGTAGCGCACGGCTCGGGCCAGGCCACTTCCGCCCGGACCTCGTCAGTAGCGCACGGCTCGGGCCGCCTCCGCCCGGATCTCGCCGGAGACGTCGTGCGTACCGCGGGCGGTGGCCGTGGCGGAGTGGCCTGTCTGCACGTTGTTCACCGTGACGATGACCGTGTCGATCAGCTTGTTCCCGGCGTCGGTGAAGTTGACCTGGATGGCGAAGGACCGGGCCGCGTCGGCGGTGTTGTCGACGGTGACCTCGGCCCGGGCCCGGCCGTCGGAGCCGACGGTGGGCGGGCCGACCTTCACGTCGCCCTTGACGTCGATGCCGTCCTGGATGTCGTCGAGCCGGCGTTCGGCCTCCGCCGTGGCCGACTCGACCGCCTCGGAGGCCCCCGAGGCGAGCGACCCGACCGCCGACTCCGCCTTGCTCGCGGTGTCCGCGGGGCTGTCGTCGCCGCTGCAGCCGGAGAGCGCGGCGGCCAGGGCAAGCGCCAGCGCCGCCCCGCCCGTCGCCCAGCGCGTCCGGTGGCGGGCAGCCATAAAGCCTCCCGAAGGGCCTCGCCTACTGCGTCACGTGCGTCACGTGCGTCCGAGGCCGCCGCCGCCGAAGGATCCGCTGGATCCGGGCGACCAACGGCGCGGATTCTGGTCCTTGCCCGTCCTGGTGCTCGCGTGATGGAGGTCGTGGGGCAGGATGCGGTCGCCGTCCTTCGTCGTGATCGGCATCTCGTCGGGCTCGCGCCTCTCGCGCATCTCGTGGACCGGCCCGCCCTCCGGGATGTGCGGTTGTTCCTCCAGGCCGGGGTGCTGGGTGTCCTTGTCCATGACCCGCATGCCGACCCGTACGGCCCAGATCAGCGCGCAGGCCACGATCAGCCCGCAGACGAAGGCGATGGTCACGGCGATCGCGTGATCCGACGACGCCGCCAGCAGTTCATACGTGGCCGTTTTCATACTCCGATTATCGCCGACGGATTGCCATAAAGCGCCCGGAATGTCCAACGGCGAGAACGAGGCAACCTCTGCCGCGCCGGCGACGACCTCACGGTGATACCCCGTCCCCCACACGAGGGAGATCACCATGCGCAGACATCTCGCGCGACTGATCACCGTGCTCGCCGTCCTGGCGGCGGTCTTCGCGACACCCGGCATGGCGAACGGCAAGGCGCAGGCCGCCGACGAGTGGAACCCGCCCGCGAACCTCGTCCAGCCCCTGAACGAGGTCTGGCGGCACGTCGAGACGACCTACCCGAACCTGTACGGCTTCCGGAACTACGGCTGGGACCAGATCATGGCCAACCGGGGCAGCGTCAACTACTGCGTCCGCTGGGAGTCAGACGCCCCGGTCAGCGCCGCCCTGCGCGACCGGATCCACGCGGCGCTGAAGAAGCAGTTCGGCAAGTGGATGACGGCCATGACCGAGAACGGCAAGGGGCACAACGCCTGGCCGTACACCGACGTCCCGGTCAACATCGTCGGCTGGGCCGTCAAGAACCGCTCCACCCTCCAGTGGACCGACAACTCCGTCGACATCTACACCGGCAATCTCGACGGCGGCGGCGCCCCGCAGTGCGCCCCGGACTGCGGCCGCTTCTTCCACCAGGACGGCAACTACTCGAAGTGTCCGGGCGGCGCCGCCCGCCACTACGACCAGTCACTGTGGCTGACCAAGGGCTTCGGCGGCGGCGCGGGCGGCGACTGGGGCCAGCGCATGGGCCAGGAGTACTTCACCGGCGCCCTGAACCAGGAGAACATCCACATCTACCTGCACGAGGTCGGCCACACCTTCGGCCTCGACGACTTCTACGACTGGTCGCCGACCGGCCAGTGCTGCTTCCTGATGAAGGCGGGCAGCGCCACGCAGATCACCGAGTTCGACAAGTGGATGGCGCGCGACTTCTGGCGCCATCTGAAGAACCGCTACGGCCTCTGACCGGCACCCGGTGGGCGGTGCGGGCGGTCCCCGCTCCCGCACCGCCCTGCGGCGTACGGTGGAGAGACCGGGGGTATGCCGCAACCACCGGTGGCTGAACGGTCTCCTGGCCACGCCCCCCCGTTCACAGCAGGAGCCCCGAGATGACGTCCGCCTCCTCGTCCCCGCCGCCGCTCCCCGCACCGCGGGACGTCCGGCTGCGGCTCGCCGAGCCCACGCGCTTCGGCCGTACGGCACGCCGTATCGACGGGGCGTGGTGGCCCCGCTCGGACGACCTGGCGCGGGAGCTGACCGGGCTGCTGGGCGTGCTGCCGCGCGCCTGGGGGCGCATCAGCAGCGTCCTGGTGAACGGCGACACCTGGCCGGACTGCCCGGAGCAGATGGTCATCGCCGGGCAGACGGTGCACGTCGGTCACACCGACTCGCCCACCGCCCCTCACACCGTCTGCCTGCTCGCGCCCGGCCGGGGCCGCTACGACCTGCTGGTGGTGCCGCCCGCGACGCCTCAGGCGGAGGCGGACCTGCTCATGGAGCGGGCCGTCACCCAGGGCGCGTGACGCCCGGCCCCTGCCCGCTCAGTGCGCGATCAGCACTAGGGCCAGGGCGACCAGCGCCGGCACGGTCTGCACGAAGAGGATCTTCCGGCTGGCGGTGGCCGCGCCGTAGACCCCCGCGACCGCCACGCACACCAGGAAGAACACCGAGACCTGGAAGCCCACCGGGTCGGACGCCACCGCGCCCCACAGCAGCCCGGCCGCGAGGAAGCCGTTGTAGAGGCCCTGGTTGGCGGCCAGGGCCTTCGTCTCCGCCGCGAACTCGGCCGTGGTGCCGAAGGCGGCGCGGGCGCGTGGAGTGGTCCACAGGAACATCTCCAGCACCAGGATGTAGGCGTGGAGGGCGGCGAGAGCCAGCACCGCGAGGGTGGCGAGGGTCGTCATGCGCGCATCATCCGTCATCCGCGCTCCGCCGTCCTCGCCCGCCGTTCTCGTCCCGCCGTCCCCGCCCGCCGTTTTCGCCTCGCCGTCCTCGTTCGGGCCTCCCCGGGAGGCGGTGGGCGGTGCCGGGTGGCAGATTGCGGGCAGTGGAAGGCCGGTCCGGGCCGACGCGTCCCCGCGTGTGCCGCTCGGGAGCCCGGCCCGGCCTTCCCGCTCCGGGTGGTTGTACGACTTCAGCCGGTTGCAGGCCCCTCAACGCGGCGGGATCTACGGGGCGATGGCCTTGCGCAGGGTGTGCAGGCACAGCGTCATGGCGGAGTGCTTCGAGGCGCCGGCGGTGCGGGTGTGCGCCCAGGCCGAGTAGAGCAAGGACCAGACCAGGTTGCGGACCCACTCCTCGTCCAGCTCGGAGTCGATGCTGCCGTCCGTGTGGCCGCGCCGGACCGTGCGCAGGAAGTGCTGGTCGGCGGCGGTCTCCTCGTCCCAGCCGGACCAGGTCGCCAGCTGCGGCGTCTCGAACATCAGCGTGAGGCCGTCGCCGAGCTCGAAGTACTCCTGGCAGAGCCGCTCCAGGGCCTTGGCGGCCGGGCCGTCGTCGAGCCGGGCGCGGTCGGTCGCCGCCTCGACCTTCTCCAGGATGTCCGTGCCGATGGCCGTGAGGAGGCCGGAGCGCTCGGGGAAGTAGCGGTGGACGGTCGTACGCCCCACACCCGCCGCCGCGGCGACATCGCCGAGCGACGCGGTCGGGTCGCCGGCCAGCAGGCCGATGGCGGCGTCGATGATGGCGCGCCGCGTGCGTGCCCGTGTTCCGCTCCCGGCCGCCCCGCTCCGCTCCTCAACCATGCGCATACGGTAGCGCGTCTTCCATGATGAAAATCGCTTGACCGTTATGGAACATCAGTGTTCCATTCAGCAGCATGACTGTTCCGGAAGGCACGTCTCCCAAAGTGTCCGTTCCGCGGCTGCGGATCCTCTGGTCGTTCGCCCGGCCGCACCAGCGCTCCCTGGCCCTGGCCCTCGTCCTCGCTCTGGTGGGGTCCGGGATGGGGCTGGCCACCCCGATGGTCACGAAGGGCGTGCTCGACGCGCTCGGCGGCTCGGACTCGCTGCGGGGGCCGCTGCTGGCCCTGCTGGTCCTGCTGGTGGTCGGCAGTGTCGTCATGTACGCGCAGTGGACGCTGCTCGGCGCGCTGGGCGAGCGTGTGGTGCTCCGGGCCCGTGAGTCGATGGTGCGGCGTTTCCTGCGGGCCACCGTCCCCGCCGTCACCCGGCGCCCGCCCGGCGAACTCGTCACCCGGGTCACCTCCGACACGGTCCTGCTGCACCAGGCCGCCACCGGCGCCCCGGTCGGCCTGATCAACGCCGTGGTCATGCTCTTCGGGACCCTGGTCCTCATGGGCGTCCTCGACCTGGTGCTGCTGGGCACGGTCGCGGCGGCCGTGGCCGTGGTCGGCGTCCTGTTCGCCGTCCTCATGCCCGGGATCGCGACCGCGCAGCAGCGCGCCCAGGACCACCTCGGGCGGCTCGGCGGCAATCTGGAGGGCGCGCTGCGCGCGATCCGCACGGTGAAGGCCGGCCGGGCCGAGGACCGCACGGCCGAGCGCATCGTGGCCGACGCGCGCATCTCCGCCGAGCACGGCGTCCGCGCGAATCGCCGCGAGGCCCTGGCCTGGACGATCGCGCTGGCCGGCATCCAGCTGGCGATCATCCTGGTCCTGGGCGTGGGTGCCTGGCGGGTCGCCGAGGGAGACCTCGAGGTCTCCAGCCTCATCGCGTTCCTGCTCTACGCGTTCGGGCTGATGGACCCGATCAGCGAACTCAGCCAGAACATCACCGCGCTCCAGTCCGGGATCGCGGCGGCGGAGCGGATCCGGGAGACGGACGACCTGGACTCGGAGGAGGGGGCGGTGCATGCGGTGCATGCGGTGCGTGCGGTGCACGAGGGCCCGGTCCGGGAGGCCGTCGCAGTCGTAGGGGAGAAGTCCGTACGGGACGCCCCCGTACGGGACGCCCCCGTACGGGACACCGCCGCACAGGACACCCCCGTACTGGAACTGAGGGACGTCACCGCGGCCTACGGGCCCGACGCGAAACCGGCGGTGCGCGGCGTCGATCTGGTCATCCCGCGGCACGGGCACACCGCGATCGTCGGGCCCTCGGGCGCGGGCAAGACGACCCTGTTCTCCCTGGTGCTGCGCTTCCTGGAGCCGACCGGCGGCGAACTGCTCCTGGACGGCCGCCCCTACCGCGACCACAGCCACGACGCGATCCGGTCGCGCCTGGCGTACGTCGAGCAGGACACCCCGGTCGTGCCCGGGACGATCCGCGACAACCTGCTGCTGTCGCGCCCCGACGCGACGGACGCGGAACTGCGCCGGGTTTTGCACGAGGTACGGCTGGCCGAGAAGGTCGATGCCCTGGACGACGGACTCGACACGCCCCTGTCCGGCGCGGCCGTGTCGGGCGGCGAGCGGCAGCGCATCGCCCTGGCCCGGGCCCTGTTGCGCACGCCGGACGTGCTGCTGCTGGACGAGGCGACGGCCCAGCTCGACGGGCTGACGGAGGCCGCCGTGCAGAGTTGCGTCCGCGACCGCGCGGCCACCGGTGCCGTGGTCACGATCGCGCACCGGCTGTCGACCGTGATCGACGCGGACACCATCGTGGTGATGGAGGCGGGCCGGGTCCGTGCCCGGGGCGGCCACGGGGAACTGCTCGCCACGGACACGCTGTACCGGGACCTGGTGGAGGCCCTGCGCATCGCGGCCCCCGCCGGCCGTCCGGAATCAACCGTTCTCGGTTGACCGGCAGCCCCAGGTTTGATCAGCTGTCCCACTGGTCTTGTTCGATTCTGATCGAGCGTTTCATGGCTCCCTGGGGGGGAGCTTGTGACAAGTCGGGGAGTTTCTTGATGCATCACGATTCCGTTGTGCCGCGCCGTGCCGGATTCCGGCGCGGCGCGGCCGCGTTGACCCTGCTGGCGGTGACCGGCGGAACGGCTCTGACGGGGGCTTCGGCCGCCGGTGCCGCCGTGCCCGCCGGGAAGGCGTGCGCGCCGGTGGAGGGCTTTGCCGGCTGCCGCCTGTTCGTCCCGACGGAGGGCGCGCAGGAGTTCAAGGTGCCGTCGGGTGTGACCCAGTTGAACGTGCGGGTCTGGGGTGAGGGCGGTACCGGCAACACCATGGCGAGCGGCGGTGCGGGCGGCTTCGTCGGCGGCACCCTGAAGGTCACGCCCGGCGAGGCGCTGAGCCTCGCCGTCGCCGGGCCGCGCTTCGGTGACGCCCTCGGCGGCAAGCCG
>KL569178.1:10251-11658 GCA_000715635.1 Streptomyces violaceus | reverse complement strand
GCGCCATCCGCACGAGCGGCGGCTCGCCGCTGGTCGTCGCCGGTGGCGGGGGCGGCGCCGGCGGCGACATGGCCCACGCCCAGGCGGGTATCGCCGGCGGCGAGTCGGGCCAGGACGCCTCCGAGAAGGGCCGCGGCGGCAAGGGCGCCACCGGGGCCAAGGGCGGCGCGGGCACCGGCAACGGCGCCGCGGGCGCCGACCACGCCAAGGGCGGCGCCGGTGGTGCCGGCGGCGCGGGCAGGCACGGCGGTGGCGGCGGCGGTGCCGGTTACGCGGGCGGCGGCGGTGGCACGGGCGCCGAGACCGGCTCGTCCCCCGGCAACGACGGCACCACCGGCAGCGGTGGCGGCGGCTCCAGCTACGCCGAGCCGGCCCGCGTGGACGACGCCCGTCTCGTCATCGGCAAGGGCACCACGGCACCGGAGAAGAACGACCCGTTCTGGGCTCCCTCCGGCGACCCGGTCAACTCCGGAGTGGCCGAGGGCGGCGCCAACGCCCCCGGCGGCCCCGGCCGCATCGTCCTCCAGTGGCAGGCGTCCCCCACGGTCGACCGGCTGACGCAGGTCTCCGGCACCGGCCAGACGACCCAGCCGGGCCACGACGTCGACCCGCTGGCCGTGGTGGCTTGGGACAAGGACGGCAAGCCGGTCGCCGACACCGCGGTGACCTTCACGATCGAGGACCCGGACGGCCTCAAGCCGCTCTTCTACCTCACCGGCGGCCCGGACGACGACGAGACCGTCGTCTCGACCGACACCCAGGGGCGTGCGGAGTCCCCGTGGATCGGGCTGGGCAGCAAGAAGGAGGGCGAGTTCACCGTCCGGGCGAAGACCCAGGGCGCGTCGACGGCCTTCACCGTGCGGGTCAAGGAGTCGCCCTACGCCGTGAGCGTCGCCGGCGGCGACGAGCAGCAGGCCGAGCAGGGGCAGGAGTTCGCCGAGGCGCTGCGCGCCATGGTGGTCAAGTCGGGCAAGACGGCGCCGGCCGGCACGGAGGTGGAGTTCCGGGTCGAGGACGGCAACGAGGACGCTCCCCGCTTCGGCGGCGAGGACCAGGCCGTCCGCGTCAGGACCGACGCGGCGGGCAGGGCCGCGGCCCCGGACCTGACCGCAGGCGAGGGCACGGGCACGTACACCGTGGCCGCGTCGGTCGGTGACGCCATGACCCAGTTCGCGGTCGAGGTCGTCCCCGGCGACGGCTCGGACGAGCCCGGCCTCGGCGACGGATCCGGCTCGCCCTCCCCGAGCCCCACGACCGACCCGAGCCCCTCGGCTGACCCGAGCCCCTCGCCCAGCGCGAGCGAGTCCGGGACGACCGGCGGCAGCGGCACGACCACGGGCGGCGGCACGTCGACGAACCTCGACAGCGGCAGCCTCGCCTCGACCGGCGCGGGCGGCATCGGCCTCC
>KL569178.1:9600-10080 GCA_000715635.1 Streptomyces violaceus | reverse complement strand
GCATCGGCCTCCTGCTCGCGGCGGCCGCGGCCCTGGCCACGGTCGGCTTCGCGGCGTTCCGCTTCGCCCCGCGTCTGAAGCTCCGCTCGCGCGACTGAGCCTGACCTCACGTCACCCCGACTGCCCGCCCCCGATCACCGGGTGCGGGCAGTCGCCGTTTCCACCGCGGACTTGAGGGTTGCCGAACGCCGGCCGCGAACTGCCGCTGGAGGGCGGCCACGATGGCGGAAAAAGTCTCCGGGGTCCCTTCAACGAAACGATTGAAGTCATGGATACCCGAGTCATCGAATCCGCCCCCGGGACCCGACGCCGGTGGACGCTGACGGCCGTGAGCGCGGCCCAGCTCCTCGTGGTCCTGGACGGGACCATCGTCAACATCGCACTGCCCTCCGCACAGAGCGCGCTCGGCATGTCCGACGGCAGTAGACAGTGGGTGATCACCGCGTACGCGCTCGCCTTCGGCGCTGTCTCTTATACACA
>KL569178.1:8838-9405 GCA_000715635.1 Streptomyces violaceus | reverse complement strand
CGGCGGCAGAGTCAGCGGCGCGCTCGGCCACCGGCGCGCGTTCGTCATCGGCCTGACCGGCTTCGCCGTCGCCTCCGCGCTCGGCGGGGCCGCCGGGAACCCGGAGACTCTCTTCGCGGCCCGGGCCTTACAGGGCGTCTTCGCCGCCGTGCTCGCGCCCGCGGGGCTGTCGTTGCTGTCCACGACCTTCATCGAGCCAGGTGAACGCGGCCGGGCGTTCGGCGTGTTCGCCGCCGTCGGTGCCGCCGGATCGGCCCTCGGACTGATGGCGGGCGGGCTGCTGACCGAGTACGCCGGCTGGCGGTGGTGCCTGTACATCAACGTCCCGGTCGCGCTGCTCGCCGCGCTCGGTACGGCTCTCGTGCCGGCGGACCGCCCGGTCCGGGGCGAGGGACGGCTCGATGCCGCGGGCGCGCTGCTCAGTGCCGGGGGCTTCGCCGCCGTGGTGTACGCCTTCAACGAAGCCGAACCGTTCGGCTGGGGTTCGGCGAAGGTGCTCACGCTGCTGGCCGCCGGTGTCCTGCTGCTGGCCGCGTTCGCCGTGGTCGAGCTCCGCGCCCCTCACCC
>KL569178.1:7066-8617 GCA_000715635.1 Streptomyces violaceus | reverse complement strand
GCTCCGCGCCCCTCACCCGCTGCTGCCGATGCCCGTGCTGCTGCACCGCGCCCGCGCGGGGGCACTCCTGGCGATCACCCTGATGTTCGTCGCGATGTTCGGCTTCTACCTGTTCATGAGCTACTACACCCAGACCGTCCTCGGCTATTCACCGGTCCAGGCGGGCCTGGTCCTGATCGTCAACGCCCTGGCCGCCCTGCTCGGCTCCACCCTCATCGCCGGGAAGCTGCACGGACGCGTCGCGCCCGCGCTGCTGATCGTGCCCGGCCTGGTCGCCGCGGCCGCCGGAGTGCTCGTCCTGACCGGCCTGACAGCGCGGAGTGCGGACGTCCTGCCGCTGTACCTGACTCCCGCCCTGATCCTCACCGGGCTCGGTATCGGCTGCGTCCTGCCCCCGACGGCCGGGCTGGCCACCGCGGACGTACCGCTGCGCGACATCGGAGCCGCGTCGGCCGCCTACAACGCCTCCCAGCAACTGGGAGCCGCACTCGGCACCGCGCTGCTCAACACCGTCGCGGCCAGTGCCACGGCGTCCTACGCGGCAGGAGCCGGCCGCACCAGCCCGGCCGAGGCATCCGTCCACGGCTACACCACGGCCCTCACCGTCGCCTTCGGCATCCTGCTGGCCGCCGCGTGCGTCGCGGGACCGCTGATCGCGAGCCGCGCCGCACAAGGGAACAGAGAGAACAGGAGGTGAGAGAGGGGCGCGTTTTGCGGAACCTTTGCCCGGGGGTCGGGCGTTGATCCGGTGAGCGCGCGGGAGCGGGTTCGTGAGATGACTCCGACTAATACCGAGGTGACTCAATGGCAGTGTGGGACAAGCTCAAGGACCAGGCCAAGGCCTTCCAGCAGAACCAGAGCGGGCACGGCGCGACCGGCGGCCACGGCGCGACCGGCGGGCACAGCTCGGGTTCGCGGTCCGGCGGTGGCAGCAAGGCTCAGCTGGTCGGGCTGTTCAAGACGCAGCTCGGGTCGCTGAAGAACGAGCTGAAGAGCGGTGCGTACCGGGACGCGAGCATGGCGATGTGTGCCCTGGTCGCGGCGGCCGACGGGCAGGTGGATCCGTCCGAACGGCAGCAGGTCGAGTCGATGATCCTGAGCAACGACGTGCTGCAGAACTTCCCGCCGGAGCAGCTGCGGCAGCGCTTCAACAAGCATGTGGACCAGCTGACGATGAACTTCCAGCACGGCAAGACCGAGGCGATGCAGGAGATCGCCAAGGCCGCCAAGAAGCCCACCGAGGCCAGGGCCGTGATCCAGACCGGCATGGTCATCGCCGGGGCCGACGGCCACTTCTCCCAGGCCGAGGCGACGGTCCTGCGCGAGGCCTGCGCGGCGCTGGGGGTGTCCCCCGCCGAGTTCCAGCTCTGACCGGCGACGGGCGGGGCGTTTCTTCGGGCCTCGCGGGGAGCGCGCGGCGCGTCCACGGCCGGGCGGGCCGCCGCGCCGATGAGCGTCGGTGTCCTGCACGCCGTCGCCGGGCGGGCCGCCGCGCCGATGACGGCGCCGGCGCCCCGCCCGCCGTGGTGCGGGGGACGGCGTCGCGACCGG
>KL569178.1:6491-6817 GCA_000715635.1 Streptomyces violaceus | reverse complement strand
CAGAGATGTGTATAAGAGACAGCAGTAACCCCATCAGGTACTGATCGATGGGAGAGCGACAAAGGTCTTGGACAGACTGCCCAGGCCGCTGCTCTTCTCGGCGCATGGACTCCCTTGCCGAATACACCAGCGCCGGCCCCCGAAACCGCAGACCGCGCCGGACCGCCGTACGGGCCGTCACCGCGGGAGCGGTGGTGCTGGCCGTCGCCGCGGGCGGGGCGTACGCGGCCGGTCTCGGTCCCTTCGCACGGGACACCGGGCCCGACCCCGCCGCCGGGAAACAGGCCCGCGCGTTCCTCGCCGACTGGGCGGCCGGCCGGCTGCCG
>KL569178.1:0-6286 GCA_000715635.1 Streptomyces violaceus | reverse complement strand
CCGTACGACCAGCCCCGGTGCGGCTGGGCGCGTGCTGGACAGCTTCACCGCCGGACTCGAGATCACGAAGCCCGCGCTCGAGGCCGAGGCCGAGGCCGAGGCCGCGACCGAGGCGGAGGACGGCACGATCTCCGTCCCGTTCACCGCCCGGATGCTCGTCACCGGCCTGGGCACCTGGACCTACGAGTCGAAGCTGCCGCTGCGTCAGCAGAGCGACGGCACCTGGAAGGTGGCCTGGAAGCTGTCCGTCGTCCACCCGCGCCTGAGCGGGACCGAGAAGTTCCGCCTCGAACGGGAGGAGACGAAGCCCCCCGAGGTCATCGACCGGCAGGGGACGGCCCTGTCCGGCGACGAACTCCCCTCCCTCGCACCCCTCATGGCCCGCCTCGGCGGAAACGGCACGGACTCCGGCGCCCGCGGGGCGATCCACCTGGTCGACCGGGCCACCGGGGACGTCGAGCGCACGGAGGCCAGGTTCGGCGCGCGGACCGTCCGGGACAAGGGCCCCGTCCGCACGACCCTGCACGCCGGCTGGCAGTCCGCAGCCGAGCAGGCCCTCGCCACCCACGCCGAGGGCAAGAACGCCGCGCTCGTCGCCCTGCGCATCGACGACGGCGAGATCCTGGCCGTAGCGAACTCCCCGGCCTCCGGCTTCAACCGCGCCCTCTCCGGCACCTACGCGCCCGGCTCCACCTGGAAGATCGTCACCAGCAGCGCCCTGCTGCTCAAGGACGCCGTCAAGCCGGACGACGTCGTCGACTGCCCCCAGTACCTCACGGTGGGGAAGCGGTTCCAGAACGTGGAGCTCTCCGAACACCCGGGCGCCACCTTCCACAAGGACTTCACCGAGTCGTGCAACACCGCGTTCATCAGCCTGCGCGACCGGCTCTACGACGGGGAACTCAGGGATGTGGCCCGTAAGTACTTCGGCGTGGGCCAGGAATGGCACGTCGGGGCTCCCACATACGACGGCTCGGTGCCGGCGCCGAAGGACGAGACGGAGAAGGCCGCCTCGATGATCGGGCAGGGCCGGGTGCAGGCCAATCCGCTGCTCATGGCGTCCGTGACCGCGACGGCCGTGTCCGGCACCTTCCACCAGCCCTCGCTCACCGACGGCAACGAGGACAAGACCACCACGACCCCGCTCCCGAGGGGTGTCGTCACCCAGTTGCGCGCGATGCTGCGGGCCACCGTCACCGACGGCACCGCGAACGTCCTCGCCGATCTGCCCGGCGAGATCGGCGGCAAGACCGGCACCGCCGAGGTCTCCGACGCGCAGGACAACAACGGCTGGCTCGTCGCCCACCGCGGCAACGTCGCCGTGGCCTGCGTCGTCGAAGAGGGTGTCACCGGCGGTGGCTCCGCCGGCCCGATCGTCCACAGTCTGCTGGCCGCCGCGTCCGGCGACCCCGAGTGACAGGAGCACTCCGCATGTCCGTCGACGGGCCCCCTTCGTCGTCCCGCCGCGCCCTCCTGGCCGCCGCGGTCCTCCTCCCTCTCGCCGGCTGCGGCACGGACAGCGACCGGGACACCGGCCGGGCAGGCAGTACCTCCACGACCAGCCCGCCCACCCCCGCGCCTCCCGTCCGTCGCGCCCGCCTCGCGGATCTGGAACGCGAGTACGGCGCCCGCGTCGGCGTCTACGCCCTGGCGACCGGCACCGGCGCCACGGTGATCCACCGCGCCGACGAGCGCTTCGCCTTCTGCTCGACCTTCAAGGCACTGGCCGCGGCGGCGGTCCTGCACCACAGCTCCCTCCGTGGCCTGGACCGGCGCGTCACCTACACCCGCGCCGACCTCAAGTCCACCGCGCCGATCACCGGGAAGCACGTAGCGACCGGCATGACCCTCCGCCAACTCTGCGACGCCGCCGTCCGGTACAGCGACGGCACGGCCGGGAACCTGCTGATGCGCGACCTCGGCGGCCCGGCGAAGCTCACCGCCTATCTGCGCGGACTCGGCGACAAGGTCAGCCGCATGGACCACTACGAGCCGGAACTGCACGACGTACGACCCGACGACCCCAGTGACACCACCACCCCCAGGGCGATCGCCACCGACTTCCGCGAGCTGCTCCTGGGCACCGCCCTGCCCGCCGGGGAACGCGCCCTGCTCACGGACTGGCTCTCGCGCAACGCCACCCCCGTCGGCGCCCGGCGCATCCGGGCCGGGCTCCCCAAGGGCTGGGAGGTGGCCGACAAGACCGGTACGGGCAACTACGGCAGGGCCAACGACATCGCCGTCGTGCGCCCGCCCCGCACGGAGCCGCTCGTCCTGGCCGTCATGACCGACCGGCCCGGCCACGAGGCCGAGCCCTCCAACGCCCTGATCGCCGAAGCCACCGCACGGACCATCACCGCCCTGGGGCTCTAGCCGACCTTCCCCGTCCGGGAGCTATAACGGGGCCATGATCTATCACGTCGTACCGCTCACCGTCTGGAACACCGCCCCCGGCCGGACGTACGCGCCCGACTCCCTCGCCGAGGAGGGCTTCGTGCACTGCTCCCCGGACGAGCCGGCCACGCTGGCCGTCGTCAACGCCTTCTACCGGGACGCGCCCAGGCCCCTGCTGGTGCTCGCCCTCGACGAGGCGCGCCTCACCGCGCGGGTGGTGTTCGAGGCGGCGGCCCCCGCCCCGCCGCCCGGGGTGGCCGGGGACGTCCTGTTCCCGCACGTGTTCGGCCCGCTCGACCGGGACGCCGTGGACCACGTCCTCGAGGTGCGGTGGGACGCGGAGGGCCGGGCGGCGGGGCTGAGCCGGCGGGACTGAGTGCGACTGGACGACCGGGTGAACGAGTGCGCCTGGATGGCCGGGTGAACGAGTACGACAGGATGATCGGGTGAACGAAAAGGATTCCCCCGCCGCCGCTCCTCTCCCCGTCCCGGCCTCCGCCCTGCGCCCGGTCCGGGGCGCGGCCCGCCTCGCCGTCGTCGCTCTCGCCCTCGCCGGAGTCGCCTGGGCGGCCCGGGCGGTCTGGCACATCCGGCTCGCCGTGGCCGGCCAGCCGGCGTCCGGCCCGCCCGACCAGGGCGACGGCGTACACCGCCCCCTGAACGCCCTGGAAAACTCCTACCACCTGGTCGACTCCGCGGGCGGCGCCGTCACGGCGGTCTGCGCGCTCGTGTTCCTGCTCTGGCTGGACCGCGTACGGGACAACGCCCGCGCCCTCTCGGGCACGGAGCCGCGCTACCAGTACCTCTGGCTCTTCCTGGGCTGGATCGTGCCCATCGTGAACCTGTGGATACCCCGGGGCATGGTCGCGGACGTCCACCGGTCGGTCTTCCCCGACCGGAGGCTGCCCGCCGTCGTGAACTGGTGGTGGGGCCTGTGGCTGGCCGGCCTGGCCGGCGGAGTCGGCCTGATCTACGCCGACTCCGCCGACGAGGTCATCGCCCGCGCCTACACCGGCGTCTGGCCACTGCTCGCCGCGGACTTGGTGATCGTGGCCGCCGCCGGGACCGCCGCCCTCATGGTCCGCACACTCACCGCGGCGCAGCAGGAGCGCATCGACGAGGTCGCGCGGACCGACTCCTAGTCCCCGGAGGCCGGATCGGCCGGCCGCGGCCGCGATGCCCTCAGTGGGTGGATCCGGTAGGCGGTGGCGGGCACGCCGAGGACGGCGACGTGAGGTCGCGCTCACGTCGCCGTCCGCACCGCGGAGTCAGGGGAAGCAGTGCGCAATGCCGCTGTATGCCGTGCGGCGAGGCAGGCTACTGGTTGCCGCCCGACCGGGTGCCGCCGAACGTCACCACGAGCCGCCCGTCCGAGGCGAAGGACCAGCGCAGGGCACCGGCGTAGGAGGAGCAGCGGGAGCCGTTCGAGCCGGACCAGAACTGGTTCGAGCTGTCGGAGTTGCCGATGATCCGGTCGTTCGACCCGCTGTCGCAGGAGGTGTTGCCCCGGTACACCGATTTGCTGCCCGAGTCGAAGTTGAAGTTGCGCTGTTCGTTGCCGACGCTGACGTTGTCCGAGATCTGCATCGCGCCGGTGTTGCTGTTGTAGGTGAAGCCGTGCTTGCCGTTCTCGTAGGCGATGCTGCGCCGGACGGTGTGGCCGACCTCGATGTCGTCACCGCCGAGCTTGTAGCCGTTGCGGTCGCCGTTGCCGGCCTGGGAGCCGTCGCTGAGGGTGCCGTTGCCGTAGGCGAGGGAGTCCTCGATGGTCACGGCGCCGATGGGGCCGGTGTCCGTCTTGGTGTAGAGGTCGTAGCCGTCGTCGATGTTGTTGTGGGCCACGGTGTAGCGGAAGACGTTGCCGGGGCCGACGGTGAGCTTCGGGGCGAAGCCGTCGGCGTCCTCGCCGTCGGAGTCGACGTTGTCGTGCGACTCCGCGCTCAGGATGAGGTTGTTGGACGGCCACTGGTCCTTGGGCGTGCTGGAGAGCGTCCGCGAGAGCTGCAGCCCCGAGTCACGGTTGAAGCGGGTCACCGTGCGCTCGATGACGTTGTTGCTGCCGCTGAGGAAGATGCCGTTGTCACCGGCCCGTTCGACGACGAGGCCCTTGACGTGCCAGTACGACGCGTTGACGGCGAGGCCGCGGTTGGCCGGGTCCTCGCTCTGGGCGGAGAAGTTGAGCACGGGGGTCTCGCCCGGGTAGGCGAACAGTTCCGTGCGGTCGCCCGAGGTGCCGTTCTTGCCCTGCGGAATGGTGACCGTCTGCGTGTGGCGGTAGGTCCCGCCGCGCAGGTAGATCGTCCCGCCGGCGGAGACGCGGCTGATCGCCGAGGTGAGTGTCGTGGGGTTCGACTCCGTGCCGGCCGCGCTGTCGGTGCCGTTGGGCGACACGTACAGCGCCGGGCCCGTGGGCTGCGGGTCGCTGCCGCTCGTCTCGACGTCCAGGTAGTCGATGTTGGGCAGGCCGGCGGAGGTGGTCGGGCTGAGCCGGACGGTGTTGCTGCCCGAGCGCAACGGCACGGTGAGCGTCTTGGTCGCCCAGGTGTTCCACGCGCCGGTGCCCTCGAAGGAGGCCGTGGTGGCCGTCGAGCCGTTGACCACGATGTTCGCGGCGCGTGCGGTGGTCGTGCCGTTGGCGAAGCGGACCTTCAGCGTCGCCGTGCCGGCGGCGGACGCGTTCACGGTGAACTGCGCGTGGCCGCCGGTCCCGTTGTCACCGTTGCAGAATCCGCTGCCGGAGAATCCGGCCCAGTCCGAGTCGATGGTGCCCGTGCAGACCGCGGGCGAGGCCTCGGCCTCGTACCGGGTGGAGGCCGCCTGTGCCGGGTTGCCCGACAGTGCGACGAGGGAGCCGGCCAGGAGGCCGACGGACGCGATCACTGGTCTCAGATGCATCGTTCGTCTCCAAGGGTGGTGACGTTGGATGTTCGGGTGTATGAACAGGAGCGGCGAGTAAGCGCTTTCTGGGCAAGGTAGGAGCCTGTCGTGGGCACGTCAATAGTCTGGTAGATGGATGCTGTTCATAGATGTGATCACGTTCCCGCGCTGTTGCGGGTCGGGGTGCTGGGCGGGCTGTACGGCTGGGGTGTCGTGCGGGTGCGAAGGCACGGCGGGTCCTGATCGAACGGCTGGTGCGGGCGCTGACGTTCCCCCTCGTCAGTACGGTCCTGGTGCTAGCCACGGAACTGACCGTCTACTTCACGCCGTACTTCGCCACCGCGCTGCGCGTGGGCCGGCTGCACGAGCTGATGTATCTGCAGCTGCCGGCGGCCGGCTGCCTGTTCGTCCTGCCGGTGCTCACCCGCGAACAGGCCCTGCCCGCCTGGTGCACCCACCCCGTCCGGGCGGCCCTGGTCTTCCTCGACGGTGTCGTCGACGCGCTCCCGGGGCTGGTGGTCATGACGCACGGCACCCTGATCGCGGGCGCGTGGTACCTGCACCACACGCCGCCCTGGTCCCCCGACGTCCACCACGACCAGCAGATCGGCGGCGGCGCCATGTTGGGCATCGCCGAACTGGTCACCGTTCCCTTCCTGCTGGCGATCCTCGCCCAGTGGGTCCGCTCGGAGCGCGTCCGGACGGTCGTACTGGACCGCCGCCTCGCCGGCGAACCCCCCGTTCCGGGAACGTCTTCCGGACTGGTCCGGCCCTGGTGGGAGACCGAGGAGAGCGAGGTGGCGGCGCGGGTACGGCGGCAGGGGCGGGGTGACTGACGTGGGTCACCGGCTGTCGACGGCCGACCTTTGGTCCGTGCTCGGCCGGGCCGACGGGGTGCGGGGCGCGGCCGTCGGGCGTGGGGTGGCACGCAGGTCGTCCGTGCGCGGGCTGGTCGTGTCGGGGGCCGGGGCGTCGGTCGCGGAGGACGGCGTGGAGGACGGCGTGGAGGACGGCG
>KL569177.1:54951-55566 GCA_000715635.1 Streptomyces violaceus | reverse complement strand
GAACCGCCTCGCCACCCGCTGCCCCGTCGTCACGGCCGCCGCGCGGTCCTCGATGGGCGACACCCGGGTGTTCTTGAAGACGATGTAGGTGACGCCCGAGGCCGCGCCGCCCCGGAGCGGGTGGGGGCGGATGCCGAGGGCCTCGGCCGTCGCGTAGGAGGCCTCTCCGATGACGCCCCGCGGGCCCGTGTCGCCGACGACCGCGTACTGCACCTGGTCTCGGTACACGACGGCCACGACCGAACCGCCGCCCACGCCGTGGTCCCGGTAGTCCCAGATGCGGCTCGGGGCGGGCACGACGATGAAAGGGAGACGTTCGGCGCTCAAGGGGCGGCCGTCGGACTGGGAGTAGGCCGTGGCGGCGGCGAAATACGGGTCGCTGCGGCGGTTGCAGCGGGGTCCGGGGCGGCCGTCGCAGTCGATGTCCATGTCGGCCTTCCAGAAGACGGCGTCGCGGGTGCCGCAGACCGGGATCTTCGCGGAGGCGCCGTTGTCCCTGCGGTACCGGCCGCGGGAGACGGGAGTGCAGTCCCGTGCTCTGGCCAGCAGGTCGGCGGCGCTGACGGGGGCCTCGCGCCACACCACCGGGCGCCACACCACCGGCTGTGTGCGCGG
>KL569177.1:53001-54750 GCA_000715635.1 Streptomyces violaceus | reverse complement strand
GCGCGGCTGCGCCGGCGTGGCGGGCGGTGTCGTCGGGACGAGCAGGGCGGCGCTGGCCGCGGCCAGTGTGAGCGACTGGACACGCACGATGGGTGAGCCTCTCCTGAGGGAACCTGACGGGCACTCAGGCCCATCTGTTCCCCCGGGCTGTTGAGCCGGTCACCCTCAAAGGGCCGGACGGCGCACTCTCCCAACCACCGACAGGGGCCGGGGGCCTGAGTCCGTGGGGGACCCGGGCCGCCCGGCCACCCGCACCGGCGCGGGATCTGCGACGACAGCGGTCCGCGCGACAGGCCCGAACTCCCTGGTGTCCGCCAGGAGTTCGGCCGTGAGGAACTTCAGCATACGTAACCCTCCCGAGTG
Organism: Streptomyces violaceus; assembly: GCA_000715635.1. Lineage (GTDB taxonomy): Bacteria > Actinomycetota > Actinomycetes > Streptomycetales > Streptomycetaceae > Streptomyces > Streptomyces violaceus. The sequence continues at coordinate 54,387 of KL569177.1, read as the reverse complement.
GTCACGAACGGCGGGGGTGACGCACGACCGCCTCGGCTCACCTTGTCACCCTCCACCGCCGCCCTCTTGATGTGATCGCGTCAGCCGCGTCATATTGGTCCGGACCATTCCCGAGTGTCGTCCCGGGAGGCAGTGTCGTGCGACGCGTTCTCGTCTCGTTTTCCGCTCCCGCCCTTCTCCTCCGGCGCGTCGCGCTCTGCGGGGCCCTCGCGCTGGTCACCGCCTGCGGCTGGGCCGGAGCGGAGGAAAAGGACGTCGGTGGGGTGCCCGGGGCACCGCCGGGCGTCACCGCGGCGGCGGGCAGCGCGACGAGCGTGCACGTCATGTGGAACGTGACCGCGCGGGCCGACGTCTACGAGGTGTATCGGGGCACCACGAAGGTCAGGGAAGTACCGGGTTCGAAGCACATGGTGGACGTCACCAGGCTCCGGCCGTCCACGCTGTACGTCTTCACCGTACGGGCGCGGGACGCCGACGGGCGGCTCGGGCCGCCCAGCCGTCAGGTCCGGGCGCGGACACCCGCGGCCGCGGCGGACGACCACTCGGCGCCGACCCGGCCCTCGGCGCCCAGCGGACGGGCGGCCGGAAGCCGGGCGGTCCAGCTGTCCTGGTCCGCATCGACGGACGACCGGGACGTGGTGTCGTACGACATCCACCAGGGAGCCACGAAGATCCACAGCGTGAGCGGGGGCCAGACGGCCACCGTGGTCACGGGGCTGCGGCCCGGCACGTCCTACGCGTTCACCGTCCGGGCCAGGGACGCGGCCGGCAACGTCTCTCCCGCCGGTCCCGCCGTCCGGCTCACCACCCCGGGGAAGGGCGACGGCAGCGCCACGGCCCCCACCGCCTTCCGGGCGACGAGCCACCGCGAGGACGGGGCGTACCACGTCGACCTGAGCTGGGTGCCGCCCCGCCTGGACGGCGAGATCACCGAGTACCAGATCCAGCTGGACGGCCGCCCGGCCACGTCCCTCGTGTACGGCGGGAGCGCCCCGCGCGACCGGGCGACGCACCGTTTCTACGTGGGGCAGGTCGCCGGTGTCACGCACCGCGTACGGATCCGGGCGATGCTGCCGGACGGCACCTGGGGCGGCTTCTCGGCGGAGCGGACGGTGACCACGGGCGCGCGGCGCTGACACGGAGGCCATGACGGCGACGCCGGGCCACGGCGATGTCGTGCCCGCGTCGGCCGGCCAGTGGACGGCGTCACCTGCACGGGGGAACCCGGCGTGCGCCCGGGGCCTGGGGAGCTTTGGCTGACCCCTGAGGCAGCACGGGCGTTTCCCGACCCTCGGCGGCGCTAGGGATGTACCGCCAACCGTGCCGCCGGAGGGCAGTCCACATGCGTAACTCATCGCCAGTTCCTGTCTCTTATACACATCTCTG
>KL569177.1:51997-52791 GCA_000715635.1 Streptomyces violaceus | reverse complement strand
CCCGCCGCTCTGCCCCTCGCCCTGGCCGCGGTGCCCGCTGCCGCCGGCCCGGGCATCTCCGTGAGCACCACGGGTTCCACGGTGTCGGTCACTACCAGCGCGTGCACCCAGATCAGCGGCAGCTGGGGCACCGCCTCACTGCTCACCAGCAGCCAGGGCAGCTTCGCCCAGGGGCGCCAGGTGACCCTGTCGGGGACGTCCACCAGTCAGTCCGCCGCCTGGTCGAGCGTCAGCGCGGGGACGTACACCGTCATCGTCATCTGCTCGGACGGCACGACCGCGGGCACCCAGTCCGTCGTCGTCTCCCCGACCCCCTCCCCCACGAGATCCCCGTCCCCGTCGGCCTCGCCGTCCCGCGGCGTCATGGGCGGTACCGGCGGAAGCGCTACGGACTACGGGACGGTCACGCTGGTGGCGGGCGGCACGCTGGTCGGGGCCGGCCTGCTCGGGACGGCCTGGTACCTGCGCCGCCGCCACAAGCCGTACCGGTTCTGACCCGGTACGGACGGTGGCCCGCCCTCCCGAAGCGCTCCGGTCGGGCGGGCCACCGTCACACCCCGGTCAGGCCGGGCGGGTCGGCTCGCCGTCCGGAAGCCCGTCGAATTCCGTCAGGGCGCGGCTGAGCCACTGGGTCCAGAAGGTCTCCAGGTCGATGCCGGCCCGCAGCACCAGATGCCGCAGCCGGTCCTCGGTGCCGTCCCGGCCGGGCGGGAAGTCGCGCTGCTCGATCTCCTGGTACTCCGCCAGCTGCCGCTCGTGCAGCTGCAGATGGCGTCGCAGATCGGCCTCCAGGC
>KL569177.1:47194-51773 GCA_000715635.1 Streptomyces violaceus | reverse complement strand
CTTGGGGTCCTGGGAGGCGGCGGTCCAGCGGGCCAGTTCGGCGCGGCCCGCGTGCAGGACCTCGTAGCTCTTCTTCTGCCCGCGCGCCGGCTGCTCGGAGGGCAGGGCCCGGATCAGGCCGTCGGCCTCCAGTTTTCCCAGCTCGCGATAGATCTGCTGGTGCGTCGCGGACCAGAAGTAGCCGATCGACCGGTCGAACCGGCGGGTCAGCTCCAGGCCCGACGACGGCTTCTCGAGCAGGGCGGTGAGGATCGCGTGCGGGAGTGACATACCAGTCATCCTAGGGACGGGCGGCGGGCCCCCTACAGCGCCGCCGCCAGCTCGGTGCCCTGCTTGATGGCGCGCTTGGCGTCCAGTTCCGCGGCCACGTCGGCGCCGCCGATGAGGTGCGTGCTGCGCCCGGCGGCGACCAGCTCCTCGTACAGACCGCGGCGCGGCTCCTGGCCCGTGCACAGCACGACGGTGTCGACCTCCAGCACCGTGCTCGCGCCGTCGATCGTGACGTGCAGTCCCGCGTCGTCGATCCGGTCGTACCGCACGCCCGGGACCATGGTGACGCCGCGGTGCTTGAGTTCGGCGCGGTGGATCCAGCCGGTGGTCTTGCCGAGGCCGGCGCCGACCTTGGACGTCTTGCGCTGGAGCAGATGGACGGTGCGCGGCGGGGCGGGCCGCTCGGGCGCGGCGAGGCCGCCGGGGCCGCGGTAGTCGAGGTCGACGCCCCACTGGCGGAAGTACGTCGCCGGGTCCTCGTGGGCCTTGTCGCCGCCGTCCGTGAGGTACTCGGCGACGTCGAAGCCGATGCCGCCCGCGCCGAGGATCGCGACGCGGTCGCCGACGGGGGCGCCGTCGCGCAGGACGTCGAGGTAGCCGAGGACGCTCGGGTGGTCGACGCCGGGGATGTCGGGGGTGCGCGGGCTGACGCCGGTGGCGACGACGACCTCGTCGTAGCCGTCGACGTCCGCGACCGTGACGGGCGTGTTCAGCCGTACGTCGACGCCGTGCCAGTCGAGCTGGGTGCGGAAGTAGCGGAGCGTCTCGTCGAACTCCTGCTTGCCGGGAACCTTGCGGGCGACGTTGAGCTGCCCGCCGATCTCGCTCGCGGCGTCGAAGAGGGTGACGTCGTGGCCGCGCTCGGCCGCGGAGACCGCGCAGGCGAGGCCGGCCGGTCCGGCTCCGACGACCGCGACGCGTTTGCGCAGCCGGGTCGGGGAGAGCACGAGTTCCGTCTCGTGGCAGGCGCGCGGGTTGACCAGGCAGGAGGTGATCAGGCCGCTGAAGGTGTGGTCGAGGCAGGCCTGGTTGCAGCCGATGCAGGTGTTGATCGCCTCGGGGCGGCCTGCGGCGGCCTTGGTGACGAAGTCCGGGTCGGCGAGCATCGGGCGGGCCATCGACACCATGTCGGCCGCGCCCTCGGCGAGCAGCTCCTCGGCGAGCTCGGGGGTGTTGATGCGGTTGGTGGTGACGAGGGGGACGGACACCTCGCCCATGAGCCGCTTGGTCACCCAGGTGTACGCGCCGCGCGGCACGGAGGTCGCGATGGTGGGGATGCGGGCCTCGTGCCAGCCGATGCCGGTGTTGATGATCGTCGCCCCGGCGGCCTCGACGGCCTTGGCGAGGGTGATCACCTCGTCGAGCGTCGAGCCGCCCGGGACGAGATCGAGCATGGACAGCCGGTAGACGACGATGAAGTCCTCGCCGACCGCCTCGCGCACCCGCCGCACGATCTCGAGCGGGAAACGCGTGCGGTTCTCGTACGAGCCGCCCCAGCGGTCGGTGCGCTGGTTGGTGTGCCGGGCGATGAACTCGTTGATGAGGTAGCCCTCGGAGCCCATGATCTCGACGCCGTCGTAGCCGGCCTGACGGGCCAGGCGGGCGGCGCGGACGTAGTCGTCGATGGTCCGCTCGATGTCCGCTTCGGTGAGCTCGCGGGGCGGAAAGGGGCTGATCGGCGCCTGGATCGGGCTGGGCGCGACCAGGTCCTGGTGGTAGGCGTACCGGCCGAAGTGCAGGATCTGCATCGCGATCCGCCCGCCCGCGTGGTGCACGGCGTCGGTGATGACCCGGTGCTGCTCGGCCTCAGCCTCGGTGGTGAGCTTCGCGCCGCCCTCGTACGGACGCCCCTCGTCGTTGGGTGCGATGCCGCCGGTGACGATCAGGCCCACTCCCCCGCGGGCGCGGGCGGCGTAGAAGGCGGCCATGCGCTCGAAACCGCCCTCGGCCTCCTCCAGACCGACATGCATGGAGCCCATGAGGACCCGGTTGGGCAGGGTCGTGAAGCCCAGGTCGAGGGGGGTCAGCAGGTGCGGGTAACGGCTCATCGGGCCCTCCGTGCGCGGTGTCGTGCCTGTAGTTGTAGACGACTACCGACGGTTTATGCAACTAGTTGCACAAGGTGATGGAGGGCACAGCAGGGCCATGACCAGGGGCCTTGGCCTTCGGTCTGCTGGGGGCGTGAGTGGCGGTCAGCGGCTCTCGAGGCGCACGTGCAGTTCCTCCTCCTGGTCGCCGGGAACCGTGGTCAGGTCCTGCACGGCGAACAGGGAGTCCAGCCTCATGCGGAACTGTTCGATCGCCCAGTACCCGCCGTGCAGGTCCGCGTCGACGGAGGACGACAGCCGGGCCGGCCGCGCGCCCTCGTGCGTGTCGGCGACGTCGAAGGTGCCGAGCCACACGGTCGGACGGGTCTCGTGCAGTTCCTCGGGCACGTCGTCGGCGCACCGGTCCGACTCGAAGCAGGCGCACAGCGTGTCGAACACGATCCGGGCGTCGTACTTGCTGCATCCGCTGATCTCCACCGAGACGGAGTGGGGGTGCGGTCGCTCAAGGTCCATCGTGACGCTCCTCTTCTGGCCACGCTGCCGTATCCGCCCCTACCCCAGCAAAGCACCACCTTCCGACGAGCACTACTGGCAGAGCCCCTGCCGTGCTGACCGGTTTTGCGGGGCGGTACGCGCCGTGTTGGGGGATGGTGGAAGGTGACGTAAGGGGCCTCGAGGAAACGGCTCCGCGCGGTAGAACATGGGGTGTCGGCACCATGACGGCGTGCCGCGAGGATCGGCGAAGGCGGGGCATGGGATGAGTGCAGCCGGGTCTCCCGTGGCCGAGGGCGACGAGCCCGCGCGCGGGTCGGCGCGACCGAGCGGGCTGCTCGATGTCCTGCGCGTGGCCTCGGTGGTCCTCGACGCCGAGGGCCGCATCGTGCTGTGGAGCCCTCAGGCGGAGGAGCTGTTCGGGTACGAGGCGCGGGAGGCGCTCGGGGAGTACGCCGCCCGGATCATGGTCCACGAACAGCATGTCGACCTCGTGGTCAAACTGTTCGCGGACGTCATGGGCACCGGGCAGAGCTGGGCGGGGGCCTTCCCCATCCGCCGCAAGGACGGCAGCACACGGCTCGTGGAGTTCCGCAACATGCGGCTGCTGGACGATCAGGGGGATGTCTACGCGCTGGGGCTGTGCGCCGACCAGTCGACCGTGCACCGGCTGGAGCGGGAGGTGGCGCTGTCGACGCGGATGATCGCGCAGTCCCCGATCGGGCTGGCCGTGCTGGACACCGAGCTGCGGTACGTCTCGGTCAACGCGGCCCTGGAGGAGATCAACGGCGTGCCGGCCGAGCAGCACCTGGGCCGCGCGGTCCACGAAGTGGTGCCGCAGATGGACGTCGAGGCCCTGGAGACCGCGGCACGCGGGGTCCTGGACACCGGCACGCCGGTCGTCGACCAGTCCACGATCGGCCGCACCCCGGCCGACCCGGACCAGGACCACGCCTGGTCGATCTCGCTGTACCGGCTGGAGAACGCGTTCGAGACCGTGCTGGGCGTGGCCGTCTCGATCGTCGACGTCACCGAGCAGTACCGGGCGGGCATCGAGGCCGAGGCCGCGCGCCGGCGTCTGGCCCTGATCGCGGACGCCTCCGGCCGGATCGGCACCTCGCTGGACCTGGACCGCACGGCCCGCGAGCTCGCCGAGGTGGCCGTGCCGGAACTCGCCGACATCGCGGCCGTCGACCTGCTGGACGCGGTGGTGCAGGGGCGGCGCACCAGCCTCGGCCCCGCCGAGTCGGCCGTGATCCGCGCGCTGGCGGTCCAGGGGTACGACTCGGCCGAGGCGCTGGAGGCGGCCGACCCTCCGGGGCAGGTGGCCCGGTACGCGCCAGACCGGCTCGTCACGGAGTGCGTACGTACGGCACGTCCCGTGATGCTGCCGCAGGTCAAGGACGAGGATCTGCCGCGCATCGCCCGTTCCGCGGAGGCGGCGAAGCTGCTGGGCCGGGCCGGGGTGCACTCCTATCTGGCGGTGCCGCTGATCGCGCGGGGTGAGGTGCTGGGTGCCCTGGATCTCAAGCGCACCCGCAATCCGCTGCCGTTCGCCGAGGACGACCTGCTGCTGGCGCGCGAGCTGGCCGCCCGGGCTGCCGTGCAGATCGACAACGCCCGCTGGTACCAGAGCGCCCGGGACACCGCGCTCACCCTCCAGCGCAGCCTGCTGCCCAGCCATCCGCCGGTGACGGGCGGTCTCGAGGTCGCTTCCCGCTACCAGCCGGCCGGGGCCACGAGCGAGGTCGGCGGCGACTGGTTCGACG
>KL569177.1:45444-47005 GCA_000715635.1 Streptomyces violaceus | reverse complement strand
GGGGCCACGAGCGAGGTCGGCGGCGACTGGTTCGACGTCATCCCGCTGGAAGGCGGCACGACCGCGCTCGTCGTGGGAGACGTGATGGGCAGCGGCATCCCCGCGGCGGCGACCATGGGCCGGCTGCGTACGGCGACCACCACACTGGCCTCCCTCGACCTCGACCCGGCCCGGCTCCTGGAGCATCTCGACAAGATCACCGAAGGGCTGGAACAGGCCATCGCCACCTGCGTCTACGCCGTCCACGACCCGCATCTGCGACAGTGCCGGATCGCCAACGCCGGGCATCTGCCACCGGTACGGGTCCGGGCCGGCCACCCCCCGGAGCTGCTCGACCTGCCGACCGGGGTGCCGCTCGGCGTGGGCGGCGTCCCCTTCTCCACGACCACCGTCGACCTCGAACCGGGCGACCGCCTGGTCTTCTACACCGACGGTCTCGTCGAGACCCGCCGCGACCCGCTGGACGAACGCCTCGACACCCTCCTGTCCCTCCTCGACGGCCCCGACCGCCCCCTGGAGGAAGTCTGCGACCTGCTCCTGCGCACACTCCACGAGCCGGACAACTTCGACGACGTGGCCCTGCTCATCGCACGGGCGACGGCTCCGGACTGAGCGGCACCTACTGCCTCACCCCGATCACCACATGCGCGTACAGCTCCTCCGAGACGGCCAGGCGGGACGTCAGGCCGTTGCGTTCGAAGGCGGCGACGGCGGTCGGCGCCTGGTGTCGGCTGGTCTCCACCAGGACGCAGCCGCCGGGGGCGAGCCAGCGGGGGGCCTCGGTCGCGACCCGGCGCAGGACGTCGAGGCCGTCCGTGCCGCCGTCGAGGGCGACCAGTGGCTCGTGGTCGCGGGCCTCGAGGGGCAGCAGGCCTATCTCGTCGCTGGGTACGTACGGCACATTGGCCGCGAGGATGTCGACGCGGCCGAGCAGCTCACCTGGCAGCGCCTCGAACAGGTCGCCCTGGTGGACGTGACCACCGGCGGCGGCGACGTTGCCGCGGGCGCAGCCCACGGCGACGGGATCGATGTCGGCGGCGTGCAGTTCGACGCGGCCCAGCCCGGCGGCCAGCGCCGCGCCCACGGCACCCGAGCCGCAGCACAGGTCCACGACGACGGTGGAGCCGGGCGCCTGGGCGAGGGCCTGCTCCACCAGGAACTCCGTGCGGCGGCGCGGCACGAAGACGCCGGGGGCGACGGTGATGCGCAGGCCCCGGAACTCGGCCCAGCCGACGACGAGTTCAAGGGGCAGACCCTCGACTCGGCGCTCGACCATGGCGGCCGCTTCGGCCGGGGTGCGCGCGGTGGAGAGGATCAACTCGGCCTCGTCCTCGGCGAAGACGCACCCCGCGGCGCGCAGGGCGTCGGCCACGGAGACACGGGACAACGGCATGGAGGGCGGGACAGAAGACAGAGACGGCATGGAAGCCAAGAGCCTTTCGAGAGCCGAAGGGCGCTCCAGCGGTCGCCTACGGGCGGCGATCCGCGCGACATCGAGGAGTGAGCACCCGAGCTGACACAGCGGTAATGGGTCTCACCTCCTCGGCTTCCGATGGCTGGG
>KL569177.1:38523-45218 GCA_000715635.1 Streptomyces violaceus | reverse complement strand
GGGTCTCACCTCCTCGGCTTCCGATGGCTGGGGTGGTCCGCAGCCGGACGGCAACATTACCTGACGGACCGGCCACCCGGTACGGCACAGCGATCGGCCGCCCGGCCGGCAAGTGGTTGGGCCATGCAACCCTGGAAAGGCCAGGCAGCAAGCGCCGTGAGGGAGGCCAGGTGAACGAAGCCGACGCTGTGGAGACCATCCAGCGGGAGATGACGGTCTTCGCCCGCCGTGCCCGTGCCGCGGCGGGGCGGATGCACCCCGAGCTGTCGGATTCATAGATCAGCCTACGCCTCGTACTGCTCGATCAGCTCGTCCAGGACGCCGAGGTCGTCGGCCTCCTGCTCTCTGGTCTGCTCCAGGATGTCCGGGTCGAGCAGCTCGTCGACCCGCGCCGCCAGCATCCGCCGCAGCTCCGTGGGCTCGATCGCGTCCACCTCGGCGCACCGTTCGGGGTCGCCCTTCACCTTCGGATCCCGGGTCTGGACGGTGGCCAGTTGCTCCGGCGTGATCGCCAGCCGCTCGTAGGTGACCTCGACTTCGGGGTTCACGTCCCGGGTGAACCGGGTGACCTTGTCCTGGATGCTGTTCCAGGCGTCGATCCCTGCCTTGTCGTGGTCGCCGAACTGGAGGATGTGCAGCGGCCGGTCGTCGCCGCCCGCGTACTGGCCGAGCCGCCAGCAGAAGGATTCGCTGGACTGCCCTCGGTGCACTCCGTACCGCAGGTGGTACTGGTCGATGACCGTCTGGAGCGTTCCGGTGATCGCGTCCTTCTCGGTGAGCACGACCACCACGGACGGCTGGTCCGTCCAGATGTCCCGCTTGTAGGCCCGCTCGCCCAGGAAGTCGCCCAGGTCGCCGAACACGCCGTGCGGGTGCAGCAGCGACCGCGTGCCGTCCGTGATCCAGTGACCGGGAATGGCCAGGCCGGTGGGCGAGAGGCCTCGCCGCATGATCAGGATTCGTCGCTGGACCAGGTTGTAGTCCTCGTCCTCCTTGCCGATCAGTCGGGTGGTGGACTCCAGCCGGTAGTACGCGGCTCGGACGCTGAGCGGCTGCTGCCTCCGGCAGATGTCCCACAGGGCGCGGTCGATGACGGCCAGCTCCTCGGGGGTCGACACCTTCCGGATCGCCTTGGTGCCGACGCTGCCGGTCCGGCTGAGCCGGGTCTGGTGGACCTTGCACAGCGGCCGGTACGGGGCGTCCGGGTCGGTGACCTTGCCGGGGTACAGGACGATGGCGGGCCGGGTGCAGGGCCCGGGCTCGGTGACCGAGCAGGTCACTCCGTGGTCGGCTCCCTGCTGCTTGTGCGTCGCGCACAGGGTGCCCGGCCGCCCTCGGCCGTTGTACTCGAAGGGGGTTCCGCAGACGCGGCACTTGGTGGTTCGCATGGCGTGCTTCTTAAGTGGTATTTCGTATTCCACTTTCATTACACGCCCCCTTGGGTCGCCGTATAGGTTTACTGGCGAGTAACTTAAACGAGTTCACTCGCCGCGCTGTTCAAGGGGGGGCCGATGATCACTTCCATTCACGAGAGATGGGCTGCCAGCCGACGAACCCCGGCACCTCACACCACGCCCAGAAGCCGTCGTCCGGCATCGGTGGCCGTGTCGCGGACGGTGTCGCCGTCGGCGTCCGTGGCCCTGTCGGCGGCCGGGACGGGGACGGGGACCGCGACGGGGGGTGCGTCGACGCCCAGCGGGCCTGCTGGGCCGCCTTGGCGGGGCTCGGCGTCAGGTTCCCCTTGGTGGCCCCTGCGGACCTGTTGCAGTGGCGGTGGGAGTAGCCCAGGTACCCGATCCCGTCGTCGGCATGGTCCAGCTCCGGCTCGCCCAGCGGGTTCCCGTACGTGAGGTCCTCGCCGCACCTGACGCAGGGCGTTCCGTACGCGGCGGCGATGGTCGCCCTGCGGAACTTGTCGTGGGCGGCGTCGTGCTTCGTGTCCCGGCACGCGTCGCAGTACAGGCGCGGCCTGCCCTTCCCTGGGCGCTTCGGGAATTCGTTGTAGCACCGGCCGCATATCGTCCAGTCGTTAGCCATCATGCGTTCCTTTCGTTTGCCTTCGGCGGAAACTCGAACCAAGAGAGAGAAGAAAAATGCGAGCAGTGTCGCAATAGCCTCAAGCGCACTCCGTCTCGCCCCCACCCCCGGGCCTATCCCCGACGCCGACACGGAATGCGTCGCCATCGGCGTCGGTTGCGGTGTCGCCGTCACAATCACCGCCGCCGCGTGCGGAACGACACCGAACCCGAGGCGCATTCACCGGGGGCCTTCGAACGAGCCGGGGCTCGGGACCAAAGCAGACGGCGCGTCTTTGGTCAGGGTCCTGGGCGGCGGCATCGGACGGTGACCGTGTTCCGGCCACGTGAGAATGACCATTGAACCCACGCACGGCCAGGCCTGGTCGCCTTGCTTCCCTTGGGACGCGGACCGCGTCGGGGTCTTTCCCTTGGGACGTCGGCCTCGATGCACGGGTCCACCGGAGCCGGTAGGGGCCTGGCCGCGTATCCGTACCCGACACGCCCAGGGGCCTGCCGGAGCACCGCACCCAGTGCCGGGAACACCGGGTGGCCCTGCCGGAACACACCGAGCCCGTGCCCGAATGGGTGCCGCCGTGCCCGTCGTTTCGTCCAGCGCTGGACGAGGCTGGGTGAACACCACAGTGTCCCAACTCGTAGCTTGACCATCAGCGTGATCGGGCCGATTGACGCGATCTTCGTTCATTTGATCGTTCTCGTTCGTTGATCATTCTCACTGCGCCGGTCGACGCACTCAGAATAATCTCGCACTCAGAATAATCTCTTTCACCAAACTTCGAATTCAGTTGTCAAGTCGTCGAGTTCTCTTAATGAGTTGTCGAGTCGACGAAGCAAGAGTCATTCATCAACTATGAGATGAACCAAAGGAGTTGGACAAGGAAGACATCAAGTGTGACATCAGCACACGAACGCAGTCGCACAGTCGCAGTCAGGGTCTGCGTCACGGCACGCGACACGGGCAGCGGCAGGGCACGTGGCAGTGGCAGTGGCAGTGGCACCAGGCTAGGTGGGGTAGAGGGATGGGCACAGGGGCCACGACCAGGGTGGTAGGTAGGTGGCACAGGTGTCAGGCATGGCGTATCCGATGCTGTGTCGTATGCGCTGGCTTCGCTTCGCCAGAACGCATCCTGAGCTGCGGTCATGCTGGCTCGGTGGATGGGTTCGTAGGTCGGTCACTTCAGCAGGACGAGGATCATCGTCACCATGCCAATCAGGAGCTGAAAGCAGGCGAGCCACGTTCTCACCAGTTCGGCTTTCGTCTTCGTCCAGGGGGGTCTTCGTGGAGGCGGCGGGTTACCTCGTAGCGTTTGAGCCTCCGGACAAGGCGAAGTCAGGCCTCATCCGGAGGCGCCCCCGGGTCGGGCACCACGACCGGGTCCCGGAGGGGTGCCCCCTCCTTCAACGAGTACCGGCTCAATCCGCCAAGAATGCACCGGGAGTTGGAAGGAGGAGGCGGGGTGCCAGGCTGGAAGACCGGGGCGACCGTGGAGAAGCCCCTGAAAGGACCTGGCACGTCTATCAGTTGGGAGGCGGCTCGCCTGAACCCTCCCCGGACAAGCGCGACTTGACGAACGCGGCCAGGGTCTTGACCGCATCCGCCGCCTCTTCAGGCGTGGGTGCCTCGGGCTCCGTCCCCGGCGGGGTATCCGTCGGCGACGGGGCCAGGTCACGCAGTGCCAGCCCACGCAGGTACGCGGCACGTTGGCCAGCCGACAGCGTCGACGGCTGGGTGGATCGCACCCCGACCGCCGTCGCATACGCAGGCCAGGGCGTCACGCTGATCTCCCGCAGAGCCAGCGTATGGATCGTCCTCTCGTCGCCCCGCCACTCGTCGCCGCCCTCGGGAACACTGAAACCGATCGAGGCGCCACGTACGGCACCCTCGGCCACTGCTTCCCTGACGGCCTCGGCCAGCGGATGCTGGAGCAGGCGGGCCGTCATGTGCAGCCCCTCCTGGCGCTCCTCCAGACCGGTCACCGTAGCGATGGGGACCTGGCTGCGATCGTGCGCCCAGAGGACGGGAACCCCAGCCGACTCGACTGCGTCGCGGCAGGCTCCGAACGAGATGCTCTCGGTGAAGTCCCGCCCGTTCTCATGAATGTCGGCGCGAGTGGCGTAGGGCACGACCATTCCGCTGAGGGTGCGGCCGTCACCTTCGCTCTCCGCCCGGAACTCGAACTGCCTGATTTCCATGTGATCAGCTCGTTCCATTGCTGAGAAGCCGCAGTGCATTGGCGTTGATGACACCAGCGCCTACGCGCCCCCAAAGCAGGCCACCACGCTGCCCAGTTGGGCGCCCGGCGTTGCCAAAGAGGTGTGCCACGATCTCAATTGACGTGCCAACACGATCGACAATTTTATAGCCAGCGTTGAAGTCGCCAGCGACCAGGAAGTTGGCACCGACCTCCGAGGGATCCGCGTCCAGCTCTGAGTACTCCAGCCACTTCCAACCCCTGAACGTGGGCGGGTTGCCCTCGGTCAGAATCGACACGTCCCCGACTCCGGCATCGATGGCGTGGAACTCCCGTGCAGCGTCCTGCACTTCGAGCGAAGACACCACGGATGCGTTGGCACGGAAGCGCGGCGGCACCGCGTACCGAACGGCAAGGAGATCATCCCTGTCGAAGGCGCCCCCGGCGAAGAGCTGACTCGCAGTCCCGTCCAGACCGGTCACAACACCTTCCGGTTGGGCGAATTCACCGTCGGCCGGGCCGGTGCCCGTCGCGAAAGCGACCGCCTGCTGGTTGTCGACGCTGTCGGCGAAGATCTTCCGCAGTTCGTCGGCCAGCTGCCTCCAGTCGCCGCCTGTCCCGTTTCCGCCCAGTTCGAACGAGAACGGAACAAATGCCGTGTATTTCCGGGTTGTTATGGCCGGAGGCTCGAACGTCAGGGGCGTCAGCGGTACTTCCTGCGCCTCCAGCGTCCAGTCGTTCACGACGCCCTCGGAGCTGACGCCCTGCCACCTGTTGCCGAGGATGGACTGGGTGGAGGCGAGCTGGCGGATCGGGTTGACGCTGCCGTCACTTGTCAGGGCCACGCTCGGGTCGAGGACCAACGGCACGGCGGCGCTGGCGCCGTCGCCCGCAGCTCCGACACCCAGGGCGCGGACGGAGTCCATGCGCTGCCAGGCCTGCAGTTCGTCGGACGACCAGGAGCGGTGCCCGCCAGCCGGGTCGACCAGGATCCGCATGAACGCGGACAAGTAGTCAGGATCTGCCGCACATGCGGCGTAGTCGGACAGCCGGTCGCGGTCGGCCCCACGGGCATCGTCGAAGGCCTGGCTGACGCGATGGCGGACGTCGTCCGGGAGGGCTTCGCGGCTGTAGCCGTCGATGGTGCGGCGGGCCCGGGAGTACGAGCTGCTCTCGTCGCGGCCCTGAGAGCCCGTCTGACGGCTCCGATTGGGCCCGTCGATGGAACCACTGCGGGCCAGGCCCTTCAGGTGCTCCATGCGCGTCTCAGCGGTCTGGATGAAGGACTCGGCGGCCGTCCACCGCTCGCGGTCGGCCCCGTCCAGCTCGCCGTCGTTTCTGGCGTGGATCTCGGCCAGCGTCTCGCGGGCCTCGGTGATGTTGGTGAATTGGGGTGTTTCTTCTGATGCGCCGGAGCGCCTATTTCGAGGCATTAGGAAAGCCCCTCTCTTGTCTTTGCGGGTCGTCAAAATGAATGACCTGACGAGAGGGGCCGTCCGACCTCAACGCTCTGCGTCCAGCGGGTGGGGAATCCAGGGCCCAGCGAGCGTCTCCTGCGATTTTCCGTTCCGCTACCTTTACCATACCCCCCATTCGCCATCGCTATCCGCGTCGTCGTCCGGCGGCGTCCAGTGGGCACCATCTTCCAGATATCCGCGCGTCACGATTACCGCCGTGCCGTCGCTTTCATTGACCAGCGCCTCGAACTCCTCGGCTGTGCACTGAATAATTTTCATGTCGTCACGCCTCCCATTTCCTCTTGGCTATGGACTTAGCCGGGCAAGCTGAATCGTGTTTCTCGTCCTCGCTTCCGAACGCGTCGCACAGGGGGCATATCCACCACTGCACACCCCCCATATCGAGGAGGTCGAGGGCGTCGTCGACGCTACCACCGTTATTTATATGTTTCACCACGAGCTTATCGAGGGCGGCGTCACTCCTTTTCTGATACTGCTGCCTCATTATCCGGTCGCCCTCGGTCGCATTCGGGGACGGTGGCGCATCCTCCGACTCCGCCAGGGCCTGTTTCCTGCGACGGTGCTCCTTTTCGAAACGCTGGGTCCTCTTCGGTTGGTTCTTGTCGAGTTGTGGACTCACGCCGCCCCCAACCGGTCCAGGGCACGCCTCAACTCCATCTGCTCCACCCAGCTCGCCGCGACGAGCGGCCCCGGGCGTTCGAGGCCGCAGCCGATTCGCTGGTCGGCTCGCGCAATACGCCAGCGGTCATAGGCTTTAACCACGTCGGACTCGCATTGAGGTTCAGCTTCCCCTTCGAGCCAGTCCGAGGCCCAGAATTCACTGAGCTTCCTTGCTTTCATGTGACGCTCCTTTCTCAATCCAGGTTCTCATTCACTTTCAAACGACCAGTGCGCGGCTTCGCCGCGACCGTCCGGGTCACCGTCCGGGTCTCGATCCCCTTCGCCGACGGGGACGGGGACCGGGACGCGGCCAGGGCCGCCGTCAGCGA
>KL569177.1:34231-38336 GCA_000715635.1 Streptomyces violaceus | reverse complement strand
AGGGCCGCCGTCAGCGACTCGATCGCGGCGGTGAGGCGCTGCACGGACTCGTCCAGCTTCAGCAGCTCGTATGACATGTGAATCTCCATTTCAGGGTCAGTTGTTCCCGTCGCAGCACGGGCGGCACGCGTAGAGGAACGACACCTGGCCGTGGTTCCAGCCGTCCGACATGATGGTGCCCATTTCCCTGCCGGGCTCCGGACGGGCCTCGCAGAAGATGCAGTACGGGTTGCAGTCGTAGCATTCGCAGGAGCTCTCGCCGGGCGGCCTCAATGCGCCCAGTCCCTGCGATGTGAGGTCGTTCCTGTTCGTCATGTGGATCTTCCTTCCATACCTAGTGGTTCCCGTCCCCCGCATAACCTTCGGTATATGCGGTTGGGAACTAGTCAGGGAACTAGTTCCGGGAACTAGTTGACCCCCCTCTGAACTGGGCGTTTATGACGACGAAGTAGTTCCCGGACCTTCGGGTAGTTCCCGGATCTTGGAAATCACTCCTCGTCCATGGTCATCTGGCCCTTCATCACGTCGCCCGGAAGGTACAGCCGCTTCGACCTCCCGTCCTGGACGATCTTGAGCTTCTCGTCCTCGATCCCCTTCGTGATGGCCTTGTACGAGTCGGCGTTGCGCATCCCAATGACGTCATGTGCCTCCGATTTGGTCGGGTGCTCCCCCGGATGGTCGGCCAGCCACTCGCAAATCTTGTCGACGTTCGCCTTAAGCACTTCCGAGTTGAGACTTCCACCACTGACGCGCAATAGCCGTGTCTCGCGGTCGTAACTCAGTGTCTGCTCCGACATATCGACGTCGCGTCCCTCTGCGGCGAGGCCGCGCTTGCCGAAATCGCCCTTGGTGTACGTCCAAAGCGCATCCGGCCAGTCCCCCCAACGAGCCGCACCGCGAGCCCTTACGTCGGAGCTGCCGTTCTTCTTCAGATGGCCGGTGTGCAATGGCATGAAGATGGCCTCAACTCCGGCCTCGGCCTTGATCTCGTCCAGGTACTCGGTGAATTCCAGGACGTCGGGGTTGGAGTCGGGGTCCCAACCCGAACACGCCTTGTGTCCGGGATCGGGAATCCAGACCTTGATGTCGTGGTCCCGAAGCCACTTGACGGCCCACTCACGGGCGTACGGCGAGTTGAGCCGGACGTTCAGGCCACGCAGGTTGAGCGGCTCGACCGCGTCGGTGTCCTTGATGCCCATGTCCCGCAGCCACTCGCGGTGCTGGTCGGCAGACACCTCGTAGTTCCAGATGGCGATTCGGCCCGGCTGCCGGACCGCGTACTGGCCGAGGAACGGGATGCCGTCCGCGAACGAGCGCGTCAGGTTGCCGACAAAGGTGGTCTTGCCGACCTTGCGGGTTCCCGCGATGGTCACGTTGCCGTTCGCCGGGCAGTAGTCCTGGATCAGCGGCTCGTCGTGCTCGGGCTCCAGCTTCAGCTCCTCCGTCAGCGAGCGTGAGACCAGCTTGGCCGTGGGGAACGAGGCAGCGGCCTCCTCCTGGTCGAGCACCTTGCGGGCCAACCGGCGCCTGCGCTCGGTGCGCTGCGCCTTGATGCTCTCTTCCTGGTCGACCTCGTCGAACCCGGCCAGGTGCTCCATGTACCGGTCGATCTGGGACCCGGCCACGTTCTTGCGGCGGTCGGTGCGCTGCTCCGAGTTGCGGGGCCACACCGCCGCCCCGGCCGCCATGTCGAGCAGCTGCTCGTCGGTGACCCGCAGCCGCTCCTCCCGCTCCTGCTCCGCCGCCCACCGCTTCAGGGCTTCGGGGTCGCCGTCAGGGCACCCCTGATAGTTGCACCGTCCCTTCACCTGGCTGTGGGCGCACATGGGTAGCGATGGGTCGAGCAGCGACCCGTACGTGTAGCCTGTTGTCAGTTGAACATCGTTGTCGTTAAGGAGCGGGTCGGTCCCTGTCGGGGGGACCGGCTCGCTGTTCGTTGGCGTCATGTACTCGTGATCCAGATCTGCGGGGTCTGGGGCGGACAGGGACGGGATCAGGGCCGGGGCCGCAACAAGCGGCGAAGCTCGTCCAGTTGCTCGGGCGTGGGCTTCGGCGGCTGCTCGACGACCTCGGCGATGCGCTGGGCGAGCGTGAGCACCCGGAGCTTCCTTCGCGCGTCCTCGGCCTCGGCATGGTGGCCGAGCTGCGTGGCGCGCGCGAGCAGGGCACGCTGGTGGCGTCCCTCGGGGGTAAGGGGTGTTGGGGTCATGCGCACGGTTTCCGTCCCGTGCTAGGCCGCCAGAACCCCTCCGTTCGGACCGGAGGGGGCGGCCATCCCGAACCTTCGACTTCGTTCGGCGTGTACTGAGTGTCCTCCCCGCGAAAACGCACCGGCTAACAGCTAGCGCCCGGGTGTGGTCAGCGACACCTAATGCGAATGCGGCGGCCCAGCCTCCAGCACCCGCCGCAGCGCCCGGAGCGAGTCGGCGTCGTCGTCGCGGGGGGTGACGGTGCCGGAGGCCGCGTCCCGGGCGGTATCGAGCAGGTCGGCGGGCGTGATCACGATCGCCTCGTGGTAGCCCTCCGGGTGGCCCAGCAGGAAGATCCGGAACCCGGCCTGCCGCAGGAACGGCCCCCGGACGGCCCAGGTGCCCGCCTCCGCCCACCACTGGGCGAAGGTCCGGCCGGTGCCCACCTCCTCCCACCGGGGCGGCGTCACCGGCTCCTCACGAAGCTTGGCGAGGGTGGCGGCGTGCGCGTCCATGGTCCGGGTCAGTGCCGCGACCACGGCCGGGGACTGTGCCTCGGCGACGGCCTGGGCCAGGTTGCCGATGGCGGCCTCCAGCTCGGCGATCCGGGCCCGGTTGTCGGAGCCGGGGATGTAGCGGCGCTCCTTCACTTCTTCCTCGCCCAGCTTGAGCATGAACGCCTTCTCGACCATGTCGAGGGTCCCCTCACGCGGCCAGCTTGCCTTGAACGGACACTCCTGGCCGGTGGCGAAGGTTGCACAGCGGAGATAGCGATGCTCGCGAGTACTGCCATCAACCAGCTGCCGGTGGCGGTTGGCTTCATGGATCCGGTGCCCGGCACCGCACCACAGGAGACCGTTCAAGGGACTGACCTGTGATCTTGCATTCCCTCCGGGGAACCTGACGGCGAGAACGTCCAGCGCGTGCTGAAGGCGTTCGAACTCGTCGTCAGTGAGCAGAGGTTCGGCCCACCGCACCGGAAGCCCGTCCTTCAGCAGCGGCTTGCGGTTGCGGGTGGCTACGCCCTTCAGCGCCGGGCTCCGGAGTGACTTCCTGAGCGCGGACGGCGCCCAGGTGTGGCCCTGCGGCTCCTGCCCGGAGGCGATGCGCTGATGGTCGCGGGAGGTGGGGATGTTCCGGGCGTTCCAGTCCTGGGCCAACTGCCGCATCGACCAGCCCTGTTCAGCCACCCTCAGATACGCCTCCCGGACCAGGGGCGCCGTCACCGGGTCCGGCACCAGCCGGAAGCGGGTCTTGCCGCCCCGAATGAACGGCTCGGCACGGTATCCGAAGGGCCAGGAACCACCGGGCCAGAGGTCCTCGCGGCGGTAGAACGCACGGGTGTTCAGGCGGCGCTCGGAGACCTTCTCTCGTTCCTCCTGGGCGATGGTGGCCCGGATGTAGGCCATCATGCGGCCGGTGGGGGTGTGGATGTCCAAGCTGGGGTCCGTCAGGACGATGATCTCCTTGCCGCCCTGGTGGCACCGCATGCAGAACGCGTCCCAGGCGTGCTGGTCGCGGGTGAGCCGGTCCAGGGCCGTAACCATGATCACCGACCAGCTCTCCCACAGCGGGCTCCGCATCCATGGACCGAGCTTCGGACGCTGGGCGGGGTCGACGGCGCCGGACACGTCCGGGTCCTCCACGTCGCCGACGACCACCAGGCCGCGCTCGGCGACGGCCTTGGCCAAGTCTTCGGCCTGCCGCTCCAGGGAGCTGCTGGCCTCAGTGCTGCGGCTCAGCCGCCGTACGAGGAGTGCCGGGGTACCGGCGGGGATGGTGCGCATCGGGATTCATCTCCTGGCCTCCAGGATCCCACCGTGAGAGGCGGGATCATGATCTTGGAACCCGAGCTGTCGCTGGTGTCGTACACGCTGCTCGGGCATCTGGAGGAGAGCCTGTCTCTTATACACATC
>KL569177.1:33871-34049 GCA_000715635.1 Streptomyces violaceus | reverse complement strand
CTGCCGTGCCACCGATCTGGCCGCCCACTACGCCCTGGACAAGTCCACCGTCAGCCGCCAGGTGGCCGCCCTGGAACGTGCCGGTCTCATCGAACGCCGCCCCGCCGCGGAGGACCAGCGCGTTCTGGTGCTGCAGCTGACGGAGGCGGGCCGGCGCATCCTGGCCCAGGTCACCGAG
>KL569177.1:33269-33601 GCA_000715635.1 Streptomyces violaceus | reverse complement strand
GTCTCGTGCGCTACAACGCGGGCTCCGGGCCCGGTCGGCACGACTGAGCACACCGCACGTACCGTTGAATACGCAATCACTGATCATCCCGGCCCGGCGGGGCACCGTCGGCCCGGCCCGGAGGCAGCTCCCCATGCACATCACCAGAGGCTTCACCGGGCGCCCGCGCGGCGCCGACCCCGGTCTGCCGCCCGGCCAGTACGACGCCGGCGACGACTGGCCCGTCCTGTCCGCCGAGGTCACTCCCGACCTGGCACCCGCCGACTGGACGTTCCGCGTCGACGGCCTGGTGGACGAGCCCCGCACCTGGGGCTGGGAGGAGGCGCACCGGC
>KL569177.1:30633-33019 GCA_000715635.1 Streptomyces violaceus | reverse complement strand
GCGCCATCCACTGCGTGACGAGCTGGTCGAAGTTCGGGGTGCGGTTCTCGGGCGTGTCCCTGGACGCCTTCCTCGATGTGGTCCGGCCCCATGGGTCGGCGACCCATGCCGTCGCCTACTCGCACACCGGCTACACCACGAACCTTCCGCTCGCCGACCTGACGGGCGGGCGTGCCTGGATCGCCTGGGAGTACGACGGCAGCCCGCTCGCCCCCGAGCACGGCGGCCCGGCGCGACTGCTGGTGCCGCACCTGTACTTCTGGAAGAGCGCCAAGTGGATCGCGGGCCTGCGGATCCTCGACCACGAGGAGCCTGGCTTCTGGGAGCAGAACGGTTACCACGAGCGGGGCAACCCCTGGGAGGAGCAGAGGTACTCCGGTGACTGAGACCTTCGTGCCTCCCACGCGGTTCGCCGTGCCCGGGCGCATCGCCGTGAGCGAGCATGCCGCCTCCGTGTGGCAGACCGCCACGCTGACCGAGATCCGCCGCGAGACCGCGCGTGCCGCCACCTTCCGGTTCGCCGTGCCCGGCTGGCCGGGTCACCTGCCCGGCCAGCACCTGATGGTGCGGCTGACCGCCGAGGACGGTTATGCGGCCCAGCGCCACTACTCGATCGCGTCCGCCCCGGACGACTCCGGGCACGTCGAGCTGACCTTGGACCACGTCGACGGCGGCGAGGTCTCGGGCTGGTTCCACACCGTCGCCCGGCCCGGCGACCGGGTCGAGGTGCGGGGCCCGGTGAGCGGTTTCTTCGCCTGGCCCGGCGACCGGCCCGCGCTGCTGATCGGCGCCGGCTCCGGCGTCGTACCGCTGATGTCGATGGTCCGGCACCACCGGGCGCGGAACCTGACCGTGCCGCTGCGGCTGGTGGTGTCCGCGCGCAGCCCCGAGGAGCTCATCTACGCCCGGGAGTTCGGCGCGGAGGCGACGCCCGTCTTCACCCGCGGCGCACCGGAGGGTGTGCCCGTGGGACGTATGGCCGCAGCACATGTGGCGCCACTCCTGGCCGAGCAGCCGTCCGGTGGGTGGGAAGCCTATGTGTGCGGCTCCAACTCCTTCGCCGAGCACGCCTCCCGGCTGCTCGTGACGGCCGGTCAGCCCGTGGACCGCATCCGGATCGAGCGTTTCGGCTGATCTCGCCGGCGCGCTGACCTCGACGACGCCCCCTCCCCACCCCGGTGTTTCGCCCGGGTCGGCCCGGGCACCCAGCCGGAGGGCTTCGGCACGCGACCGCTCCCCCCGCGCACGCGACGACCCTGCCGGGGAGGGGACCGACGGCCCGGCTCTCCGTACGGTGCGGCTCTCCCGTGCGGCTTGCCGTGCCGGCGCCCCGTACCGGAGCCACGACGGGCGATCGATACGTGTCGGAGGGGGTACCCGGTCCGTGTGGGCACTCGCAGACGTGGCATGACGCGGAGGGAGCGGCACCGCCACCGCACGGCCGGCCCGGCCCTCCGGCCGCGGTGACGGCGAGGAGGTCGACATGCGAACCCGGGTGCGCGGCTGGCGTTGGCGGCGCAGTCCGCTGCGGCGCCGGTCCGATGTCGTCGAGGCGTGGACGGCGCTGGTGGTCGCCGTCCTGCTGCTCGTGGGCGCGCCGCTGGCCGGGGCGGCGGCCGCTTGGTGGGCCCATGACGAGGCGACCTCGGTCTCTACGGAGCAGCGCGCCGAGCGGCATCGCGTCCGTGCCGAGGTGGTGGGGAGGAAGGGCGACTCGCTGCCGTCGGTGGAGGCCGGCGGGCAGCACGCGTTCCGTGCGACCGTGCGCTGGACGGAGCCGGGCGAGGGGACGCGCACCACGACGGCACCGGTCGCCGCGGGCACCCGGCAGGGCGAGGTCGTGGACGTCTGGTTCGACTCCCAGGGGCGGAACGTGCCCCCGCCGGTGGACGGCACCGCGATCTGGCAGCACACCCTCACCATCGGCATGTGTGCCGCGGGCGGTGCGGTGCTCGTGGTGCTTCTCGGCCACGTCGTCGTGCGCCGGGTGGCGCTGCGCCGCAGGCTGGCCGAGTGGGACCGGGCGTGGGCCCGTACGGAGCCGGAGTGGACGCACCGCCGCGCGTGACGGACAAATGCCTGGCGAGCCCTCCGACCGCCCACGTAGTGTGATCATCCGCTCTGTCTCCGCAGCTGTTCCTCACCCAAGGCGGTCCTGCATGGCCCTGTTCGACCTTCCTCTCGACGAACTCCGCGAGTACCACAGCGCGTCCATCGAGCCGGAGGACTTCGACGCGTTCTGGTCCAAGACGCTCCAGGAGGCGCGTCAGCACGATCTGGACGCCCGTTTCGAACCGGTCGACACGGGCCTGTCCACCGTGCAGGTGTTCGACGTGACGTTCGCCGGCTTCGGTGGTCATCCGGTCAAGGGCTGGCTGACGCTGCC
>KL569177.1:28853-30408 GCA_000715635.1 Streptomyces violaceus | reverse complement strand
TCATCGGCTACGGCGGAGGCCGCGGACTGCCGCACGAGCACCTGCTGTGGGCGTCCTCGGGCCGGGCGCACTTCGTGATGGACACCCGCGGGCAGGGCAGCGCCTGGGGCGCGGGCGGCGGCACGGCGGACCCGGTGGGCGGCGCGCCGGCGTTCCCGGGCTTCATGACACGCGGTATCGACGCGCCGGAGAACTACTACTACCGCCGGGTGTTCACGGACGCCGTGCGGGCCGTGGAGGCGGCCCGTTCGCACCCCCTGACCGACGCCACGCGCACGGTGGCCATCGGCGCCAGCCAGGGCGGCGGCATCACGATCGCGGTGGGCGGACTGGTCCCTGACCTGGCGGCCATCGCGCCGGACGTGCCGTTCCTGTGCGACTACCCGCGCGCGGCCACGCTCACGGACCGGCACCCGTACCGGGAGATCGGCCTGTACCTCAAGACGCACCGCGGTCGCGCCGCGGACGCCCTGCGCACACTCTCCTACTTCGACGCCGTCCACTTCGCCTCCCGCGGCCGGGCCCCGGCACTCTTCTCGGCCGCCCTGGAGGACCAGACCTGCCCGCCCTCGACGGTCTTCGCGGCCTTCAACGCCTGGAGCCACGAGGACAAGGAGATCGAGGTGTACGACTTCAACGACCACGAGGGCGGCGGCCCCTTCCAGGAGGCGGCCAAGCTGCGCTGGATGCGCTCGTACATCTGATCCGGCCGTTCACCGCCGGCGGGCTTCCGCACTGTCCCGACCAGTCGGTACGTTCTTCGCGCCCGGGCCGCTCCACGGCGGCCCGGCCCCGAGACGGTCGGCGGAGGGGCTCATGTCCGAGAACGAGAGACAGGTGCGCGGGCACTGCGACGCGCGGTTCGCCGCGGTACGCAGGGCGTTCGAGGAGAACTTCCGGGAGCGGGACGAGCTGGGCGCCGCGGTGGCCGTCACCGTCGGCGGCGCGACGGTGGTGGAGCTGTGGGGCGGCTGGACCGACGCCCAATGCTCGCGGCCGTGGGAGAGGGACACACTGGTCAATGTGTGGTCGACGACCAAGGGCCCGGTGGCGCTGTGCGCGCACATCCTCGCCGACCGGGGGCTGCTGGACCTCGACGCGCCGGTCGCCGAGTACTGGCCCGAGTTCGCGGCGGCGGGCAAGGAGAAGATCCTCGTACGGCACCTGCTGTCCCACCGCGCCGGTCTGGCCGGGCTGCGCGAACCGCACTCACTGGAGCAGCTCTGCGACTGGGAGCTGACCACGCAGCGGCTCGCGGCGACGCAGCCCTGGTGGGAACCGGGAAGCCGGTCCGGCTATCACGCGCTGACCTACGGCCATCTGGTCGGCGAGGTCGTACGGCGGGTCTCGGGGCTGCGCCCGGGGGCTTTCCTGGAGCGGGAGGTGACCGCGCCGCTCGGGATCGACTTCCGTATCGGACTGCCGGAGAAGGACTCCGGCCGGGTGGCCGATCTGGTCCAGCCGCCGGTGGCGGCGAGCAGTGAACAGGCCGCTGCCTTCGCCCAGTTGGCCCCGGCGGCGATCGCGGCGCTGACGAACCCGCCGGTGGCCGGCC
>KL569177.1:28043-28662 GCA_000715635.1 Streptomyces violaceus | reverse complement strand
GGCCAACACCCCCGGGTGGCGGGCCGCCGAGATTCCCGCGGCGAACGGGCACGGCACCGCGCTCGCGGTCGCCGCCCTCTACGGCGTCTTCGCGGGGCGCGGGTCGTACGGAGACCACCGCGTCCTGTCCCCCGAGGCGGCCGAGCGGGTGCGCGAGGGGCAGGGCAGCTGCCGGGACCTGGTGCTCGGCGCCGGGTTCGAGAACGAGACGGAGGTGGGGCTCGGGCTGTGGCTCAGCGGATCCAACGGCTCCTACGGACCCAACCCGCGCGCTTTCGGTCACGACGGCTTCGGCGGCTCCTGCGGGCTCGCCGACCCGGAGGCGGAGGTGTCCCTGGGGTATGTGATGAACCGTATGGGGCCTCATATCGCGGACGACCCACGGAAGATGGCCCTCGTCGACGCCCTGTACAGCGTGCTGTGACGGCGGGCCCGGGCGGGGCGGTTTCGGCCGAACCGCCCGGCCACCCTTCCCGTCTGGTTTAGACCAATGCTAGATCTGGTGGCGCACCGAGCCCGTACCACTACCGCACGTCACCACCAGGAGGCGCGGCATGGCCCGCACCACCCCGCACGACCACCCGCCGGCCGAGGAAGAGCCCTTGTACCGGCGGATCGC
>KL569177.1:27205-27734 GCA_000715635.1 Streptomyces violaceus | reverse complement strand
AGCCACGCCACCCTGCCCGGCCTGCCGGTGGAAACCCCGGCTTCGCTCGCCTTCCCGGTCGGCGCGGCGACCGCCACTCCGGGCACGGTCGCCCGCGCCACCGTCACCTGGGAGCCGCCCCCGCCGGGCCACGCCGAGGCCCTGGGGCTGGCCCCGGGCCGGCCCACCCTCGTCCACGACTACCGGTACGCGACCGCCGACGGACGCGGACTGCGGACCGCCGTGACGTCCTTCTCGGCCGTGGCACTCACGGAGGTGGAGGAGCTGGCCCGCTACCGAAACCGGGCCGACGGAACGGCGGCCGCCCATCTGCGGCGGGCCTACGACTGGATGCGCCGGGCCGGTCTGACCCTGCACCACCGCGACGCCATCACCCGCCTCGCGAGCACGCCTTCGGTGCGGGTCACCCGGCAGGTGCACGACCAGTACGCGCGCCCGCTGGAGATCACCGACCTGGTGGTGGACGCCCAACAGGACGCGTTGGTCTACGAGTTCACCCTGCCGGGCCGGGCCTGTCTCTTATACACAT
>KL569177.1:24476-27011 GCA_000715635.1 Streptomyces violaceus | reverse complement strand
CCACTACGAGCCGTACCCGCGGACTGCCGTCCCGTCGCGGTCCGAACTCCGGCAGGGCGTGGAGGTCCACCCGGAAACCGGCGCGTGCCAGCTCGCGCCGTACGTCCCCGAAGCGGAACGCGCGGTAGTACATGACGAACGGAGGCCGCCACAGCGCGTTGCGCACCCGCATCACCGTGTCGAAGCCCAGCAGCATCCAGTAGCCGAGCGAGCCCGGGCGGGGCGGGGCGACCAGCGGAAATGCGAAGCAGCCGCCCGGCCGCAGGACCGATCGGACCTGCGCGAACAGGGCGGGCAGCTCACGGGGGAGGAAGTGCCCGAAGGCCCCGAAGCTGACCACCAGGTCGAAGGCGGGCGCGAAGGGCAGGGCGCGGGCGTCCGCCCTGACCCAGGAGACCGGCGGCCCCGTCGGCCTGACCTGCTCCCGTGCGATGTCGAGCATGCCCGCGCTGAAGTCGACGCCGGTGACCCGCTCCCGGCACACCCCCGTCAGCACGCCGATGCCCGCGCCGGTGCCGCAGCACAGGTCGAGGCCGGCGCCGAAGGGTCCCATGCGCCGCAGTGCCGACCCGACGGCGTCGAGGACCGCGTCGGGTGTCCGGAAGGGAGTGTGGTCGAACTTCGGCGCGAGGAGGTCGTAGCCGCGCTCGACGGACGACAGCGCCTGGACGGCGAGCTCGCGCAGCGTGGGACCTTCGGGGCTGAACATCGGCTCAGCCTAGGGGAGCTCGCTGTTCGAGGACCGTGAGTACGCGCTCGCACCAGCGGAGGTTCTCCTCCTCGAAGCCGATGCCTCCCATCAGGGTGAGGTACGGGCCGACGCGATCGGCCTCCCGCAGGTACTCCTCCTCACTGCGGCCGGCCAGCAGTCGCTCGCGGACGCGCCGGTAGCGGGCGAGCTTGCCGCGGGCCCACACCTCGCGCTCCTCGACCAGTGCGCGGGTGGCCTCGGGGTCCGCGCCGTCCATGGCCTGGATCTTGATGAGGAGTTCGTCCCGGATGGCGGTGGGGCGCCGGGGCGGTGCGGCGGCGAACGTGCACAGATCCTCACGGCCCGCCTCGGTGAGCGTGAACATCCGCTTGTCGGGCCGCCGCTCCTGGCGGACGACCCTGGCCTCGATCAACCCGTCCTGCGCAAGGCGCTCCAGTTCCCGGTAGAGCTGCTGCGGCGTCGAGGCCCAGAAATTCGCGAGCGACACGTCGAACACCTTGGAGAGCTCGTAGCCCGAGGCCTCTCCTTCCAGGAGGGCGGCCAGAACGGCGTACTTCAGCGACATGTGGACACGGTAACAGCAGTTGACTAATCTCATCCGCACCTACTCAACTAATTGACTAAGGCAGGTTCGATGCGTGCATTCCGTGAGGCCGTCGAGGCACTGGACCTCGACGCCGCCGAGGCGCTCCTGGCGCCGGACGTCGTGTTCACCAGCCCGGTCGTGTTCAAGCCGTACGCCGGGAAGGCGATCACGGCGGCGATCCTGCGCGCCGTCTCCGGCGTCTTCGAGGACTTCCGCTACGTGCGCGAGATCAACGACGCGGACGGCCGCGATCACGCCCTCGTCTTCACCGCACGGGTGGGCGACCGGGAGATCAACGGCTGCGACTTCATCCATGTCGACGACAACGGGCTCATCGACGAACTGGCCGTGATGGTGCGCCCGTTGTCGGGGGCGCAGGCGCTCGCGGCGGCCATGGGCGCACAGTTCGAGCGGATCGCCGAGGAGGCACAAGCACGCTCGGTGTGAGCAACTCGTCTGGTTGGATGGCCCCATGACGTCCGCCGAGCACGACGCGCTGATGCGGGCCAACCAGGCCAACTGGGACGCCCGCACGCCCGTCCATCTCGCCAGCCGGTTCTACGGCCTCGACCAGGACCTCGACCCCGAGCGCTGGTTCGCCCCCTTCGAGTGGGAGGACCTCGGCGAGCTGGCCGGGCGTGACGTGCTGCACCTGCAGTGTCACCTCGGTACGGAGACCATCGCCTTGGCCCGGCGCGGAGCCCGTGCCGTCGGCCTCGACTTCTCCGAGGCCTCGGTGGCGGCCGCGACCGGCATCGCCGCGAAGGCCGGGGCGGACGTGACGTACGTTCAGGCGAACGTGTACGACGCCGTCGAGGCCCTGGACGGGCGGCTGTTCGACGTCGTCTACACCGGCAAGGGCGCCCTGTGCTATCTCCCCGACCTGGACCGCTGGGCGGAGGTTGTCGGCCGGCTCCTGCGGCCGGGCGGGCGGTTGTACGTCGTCGAGTTCCATCCCCTGCTCAACTCCCTCGGCCCGAAGCCCGCTCCGGGCGAAGGCCCCGAGCTGCTTCTGCGCCATGACTACCTGGGCGGCGGCGGTCCGGTGCGCCGGGACGCCACCCGCACCTACACGGACGGCCCGGCCGTCGAGGGCGCCACGGACAGTTACGAGTGGATGCACGGAATGGGCGAGGTCGTCAACGCGTTGACCGGAGCGGGACTCACCGTGCGGCGGCTGCGGGAAGGCGACGAACTTCCCTGGCCTCGCTGGCCACAGATGGTCCGTACGGAGTCC
>KL569177.1:21599-24214 GCA_000715635.1 Streptomyces violaceus | reverse complement strand
CCGCTGAGGCGGCTGAGGGACCTGCCACTCCCCCGGCATCTCGTCCCGTGGTACAGTCTGACCAGCACTCGTGCACGCCCGGGTTTCGGGCGCCGGTGCCAGTTCATTTCTTCTCTTTCTCTCTGATTCCAGCATCACCTCGCTGAGCAGGACGTTCCTCGTCGTAGCCAAGGTGCTGTGCTGTTCTCGCCGCCCGGAGGCGTGCCCAAGGCCCTCCCATCGCGGCTCTCCCCCCTTCCTTCGCATGTCCCATGCCTTCCGTCCTTGAAAGGACACACCACCATGACCACCACTCTCGAAAACCCACCCGTACAGCGGCAGCCCCAGGCCCAGAGCGCCGAGACCGCCCAGACCGCGACCGGCGTCCTCGACATCGACACGGCAGGGAAGGGGCATCTGCGAGCCGAGGACTACCTGCCCACACCCGCCGACCCCCCGGTCTCCCCCGCGCTGATCCGCCGGTACGGCCTGCGCAAGGGCGACCTCGTCGAGGGCGTGCGCGGCGACAGGCGCGGCCTGACCGACGTCGTACGGGTCGACGGCCGCGAGCCCGGGGAACCGCGCGGCCGGCGTCACTTCCGGGACCTGACACCGCTGCATCCGCACGAGCGGCTGCGTCTGGAACACCCGGCCGCCGGACTGGCCGGACGGGTCGTCGACCTGATCGCGCCCGTCGGCAAGGGCCAGCGCGGGCTCCTCGTGGCCCCGCCCAAGACCGGCAAGACCGTCATCCTCCAGCAGCTCGCGGCCGCCGTCGCCGGCAACCATCCCGAGAGCCGGCTGATGGTGCTGCTGCTCGACGAGCGGCCCGAGGAGGTCACCGACATGCGGCGCAGTGTGCGGGGCGAGGTGTACGCCTCGACCTTCGACCGCAGTGCCAAGCAGCACATCGCGCTCGCCGATCTCGTGATCGAACGGGCCAAGCGGCTCGTCGAGGCCGGCGAGGACGTCGTCATCCTCCTCGACTCGCTGACCCGGCTGTGCCGGGCGCACAACAACGCGGCCGCGTCCGGTGGCCGCATCCTCACCGGGGGCGTCGACGCGTCCGCGCTGACCGGCCCCAAGCGGTTCTTCGGCGCCGCCCGGGCGGCCGAGGAGGGCGGCTCCCTCACGATCCTCGCCACCGCCCTGGTGGAGACCGGCTCCCGGGCCGACGACTTCTACTTCGAGGAGCTGAAGAGCACCGGCAACATGGAGCTGCGCCTGAGCCGCGACCCGGCGTCCCGTCGCGTGTTCCCAGCCGTCGACATCACCCCCTCCGGCACTCGCCGCGAGGAACTCCTGCTGCCCCCGGCCGAGTTGGCGGCCATGTACGGCCTGCGGCGCGTGCTGCAGAACCGGGACGGCCAGGGCGGTCTGGAGACCCTCCTGGAGCGGATGCGGGAGACACCGGACAACGCGACGTTCCTGCGGCGCATCCAGCCGACCCTGCCCGCGGGCTGACGGACATGCCCTCGACCACCCGTGCCGGGACGCCGCCGGTGTGGCATCCGGGTGCTCGCGGATACTGTTCGGCCCGGTCGTCGCCGTGCGGAGCCCATCCGTTTCTACGTTAATCATATGATCCTCGGATTCTCTTTCCGGATGGCCGTGTCGGCCGGTGTGCTCTGTGCGGTGGGGCTCCTGGCGGTGGTGCCCGCCGCGGCGGACGTCTCCGGCAGGGCGGAGCCCAGTGCGCCCGCGGGGCCGAGGGCGTCGGCCCCGCACCCCTCGCTGCTGCACCGCCCCGGTACCCATGTCCGCCCCCGTGCCGGGGCGCTCCGTCTCCCGGAGGTCTCCGCCCTGTCGTGGCTGGGGGCCGACGCCCGCAGCGGCGAGGTGCTCGCCGCCCACAACGCGCACCGCAGGCTGCCCCCGGCCAGCACCCTGAAGACCCTGTTCGCCCTCACGGTGCTGCCCGCGCTGCCGACGAGCATCCGGCACACGGTCCGTGCGGAGGAACTCCGGGGCATCGGTGCCGGCAGCAGCCTGGTCGGGGTCGCGGAGGGCCGTACCTACCGGATCGCCGACCTCTGGCGCGGTGTCTTCCTCAACTCCGGCAACGACGCCGTGCACGTCCTGGCCGAACTGAACGGCGGCTGGCGGGCCACGGCCCGGCGAATGCAGGCCGAGGCCCGCTCCCTGGGCGCCCACGACACGCGCGTGCTGTCGCCGGACGGCTACGACACACCGGGCCAGGTGTCGTCGGCGTTCGACCTGGCGATCTTCGGCCGGGTGGGGCTGCGCAACCCGGACTTCGCCCGGTACTGCGCCACGGTCGAGGCCAGATTCCCGGGCGGCGGCGGCTGGTCGTACGCGATCCGCAACACCAACCGGCTGCTGAGCGGCACCCGCGGTGTGAAGCCGTACCGGGGGCTGATCGGCATCAAGAACGGCTACACCAGCAAGGCGGGCAGCACGCTCGTCGCCGCGGCGCGCCGGGACGGGCGCACTCTCGTCGTGACGGTGATGAACCCTCAGCAGGGCGGCGGGGCCGCCGTCTACGAGGAGGCACGCTCACTGCTCGACTGGGGGTTCCGGTCGGCCGCGAGAGTCGAACCGGTGGGCTCGCTCGAGCCCTCGCGGGCCCCCGCGCGGCCGGGTTCGACGACATCTGTCTCTTATACACATCTCTG
>KL569177.1:21087-21370 GCA_000715635.1 Streptomyces violaceus | reverse complement strand
GTCCGAAGGGAGGTGACCGACCGGCAGCCACAGCAGCAGGCCCAGGGTGATCCAGGCGTAGGTGTTGCTGCCCAGGAACCCGTCGACGCCGGACGCGTCGTCGAACCACAGCCACACCACGCTGGTGCACAGCACGGCGTACAGGGCGCCCGCGATCCGTGGGTGCCCTGTACGGATCAGCACGGCGAAGGACGGCAGCAGCCACACCAGATGGTGCACCCAGGTGATCGGGCTGACGAGACAGGCGGCGAGGCCGGTCAGGGCGAACGCGGCCGTCCAGTCC
>KL569177.1:19846-20859 GCA_000715635.1 Streptomyces violaceus | reverse complement strand
GAACGCGGCCGTCCAGTCCCCCGCGGCGACCGCCCGCCGCACCCGCAACGCCCACACGCCGAGGATCAGCAGAACCGCCGCCGCCCACACCGCCCGGTCCGGTTCGCCGAGCCGGGCCAGGATGCCCTGCACCGACTGGTTCGAGACATAGCCGAGGCGCCCGATCCGGCTGGTGTCCCACAGCGCGTCGGTCCAGTAGAAGCGCGAGGCGTCCGCGTCGACCCAGGCCGCGAGGGCCGTGGCCCCGAGGGCGACGGCCGTTGCGAGAGCCGCCGCGCGCCACCGCCGGGCCACCAGCAGCAGCCCGATGAACAGCGCCGGCGTGAGCTTGATCGCGGCCGCGAGCCCGATGCCGATACCCGCCCGGCTTCCGCGTCCGGTGGCGAGCAGCGCCGCGTCGGTGAGCACGAGAGCCAGCAGGAGCAGGTTGACCTGACCGAAGCTGAAGGTGTCGCGGAGCGGTTCGAACAGTGCGAGCAGGCAGGCGACCAGGGCCCAGCCGTACCAGCCGTGGCGCCGCCAGTCATGGCCGGCGAGCAGGCGCAGGATGACGGCCAGGGCCGCCAGGTTGAGCAGCAGGGCGGCGGCGATCGCGGTGCGCAGGTCCAGCAGCGCCATCGGCAGCATGGCGACCGCGGCGAACGGCGGGTAGGTGAAGCCGTACGTCGTGCCGGGCACCCGGTAGTCGTAGATCCGGCCGCCGTGATGGACCCAGGTGTCGATGCTGCCGTAGTAGACGCGCAGGTCGAACCAGTCGCGCAGCAGGGGCACGGTGGCGGTGAAGACGGTCACCACCGTGGCGAGGGCGAGCAAAAGCAGCAGGCGTCCGCGGGCGGTGCGCGGCAGGGCCGGGGTCATGCCGCGCGTCCCAGCGCCGGGGCGAGTTCGGCCTGGCGGGCCTGCCACAGCACGACGACCGCGAGTGCGCCGCCGGAGACGGCGAGGACGAGTTGCCCCGTGTCCGCGGCGCCACCGCTGGGCAGGACGCTGAGCGCGAGCACACCGGTCACGGT
>KL569177.1:19283-19609 GCA_000715635.1 Streptomyces violaceus | reverse complement strand
TGCTGGGCGTGGCGGCGGCGATGAGGAACAGGCCCCACAGGGCGTACCAGGGGCGGATCGCCGGGCCGAACGCGGCCACCGCCGCGAGGCTCAGGCCCAGCGCGTAGACCGGTCGTGGGCGCAGCCGGAGCCATATCAGCACGATCGCGACCACGGCCGCCGCGATGCCGAGCGCGTGCCAGGCGGGGATCGCCAGGGGCGCGAGGTCGCTTCCCAGGTGTTCCAGCAGGGCCCGGGTGGCGCGGCCGAGCAGGGTGGTCAGGGCCCAGTTCTGGGGTGAGACGGGGGTGTTCAGGGCGCCGATCCAGCCGTAGCCGGTGCCGGCC
>KL569177.1:18727-19023 GCA_000715635.1 Streptomyces violaceus | reverse complement strand
TCAGAGATGTGTATAAGAGACAGGGCGACGGTGGTGGTCACGAGTGCCTTCGCCGGACTGCGGCCTGCGCGGATCTGGAGGACGACGACGGCGGCGAGACCGAGCACGGCGGGCGCCTTGACCAGGGCGGCGAGCGTGACGAGGACGGCGCCGAGGACCGGCCACCGGCCGAGCGCCGCCACCAGGCCGACGCCGAGCAGGCCGAGCATGACGGCGTCGTTGTGGGCGCCCGCGACCAAGTGCAGCAGGACAAGTGGGTTGAGGGCGCCCAGCCACAGCGCTGCGGACGGGTCGGC
>KL569177.1:17826-18500 GCA_000715635.1 Streptomyces violaceus | reverse complement strand
GTGGCGGGCGAGCCGGGGCAGCGCGGCCGCCATCAGGGCCACGCCGGCGAGCGCGACGAGTCGCATCCCGAACAGCCCGGCGGGCAGTTCACCCCGCGTCAGACCGGACAGGGCCGCCGCGACGGCGAGGAACACCGGGCCGTACGGGGCTCCGGTGTGCCGCCAGAGCGGGGCGACCTCGTCGGCGAGCGGGCCGCCGAGCTGGGACGGCCCGTGCGCGTACACGTCCATGTGCGCGTCGACCATGGCCCCCTGGGCGAGGTAGCTGTAGACGTCCCGGCTGAACAGCGGCGGGGCGAGCAGCAGCGGTGCCGCCCAGACGGCGAGGACGAGCAGCAGGGCACGGGGAGTGGGCGGCCGAGGTCCGCGCACCAGCCGGCCCAGCAGCGCCCAGGCCGCGATCAGCAGGACGACGCCGAAGTACGCACCGACCAGACCGAGGGCCGCGCCGGCGGAGGCCGGGTGCAGGAGGTCCCGTACGGGCAGGGCTCCGGCCGTCTCACCGCCCGCCGCGAGGAAGGCGGTACCGGCCAGACCGAGTATCTGGCAGCGGCGGAGATCGACGGGGAAAGCCATGGCCAACACTCAGTCAGGGTGTCGACGTCGGATGGCCGGAAGCTGACAGGGTCTGTTCCAGGAGGAAGCGGCAGTGTGACCGGCCGGTGATCAGGCCC
>KL569177.1:16226-17572 GCA_000715635.1 Streptomyces violaceus | reverse complement strand
GCGGAGCCGCACATCGACACAGCCCCGCGCCCCTGAGGGGCGCGGGACAACCGCCTTCAGAAGACAGAGAGGCCTGTCAGCGTCGTGAATCGGTCGAGGGCCGCCATGCCCGCCACCGAATTGCCGCGCTCGTCCAGGCCCGGGCTCCACACGCACAGCGCGCAACGGCCCGGAACGACCGCGATGATGCCGCCGCCCACACCGCTCTTGCCGGGCAGCCCGACGCGGTAGGCGAAGTCGCCCGCCGCGTCGTACGTGCCGCAGGTCAGCATGATCGCGTTGATCTGCTTGGCCTGGCTGCGGGTGAGCAGTCGGGTGCCGTCGGCGCGGACGCCGTGGCGGGCCAGGAAGGTCGTGGCGAGGGCGAGGTCGGCGCAGGACGCGGTGATCGAGCACTGCCGGAAGTACTCGTCGAGCAGGACCGGCACCGGGTTGTCGATGTTGCCGTAGGAGGCCATGAAGTGGCCGAGGGCGGCGTTGCGGTCGCCGTGCGCCGCCTCGGAGGCGGCGACCTCCTCGTCGAAGCTCAGGTCGGGGTTGCCGCTCTCCGCCCGCAGGAACGCCAGCAGTTCGCCCGACGCGTCGCCGGTACGGGTGTGCAGCCGGTCGGTGACGACCAGGGCGCCCGCGTTGATGAACGGGTTGCGCGGGATGCCGTTCTCGTACTCCAGCTGGACGAGGGAGTTGAAGGGGTTGCCGGAGGGCTCGCGGCCCACGTGCTCCCACAGGGCGTCGCCCTCGCGGGCCAGATCGAGGGCGAGGGTGAAGACCTTGGTGAGGGACTGCGCGGAGAACGGCTCCCGCCAGTCCCCCACGCCGTACACGGTGCCGTCGGGTTCGGCGACGGCCATGCCGAACCGGCGCGGGTCGCGGGCCGCGAGCGCCGGGATGTAGTCGGCGGGCCGGCCGCGGCCGGGGGTCCGCTCGATCTCCTCGGCGATGCGCTCCAGGACCGGCTGGAAGGTCGTCGACGCTGTCATGATCACCATTGTCCCTCCGTGCCGGTCCCGGTGCGCGGCTCGCGTCAGGCCGTCGGAGCCGGGCCGCTGCCCGCCAGGACCTCCGGGCGCAGCAGCCCGGCGAGTGTCTCGGCGGGCAGCAGGCCCTTTTCCAGGACGAGTTCGGCCACGCCCCGGCCGGAGGCGAGGGCCTCCTTGGCGATGTCGGTGGCCGCCGTGTAGCCGATGTGCGGGTTGAGGGCGGTGACCAGGCCGATGGAGTTCTCGACGGTGGCGCGCAGCGCCTCGGTGTTGGCGGTGATGCCGGCCACGCAGCGGTCGGCGAGGGTGAGGCAGGCCGCCCGCAGATGGGTGATGGACTCCGACAGGGAGTGCAGGATGATCGGC
>KL569177.1:13211-15951 GCA_000715635.1 Streptomyces violaceus | reverse complement strand
TTCGAACGCGTTGAGCTGGAGCTGTCCGGCTTCGGCGGCCATGGTGACGGTCAGGTCGTTGCCGATGACCTCGAAGGCGACCTGGTTGACGACCTCGGGGATCACCGGGTTGACCTTGCCGGGCATGATGGACGAACCGGCCTGCACCGGCGGCAGGTTGATCTCGCCGAGCCCGGCGGTGGGGCCGGAGGACATCAGGCGCAGGTCGTTGCACGTCTTGGAGAGCTTCACCGCGACGCGCTTGAGGACCCCGGAGAGCTGGACGAAGGCACCGCAGTCCTGGGTGGCTTCGATGAAGTCGCCCGCGGGCCGGACGGGTTCACCGCTGATCTCCGCGAGATACGCGCAGGCGAGTTCGGCGTAGCGGGGGTGGCCGTTGATGCCGGTGCCGATCGCGGTGCCGCCGAGGTGGGACTCCAGCAGCAGTGCGGCGGCCTCGGTGAGCCGCTGGCGGTCCTCTTCGATCATGACGGCGTAGGTGGTGAACTCCTGACCCAGCGTCATGGGGACCGCGTCCTGGAGCTGGGTCCGGCCCATCTTCAGTACGTCGCCGAAGTCCGTCGCCTTGTCGGTCAGGCCCTGGTCCGCCGGATGCGCGCCGCATGAGGACGGAGGCGGGTGAGCGGGAATACCGAGGGGCGAGCGATGTACTGTACGCAATATGTCACTCGACAGCCCTGTCTCCCGCCGTCTCCTCAGCGACGAGGTCTTTCACCGACTGCGCGACTCCATCGTGCGCGGAGAACTCGCTCCCGGGGAAAAGGTCAAGGACGGCGAACTCGCCGAGCGTCTCGGTCTCAGCCGCACCCCGGTGCGCGAGGCACTCGCCCGGCTCGCCGACATCGGTCTGGTCGAGGCCAAGCCCGGCGTCTACACCCGGATCACCACCCTCAACCGCCGCGACGTCGAGAAGACCCTCGCCGTCCTGCGCTCCCTCGACCAGCTCGCCATCGAGACGGCCGTGCCGGTCATGACCGAGCAGGACCGGCAGCGCATGCGCCAGGCCAACCGGGACTTCGAACGGGCCGTCGCCGCCAACGACACCGACGCCGCCCTCGCCGCCGACGACCGCTTCCACGCCGTCCCCATCGCGACGGCGGACAACCCCGTCCTCAGCCGGATCGTCGAGCAGCTCCACCCGCAGATCCACCGCATCCTCTACCGCAAGTTCTCCACGCTCCTCGGCGGCCGCAACACCATCGAGCACCACGACCAGCTCATCGACGTCTGCGCCGACGGCGACGCGCGAGCCGCCGCCGAACTCTCCGGACAGCACTGGTCGGAGCTCGGCGGCCACATCAACCAGCTCTTCGACGCCAACCAGTTCACGGAAGCCGCATCCGCCTGACAGGACGGCCGCCGCCTTCAGCTCCGGCCCCGCCAGGAGCAAGCCGCGGTCGCCCTCGCCGGCACGGGGACACTGAGCACCGCGCCGGAGGCCGGGGTCGGGCTCGTGACCCCGTACCGGGCCGTGGTGACGAAGAGGCGGTTGCCGCCGGGGTGCAGGCAGACCGAGGTGGGGTGCGGGGCGGGCACCGTCAGGGTCTGGAGCGGACGGCCGTCGGGGTGGTACCGGCGGACCGTGCCGGCGCCCCACATCGCGACCCACAGGCAGCCCTCGTCGTCGACGGTCATTCCGTCGGGGCTGCCCTCGGCCTCGCTCAGACGGGCGAAGGTCTCCGGGCCGCCCGAAAGGTCGCCCGAGACCAGGTCGATCCGGCAGCGGAGGATCGTTCCCGCGGCCGTGTCGGCGAGGTACAGGGTCGTGCCGTCGGCGGTGAAGGCCGGACCATTGGCGATGGTCAGCCCGTCGAGGACGCGTGCCACCGTGCCGTCGGGGTCCGTTCGGTAGAGCGAGCCCGCGCCATGGGTGCCGTCGTAGGCCATGCTGCCGACCCAGAAGCGTCCGGCGGGGTCCGCGACTCCGTCGTTCATCCGGCTGGGGAGCGGAGTGCGGTCCTCGGGGCGGTCCAGCCACTCCAGCGCGCCGTCGGGGGTGAGCAGCGCGATGCCGGTGCCCGCGGCGGCGATCCAGGTGCCCGGCCGGTCGGCCACGGGCGCGACGGCGCCCAACGGCACGTCGAGGCCGGCCAGCTGGCGCACGGCCGGCCCGTCGTCGTCGCGCAACTCGAAGAGCCGGCCGGTGAGGATGTCGACGTACACGTACCGGCCGTCGACCCAGCGGCCGCCCTCGGCGAGTTCGTATCCCCCGTCCACCACGACCACCATGGGCACTGCTGTGGATGTCATGTCCGGCCTCCTGGGTCAGCGGATGGTCGTGCCGTCGGGCTGGTCGAACAGACCGAGTTCGGACTGTGTCGGCAGGCCTTCCCAGTCGCCCCGGGTGGCGACGGCGAAGGCCGCGGTGGTGACGGCCCGGTGCAGCCGGGCGGGGATGTCCGCGCCGTCGAGGAGTCCGGACAGATATCCGGCCACGAAGGCGTCGCCCGCGCCGACCAGATCGACGGCGTCGACCCGGCGAGCCGCACGGTCGGTCGCCCCTTCGGCGGTGAAGCTTGTCGCGCCGTGTGCGCCGCGTTTGACGACCACCTCGTCGACACCTGCGGACAGGAGGCTGTGCACGGCCTCCGACTCGCCCGCGTCAGGCTGTTCCAGCACCAGCGGCAGCTCGTCCTCGGAGGCTATGAGCAGGTCGGTGTGGGCCAGCAGCGGCCTGAGGGCGGTGCGGGCACGGTCGTGGGACCACAGCCGGGAGCGGTAGTTGACGTCGAGGCAGACG
>KL569177.1:10342-13023 GCA_000715635.1 Streptomyces violaceus | reverse complement strand
GCCGGCGTCGTGAGCCGCCTCGGCGGCGGCCTGGACCGCCTCGGCCGCCGACGGGCCGAGGGCGGGGGTGATGCCGGTCAGATGCAGGACGCGGGTTCCGGGGGCCAGTGCGGGCAGGACGTCGGCCGGTGAGACGGCCGAACCCGCCGAACCGGCGCGGTAGTAACTGACACGTGTGAGTGTGCCCAGGCGGGGTTCGGTCAGCAGCAGTCCCGTGGGCCGGCCGGTGTCGTCGACGGCCGCGTGCTCGGTGTCGATGCCCTCGGCGCGCAGCGTGCGCAGCACCAGTGCGCCGAGTTCGTCCTCGCCGACCCGGCCGGCCCAGCGCACCCGGTGCCCGAGCCGGGCGAGGCCGATGGCGACGTTGGACTCGGCTCCCGCCACGGACAGTCCGAGACTGCCGCCCAGCCGCAGCGCGCCCTGGGCCCGGAGGGCCGCCATCGTCTCGCCGAAGGTCACCACTTCCGGTGCGGCCGATGCCGTCACGGCCTCTCCCCCGCGACCACTTTGCGGAACTCGGCCGCGCGGGCCCGGAGTTGCCCTGCGTCGCCGCCGTCGGCCGCGTCCCCGACGAGCGGTGAGCCGACGCCGACGGCGATGGCGCCCCGGTCCAGGTACGCACGGGCGGCCGGTGCGTCCACTCCCCCCACAGGGACGAAGGGCACGTCGGGGAACGGGTCGCGCAGGGCCCGCAGATAGTCCGGTCCGCCGAGGGAGCCGGGGAAGAGTTTGATCGCGTCGGCGCCCCGTGCGAGGGCGACTTCGATCTCGCTCGGCGTCAGGGCACCCATCAGCACGGGTACGCCGTACGCCTCCAGCCCGTCGACCAGCGCCGGAGTGACGAGGTAGGAGGCACCGGCGTCGACCGCGCGGGCGGCGTCCGCTGCCGAGCGCACGGTGCCGGCGCCCAGCAGGGCGTCGGGGCCCAGGTCGGCGCGCACCTGCCTGATCACCGTCAGGGCATCGGCGGTGGTCAGTGAGACCTCGATGGCGGCGACGCCTTCCTCGGCGAGGGTGCGTACGGTGCGCAGGGCCGCGGCGGGATCCTTGCCGCGGACGATCGCCAGCAGGCGGTGGGCTCGGAGCGATTCCACCAGGTTCATGGGAGCGGGCTCTCCTTGTGCGTGGGGTGCGGGGGCCTGACGGTGCTCACCACTCGGTGAACGCCCCGTCGGGGCCGCGCCATACGGGGTTGCGCCAGCGGTGTCCGGTCTCGGCGGCGCGGCGTACGGCCTTCTCGTCGATCTCGACGCCGAGACCCGGGCGGGACCCGCGGACGGCGTAGCCGCCCTCGAAGCGGAAGGGTTCGGGGTCCATCACGTACTCCAGCAGGTCGCACTGCTGGTTGTAGTGGATGCCCATGCTCTGTTCCTGGATGAGGAAGTTCGGCACGGAGAAGGCGATCTGCAGGCTGGCGGCCAGGGCGATCGGGCCGAGGGGGCAGTGGGGGGCCATGACGACGTCGTGCGTCTCGGCCATGGCCGCGATGCGGCGGACCTCGGAGATGCCGCCGGCGTGCGACAGGTCGGGCTGGGCGACGGCGATGCCGCTGGCCAGTACCTCGCGGAAGTCCCAGCGGGAGTAGAGGCGTTCGCCGGTCGCGAGCGGGATGTTCGTGGACTCGACCAGGCTGCGCAGGTGGCCCGAGTGTTCCGGCAGGACGGGTTCCTCGACGAACAGCGGGTGCAGTGGTTCGAGGAGGGGCAGCACGCGGCGCGACATGGCGGTGGAGACGCGGCCGTGGAAGTCGACCGCGATGTCCCGCTCGTCGCCGAGCACCTCCCGGACGGCCGCGACGCGTTCGACGACCTCGGCGGTGCGTGCCGGGGTGTCGATGGGGGCGAGTTCGGCCGAGGCGTTCATCTTCACGGCGGTGAAGCCGGCCTTTATCTGTTCCTCGGCGAGTTCTGCCACGTCGCTCGGCCGGTCGCCGCCGATCCAGGCGTACATCCGGACGCGGTCCCGCACCGGGCCGCCGAGGAGGCGGTGCACGGGGGCGCCGTAGGTCTTGCCTGCGATGTCCCACAGTGCCTGGTCGATTCCGGCGACGGCGCTGGAGAGGATGGGGCCGCCGCGGTAGAAGCCGCCCTTGGTGAGGACCTGCCAGTGGTCCTCGATGCGCAGTGGGTCGCGGCCGACGAGGTAGTCGGCCAGTTCGTGGACGGCGGCGCGCACGGTGTCGGCGCGTCCCTCGACCACGGGCTCGCCCCAGCCGGTGATGCCCTCGTCGGTGGCGATGCGCAGGAACAGCCAGCGCGGAGCCACCAGGAACGTCTCAAGTCCGGTTATCTTCAAGGAGTTTCCTTCGGCAGCGTGTCGGTCGCCGCGTCGTCGTGGTCTTCCCCCGCCCGTACGGCCGCCAGGTCGTCGGAAGCCTGGGCCAGGAGCGAGGCGACGGCGGCCACGGCGGCGGCCGGGGCGCCCGCTTCGACCGCCTCCAGCAGTTCCTGGTGCACGGGTATGGAGTCGGAGAAGTGCCGGGCGCCGTGCACGATCCGGTCGCGGACCCGCAGCCCGGCCTCGATGACGACCTCCATGCGGCTCAGCAGTTCGTTGTGGGCGGCGTCCAGCAGGGCGCGGTGGAAGGCCAGGTCCGCCTCGACCATGGCGTCCGCGTCCGTCCCCGCCGCCGCCATCGCCTCGAGCGCCTGCCGCATGGCGTCCAGGTCGGACGGCGTGCG
>KL569177.1:9630-10091 GCA_000715635.1 Streptomyces violaceus | reverse complement strand
GCCGGGCTCCGGCGGGCTCGACTATCGCGCGCACCTCGGCGAGGTCCTCCAGGAAGCCGTCGGTCGGAGCGCTGCTGCCCTGCCAGCGCAGCAGGTCGCTGTCGAGCAGGTTCCAGTCGGACCGGGGCCGGATGGTCGTGCCGCGCTTCTGCTTCGACTCGAGCAGGCCCTTGGACGCCAGCACGCGCATCGCCTCACGGACCACGGTCTTGCTGACCCCGAGCTCCGTCTCGAACCTGACCGGGTCCACCACGGAGCCCGGAGGGTAGTCGCCGCGGATGATGCGCCGGCCCAGCTCCTCCACGGCCTGGCCGTGCAGCCCCTTACCGGGATGGGTCACCACGTTCTCCGTTTCCGCTCCGGTCCTTGTCGCTGATACCGCGCACCGTACGCGCCGCTCACGAGGACTCCTTCATGACGCTCCATCCTCCATCGACCACCAGAGCGGCCCCGGTCACGAA
>KL569177.1:8512-9382 GCA_000715635.1 Streptomyces violaceus | reverse complement strand
AGAGATGTGTATAAGAGACAGCTGCGCACCCGGTCGGACTCCGGTATCCCCTCCCAGGCGGCGGTGAGGATGGGTCCGGGCAGCACGGTGTTGACCCGGATGTCCGGCCCGTACTCCACGGCCAGTTGACGCCCCAGCGAGCACAGCGCGCCCTTCGCCGCGGCGTAGGCGGCGTGGCCCGGCAGCCCGATGACCGCGTGCACCGAGGAGGTGAGGACGACTGACCCCGACGACTCCCGCAGCAGCGCCGCGAAGGTCTTCATCGCCCGCCAGGCCGGCTTGAGCAGCACGGCCATCTGGCCGTCCCACTCGGCCTCGCTCAGTTCGTGGGCGGGCTTGTTCAGCTGGGCGAAGGCGTTGCTGTGCAGGACGTCCAGCCGTCCGTGGCGCTCCTCGACACGGCGGCCCAGACGCTCCCAGTCGGCGGCCGAGGTCACGTCGCAGCGCAGGTACTCCGCGCGTCCCCCGCCGGCCTCGATGTCCGCTACGACCGTCTTGCCGGCGGTGTCGTCCACATCGGTGACCACGACCGTCGCGCCCTCGGCCGCGAGTCTGCGCGCCGTGGCCGCGCCGATCCCGTGCGCCGCGCCGGTGATCACCGCCACGCGCCCCGCCATCCTGTGGCATTCCGCCATCGTGCGCCTCTCCCCTTGCTCGCCTGCACCCGTCCGCTGTCTGCACCTGTCCCGGTGCTCGCACCATCATAGCTGTTTCAATTAATAATGGATATATCTTGACGGGGCGGCGATGACGCTCCGAGACTGACCGCCATGCGACAGACAGACTCAGTGGCGATCGACGCCCGACGGCGCCTGCGCCCGGCCGGCATCGCCTTCGGCGGCGACTACAACCCCGAGCAGTGGCCCGAGG
>KL569177.1:8070-8296 GCA_000715635.1 Streptomyces violaceus | reverse complement strand
GGCGACTACAACCCCGAGCAGTGGCCCGAGGAGGTGTGGGCGGAGGACGTCGCGCTGATGAAGGAGGCGGGCGTCTCCCTGGTGACGGCCGGGATCTTCTCCTGGGCCAGGGTGGAACCGAGGCCCGGTGAATACGACTTCGACTGGTTCGACCGGGTGATGGACAACCTGGCCGGCGCGGGCGTGGCCGTGTGCCTGGCCACGATGACGGCGTCCCCGCCGCCGT
>KL569177.1:7610-7813 GCA_000715635.1 Streptomyces violaceus | reverse complement strand
GCCGTGGCTGTCCCGGCTGCACCCCGAGATCCTCCCCGAGACCGCCGACGGGCGCCGGATGTGGCCCGGCGGACGCCAGCACTACTGCCCTTCCAGCCGTGTCTACCGCGAGCACGCCGTGCGCCTGGTCGAGCGACTGGCCGCCCGGTACGCCGACCACCCCGCGCTGGAGATGTGGCACATCGGCAACGAGTACGGCTGCC
>KL569177.1:5888-7393 GCA_000715635.1 Streptomyces violaceus | reverse complement strand
CCGCCTGCCACACCCCGAGGTGCTGGTGCGACGAGTCGGCGGCCGACTTCCGGCGCTGGCTGTCCGAGCGGTACGGCGACGTCGACGCCCTCAACGAGGCCTGGTCCACGGCCTTCTGGGCACAGCGCTACGACAGCTTCGACGAGGTGCTGCCGCCCCGGCTCGCGCCGACCTTCCCCAACCCCGCCCAGCAGCTGGACTTCGCCCGGTTCTCCGACGACGCGCTGCTGCGGTGCTACCTGGCGGAGAAGGAGGTCCTGCGGCGGATCACCCCGGACGTTCCCGTCACGACGAACTTCATCGGTGTGCACAAGCCCGTCGACGCCTTCCGCTGGGCGGCC
This sequence comes from Streptomyces violaceus, assembly GCA_000715635.1. GTDB lineage: Bacteria > Actinomycetota > Actinomycetes > Streptomycetales > Streptomycetaceae > Streptomyces > Streptomyces violaceus. Next base: position 7,052 of record KL569177.1, on the reverse strand, counting down.
GAGGAGGACGCCGTCTCGGTCGACGTCTACCAGGACCCGCACGACGACAACACGCATGTCTCGGCGGGTTTCATCTTCGACGTCACGCGGTCCGCCCGCGGCGGTCAGCCGTGGCTGCTGCTGGAGCAGGCCCCCAGCGCGGTCAACTGGCGGGACCGCAACGGTCCCAAGCCGCCGGGGCGGATGCGGCTGTGGAGCTGGCAGGCGGTCGCCCAGGGCGCCGACGCGGTGCTGTACTTCCAGTGGCGCCAGTCCCGGGGCGGCGCCGAGAAGTACCACTCGGCGATGGTCCCGCACGGTGGCACCGACACCCGTGTCTTCCGTGAAGTGAGCGAGCTGGGACACGAGTTGGCATCCGTGCCGCGGATCGCCGGCACCCGGTCCACCGCGGACGTCGCCCTGGTGCTGGACTGGAACAGCTGGTGGGCGCTGGAACTGGACTCGCACCCGTCCACCGCACTGAACCAGATGGAGATCGCGCTCGCTCATTACCGGCCGCTGTTCGAAGCCGGCGTCAACTGCGACGTCGTACCGCCCGACCGCGACCTGTCCGGCTACCGCCTGGTCATGGCACCCAACCTGTACCTGCTCAAGGAGCGGGACGCCGCACGCCTCACCGATTTCGTACGCGGCGGCGGCCATCTGCTGGTGTCGTTCTTCTCCGGCATCGTCGACGACTGCGACCGGGTGCACTCGGGGGGATACCCCGCGCCCCTGCGGGAGGTGCTGGGCCTGCGCGTCGAGGAGTTCTGGCCGCTGGCGGAACAGGACACGGTGGATGTCCGGCACCCGGACGGCACGGTCAGCCGCGCCGACCTGTGGTCGGAGGCCGTCGTGCCCGAAGGGGCGCGGGCGGTGGCCGAGTTCGGCTCCGGCCCGCTGGCTGGGCGGCCGGCCGTCACGCGCCACTCCTTCGGTGAGGGACAGGCGTGGTACGTCGCGACGCGCCTCGCACCGGAGGCCATGCGCGCCCTGACCGACGACGTGTGCCGTACGGCGTCCGTCGGCCCCCTGCTCCCCGGACTTCCCGAGCACGTCCAGTCGACCGCGCGCGAGGGCGACGGCGGACGGTTCGTCTTCCTGCTCAACCACGGTCAGGAAGAAGCCGAGATCCAGCTGCCCGAGCCGATGACCGACGCCCTGGCCCCGGGGGCGCCCCCCGCC
>KL569177.1:4557-5652 GCA_000715635.1 Streptomyces violaceus | reverse complement strand
GTACTGAGCAAGCCATGAACACCTGCCGAGCCGCACTGGGCACACCGTAGAACCAAAGGGACACACATGGACACCTCAACACCATCAAGGAGAGCCGTTCTCCGGTGGGGCGCCGGGACGGCCGCGGCGCTCACCGCAGCCCCCGCGCTGACCGCCTGCGGCCAGACCGTCGGAGCCGCCCGCACCACCGAACAGGCACCCACGCGCCGCGGCCAGAAGGTCAAGCTCGTCTTCTGGACCTGGGTGCCGATGCAGAAGACCGTCGACCTGTGGAACCGCACGCACCCCGACATCCAGGTCGAGATGCAGACCATCCCCCAGAACGTGACGGGCGGCTACCAGAAGATGCACGCCTCGCTGACGGCCGGGAACCCTCCCGACCTGGCGCAGGTCGAGTACCACGAGCTTCCCAGCTTCATGCTGGTCAACGGCCTGACGAACCTGAGCGAGTACGGTGCCGACGAACTGCGCGACAGCTACGTGCCGTGGCAGTGGCAGCAGGGCGTCTTCGACGGCAAGGTGTACACCGTTCCTCAGGCGTCCGGCCCGATGGGACTCTTCTACCGCCGGGACCTCTTCGCGAAGTGGGACATCGAAACGCCCGCCACCTGGGCCGAGTTCGAACAGGCCGCCCGCGTGGTCAAGGCCCGCGGCAACGGGGCCAGGCTGTGCGCTTTCGCGCCCAACCAGCCCACCTGGTTCGCCGCGATGTGCTGGCAGCGCGGCGCCCGGTGGGTGCGTACCGAGGGCGACACCTGGGTCGTCGACATGGACGACGACCTCTCCCACGAGGTCGCGGAGTACTGGGAGAGGATGGTCCGCGACGGCCTGGTCTTCGTCGAACCCGACATGTCCAACGCCTGGTACAAGCACGTCCAGACCGGACAGATCTCCGCCTGGATCGGTCCGCAGTGGGGCGACGCTCTGCTGCGCGGCAACGCACCGGGCACCGCCGGAAAGTGGCGGGTCGCCCTGCTGCCCCAGTGGAAGGCGGGACAGAAGGCCTCCGCCAACTGGGGCGGATCGTCCACCGCGATCCTCCAGGGCACCCGGCACCCGCGCGAGGCGCTGGAGTTCGCGCACTGGATCAACACC
>KL569177.1:3394-4287 GCA_000715635.1 Streptomyces violaceus | reverse complement strand
GATGTGTATAAGAGACAAGCCCGACCCGTTCTTCGGCGGGCAGCGGTACAACGACGTGTTCACGGTGTCCGACCGGGCGATCGACACCTCCTGGAAGTGGTCCCCCACCACAGATGCCGACTTCGCCCAGGTCCAGGACGCATTCGGCGCCGCCATCGACGGAGGGGGCAGCCTCACCGGTGCTCTGGCCGACGCCCAGAGAAGCACCGTGGACAACCTGCGGGCGAAGGGCCTGAAGGCGAGGAGCGCGCGATGAGCACCACGAACGACCGCACGAAGAAGTCCGTGCCGGGCAGCCGGCGCTCCGCCCGCCCCGACCGGGCGGCATGGGGGTTCCTGCTCCCCTTCGTCGCCCTCTTCCTGTTCACCTTCGTCCTTCCCCTCGGCTACGCGGTCTACCAGAGTCTGCTCACACCGGTCCGCTCCGGCCCGCTGGGCCTGGGCCCGGCCACCCTCGGCTTCGCCGGACTGGACAACTACGCCCTCGCCCTTCAGCAGTCGGCCTTCCTGGAGAGCTTCGCGCGGGTGCTGCTCTTCGGCGTGGTGCAGATCCCGGTGATGCTGCTGCTGTCCACCGCGCTGGCACTGGCCCTCGACACGCTCTCCCACCGCTGGGCGGGCATCCTGCGTGCCGCCTACTTCCTGCCGTACGGCGTCCCCGGCGTCATCGCCTCGATCCTGTGGGGCTTCCTGTACGTGCCCGGCGTGAGCCCGATCACCGACCTGCTCGGCAGGGTCGGGCTCGCGCCCGACTTCCTCGGCTACGACACCGCGCTGTGGTCCATCGCCAACATCGTGATCTGGGAGTTCGCCGGCTACAACATGCTGGTGATCGTCGCCCAGCTCAAGGCGATCCCCCAGGAGCTCTACGAGGCCGCCCGCATCGACGGGGC
>KL569177.1:0-3219 GCA_000715635.1 Streptomyces violaceus | reverse complement strand
CGCATCGACGGGGCCGGTGCGTGGCAGACGGCGATGCGGATCAAGCTGCCGCTCGCCCGGCCGGCCCTGGTGCTCACCGGCGTGTTCTCCATCATCGGAACGCTCCAGCTGTTCGCCGAACCGCTGGTCATCAAACCGCTGACCCCGGCAGTCACCAACTCGTACACACCGAACCTGAGCGCGTACAACGAGGCGTTCGCCAACAACAACATCTACCTCGCCGCTGCCGAGTCGGTGATCCTCGCGCTGGTGGCGAGCGTGCTGTCCTTCGGCTTCCTCAGCCTGGTGAACCGCAGGGAAGGAAGGGATGCACGGTGAGCGTGTCCACACCCCGTACCAAGGAGCCGGCAGCCGCCTCCGCCCACGTTCCACAGCCGGCCGGTCGAGGCCGTGACAGCGGTCCGCGCCGTGGCGTGAAACCCTCGCGGATCCTGCTGGTCGCCCTGCTGACCGTCGCGGCGCTCTACTTCCTGCTGCCCGTCTACTGGCTGGTGGTGGCCTCCACCAAGAGCAGTGCCGACCTCTTCGGCAGCTTCGGGCTGTGGTTCTCCGACCCGCGGTGGCTGGACAACCTGTCGAAGGTCTTCTCCTACGGCGACGGCATCTTCTGGAGCTGGACCTTCAACAGCGTCCTGTACGCGGGGGTGGGCGGTGCGCTCGCCACCCTGCTCGCGGGCGCCGCCGGCTACGCCCTCGCCGTGTACCGGTTCCGCGGCCGGGAGGCGGTCTTCAAGGTCGTACTCGCCGGTGTGCTGCTCCCCAGTACCGCGCTCGCCCTGCCGCTGTACCTGCTGTTCAGCAAGGTGGGCCTGGCCAACACCTACTGGGCGGTGCTGATTCCCAGCATCGTCAGCCCGTTCGGGGTGTATCTGTGCCGGATCTACGCGGAGGCCGCGGTGCCGGCCGAGATGCTGGAGGCGGCCCGCGTCGATGGCGCCGGCGAGTGGCGGATCTTCGGCACTCTCGTGCTGCGCACCATGGCACCCGCGCTCGTGACCGTCTTCCTCTTCCAGTTCGTCGGCATCTGGAACAACTACTTCCTGCCGCTGGTGATGCTCTCGGACGAACGCAAGTACCCGATCACCCTGGGTCTGACGACCTGGCAGGCGGCGGCCAACCGCATTCCCGAGCTCAACCAGCTCACGGTGGGCGGAGCGTTCCTCTCGATCCTTCCGCTGGCCGCGGCGATGCTCGTCCTGCAGCGTTACTGGCGGTCGGGTTTGACCCAGGGCAGCGTCAAGGGCTGACACACACCGTGGCCCTTGTCCGGCGGGGGGACGCCGGACAAGGGCCACGGTCCTGCCACGCCTACGACCTGGGATTGACCGCCTTGCGGAACGCCTCGTGGACGAGCTTGGGCCGCTCCTCGGCGAAGGTGAGCAGGCCCATGACGGAGATGCCGTTGTAGGACTGGTTGTAACCGGCCCGCTGCTTGTAGTCCTTGAGGACCCAGTAGGTGAAACCGGCGACGAACTCGCTGCGCTCGGCCACCTGGGTCCAGTGGGCGGTGAAGCGGGCCGCCTGCCACTCCTCCGTGCCCTCGGTGGTGTCGGGGCCGTGGGTGCCGGCCACCGACCAGGTGCCGTTCTCGGTGATCAGGATCGGCTTGCCGGGATACTTCGCGTGCACCGCGTCCAGCGTCGGGCCGAGGTCGGCGTCCTTGCCGTAGAAGTAGCCGAAGTACTCGTTGAACCCGATCACGTCTGCGAGGTCGAAGGCGGGGTCGTTGCTCGTGTTGGAGGCCCAGGTCACGGGCCGGGCGGTGAGGTCGACCGCCTTCACCGCCGCCTTCATGTCGGCGAGCCAGGCGCGGTAGACCGGCGCGCCCTCGGGGTCGATCTCCGACTCGTTCTGCAGGCACCGGAGGATCACCGACGGGTGGTTGTGCTGGTTCCACGCCATGGTCAGCGCCAGGGCACGGGCGAGGCCGTAGCGCTCGGTCTGGAGCTTCTCCTGGGCGGTGTTGAGCCACATGGTGTCGATGTCGTCCATCACCAGCACCCCGTGCTCGTCCGCCCAGTCGTAGACGTACGGGTGGCGGTTGTAGACGCAGTTGCGGATGAAGTTGGCGCCCACTGCCGTGATGTGGCCCAGTTCCCGGTCGTACTCGGCGGGCGTCATCGCCCTGCCGTGCGCGGCCGTCTCCTCGTGCCAGTTGAGGCCCTTGAGGAAGAGGGGCTTGCCGTTCAGCCGCAACTGCGCGTCGTCGATGGTCAGTTCGCGTATGCCGTAGCGGGTGGAGAGCGTGTCCACCCGAGGGCCCGAGGGCCTCCTGGCGGTCAGGGTGGCGCGGGCGGTGAGGGTGTGCGGCGCGGCCGGGCTCCATCGCGGGGCGCGGGGCACGCCGACCGAGACGCGTACGACGCCGGCGGAGCGGGCCGCGATCCGGGCCGGGACCACGGCCGGCCGGGCACCGCTCTCCCGGCCGGGATCCAGGGTGAGCCATCCGTCGAAGTCGGAGTCACCGTGGTTCTCGACGACCGCGCGGGCCTCGAGGCGCCCGTTCGCTCCGGCCACGAGCAGCTTGGCGACGGTGACCTGCGGAACCGCCTCGATCCAGGCCGAGCGGGTCAGGCCCGCGTAGGGCCAGTAGTCGACGGGCTTGTACGGGATCTCGTGGTCGTCGGTGACCGGCTGGGGAGTCGTCGCCGTGTAGTCGGTGTAGCCCGCCCGGCGGAAGACCCGCACCGCGAGCGTCTGGCGCGTGCCGGGCCGGAGCGCCCCGTCCACCGGAAGAGCGAAGGGCGAGTTGGCGCCCTCGTGCTTGCCGAGGTGTACGCCGTCGAGCCAGACCTCGGCGCTGTAGCCGGCGGCCAGGAAGGCGATGCGCACGTGCCGGGCACGCCAGGACGCGGGAACGTCGACGACGGTGCGGTACCAGGCATAGCCGTCGGCGAACGCCGTGCCCTTGCCGAACGGGCCGGTCTGGGAGCCGAATCCGGGCGTGTCCAGCAGGTCCCAGGCCGACGGCACGTCGATGAGGCCCCACGCCCGGTCGTCGAGGTCCGGGGACTGCCAGCTTTCGTCGAGCCCTTGGTTGCGGGGGTCGAAGCGGAAGCGCCATCGCCGGTCCAGGGACAGGTACTCCCGGGTCGGCTCATGGGTGCGCCAGCCGTCGAACGCGGGGAGCACGACGCCGTACCGGAAGACGACGTCGGTGCCGCCGACATCGCGCACATGGGTGCCGGAGGGCTCGGTGGCGGGGTGGGTGTCGAGGAC
>KL569176.1:32060-33045 GCA_000715635.1 Streptomyces violaceus | reverse complement strand
GGCCTGCCCGCGGCCGACCCGGCCGTGACGGCCGCCGTGACGATACGTGACGCGAGCAGTCCCGCCCGGCCGGTGCGGGACGACACCGCCGTGGCCGTGCTGACTCCGACCCCGCCGGAACGCCCATGATGCGCACTTGGCAGATCACCACCGTCACCGATGCGGCACGCGCCCGCATCGCTCTCGCGCGCCTGGCCGCCGCGTACGGCGTGCCCACCGTCGAACGGACGAGGCTGGCCGCCGCCCTCAGCGCCCACCTGCGCCAGTGCCTCACCAAGGGCGGCACCTGGCTGCTCACGACGGACGTGGCCGGCTCTCCGGCCGAGGAGGGGCTGCTGCACGCCGTGGTGACCCCGTCGCCGGACGCGTCCGCCGCGGCCGGGGAGCCGCCGTGGGAGGTCACGGTCCCCTGTCCCGAGGCGGCCCGGGCCGGGGAGAGCGGCACCGTCGCGGACGACCCGGCCGCCCTCGCGGAGGCGCTGCTCGGTGCCGACGAGGACACGGCCGAGGTGCTGGACAAGCTCACCGAGCAGGAGGACCTGGTCTCCTTCCACCGCGAGGAGCTGCACCAGACGAACCAGGGCGTCCTGGCGCTGCACGCGGAACTGGACGCGGCCGGGCGGGCTCAGCGCGAGGCCTTCGCCGCCGAGCGCAGCGCCCGCAACGAGGCGGAGAGCGCCCGCCGCAGGCTGACGTTCCTCGTGGACGCGAGTGCCGTGCTGACGGCTTCGCTCAACCACGAGGAGATCGTGCGCCGGCTGCCGGACCTGCTGGTGCCGGAGTACGCGCGCAGCGTCGACATCTGGCTGTTCGACCACGAGGACGACCGGCACGGGTCGGCGCCGCATCCGGCCGCCGCGGTGGTCGCGGCCCGGTCCGGTCGGCCCCAGTACGCCGCCGACCATCCCGGTGGCCTGCCCGGCGTCGAGGACCAGCCGCCGTCGGCGCTGGATCCCGGGCGGCCGCTGCTGTGTGTCCCGCTGCC
>KL569176.1:29165-31894 GCA_000715635.1 Streptomyces violaceus | reverse complement strand
GCGGGCGCCGCTGGGGGTCCTGACCCTGTCGCCGCCCGGTGCGCGCTGGGACCCGGACGACGCGGTGATGCTGATCGAGCTGACCCGGCGGGCCAGCATCGCGATCGACAACGCCCGGCGCTTCGAGCACAACCGCGACATCGCCGAGACGCTGCAGCGCGCTCTGCTCACGGAGCTGCCGACGACTCCGGGCCTGAGCCTGGCCGCACGGTATCTGCCCGCCACGCACGGGATGAACATCGGCGGTGACTGGTACGACGCGTTTCGCCAGCGGGACGGCGGTCTCATCACCGTCATCGGCGATGTGACCGGGCACGGGCTGCACGCTGCCGTCATGATGAGCCAGCTGCGCACCGCGCTGCGGGCGTACGCCGTCGACGGCGACAGCCCCGGCCGGCTGCTGACCCGGCTGCACCGGTTCCTGCACCACCTTCAGCCGGACCTGTACGCCACCGCCGTCATCGCGCGCTTCCACCCGGACGAGCCCACCCTGACCTGGGCCGCAGCAGGGCATCCACCACCGGTGCTGCGGCTGCCCGACGGGACCGTGCGCACGCTCGACGCCAAACCCGGCGCCATGCTCGGCATTCCGCTCACCCAGGAGATCTCCGACCACACGGAGCATGTGGAGCCCGGATCGACGCTCGCGCTGTACACGGACGGGCTGGTCGAGAGGCGCGCGCAGGGCATAGACCCGGGTATCGCCCGGCTGGCCACGGCACTCGGCGGGTTCCGTTCCGCGGAGCTGGACGCGGATTTGGAGGGCTCGGCGGACCGGATCCTGCATCCGCTGCTGAGCGATTCCGAGCGCGACGACGACGTATGTCTGTTGCTGTGTCATCTCCAAGGGGACGCCGCGTCCTGACGCCGTGGTCCGACCGCAGGTCCGGCCGGCCGTGCCTTGCACGCGTTCTTCACTCCCGCCTGGTGCTTTTCGGTCACCGGGCGGGCATGGTGGTGATCGACGCGTTCGTCTGCCTGCCGCGTCCGACTGGCGTACCGGTCGGACACGCGGTGGGATCGAAGGGGTGCGAACCAGCGATCCATGGGCAGTCGAAAGGCGTTCGAGGCAGACCGCCTGGAGCCGCAGAAAGGGATGAACACCGTGACACGACCCAGGATCCTGGTGGTTGGCGCAGGCTTCGCCGGCGTGGAGTGCGTCCGCCGTCTGGAACGGAAACTCTCCCCGGACGAGGCCGACGTCACGCTGGTGACGCCGTTCGCCTACCAGCTCTACCTGCCGCTGCTTCCCCAGGTCGCCTCCGGCGTGCTGACGCCGCAGTCGATCGCCGTCTCCCTGCGCCGCAGCAAGAAGTACCGCACGCGGATCATTCCGGGCGGGGCCATCGGCGTCGACCTGAAGTCCAAGGTCTGCGTCATCCGCACCATCACCGACCAGATCGTCAACGAGCCGTACGACTACATCGTGCTGGCCCCCGGCAGCATCACCCGTACCTTCGACATCCCCGGTCTGACGGACCACGCGTTCGGGATGAAGACGCTCGCCGAGGCGGCGTACGTCCGTGACCACGTCATCTCGCAGCTGGATCTGGCCGACGCGAGCCAGGACCCGGACGAGCGGGCGTCGCGGCTGCAGTTCGTGGTGGTCGGCGGCGGCTACGCGGGCACCGAGACCGCGGCGTGCCTGCAGCGCCTGACGCACGCCGCCGTGAAGCGCTACCCGCGGCTGGACCCGGGGCTGATCAAGTGGCACCTGATCGACATCGCGCCGAAGCTGATGCCGGAGCTCGGCGAGAAGCTCGGCAGCAGCGCGCAGGAGATCCTGCGCCGGCGGGGCATCGAGATCTCCCTGGGCGTCTCCATCGCGAAGGCGGGCCCCGAGGAGGTCACCTTCACCGACGGGCGGGTGATCCCGACCCGCACGCTCATCTGGACCGCCGGGGTCGTCGCCAGCCCCCTCATCGCCACGCTCGGCGCCGAGACGGTCAAGGGACGGCTCGCGGTCGCCCCCGAGATGAACCTGCCGGGCAACGACGGGGTGTTCGCGCTCGGAGACTCGGCCGCCGTGCCCGATCTGGCCAAGGGCGACGACGGTGCCATGTGCCCGCCCACCGCGCAGCACGCCCTGCGGCAGGGCAAGCATGTCGCCGACAACGTCATCGCTGTGCTGCGGGGACAGTCGATGCAGCGTTACGTCCACAAGGACCTCGGGCTCGTCGTCGACCTCGGCGGCACCGACGCGGTCTCCAAGCCGCTGGGCATCGAACTGCGCGGCCTGCCCGCCCAGGCCGTCGCCCGCGGCTACCACTGGTCGGCCCTGCGCACCAACGTCGCCAAGACGCGGGTGATGACGAACTGGCTGCTCAACGCGGTAGCGGGCGACGACTTCGTACGGACCGGCTTCCAGACCCGCAAGGCCGCCAGGCTGAAGGACTTCGAGTACACCGACGCCTACCTGACGCCGGAACAGGTGCGGGAGCACATCGAGGGGACCGGCCGGCGGGACTAGACAGGGTCGAAGGGGAGCTTCCGATTCCGGCATGACATGCTGAGATGCGGATCTTGGTGTGAGTCGGGAGAGAGTGCGGCGGCGTGAGGGCAGCAGGACGGTCGGTGTGGACAGGACTGCGGGACCGGATCGCGGCGTCCGACCCCGGACTGCTGCGCCTGACGGCCGGGTTGCGCACGGTCGGCGCCATCACACTCACTCTGGCGGTGCTCAGCCTGTTCGGGGCCGATGTGCACCTGCTGGTGGCGGGGGCCATGGC
>KL569176.1:27928-28909 GCA_000715635.1 Streptomyces violaceus | reverse complement strand
CAGAGATGTGTATAAGAGACAGTGCCGGTGGCACTGGCCTCCGTGTCCCTGGGCGCCGTTCTGAACGCGCGTCTCTACGCCGGTGACATCTTCTTCGTCGTCCTGATCTTCTGCGCGGTCTACGGCCGCCGGTTCGGCGACCGCGGCACCGCGCTGGGGCTGATCGGCTTCCAGATCTACTTCCTGTCCCTGTTCGTCGGCGTCACCGTCTCCTCGCTGCCCGCGCTCTGCGGCGTCATGGCCGTGGCGTTCTGCTCCAGTGCCGTGCTGCGCTTCGCGGTGGTGCCCGCGACGCCCACGGGCGTCCTGACGCGGCTGCGTCTGGCCTTCCGCGCCCGGCTGGCCCAGCTCGTGTCCGCGCAGCTCGACCTCCTCGACGCCGACGGGGACGAGATGGACAAGGCCCTGGATGCGGTGCGCGAGGGCACCGCGCGGCTGCACGAGACGGCGATGATGATCCAGGCGCAGCTGGACGAGGGCACCCCGGACGAGTCGGTGGCGCGGCTCGTGCAGCGCCGGGTAGCGGACGCGGAGATCGCCGCCGAGCGGCTCGGTCTGCTGTTGCTGACCGCCCGCAGCGCCGAGCGTGCCGACACGCTCACCCTGCACCTGCCGGGCGCGCCCGCGCCGTCGCTGGGCGCGCCGGCGGTGCCCGACGCGGCCACCGCCACGCTCCGCCGGGATCTCCAGGCGCTGCAGACCCTCGTGCTGCGGGCCGGGAGCGGCGATACGGGCACCGCGCTGGCGCACGTACGCAACCGGCTGCTCGGCTACCGGGACGAGGAGAACCTGCCGCCCGTGCCCGCCGCCGTCCAGGACGTCTTCCGAGGCATCGGCGAGGCGGCCCGCGCGGTCATGGGTCTGCGGATCGCGCTGGACGGCCCGCAGGACGAGTCGGACGACACCCCTGCCACGGCCCGCTCCCGCGAGGAGCTGGACGCCGAGGACGCCGCGATCGACGGCGGCGGCGAAGAGCCGGCC
>KL569176.1:27260-27688 GCA_000715635.1 Streptomyces violaceus | reverse complement strand
CCCGCGCGGCCGTGCAGGTCGCCGTCGGCTCGACGCTGGCCATCGTGGGCGGCGAGATGCTGTCCACGCAGCGCTGGTACTGGGCGGTGCTGACCTGCTGGATCGTTTTTCTGAACACCGCCTCCACGGGCGAGATCCTCGTCAAGGGCTACCGGCGGCTGCTCGGCACGGTGTTCGGCGTCGTGGCCGGAATCGTGCTGGCGGGTCTGGTAGGGCAGCACACCTGGACGGCGTTCGCGCTGGTGCTGGTGCTGATCTTCGCGATGTTCTACTCGGCACCGTTGTCGTACACGCTGATGTCGTTCTTCGTCACGGCGATGCTGGGGCTCCTGTACACGCTGCTGCACACCTACAGCCTCGACGTGCTCGTGCTGCGGGTGGAGGAGACCGCCCTCGGTGCGGTCTGTCTGTCTCTTATACACATCTCT
>KL569176.1:25598-26982 GCA_000715635.1 Streptomyces violaceus | reverse complement strand
ACAGCCGCTGACCCACCCGGTCACGCCGCTGCGGGCCCGGCGCCACACGGCCCGGTACGTGGTGGCGCTGCTGGAGACGTGCGCGTACCACGCGCGGACGCTGGCGGCGACCGCCGAGCTGCTGCCCACGCATCCCTCGATCGCGGCTGACCCGCGGCTGCGCGGGGCCGCGGCGCGTACCGTGCGCAACATCGGGACCATCGCGGCCCGGGTCGAGAACGAGCACGCCGGGGCGCGGGTGGAGACCGGCCCGAGCATCGCCTCGCTGCTGGGGTCCGACGCCGGCACACCGCGCTACGGCCGGATCACCGACCGCGTGCTGAGGCACCTGGAGCGGCTGGACGAGGCCGTGGTGGGCCTGGCCCGGCCGCTGGACGTGCCGGTGGCGGAACCCCGGGGCTGAGGCCGGTACCGCTCAGAAGTCCGTGGGCAGTCCGCTCACCTCGGCGATGCCCCGGAGTTCTTCGGTCTGCCGGTGCCGTTCCTTGATGTAGTCGGCTATCTCGCCGAGGCGGTCCGGGTCGGACGCGGTGGTCGCGTCCGTGACGATCCTGACCGGGCCGGTGTCGTCGACGTCGAGTTCGACCACTTCGTTGTCCAGGCGGCCGGTGACGGCGGTGGCGATGACGAGGGCCACCTCGTCACGCACCTCTTGGGGCAGTTCGTCGCCGGCCCCCGAGTCGAGCGCGAAGTCGAGGCTGGACAGGCGCTCCTCGTCGATCGCCTCGAGGACCGGTTCCACCACGCGCATCAGGAGACGGTAGTCCTCGGTGTCCATCCGGATGCGCAGGAGGTCCAGGTACATGTCCACGGGCCGGTCGTCGCCATGCGGAATCTCGGAATCGCTCATTGGCTCCGTGTTCCCCGCACGACGCGAATCAGACGCGTCGCCAGCGGGCCATGGCGAAGGAGAACACCCCGAACAGCACGAGCCCGGCCGCGACGCAGACCAGGAGCCAGGGCCCGACGGGGGTGTCGGCGAAGGTGCGCAGGGTGTCGTCCAGGCCCTTGGCCTTGTCGGGTTCGTAGTCGATCGCGGCGCGGACGGCGAAGACACCGGCTACGGCGAACACCAGCCCGCGGGCGGCGCCGCCGGCCACGCCGGTGACGTCCACCAGCCGCCGGGTACGGGGGCCCATCTGCCCGAGCCGGAGCTTGTCGTGGTACTTGCGCAGAACCGCCCGTACGCCGATCCACCCGCCCGCGGCGACGACCGCGATCCCGGCCGCGGCGACCAGCCACTGCCCGGCGGGTATCTCGAGTGCCCTGGCGGTGGTGTCCCGGGACTGCTGGTCGCTGGAGCCTCCGCCGCTCTGGTCACGGCTGGCCGCGAACGACAGCACGGAGTAGGCGACGAAGACGTAGAACGCGCAGCGGACCGCTG
>KL569176.1:24885-25304 GCA_000715635.1 Streptomyces violaceus | reverse complement strand
CCGCCACAGGGCCATGCCGACGAGCCCGATGCCCAGGGCCCAGAGCAGCACCGCTCCGTACGGCTTCTGCGAGATCGCCGCCAGGGCTCCCCCGCGGTCGGCCTGCTCCTTCGTGTCGCCAAAGGCGATCTGCAGCGCCAGGGCGCCGACGAGCAGATAGATCACGCCCCGGGCGGCGAGTCCCGCCCGTGCCGCCCCCTCGGTCACCGAACCCCGTGCCACCCGTCGGGCCCGGAACCGTCCGGTCTGTGCCAGCGCACTCGTGTTCATGTCGACCTCCCGGCGTTCCGGATGCCCCGGCTCGGCGGCCACACACCCGGCCGGCCGCCGGACCAGCGCATTCCGGCCTGGCTGCCCCGGGGGCCCGGCCACAGCGGGCACGCGAAAGGGCCCGGCCGCGGCTGATGCCGTCGGCCGGG
>KL569176.1:23040-24709 GCA_000715635.1 Streptomyces violaceus | reverse complement strand
GGGGCCCCTGTTCCGCCCGTGGTCAGGTGGCCAGGGCGGTGGTCTCGCGGGCCGGTACGGGTGCGGTCGTGAGCCACTGGTGAGCGACTTCCAGGGCCCGACCGATGTCACGGGTGCCGGTGGACACGCACAGCGTGTACGCCAGGTCGCGTGCCCGCGGACCGGCCTCTGCCGGTGCGCGTCCGGCCTCAGCGGCCGGCAACAGTGCCTCGTACTCGTCGACGAGGCCGCGCAGCACGGCGGGATGGGGTCTCAGCATGTGGTTCTCGCTCCTCGTGGGTCGGGTGGTCAGGCCGTCGTGGAGGTGCTGCCGCCGTCCCGGGCGCCCGTCCGCTGCCCCATGGCCTCGTCGCGCACGCGGGCGCAACTGCGGCTGATGAGGCGGGAGACGTGCATCTGGGAGATGCCGAGGTGGTCGGCGATGCGGCTTTGCGTCATGTCCTCGAAGAAGCGCATGTAGAGGATGGCCCGTTCGCGTTCCGGCAGGCGGCGCAGGCCTTCCTTGGCGGACTCGCGGTCGACCACGACGTCGTAGGAGGCGTCCGCCGCGCCGAGGGTGTCCGCGAGGCTGTAGCCGTCGTCGTCGGCCGAGAGCTCGGCGTCCAGCGACAGGGTGCTGAAGCTCTCCAGCGCTTCGAGCCCGGCACCGACCTCTTCCTCGGTCAGGCCGGTACGGGCGGCGAGGTCCGTCACGGAGGGCTCGGGGCTGCCCGGGTTCTGGGTGAGTTCACGGCGTGCCACCCGCACCTTGTTGCGCAGTTCCTGCACCCGGCGGGGGACCCGCAGAGCCCACATCCGGTCCCGGAAATGCCGCTTGACCTCGCCGGTGATGGTGGGGACGGCGTAGCTCTCGAAGGCTCCCCGGCTCGGGTCGAACCGGTCGACGGCCTTGACCAGCCCGAGAGCCGCGACCTGCTTCAGATCCTCCAGCGACTCTCCGCGGTCGCGGAAGCGGCCGGCGATGCGGTGGGCCATGGGCAGCCAGAGCGCGACGAGCTCGTCGCGGACGGCCTCCCGCTCGGGGCCCTCCTCCAGTTCCGCCATCCGAGTGAAGAGGTCCGCGGTGTCCGGTGCGTCGTCGTGCCGCCGCCGGGCGGCGGTGGTCGTCGTTCCGGCTGTGCCGGTTCCGTTCGTGGGCGTGTCGATGAGCATGCGGATTCGCTCCTGACAACGGTGATTTCAGGGTCTACCGCGGGAGGGGGCCGCCCGGATCGCCTGGAGGGCCTCCGGGGCAGTCATACCGCTCCCGCTGGCGCGCCTCCGGTCCGAAGCACGAGATTGCGACTGCCCTGCCCCCGGTGGAACAAACTCCACTTTGCTGTGCAATCTGCCCGGGAGCCGGCACCCGGGTCTTCAGGCGAGGGATACGACGGCGGTGATGCACTTGCCGCCGGCGGGCAGGTCCGAGACGCGGACGTCGCGGGAGAGCCGGCACACGATGGGCCAGCCGTGGCCCCCGTGCCGCAGCCGTCCGTGCGGATCGGTGGGCGGCGCGGTCACGGGCAGTTCGTCACTGCGGTCGCTCACCGACACTCGCACGCCGGGGCCGTCGACGTCGACCTGGAAGTCGGTGACGCCGCCTCCGTGCAGGATCGCGTTGGTCGTCAGCTCCGAGACGACGAGCAGCGCGTCGGACAGGGCGTCCGCGTCGCACGGTGTGTGAGTGGCG
>KL569176.1:21849-22839 GCA_000715635.1 Streptomyces violaceus | reverse complement strand
TGTACGGCCGGGCCCGGTCCGCGCCGAGCGGCCCGAATACGGATTCGATCATGTGCTCATCGCACATCCTGCAGCTCCCTGGTCGGTGAAGACGGAAGCCGGGTCCGGCCGCGTTCCGTGGCCGCCCGCACGGGCACGCCTGGGGCTCGCGGTGCCCGCTGCTTCCTTCAACCTGCCGCGGCGTTCGGGGCGCGCACCTCGCGAGCGCCGCGGGTCTCTTCTCTTCGGCTGACCTCTCCCCGCACCTGCAAACCTCCGGTTCGCCTCCTCCTGTGGAAAAGCGCCCGAACGGCCGCCGGTCGGTGCCATCTCAGCGCGTTGCGTGGGTAGGCGGGGTGCATGACCGATGTGGTGGACTCGGACGAACTGCTGCGGCGCATCCGGCGCGCGAGGACCTGCGCGATGCGGGAGGAGCGGACGTGGCGTGCCAGGAGTGAGGAACTGGGTGCGACCGACCCGAAGGGGGCCAGGGACGCGACCGTACGAGGGATGTCCTACGAGGCGGTGGTCAGGGTGCTGGACGAGATCCTGACTCCGGGCAAACACAGTCCGGAGGGCTGACAGGGAGGGCCCGTACCCGGTGCCGGACCGGGGCCGATTGCGAGGGGACGTGCCGGGAACCCGGCGCGGATGACAGTCGATCACACCCGAGCACCGGTTCTGGAAGCCTTGGACGAATACCGCCGCAAGGGGCATCTGTCGTTCACGCCGCCGGGGCACAAGCAGGCGCGCGGCGCCGACCCGATGGTCCGGGAGGTCCTCGGAGACGCGGTGTTCCACGGTGACGTGCTGGCCTCGGGCGGTCTGGACGACCGGCTGACCCGGGGCCGGGTGCTGCGGCGGGCGCAGGAGCTGATGGCCGACGCGGTGCACGCCGAGCACACGTTCTTCAGTACGTGCGGCAGCTCCCTGTCGGTGAAGGCGGCCATGCTGTCGGTCGCGGGGCCGCACGAGAAGCTGCTGATCGGGCGTGACGCGCACAAGTCGGTG
>KL569176.1:19683-21682 GCA_000715635.1 Streptomyces violaceus | reverse complement strand
CGGGGCCGCACGAGAAGCTGCTGATCGGGCGTGACGCGCACAAGTCGGTGGTGTCGGGGCTGATCCTGTCCGGTATCGAACCCGTCTGGGTCGAGCCCCGCTGGGACGCCGAGCGGAAACTGGCCCATCCGCCGTCCGCCGAGGACTTCGAGCGGGCCTTCGAGTCCCACCCGGACGCGCGGGGCGCAGTGGTCACGAGCCCCACGCCGTACGGCGGTTGCGCGGCCCTCCGAGCGATCGCCGAGGTGTGCCACCGGCGTACGCGACCGCTGATCGTGGACGAGGCGTGGGGCGCGCATCTGCCGTTCCACGCCGATCTCCCGTCCTGGGCGATGGACGCGGGCGCGGACATCTGCGTGACGAGCATCCACAAGATGGGCAGCGGCCTGGAACAGGGTTCCGTCTTCCATCTGCAGGGCGACCTGGTCCCGCCCGGGCTGCTCGGGATGCGCGCGGATCTGCTGGGCACGACCAGTCCGTCGGTGCTGATCTTCGCGGGGCTGGACGGCTGGCGGCGGCAGATGGCGCTGCGCGGCGAGGAGCTGATGGGCGGCGCGCTGGATCTCGCGGCCGAGGTCCGGTCCGCCATCGAGGAGATCGACGGGCTGCACGTCAACGACCGGGGGGACTTCTGCGGCCCGGGGCTCTCCGACGACTTCGACCCGCTGCCCGGCGTCATCGATCTCGCCGGGCTCGGGATCACGGGCTTCCAGGCGGCGGACTGGCTGCGCGAACACCGGCACATCGACGCGCATCTGGTGGACCACCGCCGCATCGGCATGCAGATCACCCACGGCGACGACCGGGAGACGACCGGGCAGCTGCTGGAGGCGCTGAGCGACCTCGTGCGGGCCGCGCGGGATCTGCCCCGGGCGCCGCGGGTGGAGGTGCCGTCGCCCGCCGGGCTGCGGATGGAACAGGTGGTGCTGCCCCGCGACGCGTTCTTCGGCCCGGCCGAGGACGCGCCGGTGGCCCGGGCGGCCGGACGGATCGCGGCGGAGATGATCACGCCGTATCCGCCCGGTATCCCGGCCGTGCTCCCGGGTGAGCGCCTCACCGAGCCGGTGCTGGCGTATCTGCGCACCGGGCTGGCGGCGGGTATGCACCTCCCCGATCCCACGGACCCGGAGCTGGATACGGTCCGGGTCGTCGCCGAGGGCGCGCGGTGACTCCGACGTGAAACGGGTCACGCGGCCCTGTCTCGGGTGCACGCACGACCCATAGATGGTTTATCGTTCATTCATACGTGGTGGCGGAGTCGAACCCGTGGTCCTCCATCCATCACCGCAAACGGCCCTGGCTGGTCTCCCCCGTCCAGCCAGGGCTTTTTCATGCCCGGAGAAAGTTGTGCACGCCGAGGTGCCCGAGGCCCCGCCAGCGGCTGAAATGGGCATAGGGAGAAAGCCCCGGAAGTCGACCGCCCGGCGAGGAGCTCCGCGTCATGACCAAAGCGATCAAACTCCTGACCGCCCTGCCTCCGCCCCACCGGCAGCGTCTGATGACGCTCGCGCGGGAGGTGTCCTTCCCGGAGGACACCCGCATCTTCGAGGCGGGCGGCGCGGCCGACCGCTTCTGGGTCATCCGCTCCGGTGCGGTCTCCCTGGATCAGGAGGTCAACTCCCTGCAACGGGTGACCGTGGCCAGCCTCGGCGCGGGCGACCTGCTCGGCTGGTCCTGGCTGTTCCCGCCGCACACCTGGGACTTCGGCGCGGTGGCGTTCAGTCCCGTACGGGCCTACGAGTTCGACGCGGCGGCCGTGCTGGAGCTGTGCGAGGAGGATTCCCAGCTGGGGCTGCTGCTGGTGCGTTCGGTCGCCGAGGTGCTCGCGCACCGGCTGGAGATGACCCGGGGCAAGCTGATGGAGCAGTACACACTGCACCGGCGGGGGGCCCTGTGAGACATCAGACGCGGTAGCGGCGCAGTGCCGGTACCGCCGCGGCCAGGGCCAGCATCACGGCGACGACCAGCAGGCCGCCGCCCGTGACGGCGGTGCGGGGGC
>KL569176.1:18938-19432 GCA_000715635.1 Streptomyces violaceus | reverse complement strand
CCCGCCACGACGACGGTGAAGACGCCCTGCATGCGACCGCGCATCTCGTCGGTGGCGGCGGACAGCAGGATCGCTCCCCGGAAGACCATCGAGACCATGTCGGCCACACCGGCCACGGCGAGGAACGCCACCCCGACCCACAGACTGCCGCTCAGCCCGAAACCCGCGATGGCCACACCCCACGCGACCACGGCCCCGATGACCATCCAGCCGTGCCGGCGCGCCCGGGAGAAGGTGCCGGAGAACAGTCCGCCGAGCACGGCGCCGATGGGGATCGCCGCGAACAGCAGGCCCAGCGCGAGCCCTTCGCCGTACGGCGCGTAGGTCTGGGCGGCGAGCTGCGGGAACAGGGCGCGCGGCATGCCGAGGACCATGGCGATGATGTCGGCGAGGAACGACAGCAACAGCACGGTGTGCCCGGAGATGTAGCGGAATCCGGCGGCGATCTCCCGTACGCCCGCGCGGCGTTTGCCCGTGCCGGCCAGGGGCGGCAG
>KL569176.1:18520-18675 GCA_000715635.1 Streptomyces violaceus | reverse complement strand
CGGTACACCGCCCACACCGTGACGCACAGGGCCAGGGCGTCGATCAGATAGAGCTCGGGCAGGCCGATCACGGGGATGAGGGCGCCGGCGAGGAGAGGGCCGGCCACCTGGCCGGTCTGCATCACGGTCGAGCCGAGGGCGCCCGCCGCGGGCAG
>KL569176.1:17939-18273 GCA_000715635.1 Streptomyces violaceus | reverse complement strand
GCCCCCCGCCGCGGGCAGTTCGTCCTCGGGGACGAGGCGGGCGATGGAGGCGGTGCGGGCCGGTGCGTTCAGGCCCCAGAAGGCCTGCTGCATCGCGAGCAGCACCATGAGCGCGGCCACCGACTCCAGACCGGCGAAGGCCTGCAGCCAGAACAGCAGCGAGGTCACGGCGATGCCGCTGTTGGTGATCAGCAGCAGCTTGCGCCGGTCCATGCTGTCGGCGATCGCCCCGCCCCACAGCGCGAACACGATCAGGGGCACGAGGCCCGCCAGGCTCGCCGCGCCCACCCAGGCCGAGGAGCCGGTGATGTCGTAGATCTGCTTGGGCACGGCG
>KL569176.1:17384-17709 GCA_000715635.1 Streptomyces violaceus | reverse complement strand
AGTGTCCATGGCCCAGCGCCGCCGCCGCGGCGCCGGGGTGTCTCCGGCGCCGGATCCCGCTCTTCCGTCCTGCTCTCGCTCGTGCCCACTCGCCGCTTCCTGGATGCTCGCTACATCTACCCGGCCGGGGATCACTATCCCACCAGACGCCGAGCGCCCCGGAGCCGAGGTGTCAGCTTCCGGCGATGAGCGCGGCACCGAGCACGATCATGGTGGCGGCGACCAAACCGTCCATGACGCGCCAGGCGGCGGGCTTGGCGAGGTGACGGCCGAGCAGCCGGGCGCCGAAGCCGAGGGCGGTGAACCAGCACAGGCTGGCCAGCAC
>KL569176.1:11038-17208 GCA_000715635.1 Streptomyces violaceus | reverse complement strand
GCACCGCACCGAGGCCGAACGTCCAGCGCAGCGGGCCGTGGTCGGCGGCGACGGAGCCCAGCAGGAACACGGTGTCGAGGTAGACGTGCGGGTTGAGCCAGGTCATCGCCAGGCAGGTGAGCACGGCCCGGCGGCGCGAACCGGCCGCCTCCCCGTCCGCCCGCAGCGCGCCGCCGTCAGGCCGGAAAACCCGGCGGGCGGCCAGGGCGCCGTAGCAGAGCAGGAACGCGCCGCCGATCCAGCCGACCGCCGTCAGCGCGCCCGGCCACGTCACCACCACCGCGCCGACCCCGCCGACCCCGAGCGTGATGAGGGCGGCGTCGGAGAGGGCGCAGATGCCGACGACGGCGAGGACGGCGTCGCGGCGGATCCCCTGGCGCAGGACGAAGGCGTTCTGCGCGCCGATGGCGACGATGAGGGACAGTCCGGTGCCGAATCCCGCGGCTGCGGCGGTGAAGGTGCTGGTCATGACCTTGACGCTACGGACGGACCCGCCCCGGGTACAGCTAAAGATTCTTACGTATCGTTAGCTCATGTGATGAACTCGGTGATGGCGGACCTGCCTCTGGATCAGGTGCGGACCCTGCTCGCGGTCGTGGACGAGGGCACCTTCGACGCGGCGGCGGCCGCGCTGCATGTGACGCCGTCGGCGATCAGCCAGCGCGTGAAGGCGCTGGAGCAGCGCACGGGACGGGTCCTGCTGCTGCGGACCAAGCCGGTGCGGCCCACCGAGTCGGGCGAGGTGCTGGTGCGGCTGGCCCGCCAGGTGGCGCGGCTGGAGCGCGACGCGTACGCGGAGCTGGGCCTGAGCGGTACGGGCGAGCCGACCCGGGTCTCGGTGGCGGTGAACGCGGACTCGCTGGCCACCTGGTTCCTGGCGGTGCTCACGCGCGTGCCCGAGGAACTGCGGCTCTACTTCGAACTGCGCCGCGAGGACGAGGACCACACGGCGGCCCTGCTGCGGGAGGGGGTGGTCATGGCCGCGGTCACCTCGTCGCCGGACGCCGTTCCGGGCTGCTCGGTGCGGTCCCTCGGGCGGATGCGCTACGTCCCGGTGGCCGCGCCGGACTTCGCCGCACGCCACCTCGGCGGCCCCCTGGAGCAGGTGCTCCTCGACGTGCCCGTCGTGACCTTCGACCGCAGGGACGACTTCCAGGACGGCTTCGTGCGCCGGCTCACCCGGGGGCGGAGCGGCGCGAGCGCGCTGCGGCACTACGTACCGACCTCGGAGGGATTCGTCGACGCCGTGGCCGCCGGACTGGGCTGGGGCCTGGTGCCCGAGGCCCAGGCGGACCCCCTGCTGCGCACCGGCCGGCTCGTCGGACTCGCCCCGGGCCGGACGGTCGATGTTCCCCTGTACTGGCAGCAGTGGAAGCTCGACTCCCCGGCGCTGGCGCAGGTCGCGGAGACGGTGCCGGCGACCGCCGCGGAGGCGCTGCGCGGCTGAGGCGTGCCGCCCTACTCCCCGATACTGTCCAACTGCGCCGCCGCGCTGTGCAGCAACATGTCAAGGGCGGTCGGATAGGCGCTGGTCAGCATGCGGGTGGCGAGCAGGGGTGCCGCTTCCGCGATGCGGGGATGGGTGGTGGCCGGCAGGCGGGCGTACGTCGAGCGCCACATCTCCTCGTCCGCGTGCAGTGAGGCACGGGGCAACGCCAGCGAGGCGGCGTCGAGCGCGGCGAAGGCCAGTGTGGTGTCGACGAAGGCGTGGTAGACCCGCACCGCGTCCGGCAGTGGGAAGCCCGCCGTGCGCAGGAGGTCCAGGACCACCTCGTCGGCGGCGAGTTCGTGGGCCCGGCCCGAGACACGGCTGGCGGTGAGCACGGCCGCCTGCGGATGCGCCACGTAAGCGGCGTGGATGCGCAGCCCGACGGCCCGCAGGTCCGCCCGCCACTCCCCCGTGGGCGCCCAGCCGCCCATCGCCTGCCCGATCAGCGCGTCGCCGATGGCGAGCGTCAGGTCGTCCATGCCCCGGAAGTACCGGTAGAGGGTACTCGGGTCGGCGTCCAGGGCCAGGCCGAGCCTGCGGGCGGTCAGTCCCGCGCTGCCGTGTTCGTGCAGCATGCGCAGCGCCGTCTCGACGATCAGCTCTTCGGACAGCACGGTGCCGCTCTTGGTGGGCCTGCGCCGGCGGCGTTTCTCCTCGGGCACCACGGGCTTCGGCACGACGGCTCTCTCCTTATGCCAACGCCATTGACCTTAAGACACAAGGCGGCGTTCTATCTCCTCAAGGGCCCGCCACGTTCTTCGCAAAAAGGGAGTTTCTGTCATGCGTGTACTGCTCGTGGGCGCCGGCGGTGTGGGCGGCGCGATCACCCGGATCGCGGCCCGGCGACCGTTCTTCGAGGCGATGGTGGTGGCCGACTACGCCCCGGCTCGGGCCGAGGCGGCGGTCGCGGCGCTCGATGGCGACGCGCGGTTCACCGCCGAACAGGTGGACGCCGGCGACGAGGCGGCGGTGGCCCGCCTGCTGGTACGGCACCGCTGCGACGTCCTGCTCAACGCCACCGACCCCCGCTTCGTGATGCCCCTCTTCCGCGCGGCCCGCGCCGCGGGCGCCACCTACCTCGACATGGCGATGTCGCTGTCCCACCCGCACGAGGACCGGCCGTACGCGGAGTGCGGGGTGAAGCTTGGCGACGAGCAGTTCGCACAGACGGCCGACTGGGAGAAGGAGGGGGTGCTGGCCCTCGTCGGCATGGGGGTGGAGCCGGGCTTGTCGGACGTCTTCGCCCGCTATGCCGCCGACGAACTCTTCGACCGGATCGAGGAGATCGGCATCCGCGACGGCGCGAACCTGACCGTCGACGGCTACGACTTCGCGCCCTCGTTCAGTATCTGGACCACCATCGAGGAATGCCTCAACCCCCCGGTCGTCTACGAGACCGACCGTGGCTGGTTCACCACCGAGCCCTTCAGCGAGCCCGAGGTCTTCGACTTCCCCGAGGGCATCGGCCCGGTCGAGTGCGTCAACGTGGAGCACGAGGAGGTGCTGCTCGTCCCGCGCTGGGTCGACGCACGCCGGGTCACCTTCAAGTACGGCCTGGGCCGGGAGTTCGTCGAGACGCTGAAGACACTGCACCTGCTGGGTCTGGACCGTACCGACCCGGTGACCGTGCGGGGGCCGGACGGCCCGGTGGCGGTCTCACCCCGGGACGTGGTCGCCGCGTGTCTGCCCGACCCGGCGACCCTGGGCGAGCGGATGCACGGCAAGACGTGTGCGGGCACATGGGTGCGGGGCGTGAAGGACGGGAAGCCGCGCGAGGTGTACCTGTACCACGTGGTCGACAACCAGTGGTCCATGAAGGAGTACGGCAGCCAGGCCGTGGTGTGGCAGACCGCCGTCAACCCGGTCGTCGCGCTCGAACTCCTCGCCACCGGCGCCTGGTCCGGCACGGGCGTGCTCGGCCCGGAGGCCTTCCCGGCCGGTCCGTTCCTGGACCTGCTGACGGCCTACGGCTCGCCCTGGGGCATGCGCGAGCAGTGACCGGTATCCGGGCGGCATTTGTTTCACGAGGCATCGACAGGTGACCCGAAAAGGAGTAAGCATCCGAACGGGCACGTTTCTACTGTGATGCAGGTGACTTCGATGGACAACTGGCGAGACCACGCTGCCTGCCGGCACGAGGACCCCGAGCTCTTCTTCCCGATCGGCACCACGGGCCCCGCCCTGCTGCAGACGGAGCAGGCCAAGTCGGTGTGCCGACGCTGCCCCGTCCAGGACGAGTGCCTGCAATGGGCCATGGACACGGGGCAGTCCATCGGTGTGTGGGGCGGCACGAGCGAGACGGAACGGCGTGCGCTGAAGCGGCGCGCGGCAGCCCGGCGCCGCTCCGGCTGAGCTCCGTCCACCGGCCGTTCGGTGCGGCCGGGGTTACGCTCGCGGCAGACCCGTCCGTCACAGAAGGGGTTGGCCATGAGCGTGCGCGTCCGCCGTGTCTACGATCCGCCCGAGCCGGACGACGGGACGCGCGTCCTGGTCGACCGGCTGTGGCCGCGCGGACTGTCGAAGGACGCGGCCCGGGTGGACGAGTGGCCGAAGGCGATCACCCCGTCGACGGAGCTGCGCCGCTGGTACCACGCGGGCGAGGCCTCCTACGAGGAGTTCGCCGAGCGGTACGAGGCGGAACTCACGGGCGATGAGGCCACCGAACTCCTCGGCCGGGTACGGGACCTGGTCCGCGAGGGCGACGTGACACTGCTGACCGCGTCCAAGACGCCGGAGCAGAGCCACGCGACGGTACTGGCCCGTCTCTTCGAAGGCTGAGGAGACGGGCCCGAGCCCGTCAGGCGGTCTGCTTCGCCGCCGCCCGGCCCGCCGCCCGCCCCGAGAAGAGGCAGCCGCCGAGGAAGGTGCCCTCAAGGGCGTTGTAGCCGTGGACACCGCCGCCGCCGAAGCCGGCGACCTCACCGGCCGCGTACAGCCCCTCCACCGGCTTGCCGTCGGCCCCCAGGGCGCGGGAGTCGAGGTCGGTCTGGATGCCGCCGAGGGTCTTGCGGGTGAGGATGTGCAGCTTGACGCCGATCAGGGGCCCGGCCGCCGGGTCGAGGATGCGGTGCGGGGTGGCGACCCGGCCGAGGCGGTCGCCGATGTAGCGGCGGGCGTTGCGGATGCCCTGCACCTGGGCGTCCTTGGCGTAGGGGTTGGCGATCTGCAGGTCGCGCGCCTCGATCTGGCGCTTGATCCCGGCCGCGTCGAGGAGCGGCTTGTCGGTGAGGTCGTTCATCTTCGCGACGAGCTGTTCGACGCTGGGCGCGGTCACGAAGTCGGCGCCCTTGCGCAGGAACGCGTCGACCGGTCCGGGCGCGCCCTTGCCGAGGATGCGTTCCTTGAGGAACCCGGCGCGGTCCTTGGCGGTGATGTCGGGGTTCTGCTCGGAGCCCGACAGGGCGAACTCCTTCTCGATGATCTTCTGGGTGAGGATGAACCAGGAGTGGTCGTACCCGGCGATGTCCTCGGTGGTGCGCAGGTGCTTCAGGGTGCCGAGGGTGTCGTAGCCGGGCAGGCAGGGCCCGGGCAGGCGGCGGCCGAGGGCGTCGAACCACATCGAGGACGGCCCGGGCAGGATGCGGATGCCGTGG
Source organism: Streptomyces violaceus (assembly GCA_000715635.1). Classification (GTDB taxonomy): domain Bacteria; phylum Actinomycetota; class Actinomycetes; order Streptomycetales; family Streptomycetaceae; genus Streptomyces; species Streptomyces violaceus. Next base: position 12,126 of record KL569176.1, on the reverse strand, counting down.
CCGGGCCAGATCGGGTCCCAGTTCTGGAGGCCCTCGGTGTAGTGCCACATGCGGTCGCGGTTGACCAGCCGTACGCCCGCCTCGGCGCTGATGTCGAGCATCCGCCCGTCGACGTAGGCGGGGACGCCGGTGACCATCTCCTGCGGCGGGGTGCCGAGGCGCTCGGGCCAGTGGCGGCGGACGATGTCGTGGTTCGCGCCGATGCCGCCGCTGGTGACGATGACGGCCTGGGCGGTGAGTTCGAACTCGCCGACCGGGTCGCGGTTGGAGGCGACACCGCGGGGTGAGGAGTCGTCGGCCAGGACCGTGCCGCGTACGCCCCGGGCGGTGCCGTTCTCGACGACCAGTTCGTCGACGCGGTGGCGGTGGTGGAAGGTGAGCAGGCCGTCGCGGGCGGCCTGCTTGGCGTAGCGGACGAACGGTTCGACCACGCCGGTGCCGGTGCCCCAGGCGATGTGGAAGCGGGGCACGGTGTTGCCGTGCCCGTGCGCCGTGAGGTCGCCGCGCTCGGCCCAGCCGACGGTGGGCAGGAACGTGATGCCGTGCCCGTCCAGCCAGGACCGCTTCTCCCCGGCGGCGAACTCGACGTAGGCGCGCGCCCAGCGCACGGCCCAGGAGTCCTCGTCCTCCAGCCGGTCGAAGCCGGCGCTGCCCCGCCAGTCGCTCCAGGCGAGGTCGAAGGAGTCCTTGATGCCCAGGCGCCGCTGCTGCGGCGAGTCGACGAGGAACAGCCCGCCGAAGGACCAGAAGGCCTGTCCCCCGAGGTTGGCGGCGTTCTCCTGGTCGACCAGGGCGACCCTGCGGCCCTTGCTGGTCAGCTCGTGTGCCGCGACCAGGCCGGCGAGGCCCGCTCCTACGACGATGACGTCGGCATCCATGGCGACCGTTCCCTTCCTCAGTGCTGATCGGGGGTGCCGCTGCCGTCGGTCAGCAGGGCCGTGAGCAGTTGCTTCAGCCAGGCGCGGGCGTGCTCGACGTCCCGGTCCAGCAGCAGTTGCGTGGTGACGCCGTCGTACGCCGCTACCACGGCACGGGCGGCGCCGTCCGTGTCGCCCAGTACGGCGGGCAGTGCGGTGTGCCCGCGGGCT
>KL569176.1:9110-10848 GCA_000715635.1 Streptomyces violaceus | reverse complement strand
AGCCCGGCCGAGCCGGTCGGCGATCGCCTGCCGCAGCCGCGCGCGGTGTTCCAGCAGGCTGCGGGCCACGTCCGGGTCGCGAGCCGCGTGCACGAGGAAGTCCGTCTTCACCAGGAGCCAGTCCCGGTCGAGGAGCAGCACGTCGGTGACGCGGTCCACGGCGGCCGGCACATCGAGGCCGGGGCCGTCGAGGGCGAGGGCCCCCGACACCTGCTCGGCGATCAGGTCGGCCCGCTCGCGGTAGAGGGCGAAGAACAGCTCGTCGAGGCTGGAGAAGTTGGAGTAGAAGGCGCCTCGGCTGTAGCCGGCGGCCTCGCAGACCTCCTCGATGGAGACGTGCCCGAAGCCCTTGGCCGCGAACACGGAGAACGCCGCGTCCAGGAGGTTGGCCCGTGTGCGCACCCGGCGCCTGGTCACACGCCCGGTCGTTCCCTCCACGGCCATGTCCGGCCCCCCTCTCGATACATGACTGTATTCGATACACCGATGTATCGAAAGCCTCGCACGGAGAAGCCTTCCGTTTTTATGGAACATATTTTCGATTAAGGAGTAGGCTGGGCGCATGCACCTCCAGGGCTCGCTCTTCGACCAGACCGACGAGCTGCACCTCGGTCCTCTCGACGGGATCAGCCGTACCGACCTCGGTTTCGGCGCCTGGCTCGACGTCCTGCCCGCTTGGCTCAGCGGTGCCGACGACCTGTTCGAACAGCTGGCCGCCGAGGTGCCGTGGCGGGCGGAGCGGCGCACGATGTACGACCACGTCGTCGACGTGCCCCGGCTGCTCGCCTTCTACGGCGCGGACGATTCGCTGCCGCACCCGGTGCTGGCCGAGGCGCGGGACGCCCTGTCCGCCCACTACGCCGACGAACTGGGCGAACCGTTCACCACGGCCGGGCTGTGCTACTACCGCGACGGCCGGGACAGCGTGGCCTGGCACGGCGACCGGATCGGACGCGGTGCCCGCGAGGACACGATGGTCGCCATCCTGTCGGTGGGAGCACCCCGGGATCTGCTGCTGCGCCCGATGCGGGGCGGTCGCGACACCGTGCGCCGGCCACTGGGCCACGGCGACCTCGTCGTGATGGGCGGCTCCTGCCAGCGCACCTGGGAACACTCCATCCCCAAGAGCACGCGGGCGACGGGGCCGCGCATCAGCATCCAGTTCCGCCCGCACGGCGTGAACTGAGGCGGCCCGAACGGCCGTGCCGCCCGGGCCCCTTGCGGCGGACCCGGCGATTCCGCCTGCCGCGGGGTCTGCTTTCCTTCTCTCGTCGGGCTGGGACCACACAACGCGGGGCGATCATGCGGGCAGACGTACATCAAGTCGCGGACGGCACCTACCTGGTGCACGGCTCCAACACAAATTGGGTGATCCTCACGGAGGGGGACGCCGTCACGCTGGTCGACACCGGCTACCCCGGCGACCGGGAGCAGGTCCTCGCCTCGCTCGCGGAGGTGGGCAGCTCCCCGGAGGCGGTCGCGGCCGTGCTGATCACGCACGCGCACAACGACCACCTGGGTTCCGCCGAGTACCTGCGCGCCACGTACGGCACGCCCGTCTACCTGCACGAGGCCGAAGTGCCGCACGCGCGCCGGGAGTTCCTGCACCAGGTGTCCGTCGGGACAGTGCTGAGGAACGCCTGGCGGCCTGGTGTGCTGCCGTGGGTGGTGCACGCGCTGCGCTCCGGCGGCACGACGCACAACCCGGTCACGGCCCCCGAGCCGTTCCCGACGGCGG
>KL569176.1:2204-8924 GCA_000715635.1 Streptomyces violaceus | reverse complement strand
GCCCTGGACCTGCCGGGCCGGCCCGTGCCGGTGCACACGCCGGGCCACACCGACGGGCACTGCGCCTACCACGTGCCGGGCACCGGTGTGCTGATCTCCGGCGACGCCCTGGTCAGCGGGCACCCCACCTCGCGGATCGAGGGGCCGCAACTGCTGCCTGACATGTTCCACCACGAGCGCCCGCGTGCCGTGGCCTCCCTGGATCTGCTCGCGGAACTGGAGGGCGAGCTGCTGCTGCCCGGGCACGGGCCGGTCCACCGCGGTCCGGTGCGGGACGCCGCGCACCGGGCCCGCGAGCGCGCCCTCTAATCTGAGGTGACGATCGGCGGCGAGACAAGGACACCCGGCCCATGGCACTGCAGATCAGCGCGACCAACCCCGAGCATCCCGCGCTCTTGCTGGAACTGCCGTGGGACGTGCCCCTGGAGGAGTGGCCGGCGGAGTACCTCGTACCGCTGCCGCGCGGTATCTCCCGGCACGTGGTGCGCTACTCCCGGGCCGGCGACGAGGTGATCGCCGTCAAGGAACTGGCCGCACGGCCCGCCCAGCGCGAGTACGACATGCTGCGCGACCTGGACCGGCTCGGCATCCCGTCGGTGGACCCCCTCGCCGTGGTGACCGGCCGCACCACCGCGGACGGCGCCCCGCTGGAGAGCGTCCTGATCACCCGGCATCTGGGCGGCTCGATGCCGTATCGCTCGATGTTCGAGACGACCATGCGCCCGGCCACCATGCACCGGCTGATGGACGCGCTCGCCGTGCTGCTGGTGCGGCTGCACCTGGCCGGGTTCGCCTGGGGCGACTGCTCGCTGTCCAACACCCTCTTCCGGCGGGACGCGGGCGCCTACGCCGCCTACCTGGTGGACGCGGAGACCGGTGATCTGCATCCGCAGCTCAGCGTCGGGCAGCGCGAGTACGACCTGGACCTCGCCCGGGTGAACATCAGCGGGGAGCTGCTGGACCTGGAGGCGTCCGGGGCGCTGCACCCGTCCGTGGACCCCATCGAGTTCGGCATGGAGATCTGTGCCCGCTACCGCGGTCTGTGGGACGAGCTGACCCGCACCTCCGTCTACCCGGCCGGCAAGTACCAGTACATCGAGCGCCGGATCCGCCGCCTGAACGAACTCGGCTTCGACGTCGCCGAGATGCAGATCGAGCACGCCTCGAACGGCGACACGGTCAGCTTCGTGCCCAAGGTCGTCGACGCGGGCCACCACCAGCGGCAACTGCTGCGGCTGACCGGCCTCGACACGGAGGAGAACCAGGCCCGGCGGCTGCTGAACGACCTGGAGAGCTGGATGGCGACCCAGGACGACTACGCGCCGGGCGACCCCCTGGGCGCCCGCCCGGAGGTGCTCGCCCACCGCTGGGTACGGGAGGTCTTCCGGCCGACCGTGCGGGCTGTGCCGCCCGAGCTGCGCGGCTCCGTGGACCCGGCGGAGATCTACCACCAGCTCCTCGAACACCGCTGGTACCTGTCCGAGCGGGCCCAGCACGACATCGGCATCGACACCGCGGTCGAGGACTACATCCGGAACATCCTGCCCAAGGCCCGCAAGACCCTGCAGCCGACCGCGGACTGAGCCGGCGCGGTCGTCAGGCGTGCGGCACCACGGCGACCGGGCAGTCCGCGTGGTGCAGCACCCCGTGCGCCACCGAGCCGATCCGGGCGCCGACGGCCGTACGGTGCGCCCGGCGTCCGACGACCATCAGCTGGGCCGTCCCGGCCACCGACAGCAGCACCTGGCCGGCGCTGCCCATCTCCACATGTTCCGTCACCGGCACGTCGGGGAAGCGTTCCCGCCACGGCCGGACCGCCGCGGCCACAGCCTTCTTCTCGTACGGCTCCAGTCCCCCGGCCTCGTCGAGGAGCTTCAGCGAGCCCGGGCTGTAGGCGAACACGGGCGGCAGGGTCCAGGCCCGTACGACCCGCACGGTCGCCCCGCGCGCTGCCGCCGTCTCGAAGGCGAACCGCAGCGCGTCGGCGCTGTCCTCCGGGTCGCCCTGCTGGCCCACGACGATCTCGCGCCCGGCGGCCTCGGCCGAAGGCTCGTCGCCGGCCCGGACGAGCACGACGGGCCGGGCGGCCCCGGCGATCACCTGCTGCCCGACCGAACCGAGCAGGAATCCGACGATCGGCCCGTGCCCGCGCGAACCCAGCACCAGCAGCTCGGCGTCGGCCGCCGCGGCGACCAGGGTGTCGACGGCCGGCCCCTCCACCACGTCGGCGGTCACGTCGAGGTCCGGGTGCCGTTCGGTGACGGTCCGCACGGCCTCGGTCACCGCGCTGTGCACCCGCTCCGCCTGGCTGTCGGCGTCCCCGGTGATCGCCGACTCGATCACTTCCGGCGACTGGACCCGCCAGGCGTGCACCACCCTGAGCGCCAGCCCGCGCCGCACCGCCTCCCGTGCCGCCCACGCCAGGGCGGCAAGGCTCTCCTGCGATCCGTCGACCCCTGCGGTGATCGGGCGTGTCATCCGGCTGCCTCCCTGTGGAAAGTCACTGCGTGCTGCTCAGTCTTCACTACCCCCCGACAGCGAGCCGAGGCAGCCGGAGCTGATCTCCGTATCGGAGCGCGGCACGGCGATCGAACATACGATGGGCAAAGGTCGGTGCGGTGCCCCGGGGCGCCGTACCGGTAGTCGACCGCCCGGTGTGGGGGACGTATGGCACAGGCCGCCGACGCGGCACGGACCGTCATCATGACCGTGGACGACGACCCGGGGGTCTCCCGGGCCGTGGCCCGGGATCTGCGGCGGCGGTACGGCGCGTCGTACCGGATCGTGCGCGCGGAGTCCGGCGAGTCCGCGCTCGACGCGCTGCGGGAGCTGAAGCTGCGCGGCGATCTCGTGGCCGTGATCCTGGCCGACTACCGGATGCCGCAGATGAACGGCATCGAGTTCCTCGAACAGGCCTTGGACGTGTACCCGGGCGCGCGGCGGGTGCTGCTGACGGCGTACGCGGACACCAACGCGGCGATCGACGCGATCAACGTCGTCGACCTCGACCACTACCTCCTCAAGCCGTGGGACCCGCCCGAGGAGAAGCTCTACCCGGTGCTCGACGACCTGCTCCAGGCGTGGCGGACCAGCGACTTCCGGCCCGTGCCCAGCACCAAGGTCGTGGGGCACCGCTGGTCGTCACGCTCCTCGGACGTACGGGAGTTCCTGGCCCGCAACCAGGTGCCGTACCGCTGGTACTCCGCCGAAGAACCGGAGGGCCGGCGGCTGCTGGCCGCGGCCGGCACGGACGGGATGCGACTGCCGGTGGTCATCACACCGGACGGGACGCCCCTGGTCGAACCGGAGGCCGTCGACCTCGCCGCCCGGGTCGGACTGGCGACGACCCCGACGGCCGACTTCTACGACCTGGTCGTGATCGGCGGCGGCCCGGCAGGGCTCGGCGCCGCCGTCTACGGTGCCTCCGAGGGGCTGCGCACCGTGCTGGTGGAGCGGTCGGCGACCGGCGGCCAGGCGGGACAGAGCTCGCGCATCGAGAACTACCTGGGCTTCCCCGACGGTGTGTCGGGGGCTCAGCTCACCGACCGGGCACGGCGGCAGGCGGCGAAGTTCGGCGCCGAGATCCTCACCGCGCGCGAGGTGACGGCGCTGGAGGTCAACGGCGCCGCCCGGATCGTACGGTTCTCCGACGGCTCGGCGGTCGCCGCGCACAGCGTGATCCTGGCGACCGGCGTGTCCTACCGGCAGCTGGCGGCGCCCGGCTGCGACGACCTGACCGGGTGTGGGGTGTTCTACGGGTCGGCCCTGACGGAGGCCCCCTCCTGCCAGGGGCAGGACGTGTACATCGTGGGCGGCGCCAACTCCGCCGGGCAGGCGGCGATGTACCTGTCCCGCGGCGCCAAGTCGGTGACACTGCTGGTGCGCGGCCCGTCGCTGTCGGCCTCGATGTCGCACTACCTCATCCAGCAGATAGACGAGGCGCCCAACATCCAGGTGCGCTCCCGCACGGTCGTCGAGGCCGCGCACGGCGACGGCCACCTGGAACGGCTGACCCTGCGGGACGTGGACAGCGGGCACACCGAACAGGTCGACGCGCAGTGGGTGTTCGTGTTCATCGGCGCGGCCCCGCTGACGGACTGGCTGGACGGCACGGTGCTGCGGGACGAACGCGGTTTCATCCTCGCCGGGCCCGACCTGACCCCCGACGGCCGCCCGCCGCAGGACTGGGAGCTGGACCGGCCGCCGTACCACCTGGAGACGAATGTGCCCGGCGTGTTCGTGGCGGGCGACGCCCGTGCCGAGTCCGCCAAGCGCGTGGCGTCCGCCGTCGGAGAGGGCGCCATGGCCGTGATGCTCGTCCACCGGTATCTGGAGCAGTCATGAGCGGGCAGTCGATGCCGTGCAGCCCCCAGGAGATCGGGGCGCTGTTCCTGTTCGAGAAGCTCACGCCCGAGCAACTCGGCAGGCTGTGCGGCGAGGGGCGGGTGGAGCGGTTCGAGCCCGGCCCCGTGTACACCGAGGGCGAACCCGCCACCTGCTTCTACGTGATGCTCGAGGGCACGGTCGTGCTGTACCGCCGGGTCGGCGGGGACGACGTGGAGGTGACCCGCACCTCCCAGCGCGGGGTGTACGCGGGGTCCATGCAGGCGTATCTGGGCGACCGGGTGCGGCAGGTCTACAACAACTCCATGCGCGTCACCGAGCCGACGCGGTTCTTCGTGCTGCCCGCCGACACGTTCGCGGACATCATGCAGGAGTGGTTCCCGATGGCGGTGCATCTCCTGGAGGGGCTGTTCTTCGGTTCGAAGAGCACCCAGCGGGCCATCGGACAGCGTGAACGGCTGCTGGCGCTGGGCTCGTTGTCCGCGGGGCTCACGCACGAGCTCAACAACCCCGCCGCAGCGGCCGTACGGGCGACCGCGACGCTGCGGGAGCGGGTCGGCAAGATGCGGCACAAGCTGGCGATCATCGCGCAGGGCTCCTACTCCCCCGAGGTCATGGCGAAGCTCATCGACATCCAGGAACGCACCGCCGAGCGAGTCGCCAAGGCCCCCGCGCTGAGCCCGCTGGAGGCCTCCGACCGGGAGGACGCGCTCAGCGACTGGCTCGACGACCAGGGCATCCCGGACGGCTGGCGGATCGCGCCCACCTTCGTCCAGGCGGGCCTCGACGTGGACTGGCTGGACCAGGTCGCGGCGGCCGTGGACGAGGAGATCCTGCCGAGCGCGATCGGATGGCTGAACTACACCGTCGAGACCGAGCTGCTGATGGACGAGATCAACGACTCGACGACGCGCATCTCGCATCTCGTCGACGCGGCGAAGCAGTACTCGCAGCTCGACCGTGCGCCCTTCCAGAACGCCGATGTGCACGAACTCCTCGACTCCACCCTGCTGATGCTGTCGGGCAAGATCGGCAAGCGGATCAAGGTCGTCAAGGAGTACGACCGTGCGCTGCCGAGGATCCCGGCGTACCCGGCGGAGCTCAACCAGGTGTGGACGAATCTGATCGACAACGCGGTGTCGGCCATCAACAGCGCGGGCGGCGAAGGGACGTTGACCGTGCGGACGGCCCCGGACCACGACCGGCTGCTGGTGGAGTTCCGGGACACGGGCGTCGGTATCCCGGCGGAGGACCGGGGGCGGATCTTCGACCCCTTCTTCACGACGAAGCCCGTGGGTGAGGGGACCGGGCTCGGGCTCGACATCTCCTGGCGGATCGTGGTCAACAAGCACCACGGAAGCATTCAAGTGGAGTCGGAGCCGGGGGACACACGGTTCCAGGTGCTGCTTCCGCTTACATCGGCCGAGGAGGAACTTGCATGAGTGGCGACAGTGGTGACAACGGAATCGACCCGGGCGTGCCGCCGAGCGGCAACGGGTGCGCCGAGTGCGATGCGGCCGGGGGGTGGTGGTTCCATCTGCGGCGGTGTGCGCGGTGCGGGCATGTGGGGTGCTGTGACAGTTCGCCCGCGAAGCATGCGACGGGGCATTTCCGGGAGACCGGGCATCCTCTGGTGCAGAGCTTCGAACCCGGTGAGAACTGGTACTGGGACTACTCGGCGAATGAGTTGTACGAGGCCGGGCCTGAACTGGCTCCGCCCGTGAGTCATCCTGCGGATCAGCCGACGCCGGGGCCTGCGGGGCGGGTGCCGGTGGATTGGGCCAAGGGTTTGCGGGCCTAGGAGTTCGGGGCTTGTTGTTCGGTGGCGGCTGCGGGTTGAGTGTGGTTGATCGCGCAGTTCCCCGCGCCCCTGAAAAAAGAGGGTTGGTTTCGTTGCCGCAGGCTTCATCGGTCACGCCCGTTGTCGGGCGGGATACCGAACTCGAGCGGCTCTCCGGCGTGCTGGAGCGTGCTCGTGCCGGTGAGGCCCGGGCCGTGCTGGTCGCCGGGGACGCCGGGGTCGGTAAGACGCGGGTGCTGGACGAGATGGCCGGGCGGGCCGCCGCGGCCGGGATGACCGTCGTCACCGGGCATTGCGTGGATCTCGGGGACGTCGGGCTGCCGTATCTGCCGTTCACCGAGGTGCTGGGTGTGCTCGCGGGCGATGAGCGGTTCGCCGCCGCTCTGGCCGCGCACCCCGTGGTGGAGCGGTTGCTGGGGGCCGGCACCGGTGGCGTGCGGGACGTGGACGGGCGGTTGCGGCTGTTCGAGGGGATGGCGGGGCTGCTGGCCGATGTGGCGGATGTCGCCCCGTTGCTGCTCGTGCTGGAGGATCTGCACTGGGCCGACCAGTCGTCGCGGGACCTGCTGCGGTTC
>KL569176.1:1200-1844 GCA_000715635.1 Streptomyces violaceus | reverse complement strand
CCGGCCGCTGCCGGACGCCACGGTGCGGCGGATCGTGGAGCGGGCCGAGGGGAACGCCTTCTACGCGGAGGAACTGCTCGCGGCCACCGACACGGAGTCCGGTGGGGTGCCCGGAGGTCTCGCCGATGTGCTGCTGATCCGCCTCGAGCAGCTTTCCGACACCGCGCAGCAGGTGCTGCGGACCGCCGCCGTCGCCGGACGCCGTGTGGAGCACGATGTGCTGCGGGAGGCGGTCGGTCTGCCCGAGGAGGAACTGGAGTCGGCGCTGCGCGAGGCGGTGGGGCGGCAGCTTCTCGTGGCCGGGGACGACGACACGTACTCGTTCCGGCACGCCCTCGCACGTGAGGCCGTCTACGCCGACCTGCTCCCCGGGGAGCGGGCGAGGCTGCACGGCGCGTTCGCGCGGCTGCTCGCCGGGCGCGGCCGGGCCGCCGAGAGCGCCGCCGAGCGCGCCCACCACTACCGGGAGAGCCACGACCTCGCCGAGGCGCTGGCCGCCTCCCTGGAGGCCGCGGACCACGCCCAGCGGGTCGGTGCGCCCGCCGAGGAGCAGCGGCACCTCGAAGCGGCCCTCGACCTGTGGCCGGCGGTGGCTCCCGAGGCCCGGCCCTCGGGCGGGGGCGTCGACCGGGTGACGCTGACGC
>KL569176.1:0-915 GCA_000715635.1 Streptomyces violaceus | reverse complement strand
GAACTCGACCAGGACACCGGCTCCGAGCTCGCCGCCCGGGTCCGCTACACCCTCGCCGGGAACCTGCTGAGCGTGGACAGTCTGACGGCGGCGTTCGCCTACAGCAGCGAGGCCCTGGGGATGATTCCCGAGGATCCTCCGTCGCGTACGTGGGTGTGGGCTGCGGCCACCCATGTCCTGGCCGCACGGCACGTCGGGGAGAACGAGACCGCGCTGCGGGTCGCCCGCCGGGCCCTGGGTGTGGCGGAGCGGCTGCGGGCGACCGACGCCCAGGCGGACCTGCTGATCTCACTGGCCGTTTTCGACGGGGCCGGGCGGCGCGGCTCCCAGGGCCGTGAGCGGCTGCTGAAGGCGCGGGACCTGGCCCGGAGTTCCGGCAACGCGCCCGTGGAGCTGCGCGCCCTGTTCAACCTGGCGATGGGCTACTACGAGTCAGGTGCCCTGGCGGAGTGCGTGCCCTGGCTGACAGAGGGCCTGGACCGGGCCCGGCGTGCCGGGCTGCTGTCCTCGCCGTACCCGCTGGAGATGCGGTACCTGCGACTGCTGGTGCTGCATGTGCTGGGCCGCTGGGACGAGTGCGTGCGCGCGGCGGAGACCGACGCCGAGGTGCTGCCGGCGGCCGGTGGCTACACGGTCGGTCCCGCGCTGTACGTGGCGCTGGCGCGCGGCGATCTCGCGGCCGCCGACCGGGCGCGTGCCCTGCTGGAGGGGCCCTTCGACTGGATGGCCACCCTGGTCGCGGGCATCGTGCTCACCGATGCCGCGGGGCTGCGCCATGATCCCGAGGACGCGGTGCGGTGGATGCGGTCCACGGTCACGGCCCTCAGCGACGAAGCGGTCCCCCGCCCGGGTGTCACGGTCAGGCTCGCCGCCCTGGCGTGTCCGCGGTGGCCGACGCGGCCGCCGGGCTGCGGC
>KL569175.1:48675-49695 GCA_000715635.1 Streptomyces violaceus | reverse complement strand
GCCGGTGCCCCACGAACCGGCACACCACGTCATTCCGAAGGAATGCGAAACTCGAATTCGGGACGGTCCCACGGCACGGCGGGCGGGTTCGCAAACGCGGTCCCGGTCCGCACCGCACCAACGCGGTGGTAGAAGTCCTCGGCGGGAAGATGCGACACGACCTTGAGACGGTCGAGCCCGGCGGCACGGGCCTCGGACTGCATGTGCGCCACGAGCAGCCGTCCAATACCCCGTCCTTGCGCTTCGTCGGCGACGAACAGCAGATCGAGCTCCGGCGGAGCGAGGACGAGCGAGTAGAACCCGAGGACCCGGCCTCCATGCTCGTCGGCGCCGACGGCCACAAAGACGCGGTGGGCCTCGATGTAATCAGGACCGACCCGGTAGCCCGCCACTGCGGCTGCGTACTTACCCTCGTAGGCGCCTGAGCCACGCACGAGCCGCGTGAGCCGTTTGGCATCCCGCGCGACGGCCCTCCGTATCGTGATCGGCTGGCTGATCGGGGAAGTGCGTGAACTCATCGGGAGAGTATTTCGCACCGGGGCGTGCCTTCCTGTGGCGGGTCGCCTGCTCGGGCAGGCGTTCCTGCACCGCTCCCGGGAACCGCTCGCCCCGGCCCCGATCGGCCACGGCACCGCCGCCGAATCGACCGCCCGCCAGCAGCAACCGGACGCCCGAACCGATGCGGAGGAGCTGGAGAACGGCGTGGTCGACGGCTGCTCCCCCTGGGCCTGCCGTGGCGAAGCCGAGCCGGTACAACAAAATTCCGAGCCAGCCTCGCGAGGCGGATCATCCTCGACCTTTCGCCGGCCCCGGCGGCTGGAGCCACGCCCTCACCGTCCCCGGGACCCAGGACATCGGCCTGGACTGGGACAGCTGGGCCTGCAAAACCCGGGCCCGAGTCGTTCAGTTGACGTTCCAGACCGATGTCGCCCGCTATACCGTCTGGATCTTCTCCGGTCGGTCTCCCGGGCTGACCGCCTCCCCGCCGTGCCAGGCGTGGTCGATGGCGGGCAAGCGTCT
>KL569175.1:48168-48459 GCA_000715635.1 Streptomyces violaceus | reverse complement strand
GTCTTGGCCTGGTCGACCAGCCGCTCGTCCGCCAGGCAGTCTCCGATCTCGCCGCCGGCCGTGAGGAGGTCCGCCGGTGTCCTACGCCAAGCAGGCCCTGCTCGGCGCCCTCCTGTCCGAACCGCAGCGCCTCACCAACGTGACCGGCAGCGGCCCAGACGCGTTCTCCACCCCGGGGCACGCCGCGGTGTCCGCCGGCATTCGTGCCCTGTCGGCCCCTGATCCAGCCGAGACCACCGATCACGCCGCCGTGTTCGCACTGCGTACCCGGTCCCCCCTGGCCCGGCCGAT
>KL569175.1:44730-47982 GCA_000715635.1 Streptomyces violaceus | reverse complement strand
CCCCTGGCCCGGCCGAGCGCACAGAACGCAGCGCCTGGCTGAGACCCCATCTTGTGCAGCAAGCGCGGCGACTTGGCCGCCCTGGACCTGGCAGGCGCCAGCCTGACGCGGCCGCACGAACGCGGCGACGGGCCGGGAACGCCTCCCACGTCGACGCCCTCATCAGCCGTCGGCGCCACCCGTGCGCGGCTGCCGATAGGGCCGCACCGCGCGGCGCGCTATAGCGAAACGGTGTGTCTCCGACGGGCCGTCGTAAATGCGGAACGGCCGCACCTCCCTGAACAGGCGGGCCAGCGGGGCATCGGCGGCCGAGATGCCGAGCGCTCCGCAGATCTGCACCGCGCGGTCGACCACCCGGTTCACCGCCTCCGCCACGAAGGTCTTGGACACCGAGGTGAGCTGCGAGGCGGCGGCGGAGCCGGTGTCCAGCTCCCAGGCGGTGCGCAGGATCAGGGCGCGGCTCGCCTCGATGTCGATCTCGGAGTCGGCCAGCATCTGCTGGACCATGCCGAGGTCTCCCAGCGCCGAGCCGAACGCCATCCGGCTCCCCGCCCGCTCCAGTGCGACGTCCTGGGCGCGGCGGGCAGCTCCGAGCCAGCGCATGCAGTGCGTCATCCGGGCGGGACCGAGCCGGACCTGGGCGCCGTCGAAGCCGTGGTCCACCGCGCCGAGCACCTGTGCCTCCCCCACCACGCACTCTTCGAAGACGATCTCGCTGTGCCCGGCGAAGAGCGACTCGTCCAGCGTCTCGATGGTCCGGACGAGGCGCATGCCGGGAGTGGCGGCGTCGACCAGGAACATGGTGGCGCCGCCCGGGTCACCGGGGCTGCCGGAGGTGCGGGCCATGACGATGGCGAAGCCGGCTCCCTCGGCACCGGTGATGAACCACTTGCGCCCGTCGATGCGCCAGCCGCCGGGGACTCGGGTCGCGGTGGTCCGCAGGGAGCGGGGATCGGCACCCGCGCCCGGAGCCGGTTCGGTCATGGCGAAGCAGGACCGTGATGCGCCCGCGGCGAGCGGACGCAGATACCTCTGCTTCTGCTCTTCGGTGGCCACCTTCTCCAGCAGGTGCATGTTGCCCTCGTCCGGGGCGGCGCAGTTCAGCGCCAGCGGCCCGAGCAGGGAGTAGCCCGCCGCTTCGAACACCACCGCCTGCCCGCGCAGGTCGAGCCCGCGTCCGCCCCAGCGCGCCGGCACGTGCGGAGCGAAGACCCCCGCGTCACGGGCGGCCTTCTGCAGTGTCTCCCGCAGGGCCTCGGGGGCGTCGTGCACGGACCCGCCGCACTCGCGCTCGGCCGGGATGACCACCTCGCGCACGAACTCGGCTGTGTCCGAGGCGAGTTGAGTGACAGTCGGGTCTACATCGAACTGGATGGGCACGGGACCTCCCGCCGGCGGGCGTACGGGCATCGGGTCCCGTCGCATCTAGAAACTGTATAGCGTCTTAAGTATCTTGCCTGGAAGCACCGGGGACGGAAAGCACCCGGCGACGGGAAGCTACGACAGGAGAAGCACCCATGGGCCTTGCCGTGAGCACCGAGCCGGTCCGGATCGTCCGCCACCCCGACCGGGTCGTCGAGCTGAGACTCGACGACCCGGGACGGGGCAACGCCCTGGACCTGAGGACGGCCGAGGCCTTGCGGGACACCGCGCGCGAGGTGGCCGCGGACCCGGGCGGCGCCGTGCTGCTGCGGGCGGCGGGCGGCAGCTTCTGCGTGGGCGGTGACCTGCGCGCCTTCGCCGGTCGCGGCGCCGGGACCGGAGCTTACGTCCATGCCGTGGCGACCGCCGCGCACGCGGCGGTACAGGTCCTGTACGAGCTGCCCGTGCCGCTGGTGACCGCCGTGCGCGGCGCGGCCGCGGGTGGCGGGATCGGCCTGGCGCTGGTGGGTGACATCGTCCTGGCGGCCCGGTCGGCGCGGTTCCGGCTGGCGTACACGGCGATCGGGCTGACGCCGGACTGCGGGGCCTCCTGGTTCCTGCCGCGCCTCGTGGGCCCTCGCAGGGCGGCGGACCTGATCCTCACCAACCGGGTCCTGACCGGCGACGACGCCGAACGATGGGGCCTGGTCTCCCACTCCGTGGAGGACGAGGAACTGGACGACGCGGCACTCCGGACCGCGACCGGTCTGGCCGCCGGCGCCGGCGACGCACTGCGTGCCGCGAAGGGCCTGCTGCGCGCCGGCACAGCGGACGAACTGACCCGCCACCTCGCCGAAGAGGCGCGGCTGATCACCTCCCTGGCGGACGGCCGGGAGGCGCGGGACCGCATGGCGTCGTTCCTCGCCGCGCGAGGCCGCCCGAAGGCGGGCGACGGCCGGACCGAGGCCGACGCATCCGAAAGTGTTTCTTGAGTCCCTCTTCACTAACAGGCTCGTCGAGGCGTAACCTCCGGGCAACACAGATCCGAGGAACCGGTCACCACAGAGCCGGGGAAAAGGTGTGGCGATGCAATCTGCTGCCGTGGGCCTTCCGGACGCTCCCTACGAGCCTCTCGGCGAAGCCGTCGTCGACCTCGTCCTGCGGGGCATGTGGCGCGGCCGGCCGGAGTCCGAGCACCGTCCGCTGGTCGACGCCGGGCTGGCGATGGTGAAGGGCCCGGTGGTGCTTCCGACCGAGCGGGCCAAGGCCACCGCCGCGCGGATCCTGCGGGTTCCCGCGGGCTCCGAGCAGGAGGCGCGGATCACCGCCGCTT
The DNA here is from genome assembly GCA_000715635.1 of Streptomyces violaceus. Classification (GTDB taxonomy): domain Bacteria; phylum Actinomycetota; class Actinomycetes; order Streptomycetales; family Streptomycetaceae; genus Streptomyces; species Streptomyces violaceus. The sequence goes on along the minus strand of KL569175.1, from coordinate 45,287 downwards.
ACGAGGCGTTCCTTCCGGTCAACCGGAAGATCCGCGACGTGTGCACGGCCTGGCAGTGCCGCCCCGACGGCTCCGTGAACGACCACTCCGACGACGCCTACGACGCCGGGGTGCGCGAGTCGCTGGAAGACGTCCACGAGGCCATCCAGCCCGTGCTGCGCAGGCTGGAGCAGGTGCTCGCGGGCAGCGACCGGTACCTCCCGGCCCTGGAGGAAGCCCTCGACCGTTTCGACGACGGCGCGACGGCGTGGCTGGCCTCACCCTTGTGCGACTCGTACCACACGGTGTGGATGCGGCTGCACCAGGAACTGCTGCTCGTGCTGGGGATCAGCCGGGCCGAGGACGAGGCCCTGGAAGAGGAACTGGTCACGAGGAGCCGGGGGTGAGCGTCGCCGACCGCGAAGCGGGCCCGCTCGCACAGTCCGGCGCTCCTCTCGCGCCCTCCGAGGCCCCCGGCCGGGTCCTGGTGCCCTACGGGCAGGGCCGGATCCGCGGCCTCGGCGCCGAGGAGCTGGGCGCGCACGGCGCTGCGATGGACCGGCTGGTGGCCCTCGGGT
>KL569175.1:44070-44501 GCA_000715635.1 Streptomyces violaceus | reverse complement strand
GCTCTCGGGGCGGCGGATCGGCGACGCGGCCCGGCCGCTGCTGCTGCGTCTGTCGGCGAGCGCGCCGACCGAGATCGCGGGGCTGCCGCCCGACCTGGCCTGTCTCGGCGTGACCACGGGCAACGCCGACGACCTGTGCGCCGTCATCGGGCGCGCGGAGGCTCTGTACGAGGTGTGGGCCGCCACCGTACGGATGATCGCCGAGTACGCCCTCGGCGTGTCCGGTGCCGTGCTCGACGACGCTCTGCTGGATACGCCCGAGCCGCGGGCGCGGGTGGAAGCACTGCTCTCCCTGGTGGCGCGGCACGGCTCCCAGCCCTTCCCCGACGATCCTGCGCAGCAGCTCGCGCTGGCTGCCCGCGCCCTGCTCGCCCGGTGGGACTCGCCGCGCGCGCGGAGGTCCCGCCGGGCCCAGCGGCTCCCCCCCCCTC
>KL569175.1:43275-43901 GCA_000715635.1 Streptomyces violaceus | reverse complement strand
GATGTGTATAAGAGACAGCCCTGCATGTGCAGGCGCTGCGCATCGGCCCGGCGGACCACTCGGGCTACGGCACGGCGGTCAGCCGCGATCCCGAGACCGGGCGCCTCTCCCCTCAGGGCTTCTTCTTCCGGGGAGTGCGCCGCAGCGCACCGCCGCCGCACACCGGTGAACCGCTGGAGCGGCTCGCGGGCGGGACGGCGCTGCTGGAGCACTCCCTGCTCACCCTGGAGCGTCATCTGCGGGCACCGGTGTCGGTCGACTTCGAGGTGCGCGACGACGAGATCTCCCTGCTCGCCGCCTCGGCGCAACTCCGCCCGCCGCTCAGGGCGGCGGTCTGTCTGGCCGCGGACCTGGCCCGGGACGGGGCGCTCGGCCGCGAGGACGCCGTACGCCGGATCACCCCCGCGCAGGTGCAGGAACTGCTGCACCCCCAGCTGCGGCTGACCGGCGGGGAGGACCTCCTGGTGAGGGGGCTGCCCGCGTCGCCGGGGGCGGCGACCGGAGCGGTCGTGCTGTCCAGTGAACGTGCCCTCGAACTGGCCGCGGACGGTACGCGGGTCGTGCTCGTGGCCGCTGAGACGACCCCGGCGGACCTTCCCGGGATGCTGGCCTCCGCTGCCGTGCTG
>KL569175.1:42478-43080 GCA_000715635.1 Streptomyces violaceus | reverse complement strand
GTGCTGACCGGCAGCGGCGGGATCGCCTCGCACGCCGCCGTGGTGGCGCGGGGCGCCGGCAAGCCCGCGGTGTGCGGCGCCGAGGGGCTCCGGGTGGACCTGGCCGCCGGGGGGGTCCGCTTCGGGGAACGGGTCGTGCGCGAGGGCGACCCGGTCTCGCTGGACGGCCGTACCGGCGCCGTCTACGCCGGGACCCTGAGCGTCAGTGTCGCCGGACCGCCGCCCGAGCTGTCCACCCTGCTGGAGTGGGCGGACGGGATGCGCCGGCTGGGCGTGCGGGTCAACGCCGACACCGCCGCCGAGGTCGACACCGCCCTCGCCCTGGGCGCGGAGGGTGTCGGACTGTGCCGTACGGAGCACCAGTTCCTCGGTGAGCGGCTGCCGCTGATCCGCCGGGTGCTCCTGGCCGCCGACCCGACCGCCCGCGACGAGGCGCTGGTGGCGCTGGAGCGCGCGCAACACGAGGACTTCCGCGCGCTGCTGGCCGCCGTCGGGAACCGCCCGGTGACCGTACGCCTGCTGGACGCCCCTCTCCACGAGTTCCTGCCCGCCCCCGGGCAGGCCCTGGACGCGGCCGAGGAGCAGCGGGCGGCCGCACTGCG
>KL569175.1:40241-42286 GCA_000715635.1 Streptomyces violaceus | reverse complement strand
GCGGCCGCACTGCGCGAGGCGAACCCGATGCTCGGGCTGCGCGGGGTGCGGCTGGCGCTGCTGCACGAGAGGCTCTACCCGGCGCAGGCCGAGGCGCTCTTCACGGCCTGGGCCGATGTCGCCGCCACCGGGGTGCGGCCGGAGCTGGAGGTGATGATCCCGCTCGTCAGCCTGCCGGAGGAACTCGCCGCCGCGGCCGCGTACGTGCGCGGTGCCGCTGACGCGGTCGCCGCCCGCACCGGAGTGGAGGTCCCGTACCGGCTCGGCACGATGATCGAGACCCCGCGGGCCGCGCTGCTGGCCGGCGAACTCGCCGAGCACGCCGAGTTCTTCTCCTTCGGCACCAACGACCTCACTCAGCTCACCTACGGGTTCTCCCGGGACGACGTCGAGCGCCAGGTGCTCGCCTCGTACCAGGAGCGCGGGTTCCTGACCGCCAGCCCGTTCGCCCGGCTCGACCCGCAGGGGGTGGGCGCACTCGTCGCCCTGGCCGCCGAACGGGCGCGGAACGTACGGCCCGGCATCAAGCTCGGCGTGTGCGGTGAGCACGGCGGGGACCCGGAGTCGATCGCCTTCTGCGACGACGTCGGCCTCGACTACGTGTCCTGTTCCGCGCACCGCGTACCGGTGGCCCGCATGGCGGCCGCGCACAGTGCCCTGCGTCAGCGGCAGGACGAAAGCGGGAGCGCACGATGACGAGCACCACGACCGAGGGCACGGCCCTGTCGGACACCGAGCTGGACGATCTGCGCGAGACCGTGCGGTCGGTGTGCGCCGACGCCGGCGGCACCGCCGCGGTACGCCGGATGTCCGAGGAGGCCCCCGGCATCGACGCCGAGTTGTGGGACACCCTCGGCCGGCAGATCGGCCTCGCGGCCCTCGGCCTGCCCGGGTCGGCGGGAGGCATCGGCGGCCTCGCCGAGATCACCGCAGTCTGCGAGGAGCTGGGCAGGACGCTGGCACCGGTACCGCTGCTGTCCTCCACCGTGCTGGCCGGGCAGGTGCTGGCCGGCTGCGGTACGGCCGACAAGGCGCTGTCCGAACTGGCGGAGGGGACCGTGCATGCCCTGGCGGTGGCCGCGCCCGACGGGAGGTGGCGGCCCGACGCGGTGCCGGTGGCCGTCTCCTGGCAGGGCGGTGTCCCGCTGCTGGACGGCACCGCGCCCTTCGTCCTCGACGGCTCCGACGCCGAGGCACTGGTGGTGGCCGCGGCGGGGACCGACGGCGTGGACCTCTTCCTGGCCGACCCGCGCGAACCCGGCGTCACGGTGCGCCGGGTGCCCACGCTGGACCTCAGCCGGGGCCAGGCGGTGGTCACCTTCTCCGGGGCCCGGGCCAGGGCACTGACCGCCGGGGGCGAGGGAACGGACATCGTCTCCCGCGCCCTGGACGTGGCACTGATCGCCCTGGCCGCCGAGCAACTCGGCGGAGCACAGGCCGCGTTGGACATGACGGTGGCCCATGTGCGCGACCGCACCCAGTTCGGCAGGGCGATCGGCGGCTTCCAGGCGGTCAAGCACGCCTGCGCCGACATGCTGCTCCAGGTCGAGGCCGCACGGTCGGCCGTGGTCCGCGCGGTCCTGGCGGACGGCTCACCCCAGGCGCTGGCGGAAGCGGCGGCGGTGGCGCAGGCGTGGTGCGGCGAGGCGTTCGTCTCCGTCGCCGCCGAGTGCGTGCAGTTCCACGGCGGGATGGGCTTCACCTGGGAGCACGACGCGCACCTGTACTTCCGGCGCGCCCAGTCGGACGCGGTCCTGCTGGGGGGCGCCGCACATCATCGGGAACGGCTGGCCGGGCTGCTGGGCTGGTGACGTGGAAGGCGGGACGGCATGACCACCAGACTCATCGACGAGTCACTGTTCGAGAGCGGGGAGTTCGGCGAGGGGTCCGACGCCGGGGATCCACCGCGTCTTGTGGGCGCCCGTTGCTCCGCGTGCGGCACCGTCCTCTTCCCCCGGCAGGACTCCTGCCCCAGGTGCCCGGACGGGGCGATGTCAGCGCGGGTGCTGCCGGTGAGCGGGCGGGTGTCTGTCTCTTATACACAT
>KL569175.1:39291-39999 GCA_000715635.1 Streptomyces violaceus | reverse complement strand
CCGTACCACGTGGGCTATGTGGACCTCGGTGAGGTGCTGGTCGAGGCGCGGCTGGCGGTGCCCCGCGCGGAGATCCGGATCGGTCTGCCGGTCCGGCTCACCACGGTGTCCGCGTACCGGGACGAGGACGGAACCGCTGTGCTGACCTTCGGGTTCCGCGCGGAGCTGGACGGGGAGCGATGAGGCGGCCCGACGACGTGTACGTGGTCGGCTGCGGGATGCATCCCTTCGGTCGCGACGAGAGCGTCACCGGAATGGACATGGCCGAGCGCGCGATACGCGAGGCGCTGGCCGACGCCGGTGTCGCCTGGGAGGACATCGGCTACGCGGTCGGCGGCTCCGACGTGTCCGGCAAGCCCGACACCCTGGTGGGCCGGCTCGGCCTGACCGGAGTGCCGTTCGTCAACGTGCAGAACGGCTGCGCGACCGGCGCCTCGACCGTGCTCACGGTGGCCAACGCGCTGCGCGCACGCGAGGCCTCCGTGGGGCTGGCGGTGGGATTCGACAAGCACGAGCGGGGCGCGTTCCACGTCTCCGCGGCCCGCTACGGCCTGGGCGACTGGTACGCCGAGACCGGCATGATGCTCACCACCCAGTTCTTCGCCCTCAAGACCCAGCGGTACCTGTACGAACACGGGATCTCGGAGCGGGCGCTGGCGATGGTGGCGGCGCGGGCCTTCCGCAACGGCTCGCACCACCCCCTGGCGT
>KL569175.1:38691-39035 GCA_000715635.1 Streptomyces violaceus | reverse complement strand
GCGCAAGCCGCTGACGGAGCAGGAGATCCTGGACTCCGCCGAGGTCAGTCCCCCGCTCACCCAGTACATGTTCTGTTCGCCCGGACAGGGTGCGGCCGCGCTGGTGCTGGCGCTCGGCGATCGCGCGTTCGACCTGTGTGAACGACCGGTCAGGCTCGCGTCGCTGGCCTTCCGGACCCGCCGGTTCGGTTCGTTCGAGGTGTTCTCGCCCTGGCTGCCGCCGGGACCGCACCGCAGCCCCAGCGTGGACGCCGCGGAGGCGGTCTTCCGCACGGCGGGGCTGCGTCCCGCGGACGTACAGGTGGCCCAGTTGCAGGACACCGACAGCGGCTCGGAGCTGATCC
>KL569175.1:31742-38472 GCA_000715635.1 Streptomyces violaceus | reverse complement strand
CAGAGATGTGTATAAGAGACAGGGCCGGCGGGGAGCCCGTCGGCGCCTCCGGGCTGCGTCAGTTCCACGAGGTCGTACGGCAGTTGCAGGGCCGGGCGCCGGGGCTGCAGGTGCCCGGCGCGCCCCGGGTGGGCTTCACCCATGTGTACGGGGCGCCCGGTATCAGCGCCTGCTCGGTCCTCACGGTGTGAAAGGGGCGGACACCGCCATGCGGCACGACGGCAGAACCGCACTCGTCACGGGCGGGGCCCGGGGAATCGGGCTGGAGATCGGCCGGCAGCTCGCGGACCGGGGGCTGCGGGTCCTGGTCGCGGCGCGAAGACCGGAGGCCGCCGAGGAGGCGTGCCGTGCCATCGGCCCGGCGGCGGTGCCGCTGGCCCTGGACGTGACCTCCGCGAGGAGCGTCACCGACGCGGTCCGCGAAGCGCGGGAGCTGACCGGCGGGATCGACGTGCTGGTGAACAACGCCGGGGTGTCGCTGGACGGGGATCTGCGGCCGCCTTACGTCGACGAGGACGTCCTGCACGCCACGCTGGACACCAACTTCACCGGCGCCTGGCGGGTGGCGCAGGCTGTCGTCCCGGGCATGGTGGAAGCCGGCTACGGGCGGGTCGTGAACGTCACCAGCTCGTACGGTTCGCTGGCGCTGATGGACTCCGGCCGGCGTCCCGCCTACCGCATCTCCAAGACGGCGCTCAACGCCCTGACCCGCATGCTCGCGGCCGAGCTGTCCGGCACGGGCGTCCTGGTCAACGCCGCCGATCCCGGCTGGACGCGCAGCGGCATGGGCGGTCCCTCCGCCCCGCGCGGTCCGAAGGAGGGGGCGGACACTCCGGTCTGGCTGGCGACCCTGCCCGAGGGCGACGAGACGACCGGCGGGCTGTTCGCCGACCGCAGGCCACTGGCCTGGTGAACCGCCTCAGGTCCGGGACTCGGCGGGCTCGGCCGACTTCGCCACTTTCGCCGCTTTCGCCGACTTTGCTGACTTCGCCGGTTTCTGCTCGGTGGCGACGATGCGCAGCGCCAGCTCCCTGACCGCCTCCAGCACGGAGCGGGAGGGCAACTGGGACAGCGGTCCCCCCTCTGCCCGCAGCGCGGTGACGAGCATGGTCGTACTGATCAGGGTGCGGACCGCGAGCGCCTGTGAAGCGTGCCGTACCTTCGCCGCCCGGGGGCTGCGGGTGGTGCCCTCGGGCAGATAGTCGTAGCCACGCTGGACGTGCCGCTGCTCGAACTCGTCCCGCAGCACCTTGACGCTGCCGTTGGCCGAGGCGACCTGGACCTGGTACAGGCGGGCCTCGTCCGGGTTCTGCTCCACCCAGTCCCACACGGCGTCGATGACGCGGATCAGCCCCTCCGCGTCACCCGGCTCGGACTCGGGACGGGCGGCCTCCACGACCGCGTTCAGCTGGTCGAACACGCGACGCATGGCGAGTTCGAGCAGCTCCTCCTTGCCGTCGAAGTGGTAGTAGACGGCCGTGGGCACCACCTGGGCCTCGTCCGCGATGTCCTGGATGCTGGTCTCCGCGAAGCCGTTGCGGCCGAACACCCGCACGGCGGCGGTGATGATGTGCTGCCGCCGCGAGGGTCGGTGGGCGGGCTGCTTGCCGTTCTTCGTGCTGGCCATCATGCTCCCTGCCGGCTGCCGTGACCCCGCGTCCGCGGGCCCTGTGTACTGCCCATGCTATCCAGTAACTCCGACCGGCCGACGGAGTAATTCCTGCTGCGCGTGGGCTTACGGGACACTCGGCGCCCGGCATACTTGATACCATGACGACCTCCGGAACCCGCGCCGCTCACCGTCCGTCGCGCAAGCAGTGGGTGATCGAAGCAGCCACCGAGCTGTTCGCCACCCAGCCGCCGGACGAGGTGACGGTGGCCGACATCGCCGCTCGCGCGGAGATGACCTCGGCAGCGGTGTATTACCACTTCTCCTCCAAGGACCAGGTCCTGGCAGAGGGGATGCGGGCGTTCGCCACGGCACTGCGCGAGCAGTTGCAGGCGCTCACGGAGGCCCACGAACCGGGCTCGGACGTCGGTGCCGCGGTCACCACGCTGCTGGCCTGGCTGGGCGAACACCGTTCCGCCGCCACGGTGTTCTTCGTGTCGTCGGCCGGCATGAGCCAGGAGGCGGAGGCGCTGCGCCAGGAAAGCCGCAGCGAGTTGCTGGACGAGCTGGTGCGGCTGATCCGCAAGGCCCGCACGTCCGTCACCGACGCCGAGGCGGCGGTGATCGGGCTGGGCCTGCTGGCGCTGCTGGAGACCGCGGCGATCTCACAGGTCCGGGGCGACGACGTGTACCGGTCGCTGGGGCACCGCTCGTTCGTCCGCGAGGTCGGCGCTCTCGCGGAGCGGATCGCCGACCCGGCGTCCTGAGGGGCGGTCCGGCGGATCACACCAGCAGCCGGAGGGGCCTGCGCAGCAGGTCACCGACCGTGCGCAGGTATTCGGCTGCGGGTGCCCCGTCGACGGCACGGTGGTCGAAGGTGAGGCTCAGGGTGAGCACCCGCGTCCGCAGTGGCCGGTCGTCCGCCCACTCGACGCCGTCCCTGAGCCTGCCCACCCCGAGGATCGCGACATTGCCGGGGTTGATCACCGGGGTGAAGAAGTCGACGCCGTATCCGCCGAGCGAGGTGACGGTGAAGGTGGCCCCTTCCAGTTGCGCGGGGGAGATCCGCCCCTCGCGCGCGGCCTGGGCCAGGTCCCTGGAGCGGCGGGCCATCTCGGGCAACGGCAGCTGCACGGCATCGTCGATCACGGGGACCATGAGGCCGCCCGGAACGGCCACGGCGAAGCCCAGGTGGATGCCGTCGAGCAGATGGATGCCGTCCTCCCGCACCGTCGCGTTGAGCAGCGGGTGCTCGCGCAGGGCCAGGGCGGCGGCCTTCAGCAGGAAGTCGTTGATGCTGGGCACCGGCAGATCGCTGTCGGCCCACTCCTCTTTGAGCCGGTCCCGCAGGGACACCACGGCGTCCATCCGCACCTCGTAGCCGTGCGTCAGCTGTGCCATCTCCTGGAGGCTGGCGTGCATCCTGCGGGCGATGGTGCCGCGCATGCCGGTGAGCGGGATGACGTCGCCGGGCCGAGGGGCCGCGTCCCGTCGAGGAGGGGCCGCGTCTTGGCGAGGAGGGGCCGGGGTGACGGCGTCGAGGTCGCAGCGGCGGATCCGGCCGCCCGGCCCGGTGCCGTTCACCTCGGACAGGTCGATGCCCCGCTCCTTGGCCAGCTTGCGGACCAGCGGCGAGTAGGAGGTGCCGCCCGGCGTGACCGGCTCGCCGAGGTCGCCCAGGTCACCGAGGTCGCCGGGGAGGGTCGCGAGGAACTCCTCCACGTCCTCGGAGACGATCCGGCCGCCGGGTCCCGTACCGCGTACGGCGGTGAGGTCGACGTCGGCAGCGGTTGCGACCCGCCGGGCGTTGGGTGAGGACAGGAGCCGGCCGGCGGTGCCGTTGGCGGAGGCCGCCGCGGGAGCAGCGCCGGCGTCGGTGCCGTTGAGCGCGGGCGGCGAAGCACTCGCACCGGTCCCGGACCCGGCCGGCATCGGCGTACCCGCCGGGCCCGGTGGCTGTTCGCCCTCGGCCAGCAGCCAGCCGATGAGGGCCCCGGTGGGGACGGTGACGCCCGCCGGGACCACCGGGTGGAACAGTCCCCCGGCCTCCGCCTCGACGTCCACGTCGACCTTGTCGGTCGCGAGCCTCAGCAGGGCGTCGCCCTCCGCGACGGCCGCGCCGACCGGCACGAGCCATTCGTCGATCGTGCCTTCCTGCATGGTCAGACCGATCTTCGGCAGCAGCACCTCGACCGCCATGTCGGTCACGACCTTTCGAGGAGACGCCGGCAGCCCTGGGCGATGCGGGCGCGATCGGGCACGTACGCCTTCTCCAGGACCGGGGAGAAGGGCACCGGGGAGAAGGGGGCGCCGATGCGCAGGACCGGCGCGTCCAGGTAGTCGAAGGCGGCGTTCTGGATCTGGGCGGCGATCTCCGCGCCGAGTCCGCCGAAGGTGACGGCCTCGTGCACCACGAGCACCCGGTTGGTGCGGCGGACGGAGGCGAACATCGTCTCGGTGTCCAGCGGCTGCACGCTGCGGGGGTCGATCACCTCGATCTCCACGCCCTCGGCCGCCAGCTCGTCGGCCGCCGCGAGGGCCTCCCCCACCATGCGGCCCAGGGCGATCACCGTGACGTCGGAGCCGTGCCGTGCGGTGTGCGCCTGGCCCAGCGGTATGCCGTAGATCTCCTCGGGCACCTCGCTGGTGCTGCCGAGCAGGACCTTGTTGAGCATGATGACGACCGGGTTGTCGTCCCGGATGGCCGAGACCGTCAGGCCCTTTGCGGTGTACGCGTCGCTGGGCATGACCACCTTGAGCCCCGGCACGTGGGCCAGCCAGGCCTCCAGGCTCTGGCTGTGCTGGGCCGCGGCGCCGAGGCCCGCGCCGGAGGCGGTGGTGATGGTCAGCGGCACGGACAGCGCGCCGCCGAACATGTACTTCATCTTCGCCGCCTGGTTGACGATCTGGTCGAGGCAGACGCCGATGAAGTCCATGAACATCAGGTCGACGACGGGCCGCAGGCCCCGGGCGGCGGCTCCCACGCCGAGACCGACCAGGGCGGCTTCGGAGATCGGGGTGTCGATCATTCGGCGGGGGCCGAACTCGTCGAGCAGGTTGTCGAACATACGGAAGACGCCGCCGTATCCGGCGACGTCCTCACCGGCGACGAAGACGTTCTCGTCCTCGCGCATGGCCTGCGCGAGTCCCTCGTTGAAGGCCTTGACGTAGGAGAGCTTGCGGGGGGCGGCGACCGGGGGGAGGGCCGGTGCCTCGGTGGTGGTGGTCATGGCGGTCATCCCGAGTAGACGTTGAGCAGCAGGTCGGCGGGGTCGGGCAGCGGGCTCGCCTCGGCGTACGCGATGGCCTCGGCGATCTCGTCGCGCGTGCACCGCCATACGTCGTCCAGCTCCGCACGGGTCGCGGTGCCGTCGGCGACGGCCCGGGCCTCCAGCAGGTCGATGGGGTCACGCGCCTTCCACTCCGCGACCTCCTCGTCGGAGCGGTAGGGGTGACGCAGGCCCTTGACGCCCTGGTGGTCGAAGAAGCGGTAGGTCTTGGCCTCGATCATCATCGGGCCCGCGCCGGCCCGGGCCCGTTCCACGGCTTCGACGGCGGCCCGGTGGACGGCGACCGCGTCCATGCCGTCGACGATCACGCTGGGCATGCCGTAGGCGGCGGCGCGGTCGGCGACATCGGTGAGCAGCATGTGCGCGGACTGCGGGGTGAACTCCGCGTAGCCGTTGTTCTCGCAGACGAAGACCACGGGCAGGCCGAGGATCGCGGCCATGTTGGCGCCCTCGTGCCAGGCGCCGATGTTGGTGGCGCCGTCGCCGAAGAAGGTCACGGCGACGTTGTCCTCGCCCTTGTACCGGGCGGCGAAGGCCGCGCCCACGGCGATCGGGACGCCGGCCCCGACGATGCCGTTGGCGCCGAGCATGCCGCGGGTGAGGTCGTTGATGTGCATGCTCCCGCCGCGGCCGAGGCAGGCGCCGGTGACCCGGCCGTACAGCTCGGCGTACATCTCGCGGAAGCCGACGCCCTTGGCCACGGCGTGCCCGTGGCCGCGGTGGGTGGAGGTGATCTGGTCGTCGTCGCGCAGGGCCGCCATCACGCCGGCGGCGACGGCTTCCTGGCCGACATAGAGGTGCAGGAAGCCGGGCAGTTTGCCGGCCTCCATGAGCTTTCCCGCCTCGGTCTCGAACAGCCGGATGCGCACCATGCGCTCGTGGAGGTCCTTGATGACCTGCGCGCTGACCTGCGTGGATTTCTTCGACGCCGTTGACACTCGTTGAGCCACCGTCCGCCCCTTCGTCCGAGGGAGGTTGCCAAGCAATCGGACTTACTTGTGCCGGTCTACAGTAACCAGCAGAGGCACCTTACTGAACAGTCTCTCTAATTACTATGCCCGGGACCCGGGCAGCCGGCGCGCACGTCCACCAACTCCACGACATTGCCCTCCGGATCCACCCAGAAGCTGATCCGCCGACCACGCGCCCGGACGACGACCGGGTCCGACAGAGGCCGGGCGCCCGCGGTCGGCAGCGCCGCGACCACAGGGTCCATGTCGTCGAGATGGAAGGTCAGATACGACAGCCCGAGATGCCCGGCCGGCGAGGCCACAGCGCCCGCCGGCACCGCCGCCGACCGGGGAAGGATCAACTTCACGCACCCCCCGGAGGGCACCCGCAGCCACGCGACCACCAGCTCGCCGCCGAGCCCGGCCGGGCCACCGACGGACTCCGGTACACCCGAGCGGCGCTCGGCGCGGCAGCCGAGCACGTCGCAGTAGAAGCGCTCCATCAGCTCCAGGTCCCGCACCACCACGCCCACCTCGAACGGCAGGGTCATGACCATCGCACCCACCCCCACGGGACACCGAGCGGCAACTTCGCCACTTTCTATTGACAGACCACACTAAGTCCTGTTGTCGTTTCGGACACAGCCCAGCTGTCGCATTCCGAAGCCGGTCACCGGCTCGCGGCTGGGAGGATGTGAGGACATCGTGGTCCAAACCAGTTCGCCCGAGATTCGGGAGACAGACGCCGGGCCGCCCAGGTCGTCGATCTCAGCCCCCTCGGCTCCCTCGGCTCCCTCGGCTCCCTCGGCTCCCGAGTACGCGTCGTGGATCAGCCGGGACCGGTCCACCGACGCCGCGTCCCTGACGATGCGGCGGGAGGC
>KL569175.1:30967-31524 GCA_000715635.1 Streptomyces violaceus | reverse complement strand
GGAGGCCGCCGAACTCGTCGAGCGTGTGATGACGCACTACCGCGCCAACACGACGCACGAGGCGGACGGCCAGTGGACGGAACCCGTCGCCAACTACCTCGACGCCGACCGCTGGCAGCGCGAGACCGACGCCGTCCACCGCAGCGTCCCCCTGCCGCTCGCCATGTCCTGCGAGCTTCCCGGGCCGAACACCTACAAGGCGATCGACGTGCTCGGCATCCCCGTGCTGATCACCCGTGACCGGCAGGGCACCGTGCACGCGATGATCAACGCCTGCCGGCACCGGGGAGCCAAGCTCCTCGAACCCGGCTGCGGGGTGTCGAAGCGGCTCACCTGCCCGTACCACTCGTGGTCGTACGACCTCGCCGGGGAGCTGCGGGGCGTGTACGCGGAGAAGACCTTCGGGGAGGTTCCGCGTGAGGGCCGCAGCCTCGTCCGGCTCCCGGCCGGGGAGCGCGCGGGGATCGTCTTCGTCTCGCTGGACCCGTCGGCCGAGCCCGACCTGGACGCCTGGCTGGGCGACCTGCAGCCCCTGCTGGAGGGCCTCCGGCTGGCGG
>KL569175.1:29734-30739 GCA_000715635.1 Streptomyces violaceus | reverse complement strand
GGCTGGCGGAGTGCCACCACTACGCCACCAGCGAGCTGACCAGTCCCAACTGGAAGGTCACCCTCGACGGGTACCTGGAGACGTACCACTTCGCCTCGCTGCACCCGAAGACGGTGTTCGAGACGAATCTCTCGAACATGATGGCCCACGACACCTGGGGCCCCCACCAGCGCATCGCACCGGCCCTGCGCCCCATCGCGCAGGCGGTCGAGCTGCCGCCGGACCAGCGTGACCCCGGGGACTGCGTCGGGCCCATCTACTGGCTCTTCCCGGGCCTCGCGATCGCGGGCGGCTGGCGCCAGAAGATCGCCGTCTCCCTGGTGCTCCCCCGGACGGCGACCGAGTCGGTGACCCAGCAGATCATCCTGCTGCGGGACCCGGCGGTCACCGAGGAGGAGCGCGAGGCCGCCGACCGGTTCGGCGCGTGGTTCCACGAGGTGGTCCGCGACGAGGACTACGCGACCACCTACGGAGTCCAGCAGGGCCTGAAGGCCCTCGACGGGACCGACTTCGTCTTCGGACGCAACGAGCCCGGACTCCAGCACTTCCACCGCACCATCCATCAGCACCTGGACACAGCAGCCCCCAGAGCCGCCAGGTGAGCAACCAACAACACTCGCGGGAGAACACCATGGTGGCTACGGGCAGCCTCGACGGACGTGTCGCGGTGATCACGGGCAGCACGCGCAGCATCGGCCGCGCCATCGCCGAGGCCTTCCTGGCCGACGGCGCCACGGTCGTCGTCAGCGGCCGCAGCGAGGTCAAGGGCAAGCAGGCCCTGGAGGAGATGGACGCCGGGGACCGGGCCGTCTTCCACCCCTGCGACGCCAACAGCCAGGAGGACATCGAGGCCCTCGCCGACTTCGCCGCCGAGCGCTTCGGCAGGCTCGACATCTGGGTCAACAACGTCGGCGGCAGCTCCGGCTTCGCCCCGATCCACCAGCTCAGCGACGAGGCCTGGCACGACGCCCTCAACCTGAACGTCAACGGCTACTTCTACGGCAC
>KL569175.1:27670-29553 GCA_000715635.1 Streptomyces violaceus | reverse complement strand
AGCTACTTCTACGGCACCCGCCGGGCCCTGCCGAAGATGCTGGAGGGCGGCTGGGGCCGCATCATCAACATCTCCTCGGTGGAGGGCAAGCAGGCCAACAAGCCCGCGATCAGCCACTACATCACCAACAAACACGCCATCCACGGCCTGACCAAGGCGACCGCCTTCGAGTACGGCACCCAGGGCATCACCTGCAACGCCATCTGCCCCGGTGCCGTCGACACCGACCTCATGCGGGCCGCGGGTCCCGCCGCCGCGGAGGCCGAGGGCATCTCCTACGAGGACTGGCTGGGCCGCTTCGCCGAGCACGCCGCCACCAAGAAGATCACCACGGTGGAGCAGATCGCGGCGGTCGCCTCACTGCTCGCGAGCGAGGCGGGGGCGGGTATCACCGGCACGCTGATCAGCGTCGACGGCGGAACAGCGCAGTGGTAGGCGCGGGTACGGACAGCGGGAGACCTCGGTCATGAAGAGCTGGATCACGGACTGGCAGCGCAGTGAGCGGCTGCCGCACTACACCCGGGCCAACGCGGGCGAGACTCTGCCGGACCCCGCCAGCCCGCTGGGCTGGACCCTGGTCTGGGGGCGGGGCCTGCACGGCTGGCGTCGCGGCTTCGTCGGGTTCGGCATCTACCGCGAGGAGGAGGTGGCCGGCCCCCGGCCGCCGTTCGTCGGCATGTTCGGCGGCCACTTCTACCTGAACCTGTCCCACATGCGGCTGTTCGGCATCCGTATGGGACAGACGGCGGACCAGATCGACGCGGCCTTCGTCGGACAGCGCTCCGACACGCCGGTGTACCTGGCGCACCCGGACGACCAGGACGAGGAGCTGACCGCCAAGGCGGGCGCGACGCTCCAGCGGATGCTCGGCCAGGCAGGCTTCCCGGAGGCCGACGCCGACCGGGAACGGCTGCGCGCCCTGCGCCGCTCGCGACCCGACCTGGCGAGGCTGTCCGACGCCGAACTGGTGGCGCACGTACGGTCGTTGCTGGACGAGGTGGAGACGACCTTCCAGCGGCACGTCGAGTCGTCGCTGCCCGCGTCCGTCGGGCCGGCGATCCTCGGCCCGCTGTGCGCGAGCGTGGACCGCCCCGGCGCCATGCTCGACCTGATCGGCGGTCTCGGCGACGTCGACTCCGCCTCCCCGTCGACCGGGCTGTGGACGCTGTCCCGGCAGGTGGCGGCCTCGGCCGAACTGAGCGCGCTCTTCGACCAGGGTCCGGCCGCGGTGGAGCGGGCGCTCGACGGGGCGAGCGGGGACGTGAAGGCGTTCCGTGACTCCTTCGAGGAGTTCCTCGCGGAGTCCGGCGACCGCGGCCCCAACGAGTGGGACATCCACGCCCTGTCGTGGGAGGCGGCGCCGGTCCAGGCGCTGGCCCTGGTCGACCGGATCCGGCACAGCCCCGACGACGACTCCCCGGCCGCCCGCCGGACACGGCTGACCGAGGGGCGCGAGCGGACGGCGCGGGAGATCCGGGCCGTGCTGCCCGAGGAGGCGCAGCCGATGTTCGACGCCGGTATGCACGCCTCCCAGGTATGGATCCCGGCCCGCGAGCGCACCAAGGCGAACTGCGTCACCGTCGTCAACGAGATCCGCATGGCCGTACGGGAACTCGGCCGTCGCGGTGTCGCGGCGGGGCTCTTCGCCCGGCCGGAGGACGTGATGATGCTGCTGGACACCGAACTCGACGACTACGTCGCCGCTCCGGAGTCCTTCGGCCCGGTGATCGCGCGGCGGCTGGAGGAGTACGCGGGTCTGCACGAGCTGGAACCGCCGTTCTTCGTCGCCGACGACGCGCAGACGGAGATCGACACCTGGCCGCGCCGCGCCGAGGAGCGGACCGAGGCGGCCGTCGAGGGCGATGTGCTCGGCGGTGTCGTCC
>KL569175.1:26399-27468 GCA_000715635.1 Streptomyces violaceus | reverse complement strand
CGGCACGTACACCGGCAGGGTGCGGGTGGTCACCGACCCGGCTTCGTGCGAGGCGCTGGAGCCCGGCGAGGTGCTGGTCGCGCCGATAACGGACGCGGCCTGGACCCCGCTGTTCCTGGTGGCCGGCGCGGCCGTCGTGGACGTGGGGGCGCTCAACAGCCACGCCGTGGTGGTCTGCCGTGAGCTGGGCATCCCGGCCGTCATCTCCGTCGAGGGCGGAACGCGGCGGCTGCGGGACGGCATGGTGATCACGGTCGACGGTGAGCGGGGCACGGTCACCGTGGACAGTGTTCCCGCCCCGCTCGGCATCTGAGAACTCCGCGGGCCCGTCGCTTCCCTGCACCGGAGCGACGGGCCCGCGGGCACGACCTCGAAAGGACCACCACCATGGCTGAGGAACTCATCGTCTCCGGCTGGATGGACTATGAACCCGGCGACCGCGACACCGTGCTGGCGGCCCTCGTCGAGCTGGGCCGGCGCACCCGCGAGGAGGAACCCGGCTGTCTGGACTACGCGATGACCGCCGACCCCACCGACGAGCGGCGTATCCGCGTGTACGAGTACTGGACCTCGCGGCAGGCCCTCGAAGAGCACTTCGCCACCCCGCACATCAAGGACTTCCGGACGGCCGTCGCGGGGCTGGCCCGGGTCGGGGTCTCGCTGACGGCCCACACCGTCGCCGCGTCACATCCCATGCGCTGAAACGGCGCCCCGGCCGGGGCGCCGTTTCCAGCAGTCTCAGCGGGAACCGTCCAGCCGCACCAGCATCTTGCCGACGTTGCCGCCGTCCAGCAGGGACAGCAGCGCCCCCGCGGCGTTCTCCAGGCCGTCGACGACCGTCTCGCGCGCGGTGATCCGGCCCCCGGCGAGCCATCCCGCGACCCGCTGCTCGAACTCGGGCCGCAGGTCCTCGTGGTCGCGGACGATGAACCCGGACAGTGTCAGCCGCTTGAGGACCGCCTGGATCAACTGGTTGATGTCCACGGTCCGCCCCGCACCGCCGAACTGCGACATCATGCCGCACAGGGCGACCCGGCCACCGGTGCGCAGCGCGTGCAGAGCGGCGGCG
>KL569175.1:25924-26121 GCA_000715635.1 Streptomyces violaceus | reverse complement strand
CTCCCCGCCGACGTTGTCGAAGTACACGTCGATGCCGTCGGGTGCCAGCCGCGCCAGCGCGTCGCGCACCGGCTCGGCACGGTGGTCCGCGGCCGCGTCGTAGCCGAACTCCTTCACCAGCAGGGCGCACTTGTCCGGCCCTCCGGCGGTCCCGATGACGCGGTCCGCGCCCAGCAGACGGGCGAACTGGCCGGCGG
>KL569175.1:24757-25674 GCA_000715635.1 Streptomyces violaceus | reverse complement strand
GGCCGGCGGCGGTGCCGACGGCGCCGGCCGCCGCCGACACGAATACGGTGTCGCCCGGCCGCAGTCGCGCGACACGGGTCAGGCCGACGTACGCGGTGAATCCGGTCTGGCCGAGCAGGCCCAGCCAGGTGGGCAGCGGCGCGAGGCCCGGGTCGATGCGGCCTGCTCCGTCGACGGCCACCGCGTCGAGCACCGCCCGCTCCCGCCAGCCGAGCTGATGACGTACGTAGGTGCCCGGCGGCACCGAGGCGCAGCGGCTCTCCTCCACGACACCGAGCGCCCGGCCGTCGAGCGGTGATCCGGGCGTGAAGTTGTGCGTGTAGTGCTTCTCGGTGGTCGACAGCCGTCCGCGCATGGACGGGTCGACGCTCATGTAGAGGTTGCGGACGAGCAGCTGCCCCTCCCCCACGGGCG
This sequence comes from Streptomyces violaceus, assembly GCA_000715635.1. Classification (GTDB taxonomy): domain Bacteria; phylum Actinomycetota; class Actinomycetes; order Streptomycetales; family Streptomycetaceae; genus Streptomyces; species Streptomyces violaceus. The sequence continues at coordinate 25,260 of KL569175.1, read as the reverse complement.
GCAGCGGGCGCTCCTCGACGGCGAAGTCGCCGGGGAGCGGTTCTCCGTCGGGTCGGCGCACCAGGCAGACCACCCGGGTGGTGCGTGGCGTCACGGGGTCACTCCTCCGGCTGCGGGGTGGTGCGCCGCTGGGCGAGGCGGCCGACCCAGCCGGCCATCTGGAGGTCGGCGTGGCGCAGTTCGCCCGACTGCCACCGGGCCTGGAAGTCGAAGACGCCCTGCGCCCCTGTCCTGGGATCGGTCACCTCGACCAGGCCGTCCTCGGTGAGCCGGTACACATGGCCGGTCAGCGGGTGGATCACTTGCTTGGACATGGGGGTCTCACTCCTGCACTCGGCGGCGTACGCCGCGCTTGGTCACGGTCACCGGGCCCTCGACCCGGAGCCGGCAGGCGAGCCGGGTCAGGCCGTCCACCGGTCTGCGCAGTGCCTCGATGCCCTCGCGTTCCAGCGGGCCCACGGGGGAACAGTTCTCGGCGCCCTCCTCGACCTGGACGAAGCAGG
>KL569175.1:23221-24519 GCA_000715635.1 Streptomyces violaceus | reverse complement strand
CAGCGGTAGCCGAGCCGCCCGGCGGCGGTGAACACGTCCTCGCCGTCGAGGACTTCGAGCTCGACGCCGGAGGGCCTGACCGCCACCCGGTGGGTCACCTGCTCATCCACTGGTCGAGCGTCTGGTTGAAGTGGCGGATGCGGCTCTCCTGGTAGTTCGCCAGGGTGATGCCCGGCTTGCGCATCGCCTTCAGGCCCTGCTGGACGTAGGGCAGGTTCTCGCAGTCCTGGTCGAAGACGGGTCCGAGCACGCCGAGTTCGGGGATGTCGGCGAAGAGCGTGTCCTCCGGAACCCAGCGGATCTTCGCCGGGGGCGGCGTCTCGCCGGGCTGCTTCGGGGACGACATGAAGATGATCTCGGCGGTGCAGGAGTCGGGGTCGAGGCCGTTGGGCCGGAACCGGTAGATGATGTTCGACTTGGCGCCGCCCCAGGGGTTGAAATTGGGGAACAGCAAGTAGTTGATGGCGTCCAGCAGCTCGGTGTCGGGTGTCTCCGAGAAGTCCTGCCGCGAGGTGGCCGCCAGTTGTTCACGCATCCGCGCGGCGAGAACCTGCCGGGCGGTGCCGCCGGGCGGGATCGCCGGCAGTTCGTCGCCCTCCTGCATCACCAGGTCACGGCCCTGGGCCGCGGCATAGAACGACCGCGAGTCGTAGAAGGTCTCCAGGACGTCCTCCTCCGTGACGGAGTCCGCGACGTGCGGGCTGGGTGCGCCCTGAATGTTGATCATCCGGTTCCAGTTCGGCTGGTCCGCCATGACGTCGTACTGCGAGTTGGCGTCGGCGAGCCACGTCAGCATCTGCGGATGGGTGGCGATCACGTGGAAGGACTCGATGAACGCGTCCTGCGCGACCTTCCAGTTGCAGGGCAGCACCTTGGCGATGTGCAGCGACTTGTAGCGGTTCTCCAGCGGCCAGATGTAGTAGTCGTCGAAGGTGCCGCGGTAGCTGTCGAAGGACTCGGCGTACGGGTCCATGTTGATGAAGACGAAGCCGCGCCAGGTGGCCACCTGGGCCTCGGGGAGGGCGAACTTCTCCGGGGTGACGTGCGGGAAGTCCCAGGCGCAAGGCGGGGTCTGCATCGTGCCGTCGAGGTTCCAGGTGAAGCCGTGGAACGAGCAGCGGAACTCGCTGACGTTGCCGCCGCCGGTGCGCAGTTTGCGGCCGCGGTGCAGACAGACGTTGACGTAGGCGCGGATCTCGTCGGGAGCCGTGCGGACGACGATGAGGGAGTCGTCACCGATCTCGTAGACCTCGTGGTCGCCGACCTCGGGGATCTCGCTCTCCCTGTCTCTTATACAC
>KL569175.1:20500-22999 GCA_000715635.1 Streptomyces violaceus | reverse complement strand
GGCAGGCGAACTGCCAGACGCGCCGCCAGACCTGCCGCATCTCGCGTTCGGCCCACTCGCGGGAGGTGAAACGGGCGGTGTCGATGTCCTCGCTGCCGAGGTAGTCGTTCCGCTCGTACCTCAGGGCGGGGGGAACGGGCCGGCTGTCCTGGTCGAGGTAGTCCTGGACGCTGGGCCCGGGGCACCGTGCCGTGGCCGGCTCCGACGTTTCGTCCATCATCTCTCCTCCGGCAGAAACTTTAGATTGAGTGTAGTTACCGGATAGTGCCGGGAGCAACACTCGTGCCGGTGGGCGATCTCCGCACCTGCCGAGGTCATCGCACTTTCGCACCGTTATTCCGGAATCTGTTGCGGCAACCCTCTCCCCAAGCACGCCGGGGCATGTCACACTCCGACCCACTTCAGGCTGTAGTGCCTCTTAAGTTTCTCCGTCACACCACGGGAGCGCTCAACGATGAGTTCCAGACCCCGTCGCGCGGTCCGCCGCGCGCTGACCGCGACCCTCCCCGTCACCGCCCTGCTCGCCCTCGCGGCATGCGGCACCGGGACCACTCCGGCCGCCGACTCGACACAGGCGGGGGCGCCCGGCTCCCCCGGCCTGACGGCGGCCCGCGCAGCCCTGGCCAAGTACTCCGAACGACCGGCCACGATCTCCGTGACCGAGCCGGTGGGCAAGGCGATCCCCAAGGGCAAGAAGATCGACTTCATCCTCTGCGGCGTCCAGTCCTGCAAGGACCTCGCCGACTTCTTCACCGAGGCCGCGAAGGAACTCGGATGGCAGGTCAAGCAGATCACCACCCAGGGCACCCCGGAGTCCGTCCAGGCCGCCTACGAGCAGGCCGTACGCGACAAGCCGGACGCCGTCGTCGCCTCCGGTTTCCCCCGTGCCGTCTACGCCAAGCAGCTGGCACAGCTGAAGGCGGCCGGCATCCCCGTCATCCAGTCGAACGCCGACGACGTGACGGGCGACGGCATCTCCCTGCTGAAGAACGGGCCGAAGGACGTCGGCGTCCAGGGCGAGATGCTCGCCTCATGGGTGGTGTCGAACAGCGGCGCCAAGGCGGACACCGTCTACTTCGACCTGCCGGCCTACACGATCCTCAAGCCCGTCAAGGACTCCTTCGCGGCCAAGTACAAGAAATGGTGCGAGGGTTGTGCGCTCGACAACGTCGACGTGCCGATCACCGCGGTGGGCAAGGACATGCCGGACCGCGTGGTGTCGTACCTCCGGTCGCACCCGAAGGTGACCCATGTCGTCTTCTCCCTGGGCCTGCTCAACGTGGGCGTGCCGGCCGCGCTGAAGACCGCCGGGATCACCGGCAAGCACATCGTCGTCAACGTCGGTGACGCGCAGAACTACCAGTACATCCAGAGCGGTCTCACCGACGGCGCGATGGCGCTGAACTCGCACGAGACGGCCTGGCTCCAGGCCGACGCGCTCGCCCGGCACTTCACCGGCCAGCCCATGGCCGTGGACCAGAAGGCGGCACTGCCCAACATGCTCGTCACCAAGGAGAACCTGCCCTCGGTCGACGGTGACTTCCCGATCGTCGAGGACTACGAGAAGCAGTTCAAGGCGCTGTGGGGACTGAGTTGACCGGGCCGGTGCTTCGGGTTGCCGCCCTGTCGAAGAGATTCGGCGGCACCCAGGCGCTGAAGGACGTCGATCTCGAGGTCATGCCCGGCGAGATCCACGCCCTGATCGGGCCCAACGGCTCCGGCAAGTCGACCCTCATCAAGATCCTCGCCGGCTACCACCACGCGGAGCCGGGTGCGGTGGCCGAACTCGACGGCGAGCCCTTCGGCCTCGGTCAGGTCGCGGCGTCCCGCCACGACCGGCTCCGTTTCGTCCACCAGGAGCTGGGGCTGGTGGGCGAGTTGAGCGCCATCGACAACCTCGCGCTCAGCCATGGCTTCGCCCGCACGGCCTTCGGCAACATCCGCTGGCCGGAGATGGAGCGGCGGACGAGCGCCCTCGTCGAACGGTTCGGCCTCGGCATCGACGTACGCAGGCCCCTGATGACGGCCACCCCCATCCAGCGCACGGTGGTGGCCATCGCCGCCGCGCTGCAGGGCTGGGAGGGCCGCCGCGGGGTCCTGGTGCTCGACGAGCCCACCGCCGTACTGCCGCCCGGCGAGGTGGCCCGCCTCTTCGACATCGTGCGGGAGGTCCGCGACGCCGGGGCCGGTGTCCTGTACGTCTCGCACCGGATGGACGAGATCTTCTCGCTCGCCGACCGGGTCACCGTGATCCGCGGCGGGCGCCGGATCGCCACCCGCCCGGTCGCCGAGCTCACTCCGCGCCTGCTGGCGGAGCTCATGGCGGGCGAGGACATGGAGACCACCCACCGTCCGGCACCCCGCTCCGGTCCCACCAACCCCGTGCTGGAGGTCCGCGACCTGTGGGCCGGGCCACTGCGGGGAGTCGACTTCGACCTGGCCGGGGGCGAGCGCCTGGGCATCACCGGGCTGGTCGGCTCCGGGCACGAGATCGTGCCG
>KL569175.1:19972-20261 GCA_000715635.1 Streptomyces violaceus | reverse complement strand
GGACCGAGGCGCGTGACGCCGGCGGTCTGGGTCTTCCCCTGGTCCCTGCGGACCGGGCGGGCGAGGGAGTGATCGGCGATTTCTCCGTCGGCGAGAACCTCACCCTGCCGCTCCTGGACCGGCTGCGCTCCCGGTCCGGGCGGCTGCGCCGACGCCGCGAGTCCGCCCTGGCGCAGGACTGGATCCGCCGGGTCGCAGTGCGTACGGCAGGACACGGTGCCCGGATCACCACGCTGAGCGGCGGCAACCAGCAGAAGGTCGTCATGGCCCGCTGTCTGGCCGGGCGGCC
>KL569175.1:17613-19735 GCA_000715635.1 Streptomyces violaceus | reverse complement strand
GTGCGAACCCACGGCGGGCGTGGACATCGCCACCCGCCTTCAGCTGTACGACCTGATAGAGCGTCAGTCCGACGAGGGCATGGGCGTCCTCGTGTCCTCCTCCGACACGCAGGACCTGCTCGCGCTGTGCACCCGCGTCCTGGTGGTGCGGGACGGCCGGATCGCACGGGAGATCAGGGGCCGGGACATCACCGAGCCCGCGCTCGTGCACGCCATGGAAGGAACCGAGTGACATGAGCCCTGGAAGGAACCGAGTGACATGACGTCCACCCCGACCCGGGCGGCGGAGGTCCCGCCGTCCGCACCGGAGAGATCCGCGGTGTACGTACCGGGGACATGGGCCCGACGGGCGGCGGCCGCCCTGTCGTTCCGCAACATCGGCGCCGTGTATGTGTGGCTGGTCATCGTCGTGCTCTTCACCGTGTGGGCGCCGGACACGTTCCCGACCATGATCACGGTCAAGCAGGTACTGAACGGCAACGCCGTGGCGGGCCTGGTCGCACTCAGCGTCGTACCACCGCTGGCCGCACGCGTCTTCGACCTCTCCATCGCCTTCACCATGTCGCTCACCAGCGTGCTGACCGCCCACTTCATGGTCTCCGCCGGGCTCGGACCCGGCACGGCCATCGCCCTGGCGATGACCGCCGCACTACTGGTCGGGGTCGTCAACGGCATCGTGGTCGTGGTCCTGCGCGTCGACTCGTTCATCGCGACCCTGGCCACCGGTGCGCTGATCCAGTCCCTGATCACCATGGTCACCAACGACAGCTCCATCACCGGTGTGCGACTGCTCGCCGAGCCGTTCGCGAGCATCGCCCAGCTGGACGCCGGCGGCGTCACCCTGCCGGTGCTCTATCTGCTGCTCGCCGCCCTCGCCATCTGGTTCCTGCTGGAACACACCGCCACCGGGCGCCGGTTGTACGCCACCGGATTCAACGCCGACGCGGCCCGGCTGCAAGGGGTACGCACCGACCGGCTGCGCTTTCTGACCCTGGTGGCCTCCGCGCTGCTGTCCGGTTTCGCCGGTGTCGTGTTCACGGCCTCGGTCGGCTCCGGATCGCCCACCGCGGGCACCCCGTACCTGCTGTCGGCTTACGCCGCCGCCTTCGTCGGGGCGACCCAGTTGCGCGCGGGCCGCTTCAACGCCTGGGGCACGGTCCTCGCGGTCCTCCTGCTCGGCACCGGCATCACGGGCCTCGGCCTCGCCACCAGCGCGCAGTGGGCCGCGAGCCTGTTCACCGGCTCTGTCCTCATCGTGGCGCTGGTCCTCACCGGTGGCCGGATCGCCCTGCCCACCGTGCTGCGCCGCCGGGCGAAGACCCGGCCGGACTCGACCACCAGCAAGGAGATCTGATGATGAAGGCACTTCAGTACCGGCGCGTGGGGCACGCCCCCGAGATCGTGGAAGTCCCGGTACCCGAACCCGGCCCGGGCCAGGTGCTGTTGAAGGTGACGGCTGCCGGGCTCTGCCACTCCGATCTGGCGGTGATGGGCTGGCCCGAGGAGCAGTTCCCCTACGCCCTGCCGATGACACTCGGCCACGAGGGCGTCGGGATGGTGGCGGCGCTGGGCGCCGGTGTCACCGCCGTGGCGGAAGGCGAGGCGGTGGCGGTGTACGGCCCGTGGGGCTGCGGGCGCTGCCACCCGTGCGCCGAGGGCAAGGAGAACTGCTGTCCGCATGCCGCCGGGCTCGGCATCCTGCCGCCGGGGCTCGGCTCACCCGGTGCCCTGGCGGAGTATGTGCTGGTGGACTCGCCCCGGCACCTGGTGCCGCTGAACGGACTCGACCCGGTGCAGGCCGCACCCCTCACCGACGCGGGGCTGACCCCGTATCACGCGCTCCGCGGATCGCTGCCGAAGCTGCTGCCCGGCAGCACGGCGGTGGTGATCGGCGTCGGCGGTCTGGGGCATCTCGCCGTGCAGCTGCTGCGCGCACTGACCCCGGCCCGGGTGGTCGCCCTCGACGTGAGCAAGGAGAAGCTGGAGCTGGCGCGCGAAGTCGGCGCGCACGAGACGCTCCTCTCCGACGGCGAGGCGGCCGCACGGATCCGCGGACTCACCGGCGGTACGGGAGCTGAGGTCGTCCTGGACTTCGTCGGGGCCGAGGCGACCCTGGCTGTCG
>KL569175.1:16663-17371 GCA_000715635.1 Streptomyces violaceus | reverse complement strand
GGGCACGCTGGCCGTCGGCTTCGGGGGCGGCCTGCCGTTCGAGGTGTCGGCCTCCTTCCCCTACTGGGGCAGCCGGACGGAGCTCATGGAGGTCCTGGAGCTGGCGCGCCAGGGTCTCGTGTCGTCCCACGTCGAGACCTTCACGCTGGAACAGGCGCCAGAGGCGTACGAGCGCCTGCACGCCGGGGAGATCGACGGCCGCGCGGTGGTACTGCCGCACGCCTCGTCGCCTCACGCGCCGTAAGGGCTGCTCGCGGTCGCCTTCAGCCAGTGCATGGACGTCAGGCGGATGGCGAAGTACACCGCGGCCACGGCGGCGACGACGTGCAGAGCGTCCGCCGCCATGTACTGCATCACCGCGGCTCGAATCTCCGTGAGGGCCTCGGCACTCGCGTATCGCCGGGCGGCGTACCAGTCGTACAGCGTGCTGGAAACGAGCAGGCCCCACCACAGGTTCACGGGCCAGATCGTTGCCCGGTACCGCTCCCCGGCGGCGGGCAGGGGTGTCGCGGCGCCCCACATGTCGACGGCGATGCGGTACGGCAGCCAGAAGTTGGCCAGGGGGATGAGCCAGCCCCCGATCGCCCAGCCAGGGCCCTTGCGGAACCGGTCGGGTGCCAGCAGCCCGGTGTTGCGGCGCGTCCAGAAGAACCACGCGACGAAGAGGACCGCGCACGGCACATACACGATGCCCTGGACGTTGCCGGC
>KL569175.1:15631-16466 GCA_000715635.1 Streptomyces violaceus | reverse complement strand
CATACACGATGCCCTGGACGTTGCCGGCTGTCTGGTACAGCGAGTAGGCGGCGTCCAGCTTCTGCTGAGGAGCGACGGCGAATCCCTGGTCCTCGTCGATGAGCAGGTAGATCCGGGCTCCGGCGAAGACGGCGAAGAGATCGCTGAGGGCGACGATCGCGAGCGCCGCCGACGCCGCGGCCAGCAGGCCGCGCGCCGAGCGTGGTGTTCCGCTCGGCAGCATGCGACGCGGACGGAGCTCATTGGATGCGGACATGACGGTGGCCCCCCACGGGCGGAGAAGGAAAAGGCCCGCGGAAGAGCGCGCGCGGAGGCACGGTATGCCTGATGAAGGGCTCCGTCCATGACAATCCGCAGGTCGGACGCCCGCTCCACGTCCCGCGCTTCACCGAGCCGGGCTTCGCACACCGACCACTCGCTCCACACAGCGCCCGAGCATCGTCAGGAACTCCGGTGTCTCCCAGGGCCCCGCGTCCACGCGCCCGGTGTCGTCCACGCCGAGGTCCTGCATGTCGTAGCGGCCCCGGCAGTGGCCGAGGGTGAAGTAGCAGACCTCGCCGCGGCCGTGCCGCTTGAGGTACAGCACCGGCCGGGGCGCACGGTCGAGGGCCGCCGTGCCGCCCTCGGCGAAACCGCGGCACGGCCCCGTGTACTCGGCGTGCAGCAGCACCTCCAGCTCGCCGTGCAGCTCGCACACGTACAGCTCGTCGGTGACCGTGAACGGTTCGATCCCGGCGACCAGCGGGTGGTCGGGCCGGGTCACCAGCACCTCGTACGGCTCGATCGGCGGGTGGGCGACGAACTGGCTGCCGAGGACCTTCGCCAGGTCCCCGAG
>KL569175.1:13964-15418 GCA_000715635.1 Streptomyces violaceus | reverse complement strand
CGTTGGTGCCGTGCAGGGCGAGCCAGCGCCCGCCCCGCTCGACGAACCGCGCCAGCGCGGCCCGTTGCGCCGGGCGGGGCCGGACGTCGCAGGTGTAGGTGACCAGCAGGTCCGCCCTGTCGAGGGCGGCCAGACAGTCGTAGTCCTGGTACACCGTGGTGCGCACCTGCGGATGCTCGGCGAGCAGTTCCAGCAGCCGCAGCCGCGCGTGGTCGAAGTCGTGCCACCGGCCGCCGCAGACCAGTACGGCGTCCAGACGGCCGGCCGGGCCCGCCACGGCTCAGTACTGGACGCGGGTGAGCAGCCCGCCGTCCACCACGAGGTTGACCCCGACGCAGAAGGAGCCGGTCCGCCCGAGCAGGAACGCCACCGCCGCGGCCACGTCCTCGGCGGTGCCGTAGCGGCCGATCGGCAGCTTGGCGAGGACCTCCTCGTACACCTCCGGGCGGCTGGTGCGGATGGTCTCCCAGGCGCCGCCGGGGAAGTCGATCGGGCCGGGCGAGACGGTGTTGACTCGGATACCCTTCGGCGCGAGGGAGTGCGCGAGGGCCGAGGCGTGCTGGACGACGGCCGCCTTGAGCGCGGAGTAGGAGTTCGCTCCGGCCGGGCGCGCGGTGTCGGAGGCGTTGGTGGTGCCGATGGCCACGACGGCGGCCCGGTCGGAGGCCTCCAGGTGCGGGAGGGCCGCCTCGACGAGCCCCGCGAACGGGATCAGGTCGCCGCGCAGGCTGGCCTCCCAGGACTCGGGGCCCTTCACGTTGCCCGCCGACACGTTGGACACCAGCAGGTCCAGGCCGCCGAGTTCACCGGCCGCCCGCTCCACGAAGCCCGCGAGGGCGGCGGGGTCGGTGACGTCGACCGGTTCCGCGAACACCGTGGCTCCCTCGCCGCGCAGTTCGGCGGCGGCCTTCGCCAGCCCTTCCTCGCCCCGGGCGCACAGGGCCAGTGCGCAGCCCTCGGCCGCGAGGGTTCCGGCGATCGCCCGGCCGATGCCCCGGCTCGCGCCGGTCACCAGCGCCTTCGCGCCTGTCAGTCCCAGATCCATCGATGTCACTCCTTTGTGATTGCCGGAACGGTCCCGGTAGCTCGGTGGCTGAACAGTCCGTCAGTTGCCGGGAAGCTGCGAGAACGGCGCCCGGTCCGCCCGTGGCTCCGGTGGCAGCTTCAGCACCCGCTCGCCGATCAGGTTGCGCTGGATCTGGTCGGTACCTCCGGCCAGCCGGTAGCCGGGGGCACCGAGCAGGTGCTGAGTCCAGGCGAAGGTCCCCGGTTCCCCGGTGTCGGCGCTGATGCGCGCCCCCATCAGCTCGGCGGCGACCTGTCCCGTGCGGGTGAGCAGGTCGGATGCCATGAGCTTGGTCAACGACGCCTCAGGGCCCGGCCGTCCGCCGGCCGCGCTCGTCCTGGCGACGCGGTCCACGGTGGCCGCGCGCAGGGCGGCACGCACGTACAGG
>KL569175.1:12412-13804 GCA_000715635.1 Streptomyces violaceus | reverse complement strand
GCCGGAGGCGGTCCGTTCGAAGGCGAGGGTCGTGGTGGCGACCTCCCAGCCCTGGCCCGGCCGCCCGATCCGGAGCCGGTCCGGGACGCGTACGCCGCTGAGGAACACCTCGTTGAAGGAGGCACCGCCGCTCATCTGCCGGATGGGGCGGATCTCCACGCCCGGGGCGTCCATCGGGACCAGGAAGGCGGTGATGCCGGCCTGTTTGACGACGTCCGGGTCGGTGCGGGCGAGCAGCAGGCCGTAGTCGGCGAACTGGGCGCCCGAGGTCCACACCTTCTGGCCGTCGATCACCCACTCGCCCCCGTCGGCCTGCCGGGCGCGGGTGCGCAAGGCGGCGAGGTCGGACCCGGCACCGGGCTCGCTGAAGAGCTGGCAGGCCAGCAGGTCGGTGCGCAGGAACGCGCGTGCGTGGTCGTGGAGTTGCTCGGCGGTCCCGAAGAGGGAGACGGCCATCGCGACCAGGCGCACGGTGACGCTGATCAGCTCCGTGGAGGGCGGCACCTCGAAGGCGGACTCCTCCTCGGCGAAGGCGGCCACGTGGGCGGCGGTCAGGCCCGCGCCGCCCCTGTCCGCGGGGAGGGTCAGCGCCTGGTAGCCGGCGTCGAAGCGGGCCCGCTGGTAGGCGCGGCAGCGCTCCAGAAGCAAGCGTTCCTCGTGCTCGGGGAGGTTGTGGAACACGGCGAGATCGGCGTCTTCTCCGGCGGACTCCGGCGCCCGCACCGGTTCGAGCACGCCGGCCAGCCACTGCCGTACCTGCGTGCGCCATGCGTCCGGATCGGGCTGGGGCATGACTCCTCCTCGGACAGTTACCAGACGAAAGATTCAGTAACGATGGCGGCAAAGTGCGCTTGCCAGACCCCTTGAGCATGAGGGAACACCTCAGCTCGGGATCAGAGTGTTCCGTACTTTCTTGATAAACGCTACAGTCTCCGCATCACCTCTCCCCTCGAATCGGGAGAGGGCCGATGAGCCGCCGGAGGAGCCATGTCGCTGCTGCCACTCGACCGTCGCGCCCAGGAGACACCCGAGGACCCCGCCCTGGTGGACGACCTGGGCGTGCTGTCCTGGTCCGGCCTCGCCGACCAGGTGGCGCGGGCGGCGGCGCGGCTGCTGGAGTTCGCGCCCGGCCCCGACGACCGGATCGCCGTCCTCGGGGACAACGCGATCCCGACGCTGGTCACCCATCTGGCCGGCCTGCGGGCCGGGGTCGGGACCGTGGCCACGTCCCGGAACCTCACCTCGGGCGAACTCGTCGACCAGATCATCGACGCGGGCGTGACCGCGATCGTCACCGGCCCTGCCGGAGCGGGTGCCGCCCTGGACGCGGCCCGGGAGCTGGGCCTGCCGCTGGTGACGCACGGAACGCCGGCCGCCGGGCACGCCTTCGAC
>KL569175.1:11773-12207 GCA_000715635.1 Streptomyces violaceus | reverse complement strand
GACGTGCCGTCCCGGCGGACCGGCCCGCCCGGCCTCCGCTCGTCTACACCTCGGGCACCACCGGCCGGGCGCGCGGCACAGAGGTGCGGTGGGTGAGCGGCCCGGTCGCCGACAGCGCCGCCTACCTCACCGCGATGTCCGCCCGGCCCGGTTTCCCGCCGGGACCGCACCTGGTGTGCGGCCCGCTCCAGCACAACGCGCCGCTGACCTCGCTGCGGCACCTGGCCGCCGGTCAGCCGGTGGTCGTCCTCGGCAGATACGACGGGGAGACGTTCCTCAGCCGGGTGCAGAGGTGGCGGGTCTCCTCGACGGTGATGGTGCCCACCCACTTCCAGCGGCTGCTCGCCCTCCCGGAGGAGGTCCGCGCCCGGTACGACGTCTCCAGTCTGCGGCAGGTGTCCCACACCGGCTCGGCGTGTCCGCCGGACGTGAAG
>KL569175.1:11073-11589 GCA_000715635.1 Streptomyces violaceus | reverse complement strand
GGCTCGGCGTGTCCGCCGGACGTGAAGCGAGCCATGATCGAGTGGTTCGGTCCGGTGCTGACCGAGTCGTACGGCGCCAGCGAGGCGGGGACCGTGGCCCGCATCAGCAGCGCCGAGTGGCTGGCGCATCCGGGCTCCGTCGGGCGCGTCCGGGCCCCGTTCGAGGTCCTGGTCACCGATGACGACGGGCGGCGGCTGCCGCCCGGCGAACGCGGGCTGCTGGCCTTCCGGGCACCCGACGACCAGGGCGTCCGCTACCACGCGGACCCGGACAAGACCAGGTCCGCCTATCTCTCCCCCGGTGTCTTCACGCTCGGCGACATCGGCTACGTCGACGCGGACGGCTACATCTTCATCACCGACCGGGCCGCGGACGTGGTGGTCTCCGGCGGCGTCAATCTGTACCCGGCCGAGAGCGAGGCGGTCCTGCGCCGGCACCCGGAGGTCGCCGAGGTCGCGGTCGTCGGCGTCCCCGACCCGGACTTCGGCGAGTCCCTGCGGGCGCTGGTCGTGGTG
>KL569175.1:9932-10885 GCA_000715635.1 Streptomyces violaceus | reverse complement strand
CTGCCTTGCCAGCCCGCTCAGAGATGTGTATAAGAGACAGACCCGAAGTCGTACGAGTTCGTCCCCGAGCTGCTGCGCAACGCGATGGGCAAGCTCGACAAACGCGCGATGCGCCGCCCGTACTGGCGCTCCGAACGCACCATCGCCGGCTGAGCCGGGCTCACCCAGTAAGGACCACCCATGACCGAACTCCTCCTCATCCGGCACGGCCTCCCCCTGGCGGGCGTGTTCGACCCCAGGCTGTCGCCGGAGGGCGCCGCCCAGGCCGAGCGCCTCGCCGCCTGGCTCGTGCACGAGGACGTCGACGCCCTGTACTCCAGCCCGTACCGGCGTGCCCGCGAGACCGTGGCACCCCTGGAACGCCTCACCGGCATGACCGCCACCGTCCTCGACGACCTGCGCGAGTGGGACACCGACGTGTCCCAGCCCTACATGCCGCCGGAGCAGATCGGCGCGGACGATCCCCGGGCGGCGGCGCTCGCCGAGGGGCGCTACGAGGACTTCGTGCCCGAACTGGACTGGGACGCCTTCCGCGCCCGTGCCGGGCGGGCCATGGACACCATCCTCGACGCCCATCCCGGCGGGCGGGTCGCGGTCGTGTGCCACGGCGGCATCACCAACACCTATCTGGCGACGGTGCTCGGCCTGCCCACGATGTTCTGGTTCCACCCCGACTACACGTCCGTCAGCCGGGTGCGGCGCATGCCCGGGGGCCGGATCGTCCTGCACTCGGTGAACGAGACGGCCCACATGGTCGCCGAACGTGCCGTCGACGCGGTCGCCTGACCCGCCCCACACCCCAGGAGGTCCCGGCATGCCCGGATCCGTCATCGTCGCCGGAGCAAGGACGCCCATCGGCAGGCTGGCGGGTGCCCTGAGCACCGTGTCCGCGGTCGACCTCGGCGCCCACGCCATCGGCGCGGCACTGGCCGCCGTCCGCTTGGACCCGGCGG
>KL569175.1:3160-9758 GCA_000715635.1 Streptomyces violaceus | reverse complement strand
ATCAGAGATGTGTATAAGAGACAGATTCCGTTCTCCGTCCCCGCGAGCACCGTCAACAAGCTCTGCCTGTCCGGTCTGCACGCCATCGCCTTGGCCGACCTCATGATCACCTCCGGCCGCCACGAGGTGGTCGTCGCCGGTGGCATGGAGTCCATGTCGGACGCCCCGCACCTGCTGCGCGGCGCTCGCACCGGCTGGAAGTACGGCTCGGCCGCGGCGGAGGACGCCCTCGACCGTGACGCCCTGGTCTGCGCCTTCGACGGCGTCTCCATGGGCGCGGCCACCGAGCGCTACCAGCGGCCGTACGCCCTGACCCGCGAGGAGCAGGACGAGTACAGCGCGCTGTCCCATCAACGGGCCGCCCGCGCCCAGGAGTCGGGGGCGTTGTCCGACGAGATCACCCCCGTCACCGTGGCGGGACGCCGGGGCGAGACCGTGGTGGACACCGACGAGGGCGTACGGCCGGGAAGCACCGCCGAGAGCCTGGGGCGTCTGAGGCCGGCCTTCTCCGGCGAGGGCACCATCACCGCGGGCAACTCCTCACAGCTCTCCGACGGCGCCGCGGCCGTCGTCGTGATGAGCGCGGAGCGCGCCGGGTTCGAGGGCCTGACCCCGCTCGCCGAGATCGGCGCCTACGGAACGGTCGCCGGACCGGACCCCTCGCTCCTCGTCCAGCCGGCCGGCGCGGTCCGCGACGCCCTGTCCCGGGACGGCCGCCTGAAGACCGCCGACCTGGACCTGTTCGAGATCAACGAGGCGTTCGCCGGAGTGGCCCTGGCTTCCGTACGGGAGCTGGACCTCCCTCTCGACAAGGTGAACGTCAACGGCGGAGCGATCGCGCTCGGGCACCCGGTCGGCATGACCGGAGCCCGGCTGGTGCTGACTCTCGCGGCGGAACTGCGGCGGCGCGGAGGCGGCAGCGGAGCGGCGGCCCTGTGCGGGGGCGGCGGCCAGGGCGACGCGCTGTTGCTGCATGTCCCGACCCAGGACTGAACCCGGAGCCGAATCATCATGAACGTCCAGCTGACCTCGGTCGACACGACCCTTGTCGTGGCGGCCCGTACCCTCGCCGCCGACGGCGTCGTCTCCCTCACCCTGCGCCGCCCCGACGGCGGGATGCTCCCCGCCTGGACACCGGGCGCCCACATCGACGTACTCCTGAACGGTGACGACGGGGGTCTGCTCCGTCAGTACTCCCTGTGCGGAGATCCGGCCGCGCGCGACTCCTGGCAGATCGCCGTGCTGCGCGAGCCGCAGGGGCGCGGAGGCTCCGCGTACGTCCACGACCACGTGCGCGAAGGCGCCGCCGTGCGGGTCCGCGGACCGCGAAACAACTTCCCGCTGCGGCCCGCCGCACGCCACCTGTTCATCGCCGGTGGCGTCGGTATCACGCCCATCCTTCCGATGGTGGAGGCCGCCGAGGCCGCGGGGGCCGACTGGCGTCTGCTGTACGGCGGGCGCACCCGGACCTCCATGGCGTTCCTGGACCGCCTCGCCCCGCACGGGGACCGGGTCCTCGTCCGTCCTCAGGACGAGTACGGCCTGCTGGACCTCGCGGCCCACCTCGGCGTCCCCGAGGAGGGCACGCTGGTGCACGCCTGCGGTCCCGAGCCGCTGTTGCAGGCGGTGCAGGAACACTGCGGGCACTGGCCTCCCGGCACGCTGGGCGTCGAGCGGTTCGCTCCGGTACGCACGGACGCGACCGGCCAGGCCGAGGCCTTCGAGGTGGAGCTCGCACGATCCGGGCTCACCCTCACCGTGCCGGCGGACCGCTCGGTGCTCGAAACCGTGGAGCAGGCCGGTGTCGCGGTGGACTTCTCCTGCCGGGAAGGCACGTGCGGCACCTGCGAGACCGACGTACTCGACGGCAAGCCCGACCACCGCGACTCGCTGCTGACCGAGGACGAGCGGGCCGCCGGCGACACCATGCTCATCTGCGTCTCCCGCTCGTGCGGGACTCGCCTCGTCCTGGATCTGTGACGGCGATCACTCTCTGCAATTTACTAGGACGTCCTAGTATCTCTTCTGTCGGCAGTACCCCCGCCCCGTCCGGGAAGGCCCCCATGAGCGATCTGCACCGACCCGTGCACCCTGTCCGTCTGGTCACGGCTTCGGCTCTGTTCGACGGGCATGACGCGTCGATCAACATCATGCGGCGCATCTTCCAGTCCCAGGGCGCCGAGGTGATCCACCTCGGACACAACCGGTCGGTGCGGGAGGTCGTGGACGCCGCTCTGGAGGAGGACGCCCACGGTGTCGCCGTCTCGTCGTACCAGGGCGGGCACGTGGAGTACTTCGAGTACCTGGTCGAGTCGCTGCGCGCGCGGGGAGCCGACCACATCCGTGTGGTGGGCGGCGGAGGCGGCGTCATCGTGCCCGAGGAGATCGCCCGGCTGCGCGACAGCGGGGTGACCATCTTCTCCCCCGAGGACGGGCAGCGGATGGGCCTGGCCGGGATGGTCAACTCGGTCGTGAAGGACTGCGACTTCGACCTCTGGGACGGCAAGCCGACCGACGCGTCCGCCGTGCTGGCCGGTGACCGGTTCGCGATCGCCCGCGCCATCACCGGCGCGGAACTGGGCAAGCTGTCCCCGGATCTCCTGGAGCGGCTGCGGGCCGCCGCCGCGGCACGGGTCACGCCCGTGCTCGGCATCACCGGCACGGGCGGCTCGGGCAAGTCGTCACTGACGGACGAGCTGGTGCGCCGCTTCCGTCTCGACCAGCAGGACAAGCTGCGCGTCGCCGTGATCGCGGTCGACCCGACCCGCCGCCGCGGCGGCGGGGCACTGCTCGGCGACCGGATCCGCATGAACTCCCTGGACGGGAACCGGGTCTTCTTCCGCAGCCTGGCCACCCGTGGCAGTCGCGAGCTGCCCGAGCACCTGACCGACGTCATCGACGTGGCCAAGGCCGCCGGGTTCGACCTGGTGATCGTGGAGACGCCGGGCATCGGCCAGGGCGACGCGGCGATCGTGCCGTTCGTCGACACCTCGCTGTACGTGATGACACCGGAGTTCGGTGCCGCCTCGCAGCTGGAGAAGATCGACATGCTCGACTTCGCCGACGTCGTGGCGATCAACAAGTTCGAGCGGCGCGGCGCGCAGGACGCGCTGCGTGACGTGGGCCGCCAACTGGTCCGCAACCGTGAGGCGTTCGGCAAGCGGCCCGAGGACATGCCGGTGTACGGCACATCGGCGGCGACGTTCAACGACGACGGTGTCACCGCGCTCTACCAGCACCTGAAGACGGGCCTGGCCGAGAAGGGCCTGCCGCTGTCCGAGGGCGCGCTGGCACCGGTCGCGGTACGTCACTCCTCCGGCATCCGGCAGGTGGTCCCCGCAGGCCGGGTGCGCTACCTCGCCGAGATCACCGAGACGGTCCGCGCTTACCACACCGAGACGGAGCGCCTGGCCGAGGCGGCCAGGCGGCTGCAGCGTCTGGAGGCGGTCAGGGACGAGCTCGTCGAGGCCGGCTCCGGCGCCGCGAACGTGGACTCACTGCTCGACGACGCCCGCAAGCAGCTCCCGCATCAGATCACGGAGCAGATCGGGAACTGGCCCGCCGTCATCGCCTCCTACTCCGGAGACGAGCAGGTGGTGAAGGTCCGGGACAAGGAGATCCACACCAGGCTGACCCGCGAGTCCCTGTCGGGCAACAAGGTCCCGCGCGTCGCCCTGCCCCGCTTCACCGACCACGGGGAGCTGGTGCGGTTCTGGCGCGGGGAGAACCTGCCCGGCTGCTTCCCCTTCACGGCCGGGGTGTTCCCCTTCAAGCGCGACAGTGAGGACCCGGCGCGGATGTTCGCCGGTGAGGGCGATCCGTTCCGTACGAACCGGCGCTTCAAGCTGCTCTCCGAGGGCCAGCCGGCCACCCGCCTGTCCACCGCCTTCGACTCGGTCACGCTCTACGGCCGGGACCCGGACGAACGCCCCGACGTCTACGGCAAGGTCGGCACGTCCGGAGTGTCGGTGGCCACGCTGGCGGACATGAAGGCCCTCTACGACGGCTTCGACCTGATCGCGCCCACGACCTCGGTCTCCATGACCATCAACGGACCCGCCCCGACCATCCTGGCGTTCTTCCTCAACACCGCCATCGACCAGCAGATGGAAGGGTTCCGAGCCGCCGAGGGCCGTGAGCCGTCGCCCGAAGAGGCCGCCGAGCTGCGCACCCGTGCGCTCGCGAGCGTGCGCGGCACCGTGCAGGCCGACATCCTCAAGGAGGACCAGGGCCAGAACACCTGCCTGTTCTCCACCGAGTTCTCCCTGCGGATGATGGCCGACATCCAGGAGTGGTTCATCGCCCACAAGGTCCGCAACTTCTACTCCGTGTCCATCTCCGGCTACCACATCGCCGAAGCCGGGGCGAACCCCATCAGCCAGCTCGCCTTCACCCTCGCCAACGGCTTCACCTACGTCGAGGCCTACCTCGCCCGGGGCATGCGCATCGACGACTTCGCCCCTAACCTGTCGTTCTTCTTCTCCAACGGCATGGACCCCGAGTACTCCGTCCTCGGCCGGGTCGCCCGCCGCATCTGGGCCGTCGCGATGAAGGAGAAGTACGGGGCCAACGACCGCAGCCAGAAGCTGAAGTACCACGTCCAGACCTCCGGACGCTCCCTGCACGCCCAGGAGATGGACTTCAACGACATCCGCACCACCCTGCAGGCCCTCACGGCCATCTACGACAACGCCAACTCTCTGCACACCAACGCCTACGACGAGGCCGTCACCACCCCGTCCGAGGAGTCGGTACGGCGGGCGCTGGCGATCCAGCTCGTCATCAACCGCGAGTGGGGCCTGGCGATGAACGAGAACCCCCTCCAGGGATCGTTCATCATCGACGAACTCACCGACCTGGTGGAGGAGGCCGTACTCCAGGAGTTCGAGCGCATCAGCGAGCGCGGTGGTGTACTGGGCGCGATGGAGACCGGCTACCAGCGGGGCCGGATCCAGGACGAGTCGATGCTGTACGAACAGCGCAAGCACGACGGCACACTGCCCATCATCGGCGTCAACACCTTCCTCCGCCCCGGCGGCGACAGCCGGCCCCCGGAGCTGGAACTCGCCCGAGCCACCGAGACAGAGAAACAGTCCCAGCTGGAACGCGTACGGACCTTCCGGACTGGCCACCGCGACGAGGCCCACGAAGCCCTGGCTGCTCTCAAGGATGCGGCAACCAGCGGCCGCAACGTCTTCGCCGTCCTCATGGACGCCACCCGGGTCTGCTCGCTTCAGCAGATCACCGAGGCCTTCTTCGAGGTGGGCGGCCAATACCGCCGCAACGTCTGACCCAGCCCCGGAACCACCCCGCAGCGACTCATCAGATAGGACTTCAAATGGATCCCGTTACCCGCCTCGGCGTTGTCGGTTGCGGCCTCATGGGCTCCGGCATCGCCGAAGTCGCGGCCCGCAGCGGTATCGACGTCCGTGTCGCCGAGACCGCACCGGACGCGCTCGAGACGGGCCGCCGTCGGCTCACCGCCTCCCTCGACCAAGGCGTACGGCGCGGCAAGCTCAGCGAGGAGCAGCGGGACCAGGCCCTCGCCAGGCTTTCCTTCACCCACGACCTGAGCGACCTGGCCGACCGCCAGTTCGTCATCGAGGCGGTCGCCGAGAACCGCGACATCAAGATGGATGTCCTGCGCACCCTGGACAAGGCAGTCGCAGACCCTGCGGCGGTCCTGGCCACCAACACCTCCTCGATCCCCATCGTCGATCTCGCCGTCGTCACCGAGCGACCCGCGCAGGTCATCGGCATGCACTTCTTCAACCCCGTGCCCGTCCAGCAGCTGGTGGAGCTCATTCCCGCCCTCATCACCAGCGCGGACACCGTGCAGCGCACCCGCGGCGTCGCCGAGCAGTTGGGCAAACAGGCCATCCAGGCGCCCGACCGCTCCGGCTTCGTCGTCAACGCTCTCCTCGTGCCCTACCTGCTCAGCGCGGTACGGATGGTGGAGTCGGGCTCCGCACAGCCGGAGGACATCGACCGGGGCATGGAACTCGGATGCGCCCACCCCATGGGGCCGTTGCGCCTGCTCGACCTCATCGGCCTCGACACCGCCCAGGCCGTGGCCGAGTCGATGTACGAGGAGTTCAAGGAGCCGCTGTACGCACCGCCCGCCCTCCTGCGCCGCATGGTCGCCGCAGGCCACCTCGGCCGCAAGAGCGGCCGAGGCTTCCACACCTACGACGCCTGAACAGGAGTCGGCCGCCGAAGCCAGCACGGAACCTGCACCGGGTCGGTGGCGTGCTGACTCGATGCCGACTCACCTGCTTCGCGGCGTCACATCACTCACCCCCTCTCCTCTTCCGGCGCAGCATCACTGAGCCATCCAAGGCTGTCTTGGCAGAACCAGCTCTTGCCGGCCGCGGACCAAGGCCATGGAGGGAGTGGGCTGCGGGTTCCACGCTGGACCGCCAAGTGCCCGCGCCGGTCCTCAGAGCTGGTGGGCGCAGGTGCCCCGCACCCGGCCCCGGGTATCCAGCAGCAGACGGGCGTACTCGGGCAACCGGTCCAGCGGAACGCATAGCGGACTCTTCGGCCTTCATCCGCATCGGCCGCCTCGACATCCTCGCCGTCAACCGCCTGGGCCAAG
>KL569175.1:1083-2916 GCA_000715635.1 Streptomyces violaceus | reverse complement strand
CGCAAAACCGTCCGCCACCCGGCCACTGGTGAGATCGCCCTCGACTTCGACGCGATGGAACTGCCCTCGCAGCCGGGCCTGACCTTGACCGCCTATTCCGCCGAGCCCGCCACCCCGGCCCACGACACGCTGCGCCTGCTGGCCGCGTGGGAGTCCACCGAAGACGCGTCCGCTGCCGCCGACCGCGGCTGAGCAGCGCCCTCGGCCGCGGGCTTTCGTTCGCTGTCACCGACAGACCCGAGCTGGCCAAGGCGTGGGTGCCGCCGCAGGAGTTGCCGCGCCTGGCCGCGTACAAGGTGCTCGCCTCGTACGTCAACAACCAGGCCAGGCAGCTTGCCGCGGTGGGAGGCGACACGCGCGCGTTGGAGCGCCGGGAGCTGGGAGACGCCGCGAAGCTGCTCCCGGTCGGTCTCGTGCTACGCACCCGAAACCCTCCCGCGCCGCCTTGGCCGCCTCCCGGATGTTCAGTGGGGCACCTCGCCCGCTGCACTTCCGACGCCCGAGCGCCAGCAGCGTGACCTTCGCTTCCGCAAGGTCGATACTGCAGACATGAGGCTCTCGCCGACGCGTATCCGACCCGCAGCCAGCCACCTGACATACCGTCATCAAAGTCAGCGTTGAGTCAGCATCAGCACCGCGAGAACCCGCTTCCGACCGCCGCCGACCGCCAAGATCGGCAACTGGTCAAACGTAACCTGGCCTGCGAAGCTGGAAGTCAAGGGCTCATCTACTAGTCTCCCTAGGAGGTACCCGTGAAGATGCTGATCAACGTCCCGGAGACCGTGGTCGCGGACGCGCTGCGCGGTCTGGCGGCTGCCCACCCGGAGCTGACCGTGGACGTGGAGAACCGGGTGATCGTGCGGCGGGACGCTCCCGTGGCCGGAAAAGTGGGGCTGGTCTCGGGCGGAGGCTCGGGGCACGAGCCGTTGCACGGGGGTTTCGTGGGTCCCGGCATGCTGTCGGCGGCCTGTCCGGGCGAGGTGTTCACCTCCCCGGTGCCCGACCAGATGCTGCGTGCGGCCGCCGCCGTGGACAGCGGGGCCGGGGTGCTGTTCATCGTGAAGAACTACACCGGCGACGTGCTCAACTTCGACATGGCCGCCGAGCTGGCCGAGGACGAGGGCATCCAGGTCGCGAAAGTGCTGGTCAACGATGACGTGGCGGTGACCGACAGTCTTTACACGGCCGGCCGGCGTGGCACCGGCGCGACCCTGTTCGTGGAGAAGATCGCCGGTGCCGCCGCTGACGAGGGCATGCCGCTGGAGCGGGTGGAGGCCATCGCCCGGCAGGTCAACGAGAACTCCCGCAGTTTCGGTATCGCGCTGAGCGCCTGCAGCACGCCGGCCAAGGGCAGCCCCACCTTCGATCTGCCGTCCGGTGAGCTGGAGTTGGGCATCGGCATCCACGGCGAGCCCGGCCGGGAGCGGCGGGCGATGATGACCTCTGGCGAGATCGCCGAGGTCGCCGTCGAGGCGGTGGTGGAGGACCTCCAGCCGCGCAATCCCGTGCTGGTCCTCGTCAATGGCATGGGTGCGACGCCCCTGCTCGAGCTGTACGGCTTCAACGCCGAGGTGCACCGGGTGCTCGCCCAGCGCGGCGTCCCGGTGGCCCGTGTCCTCGTGGGCAACTACGTCACCTCCCTCGACATGGCGGGGGCCTCGCTCACCCTGTGCCAGGTCGACGAGGAGATGCTGCGGCTGTGGGACGCGCCGGTGAAGACGGCGGGTCTGCGCTGGGGCATGTGACGCGCGGGGGAAAGGATCACCCCGTACCTACCAGGCAAGGAGATCCAGTGCTCGACGCCGATTTCTTCCGCCGTTGGATGACGGCGGG
>KL569175.1:0-847 GCA_000715635.1 Streptomyces violaceus | reverse complement strand
CCCCCGCCGCGTCCGTCGACCGTGAGGCGGAACGGCTCACCGCCCTCGACTCCCCCATCGGGGACGCCGACCACGGCAGCAACCTCCAGCGCGGGTTCAAGGCCGTGGCGGCCGCCCTGGAGAAGGAGGCCCCCGGCACGCCCGGCGGGGTCCTGACGCTGGCCGGGCGCCAGCTCATCTCGACGGTCGGCGGCGCCTCGGGGCCGCTGTACGGCACGCTGCTGCGCCGTACCGGCAAGGCGCTCGGGGATGCCGCCGAGGTCAGTGCGGAGCAGCTGGCCGAGGCGCTGCGGACCGGGGTGGACGCGGTCATGACGCTCGGCGGTGCCGCCCCGGGCGACAAGACCATGATCGACGCGCTGGTGCCCGCGGTGGACGCGCTCGGTGACTCGTTCGCGGCGGCGCGGGCCGCGGCGGAGGAGGGCGCCGTGGCGACGACGCCCCTCCAGGCGCGCAAGGGCCGGGCGAGCTATCTGGGTGAGCGCAGCATCGGGCACCAGGACCCGGGCGCCACGTCGTCGGCGCTGCTCGTCGCCGCGCTCGCGGAGGCCGCCGATGAGTGACGAGCGGCTTGTGGGAATCGTGCTGGTGTCGCACAGCGCGGAAGTGGCCGCCTCGGTCGCCGCGCTGGCGAAGGGGCTCGCCGGCGGTGGCCCGGTGGTGCCCGTCGCTCCGGCGGGCGGCAACGAGGCAGGTGGGCTCGGCACCAGCGCCGAACTGATCGCCGCGGCGGCCGCGTCCGTCGATCGCGGTGCGGGCGTCGCCGTCCTCACCGACCTGGGCAGCGCGGTGCTCACCGTGAAGGCCCTGCTCGCGGAGGGCGACGAACTCCCGGAGCGGACGCGGC
>KL569174.1:20615-22769 GCA_000715635.1 Streptomyces violaceus | reverse complement strand
GATCGGCACGCTCGGCGGCTACAGCACCATCTGGCTGGGCCGCGCCCTGCCCGCCGGCGGGCGGCTGGTCTCCCTGGAGTACGACCCGGTGCACGCCGAGGTCGCCGTCCGCAACATCGCCCGCGCCGGTCTGGACAAGCTGGTCGAGGTACGGGTCGGCCCGGCCCTGGAGTCGCTGCCCAAGCTGGCCGACGAGAACCCGCCCCCGTTCGACCTGGTCTTCATCGACGCCGACAAGGCCAACAACCCGCACTACGTCGAGTGGGCCGTGAAGCTCACCAGCACGGGCAGCCTGATCGTCCTCGACAACGTCGTCCGCGGCGGCCGCGTGACCGACTCCGGCAGCACGGCCTCGGACGTGGTGGGCACCCGCGCCGCGATCGAACTGATCGGCAGCCATCCGAGGCTGAGCGGGACGGCGATCCAGACCGTCGGCACGAAGGGCTACGACGGGTTCGCGGTGGCGCGGGTGCTGGCGTAGGCCCTTCTTCGAGTGGGCCTCTCGGCGTGGTCAGACCTCGTGGTAGAAGCCCACGTTGACGCTGCGCGGGGCGGTGCGGTCATGGATGATGACCTCGCCGCTGCCGCCCCTGGGGAGCGGAACGGTGCCGCCGTAGGCGAGGGGCTGGGCGTACTCCCCGACCGTCAGCCGGACTTCGGAGGACGGGTCGGGCTGGGAGCCGCGCAGCCAGGTCAGCTGCCAGGTCCCCTCGGGCCCGCACAGGAACTCCAGATGGACGCGGGAGACGAACAGCCAGTCGTCCGGCGTCGAGAGCCGGCACACCGACTTGTCGCGGCCCACCCGCAGCACGGCACCCGGCTCGCTGGGCGCGTCGGCCATGAGCATGCCGGCCGTGGCACCCTCCTCCGCCGGGGACACGGCGGCCATGGTGAGTTCGAGCACGTGCGCTCCTCCTGAGACGTCCTGGTGGGCCTGTCAGGGCCTATGTGTCAGACAGGCACTGAGCCCGCCGCATGATAGAACGCCCGACTGCGCGCTGTCCGGCACAATGGCCTCATGACCGAGCGAAAGCCACCCGGCGTCGACTTCGAGTCCTGGGTCGACAGACAGATCCGCGATGCGGAGACCCGCGGCGAGTTCGAACGGTTGCCGGGGGCGGGCAAGCCGCTGCCGGCCGACGTGGATGCCACCTACGACGAACTGTGGTGGATCAAGCGGAAGATGGCCCGCGAGGGCTTCTCCGTCCTGCCGCCCGCACTGGCGCTGCGCAAGGAGGTCGAGGACGCGCTGCCCGCGGCCCTCGCGGCGCCCTCGGAACGGATCGCGCGGAAGATCATCACGGAGATCAACGACAAGATCCGCGAGATGATGTTCAAGCCGCCGCCCGGCCCCCCGCTCGGTAAGAAGCCGTACGACGTCGAGGACGTCGTACGGCAGTGGCGGGAACGCCGGGCGGATCTGTGAACAGGGCCGCTCACACGTGCAGGAGCCGCTCCGCCAGCTCGCGGTAGTCCTTCAGGGCCAGCCGGAGCTGCTCGGTGTCGGCGCTCGACACCGGCTTGCCCTCGCCGCTCTCGACGGACTGCCAGGAGTGGCGCAGGGTGCGGCGACGCTGCGCCACGGCCTCGGTGAACCGGGCCGCGATCTCCTCCAGCACGTGGTCGGCCTCCTCGACGGAGGCCCGGGGCCCGTCGACGAACCCGGCGACGGCGTGCTGCAGCCGCAGGCCGAGCTTGTCGGTCTCGTCGTGGGGGAAGAGGTGGGCTCGGGCGCCGGCGGACGTCGCGTTTTCGGCACCGAGGGCGTTCGTGCCGGTCGCGTTTTCGGCACTGAGGTCGTTCGTGCCGGTCGCGCGCTCGGCGCCGGCGCCGGTGCCGGGCGCGACACCGCGGGCCGTTTCGGTGCGGTCCGTTTCGGTGCGGGCCGGGCGCGGGGTCGTGCCGTGGCCGGTGCCCAGGGCGCTCTCGCCTCGGGCGTCGGGGGCGGCGGCGGTGTTCTCGCCGGGCGGTCGGGTCACGTCGGACATTGCCTCAACTCTCCTTCGCCTGACGTCGGTTGATCGCCCACGGCAGGTGCCCGCCGCGGGTGGTCGCGGCCTTGCGGCCGCCGTTCAGTCCGGCACGGCGGTGTCCGTCCTCGTGCCGTCGGTCCTCGTGCCGTCCGGCTCCGCCGTCGTGGCGGGCCGGCCGTAT
>KL569174.1:19966-20439 GCA_000715635.1 Streptomyces violaceus | reverse complement strand
GGCCGTATCAGTTCCTCGAACAGGGCGCGGGCCGCCACCATGGCCTCCCGCATGTCTTCCGTACCGGTGCCGCCGTCGCGGGCGTCCTCCGCGCGCAGATGTGCCGCACGGTGCACGCGCCGGTATCCGTCGACGTGCGGGGCGTGGTGCACGGACAGTGCGGCGAGCTGTTCCTCGTACTGGCCGCCGTCCGGGAAGCCCCGGGCGCCGGCGAGTTCGGCGAGCAGCCGGTCCGCCTCGGCGACCGCCTCCCGCGGCGAGTCGACGAACCGCTCCTGGGCGGCCGTCCAGCGCGCCTCGTACCGCTCGCGCTGCGCCGGTTCCAGCGCCCGCTCGCGCAGGTCGCCGTGGCGGTGCACGCGCTCGGTGAGTTCGCGCTCGGCGGCCTTGGCGTCGCCGTCGTGGCGGGCGACCGCCCGGTCGTACTCGGGTCCGAAGCGCCGCTTCAGGCTCGGGCCGCGACGAGGCCCGCG
>KL569174.1:19463-19723 GCA_000715635.1 Streptomyces violaceus | reverse complement strand
CGATCACGATCAGAGCAATGATCAGGCCAGTGGACATGGATGCCTTCCGGGTTCTCGGCCCAACCGGCCTTCCTCGCGAGCCGGTTCGCCGACCGGGTAGCCCGGAAACCCGCCCCCAAACGGCACACGGCGGTCACACCTATCCGGTTGCGGGCGCGGTAGGGCACCCGGCGAGAATGCGCTCATGACCTGGACCGTGGCCCCGGAACCGTACGACTCCCCCGTCGCCGCCGCTCTGTGGCGGGCGTACTACACCGAGG
>KL569174.1:19052-19243 GCA_000715635.1 Streptomyces violaceus | reverse complement strand
ACGTACTACACCGAGGTCAGCGACCGCTGGTACCTGCTGCACGAGGGCCGCCGCACCGACCCGGACGAGCTGGAGCGGGAGATCGCCGCCCAGCCGGGTGCCGACCTCGCGCCACCGCGCGGGCGGTTGCTGGTCGCCCGGTACGGCGGTGAGCCGGCCGGCACCGCGGGCGTACGGCTGTACGACGGCAC
>KL569174.1:17524-18904 GCA_000715635.1 Streptomyces violaceus | reverse complement strand
GGCGTACGGCTGTCCGACGGCACGACCGCCGAGCTCAAGCGGGTGTTCGTACACCGGCCGATGCGCGGCAGAGGCGGCGCCCCGCTCCTGGTCCGGGCCGCCGAGGACGCCGCCCGCGCGCTCGGCGCCGCACGGCTGATCCTCGACACCCGCGGCGACCTCGTCGAGGCCCGTGCCCTCTACGCCCGGCTCGGCTACACGGAGACCGAGCCGTACAACGACGACAAGTACGCCGAGCACTGGTTCGCCAAGTCCCTCATTTGAACCACGTCATCTGAACCACCGGACGTACGGCCCCCCGTTCAGCCCGTCCGCTCCGCCCGCCGCTCCTCGTAGGGCCGTTCGTCGTACGGCCGCTCGCGCCGCGACCCGCACAGTTCGCCGTTCAACTCCCGCACGAGTTGGACCAGATCGGTCGGCCGGTCGGGGCCCCACCAGTCGCCGAGCAGCTCGGCGAGGGACTCCTCGCGGGCCTGGGCCAGCCGCTCGGCGACCTCGCGCCCCCGGTCGGTGAGGACCAGGCCGAGGCCCTCGCGCAGGGCGAGCCGCCGCTCCTCGACCTGGCGGGCGGCCTCGATGATCACGGTCAGCGGCACGGGCATGTTCTCGGCCAGCATGGCCGGCTCGACCTCGCCGTACCTCCGGATCCGCAGCAGCAGCCAGCTCGCCGCGGGCAGCAGGTCGTAGCCCGCCCGGTCGGTGATCTTCCGGTAGATCTCGCGCCGCCCCGCGCGGGTGCCGAGCACCGACAGCGCGCGGCACACCTCATCGCGCGAGGACCGCTCGACGGGGTTGCTGGCCAGGGTCTCGGTGACGTCGGGCGCGGTGACCGAGCCGCGCAGCCGGTCCTCCTTCAGGAACCAGGCCAGTACGAAGCCGAGGAGCGCGACCGGGGCGGCGTAGAGGAAGACGTCCGTGATGGAGACGGCGTAGGCGTGCAGGGCCGGTGGGCGCAGGCCGGGCGGCAGGGCGGCGATGCTGCGCGGGTCGGCCTCCAGCGCACCCACGGAGACACCGGGCGGCAGCTGTGCGCCCCGGAAGGCGTCGGTGAGCTGGTCCCCCAGCCGGCTCGCGAAGATCGTGCCGAAGACGGCGACGCCGAACGAGGCGCCGATCGAGCGGAAGAAGGTCGCGCCGGAGGTGGCGACGCCCAGGTCCTCGTACGGGACGGCGTTCTGCACGATGAGCACGAGGACCTGCATCACCAGACCGAGGCCCAGCCCGAAGACCAGGAAGAAACCGCTCAGCTCGAGGGTGGAGCTGTCCTCGTCGAGCTGGTGGAGCAGGAGCAGCCCGAGCGCGGTGACGCCGGTGCCGGCGATCGGGAACACCTTCCAGCGGCCGGTACGGCTGACGATCTGCCCGGAGGCCGTCGAGGCT
>KL569174.1:12127-17369 GCA_000715635.1 Streptomyces violaceus | reverse complement strand
CATCAGAGATGTGTATAAGCAGCAGCCCGCCACCATCGGCAGCATGTGCACGCCGGACATGGTCGGGCTGACGCCCTGCACCACCTGGAGGAAGGTCGGCAGGTAGGTCATCGCGCCGAACATGGCGAAGCCCACGACGAAACTGATCACGGCGGCGAGCGTGAAGGTGCGGACGCGGAAGAGTTTCAGCGGCAGCACGGGTTCGGCGGCGCGCCGCTCGACGGCCACGAAGACGACGGCGAGGACGACGCCCAGCACGGCGAGCCCGACGAGCTGCGCGGACCCCCATCCCCAGGTTGTACCGCCGAGGGAGGCGACCAGCACCAGGCAGGTGGCGACGGCCGCGATGAGGAAGGTGCCGAGGTAGTCGATGACGTGCCGTTGCGACCGGCGCGGGATGTGCAGGACGGCCGCGATCACGGCGAGCGCGACGATACCGACGGGCAGATTGACGTAGAACACCCAACGCCAGCTCAGATGCTGCGTGAACAGCCCGCCGAGCAGCGGACCGAGCACACTGGTCGCGCCGAACACGGCCCCGAACAGCCCCTGGTATCGCCCGCGTTCGCGAGGCGGCACGAGATCCCCGACGATCGCCATCGACAACACCAGCAGCCCGCCCCCGCCTAGTCCCTGCAGGGCCCGGAAGGCGATGAGCTGGGTCATGTCCTGCGCCGTACCGCACAGCGCGGAGCCGACGAGGAAGATCACGATCGCCGTCTGGAACAGCCTCTTGCGGCCGTACTGGTCGCCGAGCTTGCCCCACAGGGGGGTCGCGGCGGTCGCGGCCAGCAGGTAGGCGGTGACGACCCAGGACAGGTGATCCATGCCACCGAGATCGCTGACGATGGTGGGCAGCGCGGTCGACACGATGGTCTGGTCCAGTGCGGCGAGCAGCATGCCGAGGAGCAGGGCACCGATGGAGACCAGTACGTTCCCGGGCACCTGCTCCGGGGCGAGGGTTTCCGCGGGTGAGGGTGTTGTGTCGTGCACATCCCCGGCCATGAGACCTCCCGAGGGTCCTGTGACATTTTCCATCGTGACCGGTGTGACGGGGTATGGCCTGCCGAGTCCTTTTGGAAGCGTTCATTCCGGGGGCTCCTCGACCGCACTGTGGAGAAGATCTGGATAATCTCTGGAGTTCGCGAGGGGAGGGAGGAACGCGTGGAACCGCCTAATGGCCACCCGTGCCCGGAGTGCGGCGCGCCCAGACAGCGGGACAAGTCCCCTTCCTGCGCCTGCACCCACCGAGCCGCCGAGGCCCTGCGCGACGCCCGCACGGCCCAGGCCGCGGCAGCGGAGGACTTCGACCCGCTACGGATCCGCCCGTACGTCGAACTCGACGGCGGGGCAGGGACCTCGGGGCCCGAGGGCCCTGCCGGGCAGGACACGCCGACGACGACTCCCCAGCCCGAAGGCACCCCTCGAGGACCTCTGACGGACCCTGCGGGGGTTCCGGGCGCGAGGGCTTCACGTATGAGGGTTCCGGGCACGGAAGCTTCACGTACAGAGGTTCCGGGCACGGGGGTTCCGGGCACGGGAGCTTCGCGCACCGCGGGAGCGGCGCAACCGGCCTCACCGGACACCCCGCCCACGCAGGCCCCGCACACCGGAAACCCCGCGCATGCGCCCGACGGAGCCGAGCGACACGCCCGGACGGGCCCGGCGAAGGCCTTGCACACCGCGGGAGGCGCGCAACCGCCCTCGGCGAACACCCCGAGCATGCCCCCGCACGCCGGAGCCCCCACCCAGGCCCCCGACGGCGCCCCGCGACAGCCGCTCACGGACCCTGCGGGAGCCCCGCGCACCACGGGAGCCCCGCGACCGCCCTCGGCGAACACCCCGACCGTCCGCCCGCTCGCCCAGGCCTCGCATCCCGGAGGCCCCGCACAGGCGCCCGACAGGGCCCCGCGACAGCCCGGGGCGAACCCGGCGGAGACCTCGCGCACCGCAGGGGCCGCACAACCGCCCCCGTCGAGCACCCCGACCGTCCGCCCGCTCGCCCAGGCCCCGCACCCCGGAGGCCCCACGCAAGCACCCGACGGCGCCCCGCGACAGCCACTCACGGACCCTGCGGGAGCTTCGCAGCCGCCCTCCCCTGGCCTCCCGACCGCGCCCCCGCGCGCCATCGGCAACCCCGCGCGGCCGTCCGACAGAGCCCCGCGGCAGCCCGGGACGAACCCGGCGGAGACCTCGCACACCGCAGGGGCCGCGCAGCCGCCCTCGCCCGCCACCCCGACCACGCCCCCGCATGCCGGAGCCCCCGCCCAGGCACCCGACGGCGCCCCGCGACAGCGGCTCACGGACCCTGCGGGAGCCTCGCGCACCGCGGGAGCCACGCAACCGCCCCCGCCCAACACCCCGACCGCCCGCCCGCACGCTCAGACCTCGTACCCCGGGAGCGTCGCGCCGCCACCCTCCCCCGCCGACACGACCATGCCCCTGCGCCCGGTGGACCCGGACGCGACCACCGTGCTGCCGACCACCCCGGCCGCGGGCGCGGCCGCCTCGGATCAGGACGCGACCACCGTTCTGCCGGCCGTCCCAGCCGCTCCCGCCTCCGCCCCCGCGCCGGAGGCCACCTCCGTGCTCCCGACGCCC
Source organism: Streptomyces violaceus (assembly GCA_000715635.1). GTDB lineage: Bacteria > Actinomycetota > Actinomycetes > Streptomycetales > Streptomycetaceae > Streptomyces > Streptomyces violaceus. The sequence goes on along the minus strand of KL569174.1, from coordinate 14,768 downwards.
CTGGCCCCCGACGGGGCCGAGCCGAGCGTGACCGATCTGCGGCTGTTCGACAGCACCGGGACGGCGGCCGTGGCTCCGGGCAGGCCGGAGTCGGCCGAGTCCGAGTCCGGCGGCAGGCCCCGTCGGCGGCGTCGTATCGTCCTGCTCGCCGCGGCCGGGGCCTGTGTCGCCGTGGTGACGGCGGCGGGGTACGCGAGCGGACTCTTCTTCTACGAGGGGCCCTCCCGGAACACGGCGCTGCCGGACGGCATCCGGGCGAGCGTGCCGGACGCCCCGTCGAGCAGCGCGGCGTCCTCGTCACCGACGCAGAGCGCACCGGCCACACCGTCGGCGCCCGCGGCACCGCCGCCGGCCCCGTCCCGCACCGGGAGCCCGTCGGCCTCCCCGTCACCGTCCGCGCCGAGCGCCTCGCCGAGCCCCTCGCAGACGGCCTCCCCGTCGGCGCCCGAGACGTCCGCGACGGCGACCGGCCCCGGGAAGTCGCCGCCGGACAACTCCCGCCAGAACGGCAACCCCACCGTCCTGCGCCTCGGCGACCGCGGCCCGGAGGTCACCGAACTCCAGTCGCGCCTGCGCCAGTTGTTCCTCTACGACGACGACACCGACGGCACCTTCGACGACCGGCTCCAGGACGCGGTCCGCAACTACCAGTACTCACGCGGCATCCAGGCCGACGACCTCGGCGTCTACGACCGGGACACCCGGGCCAAGCTGGAGTCGGAAACCCAGGAGCCGTAGACACCCGCGCGCCGTACGGTGACGCCGTGAATACTCAGGTGATCGTTCTCAACGGCGGTTCGAGCTCCGGCAAGTCCGGGCTCGTACGGTGCCTGCAAGAGGTGCTGCCGGATCCATGGCCGGCCTTCGGCGTCGACTCGTTCGTCGAGGCGCTGCCCGCGAGGATGAAAGGCGCGGACGGCGGGATCACCTTCGCGCCCGACGGCGGCGTGAACGTGGGCGCGGATTTCCGGGCCCTGGACGCGGCCTGGACCGAGGGCGTCGCCGCCATGGCCCGCGCCGGCGCCAAGGTCATCATCGACGACGTTTTCCTCGGCGGACCGACGTCCCAGCAGCGGTGGCAGAAGGCCCTGGCCGGACTCGCCGTGCTGTGGGTCGGCGTCAGGTGCGACAGCGCGGTCGCCGCGGCCCGCGAGATCGCCCGGGGAGACCGGGTCCGGGGCATGGCCGCGGCACAGGCACAGCTCGTGCACGAGGGCGTGAGGTACGACCTGGAGGTGGACACGACACACACCGAGTCCCTGGAGTGCGCCCGCACCATCGCCGCCCACATCGGCTGACCTGCCGGCCCCCGGGGCGTTATCCGACGTGCAGGCGGACCGTCCCGTCCCCGACCGCCTCCACACGCACCCGCGTGAGGTCCTCCACCACCACGTCCGGCTCGTGGGCCGCGGCCCGGGGCCCGACGCCCACCACGGTCATCCCGGCCGCGCGCCCCGCCGCGATCCCTGCCCCGGAGTCCTCGAACACCACACAGTCCGCGGGCGCCACGCCCAGCTCGGCGGCGCCCTTGAGGAAGCCCTCGGGGTCGGGCTTGCTCGCCCCGACGGATTCCGCCGTCACCCGCACCTCGGGCTGCTCAAGACCGGCCGCGGCCATCCGCGCCGTCGAGAGCGGCACATCGGCGGAGGTCACGAGCGCGTGCGGCAGCCCGCGCAGCGAGGCGAGGAACTCCGGCGCCCCGGGGATCGCGACGACACCGTCGGTGTCCGCCGTCTCGTCGGCGAGCATCCGGGCGTTGTCGGCGTAGTTCTGCTCCATCGGCCGGCCGGGCAGCAACAGCGCCATCGACGCGTAGCCCTGCCGCCCGTGGACGACCTTCATGACCTCGTCCCCGTCGAGCCCGTGCCGCTCGGCCCAGCGCCGCCAGACGCGTTCGACCGAGGCATCGGAGTTGACGAGGGTGCCGTCCATGTCCAGCAGGAGGGCGCGGGCGGTGAGCACGGCGGTGGCCGTCATCGGCTGCTCCAAGGCTCAGGGCGTGAGAGACGCGGCCTGCGCCTCGGCACGTCAAGCGCGGAAGTGGGGGCAGACGACGGATCGCGTCCGTCACCCCCGGAGGGACAAGGCGGCCCCGCCCGCCGGTCAGGGAAAACGGGCGAGGGCCACTTTGTTCCCCCACGGTACAAAACAATCCCCGCTTCGCGCCAGACCCCCAGGCAGACGTTCACCCACCGTTCAGCTCACCCCGCCTCACCGAGCCCCGGCTCATCCGCTCACGGCCTCCCACAGGCTCCACACTCCGAGCGCCAGCATCACCAGCGCCGCGATCTGCGTGATCAGCCGCAGCGGCACCTTCTTCATCAGCGCCTTTCCGCCGACGATGCCGATCCCGGCCACCGCCCACAGCGCGAGCACCGCGCCCAGACCGACGGAGAGCGGGTCGTCGTAGCGGGCGGCCAGGTTCGCCGTCATGATCTGGGTGAGATCGCCGAACTCGGCGACCAGGATGAGCATGAAGCCCGCGCCCGAGACCTTCCAGAAGGACTGGTTCTCCGGCTTGCGGACCTCTTCTTCGTCCTCGGCCTTCTTCAGCAGCAGCACCGCGGCCCCGCCCAGGAAGAGCACGCCCGTCAGCGCCTGCACGATCTGCTGTGGCAGCAGCGTCAGCACGCTGCCCGCC
>KL569174.1:11060-11939 GCA_000715635.1 Streptomyces violaceus | reverse complement strand
AGAGATGTGTATAAGAGACAGGTGCAGCGCGAAGGCGGCGGCGACACCGGCGAAGACGTAGGAGGCGCGGTAGCGGGTGCCGAGGACGAGGCCGGCGAGGGCGGTCTTGTCCGGCAGTTCGGCGAGGAAGACGACGCCGAAGACGACGGCCGTCACGGTCAGGCTGATCAAGGGTTCCTCAATCGGTCGGGGCTGCCCCACCGAGAGTGCTGAACCTTCACGCGACACACCTCGGCACGACAGCACACGCGGCACCCGTGCCGTACGGCACGGGCGTGCACTGCTTGCCGAAGGTCTCGCTGGCCGGTCCGGGAAAGGACCTGCCTCCGGGCGCCGGCTCAGGCGAGCTGAGCAGTATGTCGACGGTCCGGCGAAGAGCTACTCCCCTTCTGCGCCGTCCATCGTACGCGACGTCCCCGAACCGGCAGTTCCGCCTCGAACCCTTGTCATGTCATGAACTCGTCACTACCTTCTCACCTCACGCACATCTCCCCGCAACACGGCGCGGCGAGCATTCTCCCGCTCGCCGCCCAACACCCCCACCCCACAAGGGAGTTCGTATGCCGAAGTTCTACGCGCGTCGACGGCTCAGCATACTCGCGGGCCTCACCGGCCTCATAGCCTCGGCCGGACTGATCAACGGTCCGGCCGCCTCCGCCGCCCTCCCCACCCCCGTGAGCGCCTCCACGGCCCGCACCTACCTCGCCTCCCTCACCGTGGCCACCGAGGACCGCACCGGCTACAACCGTGACCTCTTCCCGCACTGGATCACCCAGTCCGGCGCCTGCAACACCCGCGAGGTCGTCCTCAAGCGCGACGGCTCGAACGTCCAGCAGGACTCCTCCTGCGCCGCCACCAGCGGCAGCTGGTACTCCGTCT
>KL569174.1:10090-10824 GCA_000715635.1 Streptomyces violaceus | reverse complement strand
GTCTACGACGGCGCCACCTGGTCCGCCGCCTCCGACGTCGACATCGACCACCTGGTCCCGCTGGCCGAGGCCTGGGACTCCGGCGCCGACTCCTGGACGACGTCCCGCCGCCAGTCCTTCGCCAACGACCTGACCCGCCCGCAGCTCATCGCGGTCACCGACAACGTCAACCAGGCCAAGGGCGACCAGGACCCTGCCACCTGGATGCCCTCCCGGACGGCGTACCGCTGCACCTACGTCCGGGCCTGGGTCCAGGTGAAGTACTACTACGGCCTCTCGGTCGACTCCGCCGAGAAGTCCGCGCTCCAGAACTCTCTCGCCAGCTGCTGACACCAGGTATTTCCGGCCGGGATCTCCCCGCTGACCTCCGTCGTTCCGTACCGTACGGGGCGACGGAGAGGGGAACACCATGGCCGGACTGCGCCTCGGACCACTGCTGAGGTACACCGACGGCTCGTCCGCGACCGTATGGGTCGAGACGAGCCGTCCGTGCTCCACCGAGGTGCGCTGCGCCGACGGCGCCGGAGGCTCGGCCCACACCTTCCAGATCGCGGGCCACCACTACGCGCTGATCCCGGTGACCGGCCTCACGGCCGGTACGACCACGACGTACGAGGTCCTCCTCGACGGCACCCGCGTGTGGCCGCTGCCCGGCTCCCCCTTCCCGCCCTCGGCGATCCACGCGCCGGGCCCGGAGGACGGCCTCCGTGTCGCCTTCGGCTCCTGCCGCTGGG
>KL569174.1:9680-9856 GCA_000715635.1 Streptomyces violaceus | reverse complement strand
CTCCTGCCGCTGGGCCGCACCCCCCGCGGGCGGGCACGACCCCGTCGGCCCGGACGCCCTGGACGCGCTCGCCACCCGCCTCGCGGCCGACCCGGAGGGTGAGCGGCCCGACGTCCTGCTGCTGCTCGGCGACCAGGTGTACGCCGACGAGACCTCCGACAGCACCGAGCGCTGGC
>KL569174.1:2690-9468 GCA_000715635.1 Streptomyces violaceus | reverse complement strand
AGAGATGTGTATAAGAGACAGACCGCGACCTGAACGAACCGCCGGGCAACGGGGTCGCGGACTACGAGGAATACACGCACCTCTACTACGAGTCGTGGCTCGACCCGCGCATCCGCTGGCTGCTGTCCACCGTGCCCAGCTTCATGATCTTCGACGACCACGACGTCATCGACGACTGGAACACCTCCGCCGCCTGGCTCACCGACATGCGGGCCACCGACTGGTGGCAGGAGCGGCTGCTGAGCGGCCTGATGTCGTACTGGGTCCACCAGCACCTGGGCAACCTGTCCCTCGAGGAACTGGCGGCCGATCCGGTGTACGAGGGCGTCCGCGAGGTCCCCGACGGCACCGACGTGCTGCGCGCCTTCGCCGCCCGGGCCGACGAGGACGCGACCACGGCCCGCTGGAGCTACCGGCGCGACTTCGGGCGCGTACGCATCCTGATGGTGGACAGCCGGGCGGCCCGCGTCCTCGCCGAGGACAGCCGCGCGATGCTCGACCCGGGCGAGGAGGCCTGGCTGCGCGAGCAGGTACGGGACACACCCGAGGCATACGACCACCTCCTCATCGGCACCTCGCTGCCCTGGCTGCTGCCGCATCTGGTGCACGACGCCGAGGGCTGGAACGCGGCGCTGTGCCGGGGTGAACGGGGCGAGCGCTGGGCGCGGGCCGGGGAGAAGGTGCGACGGGCCGCCGACCTGGAGCACTGGTCGGCGTTCCCCGAGTCCTTCGCCGGGCTGGCGGAGCTGATCGCCGAGGCCGGCTCGGGGCGGGACGCGCCCGCGACGGTGTGCGTGCTGTCCGGGGATGTGCACCACGCCTACATCGCCGAGCCCTCGTGGCCCGGCCGCGGGCCCGACGCCCGGGTGGTGCAGCTCGTCTGCTCCCCCGTCCACAACTCCGTCCCGCTGTCGATCCGGATGGGCTTCCGGATCGGCTGGACCGCGGTGGCGCGCACCCTCGGACGCTGCCTCGCCCGGCACGGCCGCCTCCCCCGCCCGCCGGTGACCTGGCGCAAGACGGGCGGCCCCTGGTTCGGCAACCAGCTCATGACCCTGACCCTGCGCGGCCGTTCGGCCCGGCTGCGCCTCGAGCAGGCCAAGGCACGGGAGGGGGCGGGCCCCCGTCTGACGACGCTCCAGGACTCCGAACTTGCCCCGCAACGCACCCGTTCCACCCCTTTGTGACCGGCGTGTCCCGCGATGTCAGTGACGCATCCCACAGCGAGCGTCAATCCTTCCCCACGAGCCTCGGTTCCCGCTCCCGGCGACGGCATGATGAGGCGGACCGTCCGCTTCCACCCGGCGGACCGCCGACACGCGCCCCACACGCCCGGGAGTACCACCCTTGTCTGCGTCGACCGAGGAACCCGTACCGGCCGAGACACCCCCACCGGTCTCCGTCGCCCTGGTCGGCGCCGGGCCACGGGGCACCAGCGTCCTGGAGCGCCTCTGCGCCTCCGCCCCGGAACTCCTCCCTCCCGGTGCCCGGCTGACGGTCCACGTGATCGACCCGGACCCGCCAGGACCCGGCCGCGTCTGGCGCACCGCCCAGTCGCCCGAGCTGCTGATGAACACCGTGGCCTGCCAGGTGACCCTGTTCACCGACGACAGCGTGGACTGCTCGGGCCCGATCCGCCCGGGGCCCAGCCTGCACGAGTGGGCGCGCGGCACGCTGGATCCGGACGAGTACCCGACCCGGGCCGACTACGGCCGCTACCTCGAGTGGGTGTTCGCCAGGGCCGTACGGGACGCGCCGCCGAACGTGCGCGTCGAGACGCACCGGGCCCGCGCGGTCCGGCTCGACGACACGCCGGGCGGCCACCAGGCCCTCACCCTCGACGACGGCCACACCCTGACCGGCCTGTCCGCGGTGGTCCTGGCGCAGGGCCACCTGCCGGCGACCGCGGACCCGGCCCAGCGACGCCTAGCGGCCCACGCCGCCCGTCACGGCCTGCGCCACATCCCGCCCGCCAACCCGGCCGATGCCGACCTGTCCTCCATCCCCGCGGGCGAGCCCGTCCTGCTGCGCGGCCTCGGCCTCAACTTCTTCGACCACACGGCCCTGTTGACGACCGGCCGCGGGGGCCGTTTCGTCCGGGACCCCCGGGGCGGCCTGCGTTATCTCCCCTGCGGCCGGGAACCACGGCTGTACGCCGGTTCGCGGCGCGGCATCCCGTACCAGGCGCGCGGCGACAACGCGAAGGGGCCGTACGGCCGGCACGTCCCGCTCGTCCTCACGCCGGAGACGATCGCGGGCTTCCGCAAGCGCGCCGACTCCGGGGAGGCGCCCGACTTCCTCGCGGAGATATGGCCGTTGGTGGCGAAGGAGGTCGAGACGGTCTACTACTCCACGCTGCTCCGGGCAGCAGACCCCACGGACTCCGCGGGACGGTGCCGGGAGTTCACCGATCTCTTCCTGGCGGTGCCGCACGGCGACTCCCGAGAGGCGGCGCTGCTGGACGAGTTCGGGGTGCCCGTCGCCGATCGCTGGTGCTGGGAGCGGGTGTCCCGCCCGCACGCGGGACGGGACTTCGCGCATCTCGGCGAGTGGCGCGACTGGCTGCTGTCGTATCTGCGCGAGGACGCCGCGCAGGCCGCCCTGGGCAATGTCCGGGGCCCGCTGAAGGCGGCCCTCGACGTGCTGCGCGACCTGCGCAACGAACTCCGGCTGATCGTCGACCACGGGGGCCTCGCCGGCGCCTCCCGCCGGGACCACCTGGACCGCTGGTACACCCCGCTCAACGCCTTCCTGTCCATCGGCCCGCCACGGCGTCGCATCGAGGAGCTCGCGGCGCTGATGGAGGCGGGTGTGGTGCAGGTGCTCGGGCCGCGCCTGGAGGTGGCGGAGGAGGACGGAGCCTGGGCGGCACACTCACCCGAGGTGCCGGGCTCGGTCGTCCGTGTGACCACCCTCATAGAGGCCCGCCTGCCGGAAGCCGACTTGCGGAGCACGGCCGACGGGCTCCTCGCCGGGCTGCTGCGGACGGGCCAGTGCCGCCCGCACACCGCCGATGGTTATGAGACAGGGGGGTTGGACGTCACGGAACGCCCGTACCATCTGATCGACCGTCAAGGAGTTGCACACACAAGGCGGTTCGCGTTCGGAGTGCCGACAGAAGGCGTGCACTGGGTGACCGCGGCGGGGGCCCGGCCAGGTGTGGATTCGGTCACGCTTTCGGACGCGGATGCGGTGGCGAGAGCCGCTCTACGTGCGGTTGTGGCCGAAGAAGTCACCCAAGCAGAGGTAAACCAGTGGCCAAATGTTGAACTTGCAAGCATCAATTAGGCGCACCTAACGTGGGCTACTCATCGGTTCTGTCCCCCGACCGGCCTTCCCCTGGCCGGCCGCCCGAAGGAGTCCCCCACATGACCGCACGACTCAACGGCGCCCAGCCGTACGCTCTCGGACTGTTCCGGATCGTCATCGGGCTGCTGTTCGCCTGCCACGGCGCCGTCGCGCTCTTCGGTGTCCTCGGAGGTGTGGACGGCAAGGGCGGCACCGCGGCGACCGGTGCCTGGCCGAACTGGTACGCGGCCGTCATCGAACTCGTCGGCGGCATCCTGGTGCTGCTGGGCCTGGGCACCCGCGCCGCGGCCTTCATATCCTCCGGCGCGATGGCCTACGCGTACTTCAAGGTCCACCAGCCCCAGGGCCTGTGGCCGATCGAGAACAGCGGCGAGGGCGCGGCCATGTACTGCTGGTCCATGTTCCTGCTGATCTTCACGGGCTCCGGCGCCTTCGGCGTGGACCGGCTGCTGGCGCGGCGCACCTCCGCGCAGGGGCAGCGGTCCACGGAGCAGACGCCGGTGGCTGCCTGAGCCGCCCGGACACCACCACGGAGAACGGCGCCTTCCCTGCCTCGGGGAGGCGCCGTTCCGCTGCCCGGCGCGTGGGGCGCGCCTACTCGTCCCTGTCCACCGGCCCGAACGGCACCGTGAAACAGGCCGCCCGCGCCCCCGCGCCGCCGGGCACGTCATGGATCACGACCGAGGACGCCTCGCCCGGCCGGAAGCCCCACTCGTGCCGGGCACTCGCCGCACCGGCACCGCGCCGGTCGGCGGTGAAGTCCAGCCAGACCTCGTTGTCCGAGCTGACATGCTGCGGATCGCTCGACGGCCGGTGCTGGTAATGCCCGCCGGCGGCCTCCGGGTCGGCACCGCAGGACTTCCGGTGCACATGGACGCCGTAGGCGTGCCCGGGCTTCATGCCGGCCACCTTCAGCCGTACGGTCGTCGGGCCACCGGGCGCGGTGTGCTGGCGAACCTCGATCCACGAGCCCACCGGGACAAGACTCCTGTCGTACGTCAGCGCCGCCGACCGGTCCGCTGCCCCGGGCACGTCGAACCGGGCCTCCGCCCGCACCGAGTGGCTCTCGACAGCCTCGACACCGCCCGGACCACCGGCGAACAAAGCGGTCGCGACGGCGCTCGCGCAGATTCCTGCCAGCATGATATGTACCGTTCCTCACCTTGTGTCTGATTCAGCCCCCTTCTGTTGCTACGGGACACCCGCGCCCACCGCCCTCCGGGACACGGCAGCCGGGTGACGACTCGAGGCGAAGTGACGACTCGGGACGAGAGGAGACGAGCTGAGACACGACGTGAACAGTCGGTACCGAACATACGAGCCCCCCGTGAACCGCCCGTCACACCCCAGGCGTACGCTGTATGGCTGTCATGGCCTCTCCTGCCGCTCCCCGCGCGACATCGCGGCACGGTCTGGCCCACGGGGGATCACGGGGAGTTGCGGTGCTGGAGCAGGTGGGGTCGCTGATCGGCAGCCCATGGATCTACGCGGTGGTGGCCCTGTCCATCCTGCTCGACGTGTTTCTGCCGGTGCTGCCCAGCGGCGTCCTGGTGATCACGGTGGCCACGGCGGCGGCCGCGGGCTCGGCGACCGATGTGCCCGACATCCTGGCGCTGACCCTCTGTGCGGCCACCGCCTCCGTCCTGGGTGACCTGGTCGCCTATCGCCTCGCCTGGCGCGGCGGCGCCCGTCTGGACCGGGCGATCTCCCGCTCCCGGCGCCTGACCACCGCGCAGGAACGTCTCGGCGCGGCGCTGGCGCGGGGCGGCGGCGCGCTCGTCGTCCTCGCCCGCTTCGCTCCCGCCGGCCGCTCGGTGGTCTCCCTCGGCGCGGGCGCCGCCCACCGCCGCGCCCGCGACTTCCTCCCCTGGTCGGCCCTGGCCGGCCTGACCTGGGCCGCGTACAGCGTCGCCCTCGGCTGGTTCGGCGCCCACTGGCTGGGCGCGAGCTGGCTGGCGACGGCGGTCTCGGTGGGGGCGTTGTTCGGGGCGGGTGCGGGGGCGGCCTACGTCATGCGGAGAGAGCCGCGGGCGTCGGAGGCGTCGTAGGAGCTATGCCGTAGCAGCTATGCCGTAGGAGCTGGAGCCTCGGCTCGGCGACTGGCGGCTCCACGGATCTCCAGCCCGTCCAGCAACTCCTCCGTGGCCTGCGCGACGGCCTCCACGGCGCGGTCGAACACCTCCTGATTGTGAGCGGCGGGGGCACGGAATCCCGAAACCTTCCGCACGTACTGCAACGCGGCAGCCCGAATGTCGTCCGCCGTGGCCTCCTCGGCCATCGCAGGGGGACGAAGCGTCTTGATACTCCGGCACATGCCCCCAGTCTCACCCTTTCGGCCCCCGTGCGACAGCGACGACTGCCATGATCTCCACGAGGCGGCCACCACTGTGGGGCCGACCGACGAGAGGAACACGACATGGGGAACGAACTCACCGTGGCCGTCCTGGGCCCCGGCGGCGTGGGCGGCCTGCTCGCCGCGCTGCTCTCCCGCGCCGGCCACCGCGTGATCTGCCTGTCCGGTGAGGAGACGGCCCGGACCCTGCGCACGGACGGCATCCGGGTCCGCAGCACACCCTTCGGCGACTTCACGGCCCCGGTCGAGGCCGACACGCAGCTGCGCGAACCGGTCGACGCGTGCCTGGTGACCGTCAAGCACACCGCCCTGGACGCCGCCCTGGCGCGCGTCCCCGCAACCGCGTTGGCCGACGGCCTCCTCGTGCCGTTCCTGAACGGCGTCGAACACCCGGCGGCCCTGCGTGCCCGCTACCGCCCCGACCGCGTCGCCCCCGCCGTCATCCGCGTCGAGTCGACCCGTGTCGCCCCGGGCGTCATCGAGCACGGCAGCCCCTTCGCCGAGATCGACCTGACCGGCACGGCGGTACCCCGGACAAGCCTCGACACCCTCGCCGAGGCCCTCACCGCCGCCGGCCCGGCCACCAGCGTCCAGGACGACGAGACGGCGGCCCTGTGGGCGAAGATGTCGTTCCTGGCCCCCTTCGCCCTGCTCACCACGCACCACTCCCTCCCCCTCGGCGAGATCCGCACCCGCCACCGCGACGAACTGACGGCCCTGGTGGAGGAGACGGCCGCGATCAGCCGCGCGTGCGGCGGCCCGGCCGACCCGGCCCAGTCCCTCGCCCGCTACGACGCCTTCCCGCCGCGCACGAAGTCGTCGATGCAACGCGACGCAGAGGCGGGCCGCCCGCTCGAACTGGACGCCATCGGAGGCGCGTTGCTGCGCGCGGCCGAGCGGCACGGGGTATCGGCCCCGGTGACGGCGCGGGTGGTGGGCGACCTGGAGAGGGAACACACGTTCGCGTGAACCACGGGAAGAGACTCGCTACTCAAATTCGAACAGGCGTATCATTGGGTCGTGGCTACGACCTATGACTTTCCGAGTGACCTCCTCGCCGGTCAGGAGGAACTCCATCAGGTCCGGGCCGAGCTGTCGGCCCTGCTGAAGCGGCTG
>KL569174.1:838-2479 GCA_000715635.1 Streptomyces violaceus | reverse complement strand
CGGCCCTGCTGAAGCGGCTGCCCTGGTCGGTGGAGCCGGTGGACGGCTTCAGCGACGACAACGGCTGGCGCAAGGTCGAGCGCCCCGCCTCCCCCGGCTGGAGCGCCGACGAACAGGCCGAAGTGGAGAAGCTCCGCCGACGGGAGCACGAACTCGCGGTGTTCGTCAGCACCCACCGCTACTGGTCCGAACTCACCGGCCCCGAGCGGGTGACGGCCCGCTCCCGGCTGAAGCACGCGCACGAGGCTCCGCCGGAGGAGACCGACGGAGCCTCGTAGCCGCGGGGCGTCGGCCCCCGGCGCGATGCGTGCGCGGTGTCGTAGAGAAACGCCCCGGGCCGATATCGGCCCGGGGCGTTTTTCGATGATCCGGTGGGCGCGGACGGTTTCGAACCGCCGACATCCTGCTTGTAAGGCAGGCGCTCTACCCCTGAGCTACGCACCCGGCTCCCAGGCCACGCGCCCAGGACGAGTCGACAGCCTACATTGCCCGGGGCACCGTCCCGCAAACCCCGGTCCGTGGGTCAGCCCGGGGGATAACCCCACCCTTGATCCGGGAGTGGCCCGGATCCCCCGGCGGGCCCCGGATCCATACGGTCGTAGAGCGCCCGAGAGCGCCCGTCGTCCGCCCAGGGGGAGACCGTCATGGCCCGCACCATCAGCACCATCGGCACCACCAGCACCACCCGCACCGCTTCCGCCCGCGCGATCGCCGTCGCCGGTGCCGTGGCCGTACTCGTCGCCGGGCTCAGCGCCTGCGGGGCGTCCGCCGGGGACGACACCGACCCCGACCACCGGTCCTTCGGCCTCCAGGGCCGCACCCTGACCGTCGACTCCGACGACTCCGCCCTCGAGATCATCGCCGCCGACAAGAACCCGGCGGGCAAGATCGTGGTCACCCGGTGGTTCCAGGGCTCGGTCGTCGTCGGCAAGGACCCCAAGGCCACCTGGTCCATGCGGGACGACCGGCTGGTGCTGCGGCTGAAGTGCTCCGGCGTCGTCGTCGACTGCTCGGCCAAACACCGCATCGAGGTACCGCGGGGCGTCACCGTGAAGGTCCAGGACGACGACGGCAGCGTGCGCGCCCGGGGCTTCCGGGACCCCCTGAGCATTCGTACCGGCGACGGCTCCGTCCGCGTCACCGACACCACCGGGCCCCTGGAGCTGCGCACCGACGACGGGTCCATACGCGCGGAGGTCTCCTCCCGTGACATCCGCACCCACACCGGCGACGGCTCGGCCCGCCTCGAACTCGGCGCCGTACCGGACCGCGTGGAGTCCCGCAGCGGCGACGGTTCCGTGACCATCGCGCTGCCCGAGGCCACCTACCGCGTGACCACCCAGACCGGCGATGGCGGAGTGGATGTGTCCGTGCCCCGCGACGAGAGCAGCTCCCATGTGGTGTCCGCCCGGACCGGCGACGGCAAAGTGACGGTCCGAACAGCGAACTGACCGGCCCGTGTGTTCGTCCTTAACCGGTGGGAGAATGAGACCGGGCAGGGTGGACAACAGCACGGGAGAGGGATGTGACGGCGACACCAGGGCAGCCGTACTCGCCGTCGGTGCCGCGCGCACATCGCCCGCGTCGCCCCCTCCTCCGCACCCCGGGCCGTCCGCTCCGGGACGCGCTCACCCTGATGGC
>KL569174.1:0-642 GCA_000715635.1 Streptomyces violaceus | reverse complement strand
CTGCCCGCCGCCTTCGCGGGCGGGGGCACCCGGCGCTGGTTCGGCGGCCGTGCCGAGAACCAGCGGGCCGAGGCCCAGGCCGCGAAGGACGCCGCGGCGGCCGCCTTCTACGAACTGGACACCGCCCAGCGCGACCTGCGCATCTCGATAGAGACGATCACCGCTGTCGACGACTCCCCCGCCGCCCGGCGCGCGGTCGCCGATTTCGACGCCCTGGGCAGCCGCATCGACGAGGTCAGCCACCGGTACATCAACGCCGTCGACGCCCACGACCTCGACCGCGACGACCTGGAGGCCTCGACCGCCTCCCGTGCCCGCACCGAGCTGACCGCCGCCAAGGAGGAACTCGACCGGGTCAAGCAGGAGCTGGACCGGTTCACCGACGGCCTCGGTCCCCTGCTCGGCAAGGCCGAGACCCAGCTGGCCCGCCTCGCACCCGCCGTCGAACGCGCCCGCCAGGGCCTGCTCGCCGCCTCCAACGCCCTCGACGCCGTACGAGCGTCGAATCTGAAGGCGGACGACCTCGCCGCCCGTCTCGCCGCCCTCTCCCCGGAGCTGACCAAGCTGAACCAGGGCGCCGGCCGGCATGGCGTGCCGGAGACCCTGGAGCGGGCCGAGCGGGTCACACGCGAGGCCGAGGCG
>KL569173.1:73380-75648 GCA_000715635.1 Streptomyces violaceus | reverse complement strand
TCCTGACGCCCGTCAGCGCCTCCGTGCCGTCTCGCCGCTACGCCGCCGCCTCCCGGAAGGCCGCGGCCTCCTCCAGGTCCAGCCTGCGCAGCAGGGTCCGCAGCATCTCGTCGTCGATGTACCGGGCATCCCGGAGCCTGACGAACACCTCGCGCTCGGCGCCGATCATCTCCCGCGACAGCCGCCGGTAGGTGTCGTCGACGGACTCCCCGGTGACCGGGTTGGCCTGCCCCAGCCGTTCCCAGACGGCGTTGCGGCGGCGCTCCAGGACGATGCGCAGCCGGTCGGCGAGCGGGCCGGGCAGGGTGTTGCGCTCGTCGGTGAGGAGTTCGTCCAGGCGCCGCTCGGCGGCCCGGGAGGCCTGTGCCTGGGCGTTGGCCTCGGCGAGCGTCTCGGCCTGGGTGTCCCGCCCGGGGAACTTCAGCAGGCGGATCAGCGGGGGCAGGGTCAGGCCCTGCACGACCAGGGTGCCGATGACCGTCGTGAAGGTCAGGAAGAGGATGAGGTTGCGGTGCGGGAAGGGTTCCTCGCCGTCGTGCATGGTCAGCGGGATCGAGAAGGCGATGGCCAGCGAGACCACCCCCCGCATCCCGGCCCACGCGATGATGAACGGTCCCTTCCAGGTCGGGTTCTGCTCCCGCTCCCGGATCCGGGCCGACAGCAGCCGGGGCAGGAAGGTCGCCGGGTACACCCAGACGAACCGGGCCGCGACGACCACCAGGAAGACGGCGACCGCGTACCAGGCGGCTTCGACGCCCTCGTACTGTCCGAGGCCTCTCAGGACCACCGGCAGTTGCAGTCCGATCAGCGCGAACACGGCCGACTCCAGGACGAAGGCCACCATCTTCCACACCGCCTCCTCCTGGAGACGCGTGGCGAAGTCGACCTCCCACGCGCGGTGTCCCAGGTAGAGCGCGACGACCACGACCGCGAGGACACCGGAGGCGTGCACCTGCTCGGCGACGGCGTAGGCGACGAACGGGATCAGCAGGGACAGCGTGTTCTGCGGCAGCGCCTCCTTCACGTGCGTGCGCAGCCAGTGGATCGGCGCCATCAGCACCAGTCCGACCACGACACCGCCGACCGCCGCGAGCAGGAACTCGCCGATGCCCCCGGCCCAGGTCGCGCCCTCGCCGACGGCGGCCGCGAGGGCCACCCGGTAGGCGGTGATCGCGGTGGCGTCGTTCAGCAGGGACTCGCCCTGGAGGATCGTGGTGATCCGGGACGGCAGCCCGACCCGGCGTGCCACCGCCGTCGCCGCGACGGCGTCCGGGGGCGCCACCACCGCGCCGAAGACCAGGGCCGCGGTCAGCGGCAGGTCGGGCACGATCAGGTACAGGGCCCAGCCGACGACGAAGGTCGCGAACAGCACGTACCCGACGGACAGCATCGCGACCGGCCTGAGCTGGGCCCGCAGGTCGAGGTAGGAGCTGTCGGTGGCGGCCGTGTGCAGCAGCGGGGGCAGGATGAGCGGCAGGACGATGTGCGGGTCGAGCGTGTAGTCGGGCACCCCGGGGACGTAGCTGACCGCCAGCCCGATCGCCACCAGCAGTAGCGGCGCCGGCACCGGGGTGCGCCGCGCGGCCGCGGCGATCGCGGCACTGCCCGCCACCAGCAACAGCAGTGGCATCACGTCCATCGTTCTCGCCCGCCCTCTTTTTTCCGCGCGGTCTTCCGCTCGACCGTCGTAACCTGGCAATCATGAAACAGTGCACGCACGCCGACGCGCTGCCGCACCCCGAACCCGGCCCGCTCAGCGAGACGTGTCCGGAGTGCTTGGCGGAGGGCATGGATCCGGTACAACTACGGCTGTGCCTCAGCTGCGGTCACGTCGGCTGCTGCGACTCCTCGCCGGGACGGCACGCGGCGGGGCACCACAAGGAGTCCGGCCATCCCGTGATGCGGACGCACGAGCCCGGTGAGACCTGGCGCTGGTGCTTCGTCGACCATGTCCTGGTGTGACTCGGCAAGACCCCGGCGGCGGACGGTTCGACCGTCTGGCGTCTGGGTACGTCAACCCGGCGCGCGCTCTTCCCATTTGGGCCCGCCCAACCCCTAGACACGGAGCGTATCCACAGGTTTACTGTGAGTGACGACATGGGGTTGGGGTCCCGGGGACAGGACCGTCGAGAGCGCGATAGCGTCACCGCTGAACCACGTATCGCGTTATCCCGAGGGGCGACCCTCGGCCCTGAAACGCTTGTACCACCATGGAGGTGAGGGTGTCCCAGATCGCAGGCGAGCCCGCGACCCAGGACTTCGTGGAAG
>KL569173.1:71435-73151 GCA_000715635.1 Streptomyces violaceus | reverse complement strand
GGTGCCTACCTGTCGGTGCTGCGTACGGCCACGGCCGGTCTCGCGGCCCG
The DNA here is from genome assembly GCA_000715635.1 of Streptomyces violaceus. Classification (GTDB taxonomy): domain Bacteria; phylum Actinomycetota; class Actinomycetes; order Streptomycetales; family Streptomycetaceae; genus Streptomyces; species Streptomyces violaceus. The sequence continues at coordinate 73,101 of KL569173.1, read as the reverse complement.
TTTGGACTTCACCCTCGACGAGATCGAGGACCTGCGCATCGCGGTGGACGAGGCCTGCGCGATCCTGCTTCAGCAGGCCGTGCCCGGCTCGGTGCTCAGCTGTGTATTCCGCCTCGTCGACGACTCACTCGAGGTCACTGTCTCGGCACCGACCACGGATGGCCATGCCCCCTCGCGGGACACCTTCGCCTGGACCGTCCTGTCCGCCCTCGCGGGCAAGGTCTCCTCTGCCGTGGACAAGGACAAAACCGTTTCGATCAGCCTCTACAAACAGCGCGGCGCGGGACCCGGGCCGGCGTGAGGAGCGAGGACGGGCCGGTGCGGGACGAAGAGCGCAGCACACGAGAGCTGCCGGCCGATGGCACGGGCACGAGCGGTCCGAGCGGGGCCCGGCGCATGGCGGACGGCATCGACGGCATCCCCGAGCAGGCCCGCCCGCACCCGGAGGACGACTCCACGGGGGCCGTCCTCCCGGGCGGCGGGCAGCTGGACCAAGGCGGTGCCGTGCGGAGCGCGCCTCCGGGCGGGGGGATCACCGCATCCCCTGTCCCAGGGGGTCCTCCCACTCGCGCGAAGTCGAGAGTGGCGGAGGAGGCGAGGGCTCGGGGAAGGGCGACGGGCGGGACGATGAGCGAGCACGAGCGAGACTCCGAGCATCAGGCGCCGAGCGCGCACCACGCACAGGGTGCGCGCCACGGCTCTCCGGACCGCAGCGGGGCGCGCGAGATGTTCCTCAAACTGCGCACCCTGGGGGACGGCAGTCCGGAGTACGCGGAACTGCGCAACCAGCTGGTCCGCATGCACCTGCCGCTCGTCGAGCATCTCGCGCGCCGCTTCCGCAACCGCGGTGAGCCGCTGGACGACCTCACCCAGGTCGCCACGATCGGTCTGATCAAGTCGGTCGACCGCTTCGACCCGGATCGCGGCGTGGAGTTCTCGACGTACGCGACCCCGACGGTCGTCGGCGAGATCAAGCGGCACTTCCGCGACAAGGGCTGGGCGGTGCGCGTCCCGCGCCGGCTGCAGGAGCTGCGTCTGGCGCTGACCACGGCCACGGCCGAGCTCTCCCAGCTGCACGGCCGCTCCCCCACGGTCCACGAGCTCGCCGAGAAGCTGGCGATCTCGGAGGAGGAGGTCCTGGAGGGCCTGGAGTCCGCCAACGCGTACTCCACGCTGTCCCTGGACGTCCCCGACACGGACGACGAGTCCCCGGCGGTCGCGGACACCCTCGGCGCGGAGGACGAGGCGCTGGAGGGCGTGGAGTACCGGGAGTCCCTCAAGCCGCTGCTGGAGGACCTCCCGCCGCGGGAGAAACGGATCCTGCTGCTGCGATTCTTCGGCAACATGACCCAGTCGCAGATCGCGCAGGAGGTCGGCATCTCACAGATGCACGTCTCGCGGCTGCTGGCGCGCACGCTCGCGCAGCTGCGGGAGAAGCTCCTCGTCGAGGAGTGACGGCTACTTCTCCACGTTGCCGGGATTGCCGGGCCCGCGGATCCCGAGGGCCCGGGTCGTCTCGGGGTTCACCAGCAGGACGAGCGCCGCGACGGCCACGACCGCGAGGGCGATCCCGGCCGGAATGGCCATGCTGTCGGCCTGCAGAAGGTTGTAGGCCACCGGCAGCGCCATGAGCTGGGTGATGACGGCAGGGCCGCGGCTCCAGCTG
>KL569173.1:69168-71245 GCA_000715635.1 Streptomyces violaceus | reverse complement strand
TGCGACGGCCGAGCAGCCCGCGCGCGGCGAGCAGCGGCAGCAGCGCGAGCACGACCAGCGTGATCCCCCCGGTCACGGCCTGCTGCCGGTCGTCCGGCTCGCCCGTGAGGCCGAGAACCAGGATCCAGACGCCGCCGACGACCAGCGCGAGCCCCTCCAGTGCGGCCAGCAGCGCGGCGTACGTCAGACGTCGCGGGCGGGGGCCGGTGGTTTCCTGGGCGGTGGGGGTCTGCTCACTGCTCACCCCTGAAGAGTAGCCCTCGTCGTACGCGCCCCCCGTGGCGAGGTTCACCCCTGGTCTCTTACCCGATCCCTACCTCGGTCTGGGCCCGGTACCCCCCAGTAGGTACGCTGCCAGTCATGCGTGCACTTCTCGTGGTCAATCCGGCGGCAACCACCACCAGTGCGCGCACGCGCGACGTACTGATCCACGCGCTCGCCAGCGAGATGAAGCTGGAGGCGGTCACCACCGAGTACCGCGGCCACGCGCGCGACCTGGGCCGGCAGGCGGCGGACAGCGACGACATCGACCTCGTGGTAGCCCTCGGCGGCGACGGCACGGTCAACGAAGTGGTCAACGGTCTCCTGCACGCCGGCCCCGCCCCGGGGCACCTCCCCGGCCTCGCCGTGGTCCCGGGCGGCTCCACCAACGTCTTCGCCCGCGCCCTCGGCCTGCCCAATGACGCCGTGGAGGCCACCGGCGCACTGCTGGACGCCCTGCGCGACGGCAGCGAACGCACCGTCGGCCTGGGCCTGGCCTCGGGTACGCCCGGCACGGAGGACGAGACGGTGCCGGCCCGCTGGTTCACCTTCAACGCGGGGCTCGGCTTCGACGCCGGTGTGGTCGGCCGGGTGGAACAGCACCGCGAGCGCGGCCGGAAATCCACACACGCTCTCTACGTACGCCAGGTCGTGCGCCAGCTCCTCGGTGAAACCAACCGTCGGCACGGCATGATCACGCTGGAGCGGGCCGGCGAGGATCCGGTCACCGATCTGGTGCTGTCCATAGTCTCGAACACCTCCCCGTGGACGTTTCTGGGGAATCGCCCGATCTACGCGGCGCCTAAGGCCTCGTTCGATACCGGCCTCGATCTCTTCGGTCTCAGCCGTCTGTCCACCGCGGCTGTTGCCCGATATGGGACCCAGTTGCTCACTTCGTCCCCTGAGCGCGGACCCCATGGCAAACACGCCACTTCCCTGCACGACTTGACCGAGTTCACCTTGCATTCCAAGGCGCCGCTCCCCCTCCAGATGGACGGTGACCACCTGGGCCTGCGAACGAGCGTGACGTTCACAGGCGTACGCCGTGCACTGCGTGTGATTGTGTGAGCAGAACTGGCTAAAGTCCTTTCACTCGAACGTTTAGGCCAGCATCCACCCCATGGAAGTACGGCTGTGACCTAGTCGACACCGAAGAATCAAAAAAAACTTTCCAGAAGGGGTTGTGTCGACCGCTGAGGTTTGCGAGTCTCTACATGGCGATCGGGACGGCCCGCAACACCGGCCTCCACTGATCACCAGAATCCCTCTTCAAATCACAGGACCCACGCCAGGGAACCTGGCTGTCGGCCCTTCACTTGTTGAGGGATTCGTGAAAGCGTTCACATTCACAAGCAAGCCCTGCATGTAATACCAAGGAGAGGTAGCAGCCATGGACTGGCGTCACAACGCCGTTTGCCGCGAGGAAGACCCCGAGCTCTTCTTCCCCATCGGCAACACCGGTCCTGCGCTGCTGCAGATCGAGGAAGCCAAGGCCGTCTGCCGTCGCTGCCCGGTGATGGAGCAGTGTCTGCAGTGGGCGCTCGAGTCCGGCCAGGACTCCGGCGTCTGGGGTGGTCTCAGCGAGGACGAGCGCCGTGCCATGAAGCGCCGCGCCGCCCGCAACCGGGCCCGTCAGGCCTCCGCCTGACAACCCACCCCTGCTGACAGCCTGAGCTTGGCGGCGCGTACAGCGAGTACGCATCTCCCGCCCCCGAGCCGCAGCGCGCAGTTCCCCCGATGCGCTTAGCAAAGCAGCAACGAGCTTTAAGCCCCGGGCCACTTGGTGGCCCGGGGCTCATTGCTGTTCAGGGGGCTT
>KL569173.1:66968-68967 GCA_000715635.1 Streptomyces violaceus | reverse complement strand
AAGCCCCGGGCCACTTGGTGGCCCGGGGCTCATTGCTGTTCAGGGGGCTTTCCGGCTGAGGGCCGTCGGCCGTTTCCTACTTCTGTGACGGCACCGGGATGTCGAGGATCACGCGGGTACCGCGCTCCGGTGCCGGGACCATGTCGAAGGTGCCGCCCAACTCGCCCTCCACCAGGGTCCGTACGATCTGCAGGCCGAGGTTGCCCGCGGTGTGCGGATCGAAGCCCTCCGGCAAGCCGACTCCGTCGTCCTGGACGGTGACCAGCAGTCGGGCCTCCTTGGTCGTGCCACCGCGGATCGCCGACACCTCGACCGTGCCGGTGTCGCCCTCGCGGAAGCCGTGCTCCAGGGCGTTCTGCAGAACCTCGGTCAGCACCATCGACAACGGCGTGGCGACCTCGGCGTCGAGGATGCCGAAGCGACCGGTGCGCCGTCCCGTGACCTTGCCCGGGGAGATTTCCGCGACCATGGCCAGGACACGGTCGGCGATGTCGTCGAACTCGACGCGCTCGTCCAGGTTCTGAGAGAGCGTCTCGTGCACGATCGCAATCGAGCCGACGCGTCGCACCGCTTCTTCGAGGGCCTCACGGCCGCGGTCGGACTCGATGCGCCGGGCCTGGAGACGGAGCAGGGCCGCCACCGTCTGGAGGTTGTTCTTGACCCGGTGGTGGATCTCCCGGATCGTCGCGTCCTTGGTGATCAACTCGCGTTCACGGCGGCGGAGTTCGGTGACGTCACGGAGCAGGACCAGCGAGCCGATGCGGGTGCCCTTGGGACTGAGGGGGATCGCGCGGAACTGGATGACCCCGTCGCTGGCCTCGATCTCGAACTCGCGCGGCGCCCAGCCGCTGGCGACCTTGGCGAGCGCCTCGTCCACCGGTCCCCGGGTCGGGGCGAGTTCGGCGGTGGTCCTGCCCAGGTGCTGGCCTACGAGGTCGGAGGCGAGGCCGAGACGGTGGTAGGCGGACAGGGCGTTCGGTGAGGCGTACTGGACGATGGCATCGGCGTCGAGCCGGATCAGGCCGTCGCCCACGCGGGGCAAGGCGTCCATGTCGAGCTGCTGGTTCGCGAACGGGAAGGAGCCGGCCGCGATCATCTGTGCCAGGTCGGAAGCGCTCTGCAAGTAGGTGAGCTCCAGGCGGCTCGGGGTGCGCACGGTGAGGAGGTTGGTGTTGCGCGCGATGACGCCGAGGACGCGCCCCTCCCGCCGCACGGGGATCGACTCGACCCGGACGGGAACCTCTTCGCGCCACTCGGGGTCACCCTCGCGCACGATGCGGCCCTCGTCGAGGGCGGCGTCCAGCATGGGGCGGCGGCCTCGCGGGACGAGGTGGCCCACCATGTCGTCCTGGTACGAGGTCGGGCCGGTGTTGGGCCGCATCTGGGCGACCGAGACGTACCGGGTGCCGTCGCTGGTGGGGACCCACAGGACCAGGTCGGCGAAGGAGAGGTCGGAGAGCAACTGCCACTCCGAGACCAGCAGGTGCAGCCACTCGAGATCGGTGTCGTCGAGGGCGGTGTGCTGGCGTACGAGTTCGTTCATGGAGGGCACGTGTGCGAGCGTACCCGGGGGTTTGTACGGCTCTGAAATGTTCGGATCCCGTACGAGCCCGGAAACACCCGCGGGCCGCGGCGCCTGAGAGGGACCCTCAACCCTCCCGGCACCGCAGCCCGGAGCAGCATCGGCCGTGGGGTGTGCGGTCCCGTTCGGCCGAAGGATGAGGACCCGGGGCAGTCAGGGCAGAGAGCCTCGGTTCCTCGGTCCGTCCTCCTGTGCGGGGAGAACGGAGGCTTGTACGCGCTTCGCAAGCGCCCTCGTACGCATTGTGGACTAGACCACTAGGGGGTGTCCATGCGTTGGAGGCTGTTCGTTGTTGTTCCGTCTCCCGCGGTTCGGACGTACTGACGTCCAGCACGCAGCCTAACCCGTGTGGGTTCCTGTGCGGGGCCAGATGGTCATGGCAATTGCCGCGACCGCCTCCAGTTCCTCCCGGCTCCC
>KL569173.1:64776-66775 GCA_000715635.1 Streptomyces violaceus | reverse complement strand
CCCGTCCCGCGCCTGTTGTGACATGCCCTGGATCATCGCTCCGACGTGGCGGGCCAGGGCGGCGGCGTCGGTGCCCGAGGGCAGCACGCCGGCGGCGGCATCGGCCCTGATGCGGCTCTCGAACGCGGCGATGTTGGCGTTGCGGCGGTCCCGCAGCGACTGCTCGACCTCGGCGTCCGAGCAGTTCGTGGCGGCGTGGACGACGAGGCAGCCGTGCGGGTGGCCGGGTTCCGTGTACGCCGTGGCGGCCTCACGCAGCGTGCGCTCGACAGCGGCCCGGGCGGTGGGCTCCTCGGCGAGGGCGCGGTCGGTGAACGAGCCGTGCCCCGTGCCGTAGACACGGACGACCTCCTCGAAGAGGGAGCGCTTGTCACCGAAGGCCGCGTAGAGGCTGGGGGCGCCGATGTCCATGACGCGCGTGAGATCGGAGACGGACGTGGCCTCGTAACCGTGCTCCCAGAAGGCCAGGAGGGCCTTCTCCAGTGCGGTCTCGCGATCGAAGGAGCGGGGGCGGCCGCGGCGCCTGGCCTTGGCCCTGCCTTCTGCGGCCGGCCCCGCCCCCGGCACGTCGGCCGTCTCGCTCCTGCGGGCCTTCGCGGTTCCGCGCTTCTCGGCCCGCGCGGTCCCCTCGTCGTTCACCATGGAGTGCATTTTATAGCGGGCACTAGAAAAATGTCGGCGGGCTGCGATACGGTCCTTTCTGTAGCGACCGCTAGAGAAATGCGAAGGGGGAGCAGCCATGGGCGTGCTCACGGGCAAAACGGCACTCGTCACGGGGGCGAGCAGGGGCATCGGCCGAGGGATCGCCGAGCGACTGGGGCGCGACGGCGCGCGGGTCGGGGTGCACTACGGGAGGAACGAGACGGCGGCGAAGGAGACGGTCGCGGCGATCGAGGCGGCGGGCGGCTCGGCGTTCACAGTGGGCGTGGAACTGGGCGTGCCGGGCGACGCCGAGGCGCTGTGGGAGGAGTTCGACCGGCACGCGGACGGGCTCGACATCCTTGTGAACAACGCGGGGATCGGGAACACGCGGCCCATCGGGGAGCTGGAAGAGCGGGAGTACGACAAGGTCTTCGCGGTGAACGTGAAGGCGCCGTTCTTCATACTCCAGCACGGCATGACGCGCCTGCGGGACGGCGGCCGGGTCGTCAACATCTCGTCGGGCCTGGCCCGGACGGCGGCGATGCCGGACAACATGGCGTACGCGATGACGAAGGGCGCGCTGGACGTCTTCTCTCGGGACCTGTCCAAGGTGCTGGGCCCTCGGGGCATCACGGTGAACTCGGTGGCGCCGGGGATCATCGACACGGACAACACGGCCCCGCTGCTGCGCGGAAGTGCCGACGGCTGGGCGAAGGCCGCGGCGTATTCGGCGTTGGGCAAAGTGGGCGAGCCCGCCGATGTCGCCGACGTGGTGGCGTTCCTGGCCTCGGACGGCGGCCGGTGGGTGACGGGGAGCTGGGTGGATGTGACGGGGGGTTCGCTTACCTAGAAGAGGGGGCGGGTTCACCCAGCTGTGACCAGCGCCGAGGGCACCCCCCGGTGTTCAGCGAGGCCCCGTCGCGTTCAGCGCGTCTCCGTCACCTTCGCCAGCGCGCGAGGCGCGTCCGGGTCCTGGCCGCGGGCGATGGTGACCTCGTAGGCGAGGAGTTGGAGGGGGATGATCTCCAGCACGGGCTGGACCTCTTCGGCCACGCCGTCCGTCGGCAGGGCGAAGCCGGCCGACGCCTGCTCGACCTGATGCCTGGGGCCGATGACGACCAGATCGGCGCCGCGGCCGCGCAGCCGGTCGAGGACGGGCTGGAGCGCTTCGCCGCCCTTGCCGTCGGTGACCACGGCGATGACCGGGGAGACGTTGTCGACCATGGCGAGCGGTCCGTGCAGCAGATCGGCGCCGGAGTAGGAGAGGGCGGGGATATAGCTGGTCTCCATCAGCTTGAGGGCGGCCTCCTTGGCCGTGGGGTAGCCGTAGCCGCGCGAGGTGATCACCATGCGCTCG
>KL569173.1:62491-64620 GCA_000715635.1 Streptomyces violaceus | reverse complement strand
GGCCGTGGGGTAGCCGTAGCCGCGCGAGGTGATCACCATGCGCTCGGCGAAGCGGTAGCGGGCGGCGAGGGTGCGCACCTCGTCCTGCCGGGCGAGCAGTTGCTCGGCCAGGTCCGGCAGGACCTGCGAGGGCGCCCCGTCGCCGCCGCGCAGGCCCTCGACGAACAGGTAGAGCGCGAGGAGGGAGGCCGTGTAGGTCTTGGTCGCGGGGAGCGCCTTCTCCGGTCCGGCCATGATGTCGATGTGGTACTCGGAGACGTCGGCTAGCGGTGAGTCGGGGTTGTTGGTGACGGCCAGGGTGATCGCGCCGGCCTCGCGGGCGGCCCGGGTCGAGGCGACCAGGTCCGGGGAGCCGCCGGACTGGCTGACGGTGACGACGAGGACGTCCGTGAGGTCGGGTCGGGCGCCATAGGCCGTGGTGGTGGACATCGAGGTGAGTCCGCAGGGCAGGCCGAGGCGGATCTCCAGAAGGTACTTGGCGTACAGGGCGGCGTTGTCGGACGTGCCGCGGGCGGTCAGCAGGACGAAGCGGGGTGAGCGGGCGGCGATCCGCCGTGCCACGTCCCGGACGGCGGGGCCGCCGTCGGCCAGGATCCGGCGCAGGACGGCGGGCTGCTCCGCCATCTCCCGGGCCATGGTCCGGCCCGGGAGCTCGCTGAGGGGGTCCGGTGTGGCGGCGGTCATGGCGGAGTCCTTCCGTGGCGCGGGCGACTGCAGCTCCCATTCCACTCCCCCAGGCCGGAGAACGCCCCCGCGGGACCGGCACTGTTCACCTGGTGGAGGCCTGGTCGGCACAGTTGTGCCGCCTGCTCGGGAGCGAGGGCGTACACCCTGGGAGCGGCGGCCCCGCTCTGTTAGATTGGTCTAAACCACATGGTCCCTTGTGGGTCCAGTCCCAGTCGAGCACTCCTCTCAGATCGGCAGGCCCAGCGTGGAAGTTGTCATCGTTCCGGACGCCAAGGCGGGCGGCGAGCTCATCGCCGAGGCCATGGCCCAGCTGCTCCGGCGCAAGCCCGAGGCGCTGCTCGGCGTGGCCACGGGCTCGACACCGCTGCCCGTGTACGAGGCGCTGGCTGCCAAGGTGCGCTCCGGTGCCGTGGACGTCGCGGGGGCGCGGATCGCGCAGCTCGACGAGTACGTGGGGCTGCCCGCCGACCATCCGGAGTCGTACCGCTCGGTGCTGCGGCGTGAGGTGCTGGAGCCGCTCGGGATCGGGATGGGCCGGTTCACGGGCCCGGACGGCACCGCCGAGGATGTGCAGGGCGCGTGCGAGGCGTACGAAAAGGTGCTGTCGGACGCCGGGGGCGTGGACCTTCAGTTGCTCGGGATCGGGACCGACGGGCACATAGGGTTCAACGAGCCGTGTTCGTCGCTGGCGTCGCGGACCCGGATCAAGACGCTGACCGAGCAGACCCGGATCGACAACGCGCGGTTCTTCGACGGCGACATCGACCAGGTGCCGCATCACGTGATCACTCAGGGCATCGGCACCATCCTGGAGGCCCGGCACCTGGTGCTGCTCGCCACCGGCGAGGGCAAGGCCGACGCGGTCGCGGCGACCGTGGAAGGGCCTGTCGCCGCGGTCTGCCCCGCGTCCGCGCTCCAGCTCCACCCGCACGCGACCGTCGTCGTCGACGAGGCCGCCGCGTCGAAGCTGAAGCTCGCGGACTACTTCCGGCACACGTACGTCAACAAGCCGGAGTGGCAGGGGATCTAGGTGTGCTGTTCGGGTCACGCCGCGGACGCGGGGGCCTCGGCCTCCAGTACATCGTCCTCGGCCGGCTCGTCCTGGGCGCGCAGGCCGGCCACCCACAGCGGCATCACCCAGTGGACGACGAGGACGGCGATGAGCAGGGGCGCGGCATAGGTCTTCGGGGCGGCGCCGTCGGCCAGGCCCGCCGCGAGCAGGGCGATCACGGCTGCGGCCAGGAGCAGGGTCGTCATGCGGTGAGCGCGGGCCAGGACCCTGCTGCGTTCCACCGACTGCCTCTCGTCCAGGACGTGTTCGCGCAGTTCCAGCAGGCCCCTGGTGGCGCCGTTGATCACGCCGGTCGCGACCATCCAGGGAAGCAGCAGTACCGCCATCACGGCGACGGGCCACAGCGGCCCTGTCTCTTATACACATCTCT
>KL569173.1:59417-62304 GCA_000715635.1 Streptomyces violaceus | reverse complement strand
CGCCATCACGGCGACGGGCCACAGCGGCTCGCCCTTGGCGAGGAAGAAGTGGGTCATCAGTCCGCCGAGGGCCACGGTGAGGGTGACGTGCGCGGCGACGGCCAGACGCCGGCGCGGGGCCGTGGCATACCACGCCAGGCCGCGGCGGTCGTTCATCAGCCGCAGCATGCTCCGGTCGTAGCGGGTCAGGCGTGTCGTCGTCATGGCTGGTTCCTCCCGTAGACCTCGTCCGTGAGCGGCCGGAACGGTTCGAGGGAGAACACGGCCTCGACCGGCAGGCCGAAGAACTTAGAGATCTTCAGCGCCAGGTCGAGGCTCGGGTTGTACTGCCCTCGCTCGATGTAGCCGATGGTCTGGTAGTGGGCTCCCACTGCCTCGGCCAGGCTCTGGCGCGACACCTTCCGTTCGGCGCGCACCATGGCCAACCTGTTGTGCACCTGCTCGCTCATGTATAAGAAGTACTACATTCGGATGCAGCCTTACAACCCGGTGATCCCGGCGAGTCCGGTGATCACCTCGGCTGCGGCCCGTCCGCAGACGCGGGCCGCGCCATGGGTGGCGATGTGCAGGGCGCCGCGCGGGGCGGCCTGGGGGACGCCCATCTCGACCACGATGGTGTCGGGGCGGGCCGCCAGCAGGGTGTCGAGGGCCGAGGCCATCCAGGGGTGGCGGTGTTCGTCGCGGACGACGGCGACGATGCGGCGCGGGCCGGCCGCCTGAAGGGCCGCATGTCCGGCGCTCGCCCCGCTCGTGCCGTCCTCGTCGGCCCTGCGGTCATTGCCGCCCTTGCCGTCCTCGGCGGAGAAGCTGCCGGTCACGGTGCCCGGCAGGAGGTGGATGAGCTCCGCGGCGACGCCCCACGGGGTCTCGTCGCCGACCGCGATGTTGGCGACGGGGGTGAGGGCGGCGACGTAGGGCGGTTCGGTGAGGGGTTTGAAGCTCTCCGGGCGCTCCAGGCCCGGTGCGACGGTCACCGTGAGGGCGCGGCGGGCGGCCCGCAGGCCGATGTCGTCGCCGTGTGCGTCCTGGGGTGAGCGGTCGGCCGTGCCCGCCCAGCGGGCCAGCGCCCGTACCCGGTCCGCGGCGTCGGCGAGGCGTTCCTCCGGCAGTTCGCCCGCGCGTACCGCGGCGACCAGGGCGTCGCGCAGCCGCAGTACGGTCGCGTCGTCGGCCAGGCCGCCGCCCACGCAGATCGCGTCGGCGCCGGCGGCGACGGCGAGGACGCTGCCGCGTTCGATGCCGTAGGTGCCGGCGATGGCCCGCATCTCCATGCCGTCGGTGACGATGAGGCCGTCGTAGCCGAGTTCGCCGCGCAGCAGGCCGGTCAGGACGCGCCGGGAGAGCGTGGCGGGGAGGTCGGGGTCCAGGGCGGGGACCAGGATGTGGGCGCTCATCACGGCCCGGGTGCCGGCGGCGATGGCGGCCCGGAACGGGGTCAGTTCGCGGTCCGTCAGCACGTCCGCGGGGACGTCGATGCGCGGGAGGGAGTGGTGGGAGTCGACGGCCGTGTCGCCGTGGCCGGGGAAGTGCTTGGTGCAGGCGGCGACTCCGGCGGACTGCAGGCCCGTCACATAGGCCGCGGTGTGCCGGGCGGCCAGTTCGGTGTCGGCGCCGAAGGAGCGGACGCCGATCACCGGGTTGGACGGGTTGGAGTTCACGTCGGCGGAGGGGGCCCAGTTGAGGTTCACGCCGCAGGAGGCGAGGCGGCGGCCCAGTTCATGGGCGACCGCCCGCGTCAGCTCGACGTCGTCGACCGCGCCGAGCGCGTGGTTGCCCGGGAAGGAGGATCCGGACCGCACCTCCAGGCGGGTCACGTCACCGCCTTCCTCGTCGATCGCGACCAGCACGTCGTCGCGCTCGGACCGCAGCTGCGCGGTGAGCGCGGCCAGTTGGCCGGACGAGGCGATGTTGCGGCCGAACAGACCGACGGAGGCGAGGCCCTCACCGAGCCGGCGCAGCAGCCAGTCGGGGGCGGTGGTGCCGGTGAAGCCGGGCTGGAGAACCGTCAGGGCGTCACGCGTGAGCGTGTCGGCACCGCTGGCGAGTGTCGTCATCGGGTGGGGTCATCCCTTCACGGCGCCCGCGGTCAGGCCCGCGGCCATCTTGCGCTGGACGAGGAGGAAGAGGGCGACGATGGGCACGGCCATCATCGTGGCGCCGGCCATCATCGGGGCGTATTCGGTGCCGTGCTTGGTGGTGAAGTTGCCGAGCCAGACGGTCGCGGTCTGGTTCTTCTGGCTGAGCAGCATCAGGGCGTAGAGGTACTCGTTCCAGGCCTGGATGAAGCCGTAGACCGAGGTGGCGACCATGCCGGGGGCCAGGAGCGGGAAGACGACCCGGAGGAAGGCGCCCGTGCGGGAGCAGCCGTCGACCATGGCCGCCTCCTCCAGTTCCTTCGGGATGTTGACGATGAAGCCGCGCAGCGTCCACACCGTGAACGGGAGGACGAAGGTCAGGTACGTGATGATGAGGCCGGTCAGCCGGTCGTACTGGCCCAGGTCGTTGAGCAGCAGGAACACCGGGATGATCATGGCGACCAGCGGGACCATCTGGACCGCCAGGATGCCCACGATCACGATCTTCCGGCCGCGGAAGGCGAACCGGGAGATGGCGAGCGCGGCCAGCAGCCCGACGACCATGCCGATGACGACGACCGCCAGCGACACCACCAGGCTGCGGCCCACCGGGCCCCAGAAGTCGGCGATGTCCAGCGCCCGGCCGAAGTTGGCGAAGGTGAGGCCGGTGGGCAGCAGGCTCGGGTCCGGGTCGATGGCGTCCTTGGCGGGCTTGAACGCCGTGTTGAGCATCCAGTAGAGCGGGAAGCCGGCGACGACGAAGACCAGGAGGCCGAGGAGGTTCCAGCCCAGCCGCGACTTGCGGCGGGCGG
>KL569173.1:58261-59236 GCA_000715635.1 Streptomyces violaceus | reverse complement strand
CGGTCTGCCTTGCCAGCCCGCTCAGAGATGTGTATAAGAGACAGACTCCGGTGAGCGTGCTCATTCGACCTCTCCGATCTTCAGCATCTGCCGCATGTAGACGGCGACCACGCCGAGCAGCAGCAGGACGGTGATCAGCGCGATGGCCGAGCCCTGCGCGTAGTCGTTGACCACGAACGCCCGGTCGTAGGAGTAGGTGTTGAGGACCTGGAACTCCGGCTCCGGGTGGCCGTTGCGCATGACGAACACCTGCGGGAAGACGCCCATGTCCCAGATGACCGACAGGGTCGTGAGCATCACGATGATCGGCTTGAGGACGGGCAGGGTGACGTAGCGGAAGACGCCCCAGGAGCCGGCGCCGTCCAGGCGGGCCGCCTCCTCCAGTTCCTTCGGGACCTGGGTGAGACCGGCGCTGAGCGTGATCACCACGAACGGCACGGCTCCCCACACCACCAGCAGCATGATCACGGCCAGGCCCTGGGGCCCGCTCGCGAACCAGTTGTGGCCGATCATCTCCACGCCGGGCACCTTGCTGAGCAGCGCGTTGAGGACGCCGTAGTCCGAGTCGAAGAGCCATTTGAAGACCGTGGTCGCCACGATCACCGGCATGCCCCAGCTCGCCACCAGCACGATGTTGATGAGCACCTTCAGCCAGCCGGAGACCCGCTGGAGCAGCAGGGCGAGCACCATGCCGATCACCATCGTGAAGACGACGGCCCCGGTCGCGAAGACGACGGTGCGCACGACGACGGCCCAGAACTCGCCGTCGCCCAGCACCTTGGCGAAGTTGTCGAACCCGACCGACTCGGCCGGCTGGAAGCCCCACAGCTGGGACTGCCCGAACTTCTGGAAGGACAGGGTGACCAGCCGGGCCAGCGGATAGCCCATGACCAGGGCGAGGATCAGCAGGCAGGGCGCGAGCAGCAGCCAGGGGGCCGTGGCCCCGCCCGACGGCCGCTTCACCCGTGGCGGCTC
>KL569173.1:51292-58080 GCA_000715635.1 Streptomyces violaceus | reverse complement strand
CCCGACGGCCGCTTCACCCGTGGCGGCTCATCGGCAGGGGGTGGCGGTGCCTGCCGCGGTGGCGGCACCTTGGCAGGGGTGGTGGTGTCTGCGGCACTCATCGCGCGCTCCTCGGCGGTCCCTCAGGTCTTGACGACGGCGGGGCTCCGCCGACAGGGAGCCCCGCCCGAAGGTCACTTGGTGTTGATGACCTTGTCGATCGCGGCGTCCGCGTCCTTGGCGGCGGCTTCGACCGACTTCTTGCCGGTGCCGATGCTCTGCAGCATGGTCTGCAGGATCTGCGCCTTCTCGACCTGGCCCCAGCCGGGGGCCATCGGGACGAACCAGTTGGACTCGGCCGCGGTGGCGGGGACCGCCGTCGCCGGGTCGTTCTTCAGCGTCGCGAGGTCGGTCTTGTTGTTGGGAAGGTTGCCCTTGGCCATCAGGCCCTTCTGCCCGGAGGAGCCGGTGTAGGCGTTGATCCACTCGGCGGCCAGGTCCTGCGCGTCGGACTTCACCGGCACCGCGAGGTCGCTGCCGCCCAGGAAGACGGGCATGTTCTTGCCGGACGGGCCGGGCATCACGAAGTTCTCGAGCTTGCCCTTGAGCTTGCCGGTCTTGTCGTTCTTCGGGTCCTCGGCGGTCGCGCCCTCCCAGGCGGCGGCGAAGATCATGGCGGACTTGCCCTGGCCGTAGACGATGTAGCGGTCGGACTCGTCCTTGGTCTTGTCGCCGTGCATGTAGGAGTCGACGACGTTCTTGAACTCCGTCAGGCCCTTGAGGGACTCGGGCGAGGAGAGACCGGCCTTCCACTGGCCGCCCGACTCGGTGGCGATGGCGCCGCCGGCGTCGTAGACGAAGGACATGGCCGCGTACCAGTCGCGGGTGGGCTGGTACCAGGCGTTGAACTTGCCGCCCTGCTTCTTCTGGATCTTGTCCAGCGCGGCGGTCAGCTCCTTGTACGTCTTCGGGGGCGTCTTCACACCGACCGAAGCCGCGATGTCCTTGCGCCAGTTGGCGACCCGGCCGCCGGCGTAGTACGGGACGCCGTAGGTCTTGTCCTCGTATGTCACCGAGGCCTTGAGGCCGTCCAGCCAGGCGTCGGAGTTGTCGAACTTCGCCGGGTCCAGGGGAGCGAAGGCGCCCTTGACCATGTAGCCGAGCATCTCGGTGTTGCCCATCTCGACCACGTCGGGGGCCTTGTCGGTGGCGAGCACGGCGTCGAGCTTGGCGTTCTTGTCGGGCCAGCCGTAGTACTCGTGGTTGATCTTGAGGCCGGGGTGCTTCTTCTGCACCGCGGCGTCGGCGGCCTTCACGAGCTGCGGCCAGTTGTTCTGGGCGTCGACGGTGAGCCAGACCGTCAGCTCCTTGGCATCCGCGCCGCCCTTGTCCGAACCACCGCCCTCGCCCCCGCACGCCGCGATGGAGACCATCATTCCCGCGATACCGATCGCGGATATCAGCTTGCGCTTCACGCCACCCTCCTCAGGGATGCCCACAACCTCCCTGGCTCCCCGCAGTGAACGTGGGGCCGGGCCTGGACCATTGGTGTAGACCAGTAGGGAGGAGCTTGGCTTGGACCAGAAGGCCTGTCAAGAGTCCCGATAAGGCTCTGACCAGCCGTTATGCGACCTACATATGCAGGGACCTTTAAGTAATAAGCCAGCGAAAAGCCGACTGCGCACGCCATACTTCGGGTAGACCACTGGATGTGGTGGACTAGACCAAAAGCGGAGCCGCCGGTATACAAGTGGGATCGTGTCGGCGGACCGAGCCGGGAAGGCGGAGCATGAGCACCGACGTCAGCAGTGCTGAGAACGAGAGCGGGGCGCCCGTCCGTACCGCACGCGTGCCCAAGTACTACCGCCTGAAGAAGCACCTGCTCGACATGACGGACACGCAGGCGCCCGGCACGCCGGTCCCGCCCGAGCGCACGCTGGCCGCGGAGTTCGACACCTCGCGCACGACCGTGCGCCAGGCGCTTCAGGAGCTGGTCGTCGAGGGCCGTCTGGAGCGCATCCAGGGCAAGGGCACGTTCGTCGCCAAGCCGAAGGTCTCCCAGGCGCTGCAACTGACCTCGTACACCGAGGACATGCGCGCCCAGGGCCTCGAACCCACGTCGCAGCTGCTGGACATCGGCTACATCACCGCCGACGACCGCCTCGCCGGCCTGCTCGACATCGCGCCCGGCGGGCGCGTGCTGCGCATCGAGCGGCTGCGCATGGCCAACGGTGAGCCGATGGCCATCGAGACCACGCATCTGTCCGCCAAGCGCTTCCCCGCTCTGCGGCGGTCGCTGGTGAAGTACACGTCCCTGTACACCGCGCTCGCCGAGGTCTACGACGTCCATCTCGCGGAGGCCGAGGAGACCATCGAGACATCGCTGGCCACCCCTCGCGAGGCCGGCCTGCTCGGCACGGACGTCGGCCTGCCGATGCTGATGCTGTCCCGGCACTCGCTGGACCGGGAGGGGCAGCCGGTGGAGTGGGTGCGGTCGGTGTACCGGGGGGACCGGTACAAGTTCGTGGCACGACTGAAGCGGCCCGTCGAGTAGCGCACGCCGCGGACCGCTGGGGGGCCCGGGTTTCTATTGGGTACCGCATTGCGGACGAGGGGTTCCGCTCCCGCCGCACCCTGACCTAGATTGCCTGCGCATTACACAGGTGATCACTGAGGGGACGGAGCCGCCTGATGTCGCAAGCCCCAGAAGCCAGTAGAGGACCGGTGGTGACGCCGGTGCGCGTCATCATCGCCCTCTGCCTCACAGCGCCCTTCGTGGCCATGCTGTGGGTCGGCTCCTACGCCAAGACCGACCCGGCCTTCATCGGCATCCCGTTCTTCTACTGGTACCAGATGGCGTGGGTGCTCATCTCCACCGCGCTGACGATGACCGCCTACAAGCTGTGGCAGCGTGACCAGCGCGCCCGTCGGGGAGGTACGCGGTGAAGGACGGCGTGAACGGCGTCGCACTCGCCGTCTTCATCTTCTTCTTCCTGCTCGTCACGGCCATGGGCTTCCTGGCCTCGCGGTGGCGCAAGGCCGAGAACGAGAACAGCCTCGACGAGTGGGGCCTGGGCGGCCGGTCGTTCGGCACCTGGGTCACCTGGTTCCTGCTCGGCGGCGACCTGTACACGGCGTACACCTTCGTGGCCGTACCCGCGGCGATCTACGCGGCGGGCGCGGCCGGCTTCTTCGCTGTGCCGTACACGATCCTGGTCTACCCGCTGATCTTCACCTTCCTCCCTCGCCTGTGGTCCGTGTCCCACAAGCACGGGTACGTGACGACGTCCGACTTCGTGCGCGGCCGCTTCGGCTCGAAGGGCCTGTCGCTGGCCGTGGCCGTCACCGGCATCCTCGCGACCATGCCGTACATCGCGCTCCAGCTCGTCGGCATCCAGGCCGTGCTGGACGTGATGGGCGTCGGCGGCGGCGAGGACACCAACTGGTTCATCAAGGACCTGCCGCTGCTGATCGCGTTCGGCGTACTGGCGGCCTACACGTACTCGTCGGGCCTGCGTGCCCCGGCGCTGATCGCCTTCGTCAAGGACACCCTGATCTACATCGTCATCGCGGTGGCGATCATCTACATCCCGATCAAGCTGGGCGGCTTCGACGAGATCTTCGCCAAGGCGGGCGACGCGTACAGCCAGACCAACCCGGCGACGGGCGCGCCGCGTGGTGCGCTGGTGCCGCCGGAGGCGGGGCAGTGGACGTACGCCACGCTGGCGCTCGGCTCGGCGCTCGCGCTGTTCATGTACCCGCACTCGATCACGGCGACGCTGTCCTCGCGCAGCCGTGAGGTGATCCGCCGCAACACCACGATCCTGCCGCTGTACTCGCTGATGCTGGGCCTGCTCGCGCTGCTCGGCTTCATGGCGATCGCGGCCGGGATCAAGGTGCAGAACGGGCAGCTGGCGATCCCGCAGCTGTTCGAGACGATGTTCCCGGACTGGTTCGCGGGCGTGGCCTTCGCGGCGATCGGCATCGGAGCGCTCGTGCCCGCCGCCATCATGTCCATCGCGGCCGCGAACCTCTTCACCCGCAACATCTACAAGGACTTCATCAAGCCCGACGCCACACCGGCGCAGGAGACCAAGGTCTCCAAGCTGGTCTCCCTGCTGGTGAAGGTGGGCGCGCTGGCCTTCGTCCTCACCATGGACAAGACCGTCGCCATCAATTTCCAGCTGCTCGGCGGCATCTGGATCCTGCAGACCTTCCCGGCCCTGGTCGGCGGCCTGTTCACCCGCTGGTTCCACCGCTGGGCGCTGCTCGCGGGCTGGGCGGTCGGCATGGTCTACGGCACGGCCGCCGCGTACGGGGTCGCCTCGCCGACCCAGAAGCACTTCGGCGGCTCCTCCAAGGAGATCCCCGGCATCGGCGAGATCGGCTACATCGGACTCACCGCGTTCGTCCTGAACGTGGTGGTGACGGTGGTCCTCACCTTCGTCCTGAAGGCCCTCAAGGCCCCCGACGGCATCGACGAGACCAAGCCGGAGGACTACACGGCCGACGCGGGCGACCCGGGGGTGCAGGTGGAACTGCCGCCGGCCACGGCGGGCACCTCGCACTGATCCCAGCGCAGGACGGGCCGTCGGGAGAGCACCCGGCGGCCCGTTGGCGTATCCGGCCTAGTCGCGGGTGCGTGCGGCCATCGCATGCCAGAAGCGGTCCAGCTCACGGACGCGCATGCTCACCCAAGGTGGCGTCTTCCGGCGCAACAGCCTGGGGAACCAGCGGCGCAGGCGTCCGGGCAACAGTCCCTGCTGCTGGCGGCAGAACGGCTCTCGGATCTCTCCCCGGGGCACACAGCCATGGGGAGGGTACGGGCAGAGCTGGAACTTGCAGTCGGGCAGACATGCGGTGCCGGGTGCGGGCGGGGTCGCGGTACCGACGCGCGCGCCGGGTTGCAGCGGCTCGCGGTTCGTGCAGAGGCACGGCGGGAGAGGCATGCCGGACTGCTCCGCGCGGGCCATGCGCTCCTCGACCTCGTCGGGGTTTCCGTCCCGATCGATGAGGTTCAGCATGACCAGCACGTCGGCGACGAGGCGTTGGGCCCGCCCGTCGAGAGTGCTCCAGCCGACCGAGGGCGGGATCCACAGGTTGTGCTTGCGGTAGGCGCCGGAGTGGTCCGCACGGGAACCGATGTTGTCGGCGACGCCCTTCTCGTCGATCCAGAGGAAGCGCTCGGGCTGTCCGGTCTCCAGGGCGAGGGCCACCAGGTCGCCCGCCTCGGCGACGAACGGGTGCAGCAGCCGCCGCGGCGAGTCGCCGTTCGCACCGGGCGGGCCGGGCGGTGCGTTCACCGTGCCGGCCATCGCCAGCCAGCGCCGCACGGTCTGCACGGCGGTGGAACCACCGATCGTCAGGAGCGGCTCGCGCGATGCGTGGTGATCGTCGCTCGGCCCTGCCGTGGTGTCGCCGTCCCGGTCATGGTGGCCGAGCCGGTCCGGAAGCTTCCACAGGCACAGCGCCTGAAGCAGGCTGAGCTGCGAGTACCAGCACCGGGTCTGCTGCAGTACGGTCTCCGCCTGCCGGATCAGGTCGACGCGTCTGCCGGGATCCGTGTTCGGATGACGCTGGCGCCGGTTGGCCGCGTACTTGAAGCCCTGGGCCAGCGCCGCCTCCAGGGCGAGCGGCATATCGGGGGCGCCGTCCGTGTGGGCCGGGTCGAGGTGCAGCAGCCATTTGGTGAGGCGCTCCCGGGCCTCACCGCGGTGGGAGTCGTCGACCGACCCCAGCAGCATGGGCAGCATCCAGGCCCGCATCACGAACTCACGCAGCAGTTCGACCCGTTGGTTCTCGTACCGCTGGTTGAGTTCCTCGCGCTCCCTTTGCAGCCGATCGATGGCCTCGAAGGACGCGGCAGGCGAGGACGCACGGGCGGATCTGGCCTGCCCCATCCTCGAGGTCCACGCTTCGAATTCCCTCGTGGTCTCGGCTTTCATGTCGAGGATCTTTTCGTTGTACTCCCCTATGGGGTCACTGTTGAGACCGACCCGCTCACGGATCACGGCGAACGCCTCGTTGCCGCCGCTGCCGAACTCCTGGGCGACGGCCAGGCGGATGGAGTACGAGGGCTCAGCGATGCCCAGCTCGAAGATCTTCTCGTACATCGCCGTGGTGTCGATCTTCTTGGAAGCCACCCGCGAAGCCGCGCCCAGCTGCTTGAGCAGCCTCAGTTTCGCATCCTCGAGAGTGCGCTGATCGCCCTGGATGCCCGACCAGTCGGCCGCCACCCTCTCGACGATGTCGCCCAGCCGTCCTGGGTCGGCTTCCACACTCTCGACTTCGAGGGCAGCGGCGTAGAGGTCGAGGGTCTTCGGGTCGTCCGGTCGGTGCTGCGCGGCCTCACAGAGCCGCTCGGACAGGGCGCGCCCACGCACGGGGGCCCTCCGCGACAGCTCGACCCTCCCCTCCTGGAACCCGGCCCCGACGCCGTCGCCTCGGGGAGGACGTCTTCCCACCCTCCCCCGGGACAGGAACACGACCGCGACCAGCAACTCACGGCCGGGGCCGGGCGACTGCAGCGCCTGCGCGATCAGCTCGCCGACATCGGCCTCCTCCACGTGGCTCAGCAGACGGAAGCCGAAGTAGGCCTGCAGGATGCTGTGCGGGAAGCGCGCCTTCGTCTCGGAGCTCTCCAACAGCCCGAGCTTGTCCGCGTTGCCCACCAGACGGGCGAGCACGGCGTGACACTGCGCCATGTTTCCCTTCTGCAGCCGCCTCACCTCCTCGTCGCCGAGCCTGGCGCGGAGCGCGGCCCAGATCTGTCTCTTATACACATCTCTGAGGGGCTGGCAAGGCAGACC
>KL569173.1:50535-51066 GCA_000715635.1 Streptomyces violaceus | reverse complement strand
CGTACCCGTCGGTGCCACGCACCCCGGTCCACAAGTGGCCTGCCTCAGCCCCCACGTATCGCACTCCGCCGGGCTGGACGTCCGGGCCGAGCAACTCGGCGAAGTCCACTTCCAGCTTGTCCTGAAGCAGTCCCACGCAGGCCAGAGCGGAGACCACCGCAAGGGTGTCCCGGCGCTCCTGCGGGGTCAGCGCGACGTCCTCACACAGTCGGCCCTCGTGCAAGGCACGGCCCCAGGTGTCCAACAGCCACAACCGAAGCGTGCTCCGGTCCCGGCTGCGTGTGTTCAGACGCTTCGGGTCGTCAGTCGGACGGTCCCGTTCCAGGGCGCCATGCCGGTGCAGTTCACGGGCGATCTGCAGGTAGACGGGCGATTCGGTCACCTCCGCCGTCTCCACGATCCAGTCCACACGGCGCTCGTCCGTCCCCGGTACGGAGGCTTTGACGAATTGCAGCGCCTCCTCCTCGCTCAGCGGTTCCAGCTCCACGATCGCGGCGGGCGTGCTGTCCAGAGGACTGTGCGGCCGGGAGG
>KL569173.1:48793-50405 GCA_000715635.1 Streptomyces violaceus | reverse complement strand
GTCCAGAGGACTGTGCGGCCGGGAGGCGATGACCACCGGCAGCCGCTCCTCATAAGCGCGTTCGATGGCACAGCGGATGATGTTGTCCCGGTTCTGCTGAACACCGCCGTCGAGAAGAGCCTCTTCGAGTCCGTCGGCGATGACGACCAGCTTGTCGTCGGCAAGCAGTTGCTGCCAGACCCGATCGGTCTTGGTGCGGGCCAGAATGCCCTGCGGCGCCACCTCGGCGAAACGCTGCTTGGCCATGCGCTCGAAGTTCAGATCGGTGCCGCCGTCGGCGTCCCGCAGCCGGATCGGCACGGGCACGGCACGCTCCTGGGCCAGTAGTTCGGTGAGCCGCACGAGGACGGCGGTCTTCCCCGTGCCGACACCGCCCACGAGCAGATAGGGCCGACGAGTGCTGCGCTCCCTCAGCCGTTGGGCGATGACCTGCGCGAGCTCCTCGCGACCCACGATCTCGGTGGCGTCCTGCCCGGCCGTGAGCACGAGCTTGTGCGGGTCCTTGCGCGCCTTCACGAGGTATCGCCGTTTGTTCCAGCTGTACCACCAGAACATGAAGAGCGCGGCGGCGACCGAAGCGGTGAGGACCGGACCGATGAAACGGAGCAGGGCCTCGAGCCCCGGCTCCTTCTGCCATCTCTCGACCGTGGTCTTCTGGTCGGTGACCAGCATGTGTACGCCGGCCCCGATCCAGCCGAAGACCACGAGGGCGCCGACCGCCCAGACCATCCGGAGCACGTTGGTGTAGGAGAACCACCTGCGCCACTTCCTGGGCCGGGTGGTGCCGCGGCGGGCCTCGAGACGGATGGTCAGGCTGTGCCAGTGGCCGACGACAACGCGGCTGGTCCGTCTCGCCGCCCGTCGCAGATCCAGCGTGGCCATGGGCGCGTTGTGCGGCCGCTCCTTGCCCGGTGTGCGACGGACGACCCTCGTCATGGTGAGTACTCCCTCCGAGGGCGATCTGGTTCCCAGTACGGAGGACCGCGGACGTCGGCACCTACTTCCATGGAAGCACTCCCGACACGCCCCGCAACCCGGTGGCGACGCCGGAGGAACGCCGCCGTCCGCCGGACCCCTTGGTGAACTCTCCTCACCTACCAGTTGACGCTCCGAAACCAGTGCGACACAACATCTGGGGGTGCCACCCGAACCCGACACAAGATGTATGCTCGTGCTCGCTGTCGCCGCAGGGGAATCCGGTGCGAATCCGGAACTGTCCCGCAACGGTGTACTTGTGCATGTCTGTTCCCAGAAACGTCATGCGCAGGAGTCAGTCCGAGGACCTGCCGACAGCGCACCCGGCCGTCCGGCCGGGGTGCCCTGACGTCCGGGCCTCGTGGAATGGGCCGGTGGAGGCGACGCCGTGTGCGCTCGTGTGCTGCCCCCTGCCCTGCGCGAGGCCCCTTGCCGAGCGAGGGAGAGCCCCACGTGACCATCGCGCCAGCCGAACCGGTCTCCGCTTCCGAAGACGAGCACGACGGTCCCGGTGCCGCGCTGCTGCGGACCCTGACCGAGCTGACCGCCGATCTCCCCGACGCCGACCCCGGCCGGGTCGCCGCCGCCGCGCTGCGCGGCCGGTCCGCGCGGGCGGACGAGGCGGAGCTGCGCGAGC
>KL569173.1:44350-48592 GCA_000715635.1 Streptomyces violaceus | reverse complement strand
GGCCTCATCTCCGAGGACCCCGCCTACTCCCGGCTGGCCGCGCGCCTGCTGACGATCGGCATCCGCGAGGAGGCCGCCTCGCAGGGTGTCACGTCCTTCACCGAGTCCGTCGCGGTCGGCCACCGGGAGGGCCTGATCGCCGACCGGACCGCCGAGTTCGTGCGCCTGCACGCCGCCCGGCTCGACGCGCTGATCGACCGGGCCGCCGACGACCGCTTCGGCTACTTCGGCCTGCGGACGCTGCACAGCCGCTATCTGCTCCGCCACCCGATCACCCGCAAGGTCGTCGAGACGCCCCAGCACTTCATGCTGCGCGTCGCCGCCGGCCTCGCCGAGGACGACACGGCACAGTCCGTCGACGAGGTCGCCGCGCTCTACGGGCTGATGAGCCGCCTGGACTACCTCCCCTCCTCCCCCACCCTCTTCAACTCCGGCACCCGGCACCCCCAGATGTCGTCCTGCTACCTCCTCGACTCCCCCAAGGACGAGCTGGACTCGATCTACGACCGGTACCACCAGGTGGCGCGGCTGTCGAAGCACGCGGGCGGCATCGGGCTGTCGTACTCCCGTATCCGTGCGCGCGGTTCGCTGATCCGCGGCACCAACGGCCACTCCAACGGCATCGTCCCGTTCCTGAAGACCCTCGACGCCTCGGTCGCCGCCGTGAACCAGGGCGGTCGCCGCAAGGGCGCGGCCGCGGTCTATCTGGAGACGTGGCACTCCGACATCGAGGAGTTCCTGGAGCTGCGCGACAACACCGGCGAGGACGCCCGCCGTACGCACAACCTGAACCTCGCGCACTGGGTGCCGGACGAGTTCATGCGGCGGGTGAACGCCGACGGGCAGTGGTCGCTGTTCTCCCCTGCGGACGTGCCCGAGCTGGTCGACCTGTGGGGCGAGGAGTTCGACGCCGCGTACCGGGCGGCCGAGGCGAAGGGCCTGGCGAGGAAGACCCTGCCCGCCCGCGAGCTGTACGGCCGCATGATGCGCGCCCTCGCGCAGACCGGCAACGGCTGGATGACCTTCAAGGACGCCGCCAACCGCACCGCCAACCAGACGGCCGAGCCGGGCCACGTCGTCCACTCCTCCAACCTCTGCACGGAGATCCTGGAGGTCACCAGCGACGGGGAGACGGCGGTCTGCAACCTGGGGTCGGTCAACCTGGGTTCCTTTGTCGATACATCGACCAGTGACCTCGACTGGGAGCGGCTGGACGAGACCGTCCGTACGGCCGTCACCTTCCTCGACCGGGTCGTGGACATCAACTTCTACCCGACCGAGCAGGCGGGCCGCTCCAACGCCCGGTGGCGTCCGGTCGGCCTCGGGGCCATGGGCCTGCAGGACGTCTTCTTCAAGCTGCGCCTGCCCTTCGACTCGCCCGAGGCCAAGGCGCTCTCCACCCGCATCGCCGAGCGCGTCATGCTCGCCGCGTACGAGGCCTCCGCCGACCTCGCCGAGCGCAACGGCCCGCTGCCGGCCTGGGAGAAGACCCGTACGGCCAGGGGCGTGCTGCACCCCGATCACTACGACGTGGAGCTGACCTGGCCCGAGCGCTGGGCGGCCCTGCGCGAGCGCATCGCCGAGACCGGCATGCGCAACTCCCTGCTCCTCGCCATCGCGCCCACGGCCACCATCGCCTCCATCGCGGGCGTGTACGAGTGCATCGAGCCTCAGGTGTCCAACCTGTTCAAGCGCGAGACGCTGTCGGGTGAGTTCCTCCAGGTCAACTCCTACCTGGTGGACGAGCTGAAGCGGCTCGGCGTGTGGGACGCCCGCAGCCGGGAGGCGCTGCGCGAGGCGAACGGCTCGGTTCAGGAGTTCGCCTGGATCCCCGAGGACGTACGGGCGCTCTACCGCACGGCGTGGGAGGTCCCGCAGCGCGGTCTGATCGACATGGCTGCGGCCAGGACGCCGTTCCTGGACCAGTCCCAGTCCCTGAACCTCTTCATGGAGACGCCGACCATCGGCAAGCTCTCCTCGATGTACGCGTACGCCTGGAAGGCCGGGCTGAAGACGACGTACTACCTGCGTTCGCGCCCGGCGACCCGCATCGCCCGCGCGGCACAGGCCACTGTCCCCGTGCAGGCCACCACCCCGGACCCCGAAGCGGTCGCCTGCTCCCTGGAAAACCCCGAGTCCTGCGAGGCCTGCCAGTAATGAGCACCCAGAACCTTCTCGACCCCGGCTTCGAGCTCACCTTGCGCCCCATGCGCTACCCGGACTTCTACGAGCGCTACCGGGACGCCATCAAGAACACCTGGACCGTGGAGGAGGTCGACCTCCACTCGGACGTCGCCGACCTCGCCAAGCTGTCCCCGGCGGAGCAGCACCTGATCGGCCGGCTGGTCGCCTTCTTCGCCACGGGCGACTCGATCGTCGCGAACAACCTGGTGCTGACGCTGTACAAGCACATCAACTCCCCGGAGGCGCGGCTGTATCTGAGCCGGCAGCTCTTCGAGGAGGCCGTGCACGTCCAGTTCTATCTGACGCTGCTCGACACCTATCTCCCCGACCCGGAGGACCGTGCCGCCGCGTTCGACGCGGTGGAGAACATCCCCTCCATCCGCGAGAAGGCCGGGTTCTGCTTCAAGTGGATGGACTCCGTGGAGAAGCTCGACCGGCTGGAGACCCAGGCCGACCGCCGCCGTTTCCTGCTGAACCTGATCTGCTTCGCCGCGTGCATCGAGGGCCTGTTCTTCTACGGTGCCTTCGCCTATGTCTACTGGTTCCGCAGCCGGGGCCTGCTGCACGGCCTGGCCACCGGCACCAACTGGGTGTTCCGCGACGAGACGATGCACATGTCCTTCGCCTTCGACGTGGTCGACACCGTCCGCAAGGAGGAGCCGGAGCTGTTCGACGACCAGCTCGAGCAGCAGGTCACGGACATGCTGCGGGAGGCCGTCGAGGCCGAGCTGCAGTTCGCGCGCGACCTGTGCGGTGACGGCCTCCCGGGCATGAACACCGAGTCGATGCGGCAGTACCTGGAGTGCGTCGCCGACCAGCGGCTCACCCGGCTCGGCTTCGCTCCGGTGTACGGCTCCGAGAACCCCTTCTCCTTCATGGAGCTCCAGGGGGTTCAGGAGCTGACCAACTTCTTCGAGCGGCGGCCCTCTGCGTACCAGGTGGCGGTGGAGGGCACCGTCGACCTGGACGAGGACTTCTGAGCCCGCTCGCTCTCCCGGACTTCCTGGGCCTCCCGGATCTGACGGTCGGCGCGCCTGTCGCGCACGATGCCGATCACTGACGGGAGGACCAGGAGGACCAGCGTCCCGAGTACGAAGATCATGGCGATGAGTGTCTGTGCCTGGTTCGTTTCCATGGACACCACTGTCGCGCCGATGACTCCTTACCGTCAGTGGCAGTACTGCCGTAGACCCTCGAATTACTGCCACGGGCGAGGCACACTGGAGACATGCTCCAGAACGTGGCCGTCGTTCTGCTCGACGGCGTGAACCCTTTCGAACTCGGTGTGGTGTGCGAGGTCTTCGGCACCGACCGCAGTGACGACGGCCTGCCGGTCTACGATTTCGCGGTCGCCTCGGCCGAGGGCCCGGCGCTGCGCATGAACTCGGGCGTCTCGGTACAGGTCGAGCACGGCTTGGAGCGGCTGGAGACGGCCGATCTGATCGCGGTGCCGGCCGGGCACAGCTACGCGTCCCGTGAGTTCCCGCCGGAGCTGCTGGACACCCTGCGGCGCGGGGTCGCCCGCGGCGCCCGGGTGCTCAGCGTCTGCTCCGGCGCCTTCGTGCTGGCCGCTGCCGGGCTGCTGGACGACCGCCGCTGCGCCGTGCACTGGAAGCACGCGCGGGACCTCGCCCGGCAGTACCCCCGGGCGGTCGTGGAGCCGGACGTGCTCTACGTCGACGAGGACCCGGTGATCACCTCCGCCGGCACGGCCGCGGGGATCGACGCCTGCCTTCACCTGGTGCGCAAGGAGCAGGGCACCGAGGTCGCCAACAAGATCGCCCGGCGGATGGTGGTGCCGCCGCACCGTGACGGCGGCCAGGCCCAGTACATCGAGCGCCCGCTGCCGCACTCCGAGGGCGACACGATCGGCGACGTGCTGGCGTGGATGGAGCGCCACCTCGACGAGGAGGTCACCGTCGAGCAGCTGGCCGCCCACGCCCACATGTCCCCGCGTACTTTCGCCCGCCGCTTCCAGCAGGAGACCGGGACGACTCCCTACCGCTGGGTCCTGCGCCAGCGGGTGCTGCTGGCCCAGCGGCTGCGGGAGGCGACGGA
>KL569173.1:39050-44147 GCA_000715635.1 Streptomyces violaceus | reverse complement strand
CGACGGACGAGACGATGGACGCGATCGCCGGCCGAACGGGGTTCGGCAACGCGGCGACGCTGCGCCACCACTTCGTCCGGGCGGTGGGCACCACGCCGAACGCCTACCGGCGCACGTTCAGGGGCCCCGAAGCGGCCTGACGATCACTGCCCTGTCACCTCGGCACCGGACGCACCAGCAGTTCGTGCGGGCGGAGCGTGATGCCGACCCGCGTGCCGTCGTTCGAACCGGCCACCTGCTCGAAGCGGTACCTGGTGGCCAGCGCCGCCGTGATCAGCGTCAGCTGGGCCATCGAGAAGTGGTCGCTCGGGCACTTGCGGTTGCCCACACTGAACGGGCTCATGGCGTGCTTCGGGATGTCCTTGACCCGGTCCGGAAGCCAGCGGTCGGGGTCGAACTCCAGGTTCCGCTCGTACGACTTCGCATCGCGCTGGATCGCGTACGGACTGTAGACGATGTCCGCTCCGGCCGGAATCCGGTATCCGCCGAGTTCCGTGTCCCGCACCGCCCGGCGCGTCAGAATCCAGACGGCGGGGCTCAAACGCATGGACTCGACGACGACATTGTTGGTGTGCCTGAGTCCTCGGACGTCTGCAAATGCCACCGGCCTCCCGCCGGTGACGGCTTCTACTTCGTCGCGCACCCGGTCCGCGTGTTCAGGGTGTTCCGCGAGCATATGCAACAGCCACATGATCGTGGAGGCGACGGTTTCGCTGCCGGGGGTGAGGATCGCGACGACCTGATCGTGGATCTCCTGTTCCCCGATGGGGTCGCCATTCTCGTCCTTCGCCTCCAGCAATGCCGTCAGCAAATCGTCCGGCTTTTGACCGGATGCCCGGCGCTCGGCCACGATCTCGTCGACCAGGAGATGCAAATCGGCCAATGCACGGTTGAATTCGCGGTTGGCCGGGAGCGGCAGCTTGTAGAGCGGCCCGAGCGGGACCACCATCCGCCGGTACATCCCGCGGAAGACAGTGGCGAGCGCGACGCACAGCCGCTCCGCCCGCTCGTCCATGTAGTCGCCGCGCAGCAGACAGCGGGCCGCGATGCGCACGGCCACCCGGAAGGACTCGGAGGTGCAGTCGACGGTCTCGCCGGGTTTCCAGCGCTCGGTCAGCGCGTGCGCCTCCTCCTCCATGATCGGCCCGTAGGCGGGGATGGCGTCGAGCCGGAAGGCGGGCTGGATGGTGCGCCGCTGGCGCCGGTGCCGCGGCCCGTTCGCCGTGGCCACTCCCTCCTTGCCGAGCAGACCCTCCAGGGACTCCCAGAGCGGCCCGGCGATGATGAAGTCGTTGCTCAGCGCCAGTGCGCCGGTGAGGTCCGGGGTGGTGACGGCGTACACGGTCTTCGGCCCCAGCTTCAGGCGGACCACGTCTCCGTGGTCGCGCAGCCGGGACATGAACGCCAGCGGGTCGCGCACGAGCTTCCAGCCGTGGCCGAGGCCCGGGACACCGCCGCCCGCCCGGGGCGGCTCACGCAGATCCGGAGCCGGGGCTTCGGGCCGCACAGACTCGACGGTCATTTCTCACCTGCCGCTTCGTTGTTGACGTACGGGGGCGTGGACCGGTCGTCCCAGCTGTCGACCATGTACCGGCCGGACTCGTGGTGGAACCAGTAGACGGAACTGAACCAGTTGCGCATATTGCTCAGACAGGCCCGCACGGCGGCGCTCAGTTCCTTTCCCCGCACGGTGCCGTCGGCGAGGTCGTCGGCGAACCGTAATGCTTCCTGTTCGACGTCGAGGAATTCCGTTATGGAGTTCTCGACACGGCGTCTGACTTCCGTGACCGCCTGTTCCAGTGTCAGCCCCTCATGGGTGATGAGACTGATTCCGAGATTGTGCACCTCGTCGCCCGCTATTTCCTTCGGAAGGGAGCAGAGGTCGTTGTACCAGGCGGCGAACTCCTGGCTCAGCAGCGCCGCACGCCGATATGCCGGGTGTTTCCGCACGGCGTCGGGTAGTTCGCATCCCGCGGCCGGCTCCAGCAGATCCGTCCATATCCAGTGAGCGAAGGTGAGCCGGCGCAACCGGAGATATTCGTCGACCGTGGGCACGATTCCGTGGGTGCGGTTGTGGAACTCCCGGTCGTATGCGTCGACCACCGCGTGGAAGTGCCGGGCGAACCGGAGGTTCCACGTCCTCGGCAGGAACGCGTACAGCCGCAGCACGCTGTCCGCGAACCCGGCGACCAGTGAGTCCTCGTGGTGCAGGTGCGCCCCGGGGAAGTCGAGGGCCGCGTGCAGCCGGTCCCGCAGCCGCCGCCAGGCGACCGGACGGTCGTGCACGATGTCGCGGTCGTGCCGGTCGTCCCAGACGAAGAACCAGGCGCTGTAGTCCGCGATCGCCTGGAGGACCTCGTCGGAGGCGCCGATGTAGTACCCGGCCATGAGGTCGGTGTAGCAAAGGCCGTCGGCATATTCCTCCACCTTGTCCGCAGGCATGAGCCGCTTTTCGAGCAGCCAGGCCCGGGTCTTCTCCTGGCACTTCGGCCAATACGGGTGGAGTTGCCGGGGAAACGCCGCCTCGATCACCGGGAGAGAGAGCGACGGTGGAACTGCGATGGTGGTCGGTGTCGATGTGGTGCCGTGTGACAAAGCATGCACGAACTAACCCCTCTCAGCCGCCGGTTGGCGCGGGCGCCCCTCCCTTCGTGCCGGGCGTGCGCCGTTGCATACCCCGCTCATCCCATTCAGCACTACAACTGACCGCTCTGGGAACGTATTTGCTTCATTCACTACCCCACAGTGCCGGGATCCTCCCGGTGTGTGACGGGGAACGGATCACCAGGAGAGCAGAAGCGATCGAACGTGCGACGGACAGGCGAACGGCACAGCCGAACGGCGCCTGTTCAAGGCGGGAAACCCGAACAGACGCCGTTCGCCTGGTGCGCGTGAAGTCTCAGTCGTTCGCGACCACGGGGTAGCGAGGCTCGTTCTCGGCCATCTGGCGCAGCGCGTCCTTGCGCTCACGCTTGGAGAGCCGGTCGATGTACAGGTAGCCGTACAGGTGGTCGGTCTCGTGCTGCAAACACCGAGCGAAGTATCCGGTGCCGCGCACCTTGATCGGGTTGCCCTTCTCGTCCTGCCCGGTCACCTCGGCGTAGTCGGGCCGGGCGAGCGGGGCGTACGCGGTGGGCACGGACAGGCAGCCCTCGTTACTGTCGTCCAGCCTGCGCTTCTCGGCCGGCAGTTCGACGAGCCTGGGGTTGCAGACCACTCCGGTGTGCCGGGCACCCTCGTCGTCGGGGCAGTCGTAGATGAAGACCTTCAGGTCGACACCGATCTGGTTGGCGGCCAGGCCCACGCCCTCGGCGGTGCGCTGGCTGGCGAACATGTCCGCGACGAGCTGCTGGAACTCCTCGCCGAACTCGGTGACGTCCTTGCACTCCTTGTGCAGCACCGGGTTCCCGACCACCGTGATCGGCCGCGAGGTCCCCCGCTCCCGCCAGGCCGCCTCGCGCTCCTCGCAGTCCTCCGTGTCGATCACGTACCCCTCGTCATCGACGGGGAGCACGCCGGGCTGCTGATCGGTGTCCTGCTGAGCCATGACGTACGTACGCCTTCCTGCACAAAAAATGGGATGCGGATACAGGGTACGCGGGCGTCAGGTGCCCTTCTTGGGGGCGCGGGGAACTGCGCGAACAACCACGACGACGCCGCGCCCGGAAATGCACCTAGCAGACCTCTTCGAGATCCCGCCAGTCACGGGAATCAGGGCTGTCGGCCACCCACCCGTCCAGCAACCCCCTCACCAGCGAAGCCGGCGCAGCCAGCCCGCACTCCCGCTCCGGCACCCAGAGCTGCCCGTCCGTCCGATGCCCCAGCGGCCCGGGATGCCCCGGCTCACTGTGATCATGCGGATCGAGATGTTCCCCGTCACCCTCGTCCGACGGCATCCGGGACTCCGAGCACATCCGGCACAGCAACCGCACCGAAGAAGACCAGTCCTCCGCGGCGAACCCGGCATCCCCGGCAAGCTGCTCCAGCGCGTCCCGGTCCGCCTCGGTCGCCGCCTCCAGCAGCACCACCCAGGTCGGCACCGGTGACGGGGCCCACAGCTCGATCTCGTCGAACACCGGATAGGTGTGCCCGGCGGCCGTGGTCCGCTCCCCGTGCGGCACCCCGTCGTGCAGCACGACCTCGCCCCAGCGCCGCCCCGACGACGGCAGCGGGATGGACAGCACCTCGATCCGCGCGGGATCCAGCCGCCGCCCCCACACGACCTCGGCCTCCCCCTCAGGGGACAGCCGTACGGCCGCGCTGCCGAGGTCCATGCCGACGGGCTCGCCGGCGGCGATGGCGGAACCGGGCATCCGCAGCCCGTAGGCCTGCCAGGCGCGCCGGGCCAGCGGCCAGTCCTGCAGGGCGGTCGCGGCGATGCCGACGTTCCACCAGTCGGGCGCACCGGCGTCCCGGTCGAGCAGGGCCACGGCCCTGAGGCCCGCCGCCCGCGCCTGCTCCCAGTCGTGCCGGAACTTGTGCAGCAGGGCGAGGTTGAACCACGACTCGGACAACCAGGGCTCCAGGTCGGCGGCACGTGTCAACAGTGCGCCCGCGTCCTCGTACCGGCCGTCGCCGATCAGTGTGAACGCCCGGTCTGTGGCCTGCCGCCAGGAGGCGGAGGGCCGGTGCCGTCCCTTGCCGAAGATCCTCACGATTCCCGCCTGCCAGTTCCGTTCGGTGGGCTGGCCGTAGCTGTGTTTCGAGCCCCCGGACACCTTCTCCTTCGCATCCAACCACGTACGGCCTCCGGGGCGCTCATTACCCATGGGTTACCCAGCCACGGGCAGAGTCAGACTGCCCCTCGCCAGTACCCGGGCCAGTGATTCCACCACCTCCGGCGCGTACTTCCCGGCGGTGGCGAGCCGGAGTTCCTCCAGCGCCGTCAGCGGCCCGCCGGGCCCGCCTTCCCTGGACTTCTCCTCGTACGCGTTCACGGCCCGGACGATTCGCGCTGCGAGCGGCTGCTCGGCGTAGGGGTCGGCCTGCCGCTCCACGACCACGGCGACCGCCTCGTCGACCCCCGTATGCCGTACGACGGCACCGCCGAGCAGCGCGATCCGCCGCTGTTCCGCGGCGGGCAGGTCGGCGGGGGGG
>KL569173.1:37712-38744 GCA_000715635.1 Streptomyces violaceus | reverse complement strand
GCGGTAGGTGGCCCGGACGGCGGCGTACCGCCGGAACGACATCTGGGCGAGCAGCAGCGGCACGGAGAAGACGGGCAGCGCCCACAGCCCGACGACGGCGACCGCGAGGGCCATCACGGCCCCGGTCGCGATGACGGCGGACCCGATGCCGCACACGGCCCGCAGCTCGTCCCGCAGCACCGGGCCGAAGGGCCAGCCGGTGCGGGAGTGGGCCAGGGCGGCGGCGAGCACCGCGTCGCACAGCGCGGTCAGGGACAGCAGCGCGAGCAGCAGCAGCGCGTAGGCGGGTCCGCCCCAGTCGTCGAACATCCCCCGGTTGTACGGGGGCTGGAAGCACACGGCGACGAATCCGACGGTGAGCATGCGGCGTGCCAGGTGGTCGAGCGTGGGCCCCTGTCCGCGCGCGACGTGCGGCACGCTGCCGAGCAGTGAGGCGGCCAGCACGACGGCGACGACCTGGGCGAGGCCGTGGTGCGTGGCCCGCCCGCCGGCCTCCCCGAGCAGCGCGTACGACAGGGCCGCAGCGGCCCCGAGCGGTGCCGGTTCCCGGACCCGCGCCCCGTTGCGCCGGGTGAGCTCCCCGACGGTGACGAGAACCCCGAAAGCGAGGGCGACGCGGCGTTCCTCGAGTCCGCTGTAGAGGGTGACGGCGAGGGAGCCGGTGGCGAGGAGGGCGGCGCAGGCGTGGACCAGGGTGCGCAGGGGAGGCGCCGCGCACGCGCTCATCGGTGTGCTCCCGGCCGGCTGGAGACGGGTGCGCCGGGCGGGGGCACCCGGGGCGTGCGGGCGTCGTCGGCGGTCACCGCGGGGTGCCAGCCCGTCCGCCGTACGGCTTCCACCAGGGCCGCGACCATCACGGGATCGAAGTGGCTGCCCGCGCACCGCTCCAGCTCCTCCAAGGCCACCGCGACGGGGCGGGCCCTGCTGTAGCTCCGGGTGGAGGTCATGGCGTCGAAGGCGTCGGCGACCGCCACGACCCGTGCGGACTCCGGGATCTGACGGCCCACCAGGCCGTAGGGATAGCCGCTGCCG
>KL569173.1:35236-37483 GCA_000715635.1 Streptomyces violaceus | reverse complement strand
CGAGGAAGCCGATACCGCGCACCATCTCGTGCCCGTACTCGGGGTGCAGCTCGATCACGCGCCGCTCCTCGGGGGTCAGCGGCCCGTTCTTCCTGAGCAGCCGGGTGGGCACGCCCAGCTTGCCGACGTCGTGCAGGATCCCGGCGAAGCGGAGCACCTCGACGCGCTCGTCGTCCATGCCCAGCTCGCGCGCGATCATCATGGAGGCCTGCCCGACGCGCTCGCTGTGCCCCCGCGTGTACCCGTCCTTGATGTCGACGGCCTGGACCAGCGCCCGGATGGTCGCCTGGTGTGCGGCCCGTTCCCGGTGGTACTGCGCGAACGCCCACCACGAGACGCACATCGGCAGCAGCACGAGCAGCGCGGCCACGGGACCGTACGGGCTGCGCCACAGGACGGCCATCATCAGCCCGGCGAGGCCGTGCACCGCGATCGGCGCGAGCGAGCGCGCCACCAGGCCCCGCCAAGCCCGCCGCACCGGCACCCGCTCCGCCGCGGCCAGGATCCCGCCGTCCAGCAGCGCGAGCACCAGGCAGAACGCCAGCACGGCCGCCCCGGCCGGCCCGAGCGCGTAAGGGACGTCGCCCGCGACGACCGCGTCCCGACCGCCGAGCATCCAGTGCACCCGGGCCGCCGCCCACACGCCGAGGACGAGCTGGGCGGCCCGCCAGATCCGCCGCAGCGCCACGGGCCGCTGCCCGACATGCGAGAGCAGCGCACCGGGCACGGCGACCAGGGCGGCGGCGGGCGCGGGCAGCAGGAAAGCGCCGGCCAGCAGCACGGGGTAGAAGGTCCCGGCCGGGTGGGAGATCCCTACGAACCGGGACCGGGCAGCGCGCTCACAGCCGGCGTACAGCGCGGCGAGCAGCGCGACCGCCCACCAGGGCGTACGGATGCCCGGCAGCGGGAGCAGACAGAACAGGGCGGCGACGGTGACACAGGCGACGTACACACGTGCACGCGTGGATACCGCTTCCATGAGCCCCTCCCCCGGCCATGTCCGTCAGGCCCGGAGCCTAGGACGGCGGTGGGGGGCTCCGCGGGCCGACAACCCGCGGATTAGCACGTTCGAGTGACGCGTTCGAGGATGACTACCCACTCGAAGGTGGGGTAGTTGAAAAGCGCAGGGGTGTCAGGACTCCTGCGGCGTGGCAGGCGAGGCCGTGACGTCCTGATCGGGGACCGCCTGGCCGGAGCGGATCAGGTCGATCCGCCCCATGACCTTGTCCCGCAGGTCGCCCGGCACGTCGTCATGCCCGCAGCAGCGCTTGACCAGCTTCTTCACAGCCTGCTCGAGCCCGTACTTCTCGAGGCAGGGCGAGCACTCCTCGAAGTGGTGCTCGAACTTCGCGCAGTCCGAGTCCGGCATCTCACGGTCGAGGAACTCGTAGAGATGATCGAGGATTTCGCTGCAATCCGTCTCGTGCGGCTCTCCGCAGCTCATGACCCCGAGCCTTTCGCTTCGTTCGACTCTCCGGCGCCGGCCGGGACCATCCCGCGGTCACGGGCATAGTCCTCCAGCATGCCGCGCAGCTGACGGCGGCCCCGGTGCAGCCGGGACATCACCGTACCGATGGGTGTCCCCATGATGTCGGCGATCTCCTTGTAGGCAAACCCCTCGACGTCCGCGAGATACACGGCGATACGGAACTCCTCGGGGATCGCCTGGAGCGCTTCCTTCACGTCCGAGTCGGGCAGGTGGTCGAGCGCCTGCGACTCCGCGGAGCGCAAGCCCGTCGACATGTGCGACTCGGCGCGGGCGAGCTGCCAGTCCTCGATCTCCTCGGCCGCGGAGCGCTGAGGTTCGCGCTGCTTCTTGCGGTACGAGTTGATGAAGGTGTTGGTGAGGATCCGGTACAGCCACGCCTTGAGGTTGGTGCCCTCGCGGAACTGGTGGAAGGACGCGTACGCCTTGGCGTACGTCTCCTGCACCAGGTCCTCGGCGTCGGCCGGGTTGCGCGTCATGCGCAGCGCGGCCGAGTACATCTGGTCGAGGAACTCGAGCGCGTCCCGCTCGAAGCGCGCACTGCGCTCCGCGGCCGTCTCCGCGCCCGTGCCGCCCTGGCCCTCGGGCTGCTCCGCCTGGCCGTGTTCGGTCCCTGCGTCGGTCCCTGTGACCGGACCCACCTCCTCGAGTGTTCTCGTGAGACCGAGACCGGTCTCACCCGAATCGGAGGATAGACGACGATCCGGTCCGCCCGCCGCCCGAACAGGGGCGGTCCTGGCCGCGTGCAGCACCGTCCACTC
>KL569173.1:34353-35011 GCA_000715635.1 Streptomyces violaceus | reverse complement strand
ATGGTCGAACCCATGCGGCGGACTTCCTCTCCTACGGCGTCTGTGCTGGTCTCCAGCACGTACGTCCCGCACAACAGTGCTCGCCGCCCCTGCATTCCCGGAGCTTTACCCGAGTGACCCGGTCCACTCCACGACCGCGTCCGTGATGAGCGCCACGGCCTCGTCCTGCGAGATCTCCGCACGCTTGGGGACGGCGAAGCCGTGATCGCCGTACGGCACCTCGACGAGTTCGTACGAGCCCGTCGGGAACTCCTCCGGCTTTCCGAAGGGGTCGTTCCCGCCCTGGACGACCAGGGTGGGCACCCCGGAACCGAGCAGTTCGTCGGCCCGGGACTTCTCCGGCTTGCCGGGCGGGTGGAGGGGGAAGCTGAGGGCGAGGACGGCGTGGGCGCCCAGTTCGGCGGCGGTACGGCAGGCGACCCGGGCCCCGGCGCTGCGGCCGCCGGACACGACCGGCAGTCCGGGCCCGGCCAGCGCGGGCCAGATGCCGCGCCAGCCGACGTCCAGCGTCTTGGGCGCGGGCGCCAGCTTCTTCTCGGCGACCCGCCAAGGCTGCTCCACTCGGGCCACGGTCACGCCGTGGGCGGGGAGGACGGTGGCCAGGGCCTTCAGATCGCGGGCCTCGATACCGCCGCCGGCGCCG
Organism: Streptomyces violaceus; assembly: GCA_000715635.1. Taxonomy (GTDB): domain Bacteria; phylum Actinomycetota; class Actinomycetes; order Streptomycetales; family Streptomycetaceae; genus Streptomyces; species Streptomyces violaceus. The sequence continues at coordinate 34,368 of KL569173.1, read as the reverse complement.
TGGCTGACGGCGAGC
>KL569173.1:32896-34134 GCA_000715635.1 Streptomyces violaceus | reverse complement strand
GCACCAGCCGCGCTTTCTTCGCCTGGTGCCAGGTGATGCGGGCGGGGCCCGCGCCGGTCTCGATGATCTCGGTCGTGTCGGAACTCACGTCAGAAAAGTGTGCCCTCTTCCGGCCCTTCCAGCTCCTTCAACAGCTCCGGCCCGTTGTTGCGGACGTTGCTGACGGCCGTGGTGACGGGGTAGGCGCGCATCAGCCCGGCGGGCGGCGGGGCGAGCAGCTCGCGCAGGTCGTCGGCGTCCGTGCGGGACGGGTCGAGCCAGGCGTCCCAGCGGTCGGGCGTCAGCATCAGCGGCATCCGGGGATGGATCTCGGCCAGGGCGCGCGGACCGTCCGCCGGGGACACGGCCAGTGGGCTCGTCTCGGCCTCGGTGGTGATGACGGAGCAGGTCACCCACCAGGACTGCGGGTGGTCGTCCGGCAGCGTCTTGTCCCGCCAGAACTCGTACAGCCCGGCCATGGCGAAGACCGACCCGTCCGCCGGTGTCACGAAGTACGGCTGCTTGCGGGGCCGCTTCTTCTTCCCCTCGACCTCCAGCTCGCGCTCCTGCGTGCCGGTGACCCACTCGTAGTAGCCGTCGGCGGGCAGGACGCAGCGCCGGGAGGTGAAGGCGCGACGGTAGGACGGCTTCTCGTGGACGGTCTCCGCGCGGGCGTTGATCATCCGGGCGCCGCCCTCGGGGGTCTTCGACCAGGACGGGACGAGCCCCCACTTCAGCTTGCGCAGCTGCCGAACCGGCCGCGGGTCGTCCACGTCTTTCAGAGGGCGGTCGAGCACGGCGTAGACCTCTTTGGTGGGCGCCACGTTGTAGTCCGGCTCGAGGGTCTCCTCGGGCTCCCACTTCTCGATCTCAAAGATTCCTGCGAGATCCTCTGGCCTGCGACTCGCTGAATACCGTCCGCACATACGTGCCACACTGCCAGATTCCATCCGACCACAGGGAGCCAACGCCTTACATGGACAGCACCGCTACCGCCTCGCTCGCCTCCCTCTGGGACGAGGTCTCCGGCACGCAGCCCGACCCCGACCTGTGGGTGGTGCTCGCGACTCTGGCCGCCGCGCTCGCCGTGGTGATCCCGCACGGCCTGTGGCGCATCTCCCGCAACGCCATCACCATCGCCCACGAGGGCGGTCACGGGCTCGTGGCCCTGCTCACCGGCCGCACCCTCACCGGCATACGGCTGCACTCGGACACCAGCGGCCTGACCGTCAGCCGCGGCAAGCCGCACGGCCTCGGCA
>KL569173.1:32204-32670 GCA_000715635.1 Streptomyces violaceus | reverse complement strand
CGCCGCCGGCTACACCGCCCCGCCCCTGCTGGGCCTGGGCGGAGCGGCGCTGCTGGGCGCCGGCCGCATCACGCTCCTGCTGTGGCTGGCCACCGCCCTGCTCCTGATCATGCTCGTGATGATCCGCAACGCGTACGGCGCTCTGACCATGATCGTCACCGGCGGCCTGTTCGTCCTGGTGTCCTGGCTGGCCGGCCCTCAGGTGCAGGCGGCGTTCGCGTACGTGGTCGTGTGGTTCCTGTTGCTGGGCGGGGTACGCCCGGCGTTCGAACTCCAGGCGAAGCGGGCCCGGGGCGGGGCGGGCGACTCGGACGCGGACCAGTTGTCGCGGCTGACGCATGTGCCGGCGGGGTTGTGGTTCTTCCTGTTCCACGCGGTGTCGCTGTGCTCGCTGATAGGTGGGGGTCGCTGGCTGCTTGACTTGTGATCACCCACCCAAGGGGCGCGGGGAACTGCGCGACCAGCC
>KL569173.1:30748-32005 GCA_000715635.1 Streptomyces violaceus | reverse complement strand
CCCAAGGGGCGCGGGGAACTGCGCGACCAGCCCCAACGGCGCCGCACCCGGAACACGGCCCGCCCTCCCGGCTCCTTATAAAGTGGGGCCATGGCCCCGAACACCGCAGAAACCGCCCTCTGGCCCGCCCCGCACGCGAGCGGAGCCGTCGACGCGACGGTCCACGTGCCCGGGTCCAAGTCGGTCACCAACCGCGCCCTTGTCCTCGCCTCCCTCGCCTCCGAGCCCGGCTGGCTGCGCCGCCCGCTGCGCTCCCGCGACACCCTGCTGATGGCCGGTGCCCTGCGCGCGATGGGCGTCGAGATCGAGGAGGGCGTGGGCCCGGACGGCACCGGCGAGGCCTGGCGTGTGCTCCCCACGGGCCTGCGCGGACCGGCCACGGTCGACGTCGGCAACGCCGGCACGGTGATGCGCTTCCTGCCACCGGTCGCCACGCTCGCCGACGGTCCCGTCCGGTTCGACGGCGACCCCCGCTCGTACGAGCGTCCCCTGAACGGAGTGATCGACGCGCTGCGTCAGCTCGGCGCCCGGATCGACGACGACGGCCGCGGCGCGCTGCCGATGACCGTGCACGGCAGCGGTGCTCTGGAAGGCGGCCAGGTCGCGATCGACGCCTCCTCCTCGTCGCAGTTCGTGAGCGCGCTGCTGCTGTCCGGCCCGCGCTTCAACCAGGGCGTCGAGGTCCGCCACACCGGCAGCTCGCTGCCCTCCATGCCGCACATCCGCATGACCGTCGACATGCTGCGCGCGGTCGGCGCCCAGGTGGACACGCCCGAGTCGGGCGGCGAGCCGAACGTCTGGCGGGTCACGCCGGGCGCCCTGCTCGGCCGGGACCTGGTCATCGAGCCGGATCTGTCCAACGCCCAGCCGTTCCTGGCGGCCGCGCTGGTGACCGGCGGCAAGGTCGTCGTCCCGGCCTGGCCGGCCCGCACCACCCAGCCCGGTGACCGGCTGCGCGAGATCTTCACCGAGATGGGCGGCTCCTGCGAACTGACCGAGTACGGCCTCGCGTTCACCGGCTCCGGCTCGGTCCACGGCATCGATGTGGACCTGAGCGAGGTCGGCGAGCTGACGCCGGGCATCGCGGCGGTCGCGGCCCTCGCCGACTCCCCCTCGACCCTGCGCGGCGTGGCCCATCTGCGACTGCACGAGACGGACCGGCTGGCCGCGCTGACGAAGGAGATCAACGAGCTCGGCGGCGACGTGACGGAGACCGCCGACGGCCTGCACATCCGCCCGCGCCGGCTGCACGGCGGG
>KL569173.1:26310-30568 GCA_000715635.1 Streptomyces violaceus | reverse complement strand
TCAGAGATGTGTATAAGAGACAGTCCGCGCCGGCTGCACGGCGGGATCTTCCACACCTACGACGACCACCGCATGGCCACGGCCGGCGCGATCATCGGCCTCGCGGTCGAGGGAGTACAGATCGAGAACGTGGCGACGACGGCCAAGACCCTGCCCGACTTCCCCGATCTGTGGACCGGGATGCTCGGGGCGTAGGACGCAGGGATCACATCATGCGCCGCTACGGCAAGCACACCGACGAGGACGACATCCGCACCCGTCCCGGCCGCCGGAACACCCGGCCCCGGACGAACATCCGGCCCAAGCACGAGGACGCCGCCGAGGGACTCGTCCTCACCGTGGACCGGGGCCGTCTCACCTGCCTCGTAGAGGACCGTGTGGTGATGGCGATGAAGGCCCGCGAGCTGGGCCGCAAGGCAGCCGTGGTCGGCGACCGCGTGGCCCTCGTGGGCGACATGTCAGGCAAGAAGGACACCCTCGCCCGGATCGTCCGCATTGAGGAGCGCACGTCTGTGCTCCGCCGTACGGCGGACGACGACGATCCGTTCGAGCGCGTGATCGTCGCCAACGCCGACCAGCTGGCCATCGTCACCGCCCTGGCCGACCCGGAGCCCCGCCCCCGCCTGATCGACCGCTGCCTGGTCGCGGCCTATGCCGGCGGCCTGGATCCCCTGCTGGTGCTGACCAAGTCGGACCTTGCTCCGCCCGACAAGCTGCTGGAGCTGTACGGCCACCTCGACACCCCCTACGTCGTCACCAGCCGCGAGGAACTGCAGAACGGCACCGCCCTCGCCCGGGTGCGCGAGCAGCTCGACGGCAAGATCACCGCGTTTGTCGGGCACTCCGGAGTCGGCAAGACGACCCTGGTCAACGCGCTCGTGCCGGAGGAGCGGCGGCGTACGACCGGGCATGTGAACGCGGTGACGGGCCGAGGCCGGCACACCACCACCTCGGCGCTGGCACTGCCACTGTCGGACAGCGACGGCTGGGTGATCGACACCCCGGGCCTGCGGTCCTTCGGGCTGCACCACGTGGACCCGTCCCGGGTCATCCACGCCTTCCCCGACCTGGAGCCGGGCACCGAGGGCTGCCCGCGCGCGTGCAGCCACGACGAGCCGGACTGCGCGCTGGACGCGTGGGTGGCCGAGGGGCACGCGGACCCGGCGCGGCTGTACTCGCTGCGGCGGCTGCTGGCCACGCGGGAGCGGAAGGAAGGCGACTGACCTCAGCGTTGTTTGTCACGGCGTGCGGACGGTAAGTGCATAATCGCACCAAGCCGGAGGCAAGCCTGACCAAACTCCAACAGAGCTGACGGTTCCGAGGAATCTACTCAAACCGACTGAACCAACCAAGCGGTCACTGAACGTGGGATACGGGAGGAACGGCTCATGGCGTGGCTGCTGGTCATCGTGGCCGGGTTGCTGGAGACCGGCTTCGCCGTGTGTCTGAAGCTGTCGCACGGCTTCACACGGCTCTGGCCGACGATCGCGTTCTGCGTCTTCGCCCTCGGCAGTTTCGGGCTGCTGACCCTGGCACTGAGGCGACTCGACGTGGGTCCCGCGTACGCGGTGTGGACAGGGATCGGGGCGGCGGGGACGGCGATCTACGGCATGGTGTTCCTGGGCGACGTGGTGTCGACGCTGAAGCTGGTGTCGATCAGTCTCGTCATCGTCGGCGTGGTCGGGCTGCAGTTGTCGGGCTCGGCGCACTGACCCCCTGTCACCCGGACTGCCGGTGCAGGGCGCTGCGGACCAGGTCGGTGACGCCGCCCTCTCCGGGTGGCGCGGCCACGCAGGACAGGGCGAGCCGGACGGCGAGTTCGCAGGAGCGGGACAGGTCTGCGGTGTCGGACTTGGGTGTGCCGGGTGCGGACAGGACGGTGACGGCTCGGTCGCGGATGAGGGTGACGAGGTCGCCGGGTGAGGGCAGCGGTCCGTCGGCGCGGCGCTGCGCCGGTACGGCGGAGGTGGAGGGCACGGCCGAGAGGGTCGGCGAGGGCAGCCGTTCGCTCCAGCAGCCGGTGAGCATGGCGCGGACCAGGGCGTTCTCGCGGGCCGCCGACGTGGTCCACTCGGCGGTGGCGGTGAGCCGGTCACGGAGGTCGCTGTGGCCGGTGAGCGCGCGGTCCACGCCGGCGAGGTACCCGTCGGCCTCCCTTCTCACGAGCGCCCGGGCGAGGCCGTCCTTGCTGCCGAACTCGTTGTACAGCGTCTGCCGGGACACTCCGGCCGCCAAGGCCACGTCCACCATCCGCACGGCGGACCACGACCGGCGCGCCAGCGCCGCGTAGGCGGCGTCCAATAGAGATTCCCGCGCTGCAGGCATCATTGCCTCCCCTTGGGGCCAGCGGCTCTGCGCCCAGGTTTGACGCGCGTGGAACCACTGTCAAGGGTTCGAGAGTGCATGCGGGGGCGCCTTTGAGCCGACCTGCGCGGTGGGTTCGCCTCTGCTCGTCGGCACCCCGTCGCGCCGGGTCGCACACCTATCCGCCCCCGCGGCGATGCCGAGCACCTCGCGGGCGCCGAGCCGCCACAACGCCCCCACACCCGCCCACAAACCCCCTGTAGCCCCACCCCCACCTCGGCAGATAGGTTCGTTACATGCCCGACTACCTCGACGATCTGCGTCTCGCCCACGTCCTCGCCGACGCCGCCGACGCCGCGACGACGGACCGGTTCAAGGCCCTCGACCTCAAGGTCGAGACCAAACCGGACATGACGCCGGTGAGCGAAGCGGACAAGGCCGCGGAAGAACTCATCCGCGGCCAACTCCAGCGCGCCCGCCCGAGAGACGCGATTCTCGGCGAGGAGTACGGCGTCGAGGGCACCGGCCCCCGCCGCTGGGTCATCGACCCGATCGACGGCACGAAGAACTACGTACGCGGCGTCCCCGTCTGGGCCACCCTCATCTCCCTGATGGAGGCCGGCGAGGGCGGTTTCCAGCCCGTCGTCGGCGTCGTCTCGGCCCCCGCCCTCGGCCGCCGCTGGTGGGCCGCGAAGGGCCACGGCGCCTTCACCGGCCGCAGCCTCACCAAGGCCTCCCGTCTGAACGTCTCCCGCGTCAACAAGCTCGCCGACGCCTCCTTCGCGTACTCGTCGCTCAGCGGCTGGGAGGCGCAGGGCCGCCTGGACGGCTTCCTGGACCTCACCCGAGAGGTGTGGCGCACGCGCGCGTACGGCGACTTCTGGCCGTACATGATGGTCGCGGAAGGCGCCGTCGACATGTGCGCCGAGCCGGAGCTGTCGCTGTGGGACATGGCCGCCACGGCGATCATCGTCACCGAGGCCGGCGGCACCTTCACCGGACTCGACGCCCGCCCGGGCCCGCACAGTGGCGACGCGGCCGCGTCGAACGGTCTGCTGCACGACGAGTTGCTCGGATATCTCAACCAGCGCTACTGAGGGCGTTTGCGGTCTGACCTGCGGGTTTATCCCAGGATCAAGCCGCCTGGGCCGTGGTGGGGCCGTCATCGGCGTCCGGGCCGCCCTCAAAGGCCCGGTTCACCGCCTCCCGCGTCCGCTTCTCGCTGCTCGGCATCAGGTGCGTGTACGTCCGCAGCGTGAAGCCCGGATCATGGTGCCCCAGGTATTCCGACAGGGCCTTGATGCTCTCCCCCGCGTCCAGCAGCACGGACGCGTAGAAGTGCCTCAGCGCGTGCATGCCGTTCTCCCGACTACGAGGGACACCCGCTGTGTCGAGAGCGGGCCGCCATGCCTTCTCGTTGAAGACGGTGCGGATCACCGGGCGCCCTTCGGCGTTGCGGAAGAACACGGCTGCCGTGGCCGGTGAGCCGTCGACCGACCTCCATGGCAGCGTCACGGCGGCAGGCGGATACTGCGCGATGTGTGCCTCAAGCGCCCGAGCGACACGCTCCGGCAACGGGACCGCGCGTGTCTTGCCTCCCTTGGGCAGCGCGAACACCTGTCGCCCGGCGATGAGCTTCACCTGCCGGACGACGTGAACCACGCCCTCGACGAAGTCCACGTCTTCGGCCGCCAGGCCGAGCACCTCGCCTTGGCGCATGCCGCACCCGCCGGCCAAGTCCACCATGGCCCGGTACCGCTCAGGCAGTGCCGAGCGCACCGCCAGCACGCGCTCACGGGACCAGGGAGCAATCCGGCGGGGTTCCGGCCTGTGCGCCCGCACCGAGGACGAACGGCACGGGTTGTGCGGGATCAGGCGGTCATCCACGGCCGCCGCCAGCATGGCGTTGAGGTTCGCGAAGATGACCCGCTGGTATGCGGCGGCCACTCCCCTG
>KL569173.1:20558-26030 GCA_000715635.1 Streptomyces violaceus | reverse complement strand
GCTACCGAGGTGCGGCAGGACGTGAAGACGGATGCGCTGCTCGGTGCTCACGAACGTTCCGGGGTCCATCGTGAGCGATGCCACCCAACGCTCGGCATGCTGCCGCACGGTCAGGCGACCGGCACGCGGGTCGATGTACTGCCCGCGCGACATGTCCGCCTCGATCCCAGACAGCCACTTCTCGGCAATGCGCTTCTGGCCGTCGGGGAAGCTCTTCGACTTCTCGGTGCCGTCGGCACATAGGCGCTCGGGGTGGCTTGCGCAACGGCCGGTGGGCAAGGTCGTCATGCCAGACGATCCGTTGCTGGTCTCCTCCGGCGAGGGAGCGCACGCAGACGCGGCCTCGCACATCGAGGTGCCGGTTCAAAGGCGAGAGACACAGCATGAGCGCCCCTAACTCCCGTTCACCTGAACCGTGAATGGGTGCCCTGGTCTGGGCAGGCAATACGCAGCGCGAAATTCGCTCTATCTCCCTGTCATCCGTTATGTGGATGGCAGGGAGATGCTTCTAGGCTTGCCTAAAGCTCCCGACGTCGGATCAACCTCAAGCCCTTGCTCACTGAGGGAACCGCTCTTGACCAGTTCCCTATGTGCTCGCGCCGGGATCATCAATCTTCTCTGATATTGCAGCGATTTGCGCTTCAAGATCATGTACCTCATGCATGGTCAAATCTAGTCGGCGCCTTGTCTCTTCGGCCTCCCGGGCCAGCCGGTCTCGCACATCTATGGACGCATTAGTGTCGGCCTCGCGCACGGCCTGCTCAATCGCCACAGCCTTGCTCTGCGCATCCGCGCGCTCCATTCGGGCCATTTCTAGCAATTCTCTGAGGCTGGCAAGTTCGTTGATGAGGAGCCGGTACTCACTGCGCTTTCCTACGTGTTCAACTGTCAAGTTATCTTCAGTGTTGTGGCTGCTTTGGTATGCCGTTAGGTAGCCGTTGAAGTAGGGGAAGCAGTCGACTGGGATCGAGAAAGTTGTGTCGCCGTCCTGCCTCCCCCTCCGACTGCGCGACATTGCTCGAAGAATCCGCTCAGTTCTGTCGTGCGCCTCCTTATCCTCCTCGCTAATTCTGCTGTCAGGAATCTTCAGAGTTTCCTCGAAATCGTCGGCGAGCCTGTTGTAAATCGTTGCATAAAGATGGCTAGGGAGAGTCACAAGAAAAGTCTCGCTGGCATTTATGAGATGTACGTTCTCCGCTTGCTGCATAGTAGACTGGCTCACTGCTGCACCCAACACTTCCTTCGCCATGCTTAGGAAGTGTGGCAGCTGAGTCATTAGGAAGTCTCTATCGCACCGCTCGCGAAATTCCTTGAGAAGTTCCGGGCGGGCGCCAACGACAAATCCCGCCTCTTTTTGAACCCAATCAGGCTTGACGTCGTTAGTAACCAGGAGCACTGGGGTCTGTCGCTTTTTCGCCTCCCGTAGAAGTTGTTCCCAGACGAAGAAGTCGCCATGGGCATTCTCTGGCTTACCTGCGTCTCTGTACCCCGGAGGGACCTGCTCGGCTGCACGCTCCTGAAAGGTGGAGATCAGTGACGTCTCCTCCTCGTCGGGGAAGGGCTCACCAGTTTTTTCGTCGAGAACGCGAGCAAGAGTCGACAGGATCGGATCGCCTCGGACGACCTTGGCTAGCGATAGATCGAATGCGTCCGAGTGACGCCGAATTTCGTTCGATACCTTTTCGAATGCTTCATTGATTGGTGCCGTGAGTAGCTGCTTATCGGTGTCACTCATCGAGCACCGGTTCGCTAGGTTCTGCACCTCTTGTAAGGCCTTGTTGCGCAATGTTTTGAGGTTTTCCGGTACGGAAGTGTAAAGATTTAGATGTTCACGTACGGCATCGAAGCGGCGTCTGTGGTACTCCTTCACGACCTGATGGGGTACCCACAAACGTTGACCCAGCTGATCCAGGATGTCTAGCAGTTCATGTCGCGCCTGTGGAGTGAACCTATAAAGTTCGAGTAGGACGTTGGTATCCACAGCGATCAGATAACTTTTGACAGCGTCTCTGTAGTCCTCATTCGGACGAGCCCACAGCCCGTCGAAACCCCGCAGGAACGTTGACATGATGCTCCCCCCACGTTCTGCGTAGGCTATCCGCCACGAACCTACGCCTTGTGACGGTAGCTCACATGCGGCACTGGGGAGAGACTCTTGGGCACTCATGTCCCAGCGAAGTGCCAGTCTCACCTTGGCCGGGGCGCGTGTCGTCAAGAACCTCCTCAACGACGCGGTCGAGAACTGTTCGAGCACTGCACCAAGGTCAACGGGATCATTGCTCGCGACGCGAAGGGACGGGTGGCGGAAGGGGCGTCGTTGGGCCGTCCGAGGGCTGCCAGCACCTCTCACTAATCACGAGGGCGTGGCCGGCGCCGTCCCCCCGTCCCCAGGTCCCCCCCATTTGTCCCCCGAGAGCGGCCCCAGGGAAGGAAACCGCAGCTCAAAGCCCCCACACCCGTCCCGCTGTAAATCTGCTGCCAGGCTCAGAGCTCCCCCCAGCCACAAGGGAGTAGCCGACACTGTCTCTTGCGCGTGCATGTGGTGACTGCCCTGATGCTCTCGTCGGCCCGCCCCATCAGGGTGGGCGCAGGCTGGCGAACTGTTTCGGCCACCAGACAGGGGTTCGCCCATCGGTGAAGCATTCGGCAACCCTGCTACACGTGCCGGCGAGGAGTGCACTTCGCCGAACATCACAAGTTCACTACATCCGTGACAGTTACCGCAGGCCCCTGCCGCTGCCCTGCTTCACTAGACGAACGGCCATCAAGAGCCGCCGCGTAACTCACAACTTCGGGGCGAATAATTGTTCAATGCGGGCGAACAATACATCGGTTCCAACGACTTCTGGAACACGGTAATTACGGTCACTGCCGCCAGCCTACTTGCCGCTCTGACGATATGGGCAACGCTTTATGTAGCAAAACCTAAACGGCGGCTCTTGTGGCGAGAACGTTCAAATTTTACGCTGCTTCGCGGCAGCGGCATGACAAGTTCTGTAACCGTGACTCACCTGGGAAACCCACTCATCAAGCCGCGGCTAGTCGAGTTGGTCATAAAGAACAGCGGTCGTCGCGCGATTCAGCCCGCAGATTTTGCGAGCGGGAACGACTCACTATCCTTTGACTTTGGCGTCCCAGTCAAGAGTGTCCTGGCTCAGCCCATTCCCAGTACAGCAGCAACCCCCGCTACCCGCATCTCTGGGAATGTGCTGTATGTCCATGCGACTCTCATCGCCAGTAAGCAGCGTATTCACTTTTCCGTACTAGTGGATGGCGATAAAAAGGACGTAACATGTCAAGCCGCGCACCTTCTCGAAACCCCTGAAAAGCAAGCCTCCAGTGATGCAGAATTCTTACCCGCGCGAACGCGATGGGCTAGGAATGTGCCATACCTACTTGTCGGTGTGATTGTGTTCGTTGGCTCAATCTTCTTGGGTAAAGAGATTTTTGCAGAGGACGTCGTAAGGTACGAGTGCGGCCCCGGCCGTGCTGAAGTAGTGGGACCTGGGAACTGTGTCTGGGTGCCGACGACGCCCTCGCCTTCCACTACCAAATAGTAATGGCAGAGAAAGTGGCGAACCCTCTCTTGACTGGACCCTTGGGCCGCCATTGAAAGCATTGCAGGGGATAGCCGCTTGCTCATTGCCTAAGGTCGCCAGAACCTCCGCAGGCTTGGTGTCCTGAGTGCGCTGCGCCACCTCCATCCGAGACGGGCGCGAGAACGGCATGCCAAGGATTCGGGTCTCGTGCTCCCTCGCGCAAGAGAGCACGGCTCGGGACACCTAGGACATCTGTGGGGGGACGGTACGCCAAGCGTCCGAAAGCCCAGGTCACACACCACCCATCCCGCGGCCTGTAAATCTGCCGGATAGGCCTCCCAGGTTCGAATCCTGACGCCGCCGCACTGGGGAGCATCGGCCCCTGACCACGAGGTCTGGTCAGGGGCCGATCTCGTTGCCGCTCCCGTCTCTCCCCGCTGTTCCCCACCCGTTCTGGCACGGTCGGGGCACGCGTGCTCTTGACCGCATATGAGCGGCTGCGGGACACGGGCTTCAAGAGTCACCCTGCGCCGGACGCTGCCCGTCGCTGACTGGGCGTCCGCAACACCGTGCGTCACACCGGGCGACTGGTCACTTGTGTAGCTGCCGACACTTGGGCATCCGCTGCAAGGGCGGTGTCCCCGTTCAGGTGAGCGCTGGCGGCCGCCGTGAAGATTGCCACGCGACGGCTGAAAGCGTAGTCGCCCTCTTCGGGGTCGGGCAGCGCAAATGTGCCGGGTGCCGTCGAAGTGTCCTGGATCGCCGCGTCGGCATCCTTCTGATTTTGGCGGGCCTGGTTCATGGCCGCGATGACGAGTTGGCTGATGTGTTTGGGACCTTCCAGGTGCACCAGGATGGCGGCATCTTGCATAGGCTTGATGTCGACGCTGGCTCGGATGCCAGCCGCGAGGCGGCGCACTGCTTCCAGGCTCTCTGAAGAGGCCGAGGTCGCTGTTTCCCTGGTGGCCAGCTCTATGCACCGTCGCCAGTCCATCTGCTCGGCGAAGGAAATGGCGGCCGATAGAAATGCGGCATATGCGTCACGCTGATGCTGGCGGCGTACGGCATCCACGGTGCCTCGCCCCTGGGCTCGACCGGCGGCATACGCAGCGACGGCGGCAAGGACTGCGGTCGGGGTGGTTATGAGAGCGGCGATGACGGCAGGGTCCATCTGGTTGATCCTGCCGGATGTGCTGTACCGCCGATGGTGTATCCGATGTGATGCCCACTGGGTCTGCGCCCAGACACCAGCACCAAGAAAGCACCCCACAAACGTCACGGTGGACTTCAGGGGGCGAGGAAGGCCCGTGTGACCGGGCCGTCTATGGGCCGTCCAATGGCGGCCGAGGACGACCAACGACGCCAGAGGTCGATGGCAAAAGCCCTGCTCTCCGGCGGGCTGCCGAGCAACTCCGCAGCTCGCCGGAGCGGCCGATCAATACCAGCACTACTGAGCGCGCCCGGCTGTTACCGAGCGCCCCCTTGTTGACCCTCCCTTTACCTGTCACCCTGAGAGTCCCCCATCTTGTGAACTTGTGAAACGCTGAACAAACGGCGGATTCACTCCCAGGAGGTGGCTCCATCCATGCTCGTCCGTGACGCCATGACCACCGTCGTCCTCACCATCGGCCCGACCCACACCCTTCGCCAGGCCGCCGCGCTGATGTCCGCGCGGCGGGTCGGGGCGGCCGTGGTCCACGACCCCGACGCCGGCGGCATCGGCATCCTCACCGAACGCGACATCCTCAACTCCGTGGGCCTGGGCCAGGACCCGGACACGGAACGCGCCCACGCCCACACCACCACCGACGTCGTGTTCGCGACTCCGGCCTGGACCCTGGAGGAGGCGGCCAGTGCCATGGCACACGGCGGCTTCCGCCACCTCATCGTGCTGGACGACGACGAGCCCGCCGGCATCGTCTCGGTCCGCGAC
>KL569173.1:17564-20359 GCA_000715635.1 Streptomyces violaceus | reverse complement strand
CGTCTCGGTCCGCGACATCATCCGCTGCTGGGTACCGGCCCGCCGGCAGGTACCCGCCTGACAGCACGGGCGCGTTAGACTAAATCCAACATCAGGCAGATTCTAAACTCACACCTGTTCGGGACCTGGTCCGCTTTGCTGTTAGGCTGGTGGCCATGAGTGACCTTCTGGAACGGCTGCGCGGACGCGGATGGCGGATGACCGCGCAGCGGCGTGTCGTGGCCGAGGTCCTCGACGGCGAACACGTCCACCTGACGGCCGACGAGGTCCACTCCCGGGCCGTCGCCAAGCTGCCCGAGATCTCCCGGGCGACCGTCTACAACACGCTCGGCGAGCTCGTGTCCCTCGGCGAGGTGCTCGAGGTCTCCACCGACCAGCGCGCCAAGCGATACGACCCGAACGCCCACCAGCCGCATCACCATCTGGTCTGCGCCCAGTGCGGCGCGATCCGGGACGTCCACCCGATCGGCAACCCGCTCGCGGACCTCCCCGACTCGGAGCGCTTCGGCTTCACGGTCTCGGACGTCGAGGTGACGTACCGCGGCGTCTGCCCGAACTGCGCGGCCGCCTAGTCCTCTTTTTCCCGACAAGCCCCGGCACTCATCGGTGCCGGGGCTTGTCCGTGTCTGCGCACTTCCCGTATCTGACGGGTCGTCATATGGTCAGCGGCACCCACCAGTCCGTTCCGCACTCCGCGAGGAGACCGAAGTGGGAGAGCCGTATCCAAAACTCACCGCCCATGACCTGACACGCACCTTCGGCCGAGGCCCCCGCGCGGTCGACGCCCTCGGCCCCCTCGACCTGGCCGTCGCTCCCGGCGAGTTCGCCTGCCTCGTAGGCCCCTCGGGCTGCGGCAAATCCACCTTGCTGCGCATCGCCGCCGGCCTGCTCCGGCCCAGCACCGGCACGCTGGAGATCCACACCTCGAGCGTTCGCCCGGCGGCCATGATCTTCCAGGACTACGGCATCTACGACTGGAAGACCGTCCAGGCCAACGTCCGTTTCGGCCTCGACGTGGGGCGCGTCCCGCGCCGGGAGGCGAACGCCCGCGCCGCCGAGTGGCTGGCCCGCATGGGCCTCGCCGACTTCGCGCACGCCTATCCGGCGGCCCTCTCGGGCGGTATGCGCCAGCGGGTCGCCATCGCCCGCGCGCTCGCCGTCGAGCCCGAACTGCTGCTGATGGACGAGCCCTTCGCGGCCCTGGACGCCCAGCTCCGCACGATCCTCCAGGACGAGCTGCTGGAGATCACCCAGGCGCTGCGCACGACGACCCTTTTCATCACCCACAGCCTGGAGGAGGCGATCGTCCTCGGCGACCGTGTGTTCGTGATGTCCGCCCGCCCCGGCCGGATCATCGCCGAACACCGCCCGCCCTTCCCGCGCCCGCGCACCGGCGACGTCCGCGCCACCCCCGAGTTCACCGCGTTGAAGAGCGAGCTGTGGGACCTGCTGCGGAAGGAGGCGGTGCCCGCATGACCACCATCGCCCCCGAGACACGAGGCCCGGCCCTGGTCCGCCGCCCGGGCCCGCACGAGTTGCACCCCGTACGCACCCATCGCCGCCGCCGCGCCCTCGAACTGTCCCTCGCGGCCGCCGTGCCCCTCCTCCTGGTACTGCTCTGGCAGTTGGCGGCCGTCCGGGGCTGGATCGACGAGCGCGTCTACCCGGCGCCGTCCACGATCCTCGCCGACGGCTGGGACCGGGCCGCTGCCGGTGACCTGTGGCCGGATGTATGGGCGACGCTCAAGCGCGTCCTGGCCGGCTACGCCGTCGGCACGGCGGCGGGTTACCTGCTGGGCCTGCTGATGGGTTCGCTGCCGTTGGTACGGGCCGCCCTGGAACCGCTTCTGGACGCCCTGTACGTCGTACCGAAACTGGCCCTGCTGCCCGTCTTCCTGAACATGTTCGGCCTGGGTGAGGGCCCGCAGGTGGCCCTCGTGGCGGCCACGGTCTTCTTCTTCGTCTGGATCTCCACGATGTCCGCGGTCATGGCGGTCCCCGACGGCCACCGCGACGCCGGCCGGGTCTTCGGGGCCTCCCCGTGGCAGATGTTCCGCCATGTCCTGCTCCCGGCCTCCCTACCCGCCGTCCTGGTCGGCGCGCGGATCGCGGCGGGCGTGGCGGTCCTGGTGATCGTCGCCTCGGAGCAGATCGCCGCGACCGACGGCCTGGGCCATCTGATCTTCGACTCCCGCGCCCTCTTCCAGAACGACGTGATGTTCATCGGCATCGTCTGCGTCGCCGCCCTGGGCGTGCTCTTCTCCGAACTGGTCCGGTTCGCCGGCCGGTTGCTCACCCCATGGGCACCGCGCGACCGGGGACGGGGGCAGGCATGAGGGCACATACGTACGGCCTCGCCCTGCTCGCGGGCGCCCTGCTGGCCTCGGCGGCCTGCTCGTCGCCGTCCTCCGGGCCGTCGCATCCGAAAGCCGACACTGCGACACGCACGATCCGCCCGGTCCAGGGCTGCGGCGCCGCGTCCTGGACGGACCCCGCCGACCGCGCCGCCGAGCGCGCCCCGGCCCGCTGCCGCCCGGGCTCCCCGGCCCCGCAACGGCTCGCCGAGCCCCGGAAGCTGACGATCGCGACGGGCACGCTGAGCGCGGAGTACGTGGCACCGCTGCGGGTCGCCCTCGACAAGGGCGAGTTCGACAAGGAGGGCCTGGACGTCACGTTGAAGGTGCTGCCGACGCCCGAGGCCCTCCCGCTGCTGGCCAAAGGCGAGGTCGACGCGCTCTGGGCAGCCCCCGAGGCGGCTGTCATGAACGGCATCCGCGGCGGCTTCGTCATCCGCT
>KL569173.1:16616-17362 GCA_000715635.1 Streptomyces violaceus | reverse complement strand
GTCATCCGCTGGGTCGCGGGGAACTTCTCCCCCGACCCGAAGTCCAAGAGCGGCCTGTGGGTCCGGCTGAAGGACGGCGAGACGCAGGCCGCCGTCCGGATGGCCGACCGGACACTCGGCACGATGATCGGCAAGGGCTCGGTGATCGCCTACCCCATGGAGCAGGCCCTGGAGCAGCACGGCGGCGGCCTCGACCGGATCCGCTACCAGCAGCTGGGCTCGGCCGACGTGCTCACGGCCCTGCGCAACGGCGGCGTCGACTCCGCGTGGCTGCTGGACCCGGTATGGCGCCGGGTCGACGGCGAGCCGGGCTACGCCTTCCTGGGCGGCCAGCCACCCGGCGAACCCCTGGGCGGCATGCTCTACGGCCCGAGCCTGCTGAACGACGACGTGGACGCGGGGGTGGCCCTGCTGCGGGCGTACATCCGCACGGTGAACACGTACTTCGCGGCCGACTACAAACAGAACGAGAGGTACGTCACATACCTGGCGGATCTCCTGAAGACGGACGCGGCGATCCTCCGCTCCACCCCGTCCCTGCGCATGGACTGGGAGATCCGCACCGGCACGACGGCCCGCCTCCAGGCGGCCTACCGGGCACAAGGCGCAGCGGAAGGCGACTCGCTCCCCGAGTCCCGGACCGTGAACCGCTCCCTCTACGAGGAGGCAGTGGGCCACCGCCCCTGAACACACATCCCTGAACACGCACCAAGGGCCGGAACCCTTTCGGATTCCGGCCCTTGGCC
>KL569173.1:15926-16368 GCA_000715635.1 Streptomyces violaceus | reverse complement strand
GCGATGAATGCAACGTTACGTGAAAGCAGAGGCCGGATGCAAATCGCTTACCGACGAGCCCCGGCCGCGGGCACCACAGAGCACCTCGCAGCTCACCCGGGCATTACGCCGACAGCTCCTGCCGCAACGCGTCCCGCAACCGAGCCGCCCGCTCCGCGACAGACGCGGGCCCGAGAGACACCGCACGGTCGGCCCACCGCTGCCCCTCCGCCAGCTCCCCCCGACGCGCGTAGACCAGGGCGAGCCGCAACGCCGCCCGCCCGTGCCCCGCGTCGGCCGCCCGCGTCCACCACACCGCCGCCTCGGGCTCGCTCCCCTCACGGGCCAGCAGCAGCCCCAGATTGAACGCACCGTTGCGGGACCCGGCCTCGGCCGCCTCCCGGTACCACCGGGCCGCCTCGACGACGTCCCCCCGGGCCGCGGCGTGCATGCCGACCCGCAC
>KL569173.1:14672-15647 GCA_000715635.1 Streptomyces violaceus | reverse complement strand
GCCTCGGCGCTTCCGCCCCCGGCCGCACACCGCAGGTGCCGTTCGGCCTCCTGGTCGTCGCCGTCCCGCAGCCGCGCCATGCCGACCTGCAGCGCGGCCTCCGTGTGCCCGGCGGCGGCGGCCCGCTCGTACCAGCGCAGCGCGGCCTGCTCCTCGCCCCGTCCGGCGTGCAGGATGCCCAGGTTGAAGGCGGCATCCACGCTCCCGGCCTCCGCGGCCTTGGAGAACCACGGCTCCGCGCCCGTCTCGTCCCCGGCCCGCAGCAGCAGGATCGCCAGCGCGTTCGCGGCCTCCTGATGCCCCGCGTAGGCCGCGCGCCGGTACCACTGCTCGGCGTGCGGGGTGCGCCCCTGCTCGGCGCAGAGCAGCCCGAGGTTGTACGCGCCGTTGACGTCGCCCGCGTCCATCGCGGCCCGGTACCAGCGCTCGGCGGTCTGGGTCTCGCCCCGCGCGGCGTGCAGCGCGCCCAGCGCGTTCGCCGCGTTGCCGTCGCCGTCCTGAGCGGCCCGCAGCCACCACACGGCGGCGTTCTCGGTGTCGCCCGCGTCGCGCAGCAGGAATCCGAGCGCGCAGGCGGCCCGCGCCTCACCGTCCTTGGCGGACGTCAGGTACCAGCGCCCGGCCTCCTTGAGCTCGCCGCGCTTCTCCAGGATCGTCCCGAGGTGCAGTGCGGCCCGCCGGTGACCGCGCGCGGCGGCCTGCCGGTACCACTGCTCGGCCTCGTCCGGTACGGGTGCGCCGTCGTCGTCGGCCTCTCGTGCCGCCTTGCGGTCCAGCGCCCGCGCCAGCCGGTATGCCGCCTCCCGGTGCCCGCGCTCGGCCGCCGCCCGCATCCAGTGCTCGGCTCCGGCGTCGCCGCGGTGCTCCAGCAGGTCGGCGAGGGCATACGCGCCCAGGGTGTGGCCCTGTTCCGCGGACTGGCGCAGCCAGTACTCGGCGGCGGGTTCGTCGCCGCGCTCGCGGTGGTGCCGGCCG
>KL569173.1:14190-14412 GCA_000715635.1 Streptomyces violaceus | reverse complement strand
CCGTGGATCCGGCGACGGCGGCGATCCGCCACCATCCGGCGGCCTCGTCGGCGTATCCCCGCTGGTGGAGAAGGACTCCCAGGTTGTTGGCCGCGGCCCGGTCGCCCGCGGCGGTGGCGGCACGCAGATGGGGTTCGGCACCGTCGAGATCACCACGGCGCAGCAGCATGGCGCCGAGAACACTCATCGCCTCGACGTCGCCGGCCTCCGCGGCGAGCCGCT
>KL569173.1:13576-13916 GCA_000715635.1 Streptomyces violaceus | reverse complement strand
CTCGTCGGCGATTTCCCCGGTCTCGTCCGGGGTGTCGGTGTCCTCCCGGCTGGAAGGCTGCACAAAACGCCCTGTCTCGAACAGAGTTGCCTTGTCCCCCATAACGTCCATCGTCGCACCACCTGCAACCTGGGTACACCTGGTATACCGCAGCCATTGAGGTCACTACAGCGTTTTGTCGACATGCCCACAGAGAGACAAGTCAAACACAGTTTTCCCAACTCCCCCCGGCGGCACGGCCGCAGCCCGCACCAGCACATGCGTTCACACATCACGAAGGCCCGGATTCCTTTGTGGAATCCGGGCCTTCGATGCCGCTCCGTCACTCGGACTTCGCGAT
>KL569173.1:12095-13348 GCA_000715635.1 Streptomyces violaceus | reverse complement strand
TCTGGGTTATGAGCCCAGCGAGCTACCGAGCTGCTCCACCCCGCGCCGTTGTGTTCACAACCGTATCACGGCGCGGGTGGAGCATTTGACCAGGCCGGAGCGCTAACTGCTCGGCTTCGGGCTCGGGCTCCCGCTCGGGCTGCCGCTGGGCTTGCTCTCCCCGCCCCCGGCACCGCCGGCCCGGTCCGCCTCGGCCTGCGCCTCCTCGGCGCGCTGCAGGGCGTCCTCCAGGTCCTTCTGCGCCCGGCCGTACGCCTCCCAGTCGTTCTCCTTCAGGGCGTCCTGGCCCTCGGTGAACGCCTTCTGGGCGTCTTCCAGGGCCTGCTTGACCGTCGGGTCCTCGGACGTCGGTGGTGGTGGCGTCGTATCGCCCTCGTCCGGTGGCTCAGGCGTCGCGCCCTCCGCTCCGAAGATCTTGTTGAGGGCCTCCTCGAGCGTGTTCTCGAAGGCGGTCTGGCCTCCGTAGGTGACCAGCACCTTGCGCAGCAGCGGGTACTTCAGTCCACCACCGCGTACGTAGACCGGCTCCACATACAGCAGTCCTCCGTCGAGGGGCACCGTCAGCAGGTTGCCGTACTCGACCTCGGAGTCGCCGCCTCTCAGAAGCCTGATGGACTCGGCGATGTCCTCTTGCGAGTTGAACTGGCTCTGGACCTGACTGGGTCCGTTGACCGTCGTGTTGGTCGGCAGTTTCAGGATTCTGATCTTGCCGTAGTCGCTGGCGCCCGCCTCGGCGTCGACGGCCATGAACGCGCTGAGGTTGTCCCGGCCGTTGGGCGTGAAGGTCGTCGTCAGCGAGAACGCCTGTGCCTTCTGGTCGGGCATCCTCATGCTCAGGTAGTACGGCGGCACCGCGTTGCCCGACCGGTTCGTCGGGTCGTCCGGCACCTGCCACACCTCGCTGCCGCTGAGGAACGTCGTCGCGTCCTTCACGTGGTAGCGCGTGAGCAGCTCCCGCTGGACCTTGAACAGGTCCTGGGGGTAACGCAGATGATCCATCAGCGGCTTGGAGATCTCGCTCTTGGGCTCCACCGTGTCCGGGAAGGCCTTCATCCAGGTCTTCAGGACCGGGTCCTTGGTGTCCCACTGGAAGAGCTTGACCTCGCCGGTGTACGCGTCGACGGTCGCCTTCACCGAGTTGCGGATGTAGTTGACCTGGTTTTGCTGGGCCACCACCGCACGGTTGTCATTGGTGGCGGTCAGCGAGTCGGCCGTGGTGTCACCGAGGGTCGTACGCGAGGAGTAGGGGTATC
>KL569173.1:8460-11883 GCA_000715635.1 Streptomyces violaceus | reverse complement strand
GATGTGTATAAGAGACAGGATACGGCCGTCCACGACCGCCGGGTAGGCGTCGCCGTCGATGGTCAGCCAGGGGGCGACCGCCTCGACGCGCTCCTTGGGCGTGCGGTTGTACAGGACCCGCGAACCCTCGCCGATGGCGCCGGAGTAGAGGATCTGCGGTTCGCCGAACGCCACCGCGTAGGCGGCCCGGTTGACCGGGTTGGAGAGGTTGACCCCGCTGTCACCCTTGTAGCTGGTGGTCTTCTCGCCGTTGTCGTCGGAGTAGTCGATCTCCTTCTGGGGACCGCCGACGATCGAGTACGTGGTGGTCTTCTCGCCGTAGTAGACCCGCTGCTCGTACGTGCCGAGATCGCCCTCGGAGGGCAGGTCGGACTCCGTGAAGTTCGGACGGCCCTGTGCGTCGGCGCTGGTGCCCTCGGCGGCGACCACTCCGTACCCGTGGGTGTAGCGGAAGTGGTTGTTGATCCAGTTCTTCTTCGGGATGCCCGCGAGGTTCAGCTCACGCAGGCCGATGACCGTGTCCTGGTCCTTGCCGCCCTTGGGGTAACGGTCCACGTCCAGGTTGTTCGGGAACGCGTAGTAGTTCCTGATCTGCTGGAGCTGCTGGAACGTCGGCGAGACGATGTTCGGGTCCATGATCCGGATGCTCGCCGTGGAGTCGACGTCATCGCGGAGCTTGGTCTTGTCCTCCGTCTTGCTGGTACCCGTGTAGTCGGTGACCTTGGTGCCGTCGATGCCATAGGCCTTGCGCGTCGCCTCGAGGTTCTTCTCGACGTACGGCGCTTCCTTGGCCTGCTCGTTCGGCTGGACCTGGAACTTCTGCACGATCGCCGGGTAGAGGCCGCCGATGAGGATCGCGGAGAGCACCATCAGGCCGAAGCCGATCACGGGCAGCTGCCAGGTGCGCCGCCACAGGGTGGCGAAGAACAGCAGCGCGCAGATGACGGCGATGCAGAAGAGAATCGTCTTGGCCGGCAGGTAGGCGTTGGCGTCGACGTACCTCAGGCCCGTCCAGTTGTCGGTCGCCCTGAAGTCGCTGGACTTGACTGCGAGTCCGTACCGGTCGAGCCAGTACGCGACCGCCTTCAGGGCCACGAAGACGCCGATGAGCACCGACAGGTGCCCGGTGGCAGCCGCCGTGGCGCGCGCGCCGGGGCTGGTGACGCGCAGCCCGCCGTACAGGTAGTGCGTGAGCGCGGCGGCGATCACGGACAGGATGGCCGCGGCGAAGCCGAAGCCGAGCAGGAACCGGTACCAGGGCAGGTCGAAGGCGTAGAACGAGACGTCCAGCTTGAACTGGGGGTCCTTCTCGCCGAACGGCACGCCGTTGACCCACATCAGCCAGGTCCGCCACTGGCCGGACGCGGAGGCGCCGGCGATCAGGCCCACCAGGGCGGTGATCCCGAACAGCAGCCACTTCTTGTAGGGCGCGATGCCCATCCGGTAGCGGTCGAGGTTCTGCTGCTCCATCGACATGGCGCTCAGCGGTGGCCGCAGCCGGTGCGCCAGCCAGATGTTGAGGCCGACAGCGGCGGCCATGAGCAGGCCGAAGACGAAGAAGAGCCCGATCTTGGTCCACAGGGTCGTGGTGAAGACCGACGAGTAATTCACCGACCGGTACCAGAGCCAGTCCGTCCAAAAGCCCGCGAACATGGTGAACGCCATGCCGAGGACGGCCAGGACGCCCAGCGTCATGAGCAGGGTGCGGACACGCCGGGACGGGCGGCCCACTCTCATCCGCGGCCCTGTCGGGCCTCCGCCGCGGTCCGGCATCTGGAAAGCCAAGGTGCGCACCTCGAAGTTCGCTGTTGATCCGTCAGGCCCGCGTCTTCACGGACCGTGCGTGGCCCCCGGTGATCGTGGGCCCCCACCTATGCAACTTACTCACCGTTTACTCGGTTCCCGATTCCGGCCAGGAACGAGGCAGGATTGTGACCATGTCCAACACTCCCATGGCTGCGAACCCTCTCACCCGGGCCGTTCTCGAGATCGACGAGTACGTCTCCGGCCTCGGCTGGGACCAGCCCGCCCGCCTTTTCGCCCTCGTCGACACCGCACGGCTGCGGGCCGAACAGCCCTCGCTCGCCGACCGGCTCGGGCTCGGGGACGAGTCGGAGAACTCCGGCCTCACCCCGATCGAGCAGGACGAGGTTCCAACGGGCAAGCCGCTCGACGAGTTCCTCGCCACCATCGCCTGGCCCGACGCGGTGGTCGGCTGCGCCCTCGCCGTGGAGCGTCTGATGCTGCCGCCGTCCGCGGAGGCCCAGGTTCCGCAGGGCTTGAGCCAGGCCGCGCTGACGAAGTGGGTGGCGGACCACCCGGACCGTCAGGAGGTCCGGATGACGGTCGCTGTCCTGCGCGACGGCGCCCGCGAGTCGGCCCTGCGCCTGCGCGAGAAGGACTCCGCCACGGAGGTCCTCACCGGCTCCGACCTGGTCCCGGGACTGGCGGAGGCGCTGGCGGCGACGTTCGCCGAGTAGAGCGGGAGAATCGTGGTGTGAGGGGGCTTGCCGGTCTCCTGGGCCCCGGGCCCACCGGCCCCGCGGGTCCCCTCAGCCGCGCCGGTCGCCTTGCCCCGGCCCGTCCTCGGCCCCGCGGACTACTTGCCGCACTTCGGCAGATCCGCGGTGTCGCCGCTGCGGAGGTCCTTGAGGGCGCCGAGGGCGTCCTGGATGGTGTCCACCTTGATGAGGGTGAGGCCCTCGGGGGTGTCCTTGGCGGCGGCGGCGCAGTTGTCCGCGGGCGTCAGGAAGTACTTCGCGCCCTTGGCCCGGGCACCCACGGTCTTCATCTCGATGCCGCCGATCGGACCCACCTTGCCGGCGTCGTCGATCGTGCCGGTGCCGGCCACGAACTTGCCCCCCGTCAGATGGCCCGGCGTGAGCTTGTCGTAGATGCCGAGCGCGAACATCAGCCCGGCGCTCGGCCCGCCGACGTCGGCCAGCTTGATGTCGACGGTGAACGGGAACGTGTGGTCGGTCCCCGCGGAGATCCCCACGATGGCGCGCTTCTCGCCGTTGTCGTCCGAGCTCGTCGTGGTGATGGTGATGTCCTGCGTCTTCGTCGGCGTCCGCTTCTCCTTCTCCGCGGCGGCCTGCTCCCTGGCAGGCACGATCGTGAAGCGGACGTCCTGGCCCGGCTTGTGCTGGGTGACGAGCTTCGCGACGTCGGCCGGCTCCTTGACCGTCGTACCGTCGACGGCCTTGATCACATCCCCGGCGTGCAGCTTGCCCTCGGCCGGGGACCCCTTGACGACCGTCGAGACGATCACCCACGACTTCACCGGAACGTCGAGTTCCTTCAGGGCGGCGACCTTGGCGCTCTCCTGGGACTGGCTGAACTCCTCGGCGTTCTCCTGGGTCGACTGCTCCTCGGTCTTGCCTTCCGGGTAGAGCGTCTCGCGCGGCACGACCTTGTTGTCGT
>KL569173.1:6590-8259 GCA_000715635.1 Streptomyces violaceus | reverse complement strand
CGGCACGACCTTGTTGTCGTGCGCGAGCCAGCCGTAGACGGCTTCGACCAGGTTCATCCGGTAGTCAGCGCTCGTGACCCGGACCGTGGTCATGTTCAGGTGGCCAGTGGCCGCATACGTCTTGCGCCCCGAGATCTGCAGCACCGGCTCGCCGTCATGATCGCCGAGCGTGTTCACCGTCGGCCCCGGGGACATCTCCGCGTACGGCACGGGGATGAACACTCCCGCGCACAGGAGCGCGATCAGCATCAGGGTGGAGGCGAGCATCGTCGCGGTGCGGCGTGGCATGACTCGACAGTACGGGACGGGCCTGTCAGCGCACCGTCAGGGCCGCCCGTCCGGGGCGGCCCTGTGGGCTATACCGTCTGTGACCTGCTGTTTCTTGGCCTTCAGCTACCCGGCCCGGGCTTCTCCATGGCCTCGCGAAAGCGGGCGTATCCGGTGAGTTCCGGGCCGTCGCCGCGGGCCTTACGAGTCCGGTTGGCCCAACTGCCCCAGAGCCCCGCGCCGATGGCAGCCACAAGCGGAATCAGCAACCAGGCGAGAGCCGCCATGCCGACCTCCAACCCCATTGAGCGTCCGCAACTGACTGATCAGCAGATTAACCATCCGCAGTGACAACGCTCACGCCAGGGGTGCGGTTACGCAACCGGAAGGCGGTCCCGAAATCAGCAGGCACCGACCCGCCCTCCCGCCGCCCGACCACCACCCCTCAACGACGGCGCTACGCGCCGACCCATTCCTCTGTGCCGTCGGAGAACCTCTGATGCTTCCAGATGGGCACTTCGTGCTTCAGGTCGTCGATCAGCTTCCGGCAGGCCTCGAAGGCCTCTCCCCGATGCGGACACGAGACGGCGACGACCACGGCGAGGTCTCCGACCCGGAGGTCCCCCACCCGGTGCACGGCCGCCAGCGCCCGCACGGGGAACTCGGCGACGACCTTCTCGGCGATCCGCCGCATCTCGGCCTCGGCGCTCGGGTGGCAGGAATACCCGAGCTCCGCGACATCGGCACCCGCGTCGTGGTTCCGGACGGTCCCCACGAAGAGCGCGGTGCCGCCGGCCGCGTCGTCCCCGACGGCCCGGAACACCTCGTCCAGGGAGAGGGCCGTGTCCCGGATCCCGATCAGCTTGACCGGATCCTGTGCTCCCTGCTCACCTGGGTGATCACTCATGGATGCCATGCCTCCATCGTGCCGCACGCGACTGACAACCCGGAATAGACCCATCGACCGGCACGCGCGCGTACGCGTTGGAGCCTCCTACAGGTGTCCTTCTACAGGTGCTGTCTCTCAGATCCGCACAGGTGTGTCTTTCAGATCCGCCGCCGGGCCTTGCGTGCCCGTCGTACCACCGCGGCCGCACCCAGCAGCGCCACCGTCGCGCCCGCGGCGCCCGCGGCCGTCGCGTCCTTGCGGCCCAGTCGCCGCCCGGCCACCGTGTGCCGGCCGGAGACCTCCTCCAGGAGCTCGGCCAGCACCTCCTCGTTGGTGTACTGCGGGCGCCACCCGGAGTCATGCAGGCGGCTCCCGCTCACCACCCAGGGGTACATCGTGTACGCCAGGTCCCCCGCGGGAGACGGCGTGAGCCCGATCCGGTGCAGTCGCGCCGCCGCGCCCAGGGCGACCGCCGACGGCAGCTCCATCCGCCGGATGCCGCTGAGCTCCTCG
>KL569173.1:5980-6390 GCA_000715635.1 Streptomyces violaceus | reverse complement strand
CCGCTGAGCTCCTCGACCTCCTCCTGCTCAAGCCACCCGTCGCAGCCGACGGCCAGTTCCCCGTCGACCTTCTCCAGGACGGCGTACTCGAGCGCGCTGCACAGATCCTCGACGTGGCAGAACTGCCACGCGGGCCTCGACCCGGCGACGACGAGCAGTCGAGGAGACTCGAAGTACCTGGTCAGCGCGGTGTCCGTGCCTCCCACCAGCACGGCGGGCCGGACCACGGTGACATTGAGCCCCGGGTGCGCCCGCGGGGCCCGCCGCGCCAGCCGCTCGATCTCCAGCAGGTCGCCGACGCCCGTCGCCTCCGCCGTGGCCCTCAGCTCGGCGTCCTCGGACAACGGCAGCTCGTTCTCCGGCAGCGCCCCGTAGACCATCGCCGAGGTGCACAGCACGACCCGGTGCAC
>KL569173.1:5082-5797 GCA_000715635.1 Streptomyces violaceus | reverse complement strand
TCGCCGAGGTGCCCAGCACGACCCGGTGCACTCCGGCCGCCGCGGCCGCCGTCAGGACGGTCTGCGTCCCCCGTACGTTGTAGGCCGTCCGGGCGGCCGCGTCGGTCTCCAGGTCGAGATCCAGCGCCAGGTGCACCACGACGTCGGCGCCGCGCAGCTTGTCCGCGATGGCAGGGTCCCGTACGTCCAGGATGTGCCACTGCGCCGCCGCGCACTCGCCACGCCGCTCGTCGATGGCGACGACCTGCTTGACCTCGTCGGACGCGGCGAGCTGCTCGGTGAGCAGCGCTCCGATGCCGTACGCGGCGCCGGTGACCGCGACGACGGGCCCGCGCGCCGCGGGACTCGCGGAACTGGTTGACTGGTTTCGCGCTGCGCGAACCTGCGGATCTGGGGAACTCACCGGGCGTCTCCAGCGGTTGTCTTCAGTACGAGCACGAGTGAAGCGTGCGTACCAGGTGGCATCCATCCTGCCGCAGGCCGTCAGTCGGCGAAGCACCGAGGCCCGATCCGCCCCAAGGTGTCTACGCTGGGTGGTGATGTCGGGCAGCCGTGCCGCCGGAAAGAACCGGCGGCCCTACAAGCCGAGGAATCCCGTGAGTGACACCCCATTCGGATTCGGCCTTCCGCCGGAGGAGCCGGACGACGGCGACGAGGGCAAGAAGAAGGACCAGGAGAGCGGTGGTGGTCAGGGACCGGCCAATCCGTTCGGTTC
>KL569173.1:4291-4883 GCA_000715635.1 Streptomyces violaceus | reverse complement strand
GGCCAATCCGTTCGGTTTCGGCGGCCTGCCAGGAGCCGGAGGCTTTGGCGGCGGCCCTGGTGGCCCCGGTGCGGACAATCCGTTCGCTGCCATGTTCGGTTCCCTGAACCCCAACGACCTGGGCGCCGCGTTCCAGCAGCTGGGCCAGATGCTCTCCTACGAGGGCGGCCCGGTGAACTGGGACATGGCCAAGCAGATCGCCCGCCAGACGGTCTCCCAGGGCAGCCCTGACGGCACCAAGGACACGAGTGTCGGCCCCGCCGACCTCAAGGCCGTCGAGGAGGCCGTCCGCCTGGCCGACCTCTGGCTCGACGACGCCACGTCCCTGCCGTCCGGCGCCGCCTCCGCGGTGGCCTGGAGCCGCGCGGAATGGGTCGAGGCGACCCTGCCCGCCTGGAAGGAACTCGTCGACCCGGTCGCCGAGCGCGTGGGCACCGCCATGGGCGACGTCCTGCCGGAGGAGATGCAGGCCATGGCCGGCCCGCTGATCGGCATGATGCGCTCGATGGGCGGCGCCATGTTCGGCACGCAGATCGGGCAGGCCGTCGGCGTGCTCGCGGGCGAGGTCGTCGGCTCGTCTCTTATACACATC
>KL569173.1:3661-4093 GCA_000715635.1 Streptomyces violaceus | reverse complement strand
CGGCAAGGCCGCGCTGCTGCCGGTGAACGTCGAGACGTTCGGCAAGGACCTGAGCGTCCCGCAGGAGGAGGTGCGGCTGTATCTCGCCCTGCGCGAGGCCGCCCACCAGCGCCTCTTCGCGCACGTGCCGTGGCTGCGCTCGCACCTGTTCGGCGCGGTCGACGGCTACGCCCGCGGGATCAAGGTCGACACGGCCAAGCTTGAGGACGTGGTCGGCCAGTTCGACCCGCAGAACCCCGAGCAGATGCAGGAGGCCCTTCAGCAGGGCATGTTCCAGCCGGAGGACACGCCCGAGCAGAAGGCCGCGCTGGCGCGTCTGGAGACGGCTCTGGCGCTCGTCGAGGGCTGGGTGGACGCGGTGGTCCATGCCGCCGCGAAACCCCGTCTGTCGTCCGCCGACGCCCTGCGCGAGACGCTGTCTCTTATACACAT
>KL569173.1:2503-3454 GCA_000715635.1 Streptomyces violaceus | reverse complement strand
GCCTTGCCAGCCCGCTCAGAGATGTGTATAAGAGACAGATCTGGAGCTGCGTCCGCGCCGCCTGCGCGACGCCTCCCGTCTGTGGGCCTCGCTCACGGACGCGCGCGGTGTCGACGGCCGGGACGGTCTGTGGGCCCACCCGGACATGCTGCCGACGGCGACCGACCTGGACGACCCGGACGGGTTCGTGCACCGCGAGCAGATCGACTTCTCCGAGCTGGACAAGATGCTCGGCGAGGCGGCGGACAAGCCCGACCTCAGGAAGAAGGACAAGGCTGAGGACAAGGCCGAGGAAGAGGACGACGGCAAGGGCGACGACGCCGGGTGAGCCTGTACGACGACGCGGTCCTCGTGCTGAAGGGGTACGAGGACCAGACGGACCTGCGCCAGGCCTACCTGGACCATCTGGCGGAGCACCCGGACGGCCTGTGGAAGCCGTGCCGGGCGGGTCACATCACGGCGAGCGCCCTGGTGATCGACCCCGAGGGGAGCCGGGTGCTGCTGACCTTGCACAGGAAGCTGCAGATGTGGCTTCAGATGGGCGGTCACTGCGAACCGGGCGACTCCTCCCTGGCCGCCGCGGCCCTGCGTGAGGCGACGGAGGAGTCCGGCGTCTCGGGGCTTTCGCTGCTGCCCGGCGGCCCGGTCCGCCTGGACCGGCACCCGATCCCGCCGCCGTGCCACTGCCACTTCGACGTTCAGTACGCGGTCGTGGCACCCCCGGACGCCGCGCACGCGGTCAGCGACGAGTCCCTCGACGTGCGCTGGTTCGCGTACGACGAGGTCGCGGACGTGGCCGACGAGTCGGTCGTACGCCTGCTGGAGGCCACGCGCGCGAGGCTCACGGTCTGAGCAGGTGTAAGGGGCGACCGCTGTGCGGCCGCCCCTTACATTCGGGCCTGACCTGCGGGCTGCGCCCCTTCAGGGGCGCGGGGCTGTATCGATGTGCGG
>KL569173.1:0-2266 GCA_000715635.1 Streptomyces violaceus | reverse complement strand
GCCGCGTGGGCGCGACCAGCCACACACGGCCTGCAGCCGACAACCGGCCCGCAGCACCGGGAGCCCGTCGGCCCAACCCGCGGAGCGATCAGCTCCAGACGTTGCCCTGGTTCTGCCCGCGTGCTCCCTGCTGGCCCATGCCGTACTGCGCGGAGAGGCCCGAGCCGACCTGGGCGTTCTGCGGGGGCAGCAGCTCGCTGGGCTGGACGAGCGCGTAACCGGTGCCCATGAAGCTGAGCTCCCAGCCCTCGCCGGTGTTGCCGCGGCGCCGCCAGACCCCGGAGGAGTGTGTCTGGGCCTGCATCTGCACGCGCAGGCTCGTCGACCAGGCGACGATCGCGTCGGCGTCGCAATTGACGTACTTGTCGGGGGTCACCTGCATCAGCAGCGGCATGCCCGAGGTCATCAGGGCGATCTTGCCCCGGCCGGTGATGTTGAGCTGGTACTTCCCGGAGCCGGAGATGCCGTACAGGCTGTCGACGGCGATGACCTCGTGGTGCAGGGAGGAGTCCATCGCCAGGACGTAGCTGCTGTCGACGGTGAGGCCGTCCTGCTCCACCTCCATGACATGGACGTGCTGCTTGAGGTTGGCGAGGTAGACCGTGCCCTGCCCGTGGCAGCGCATCAGGTCGAGTCCCTCACCGGTGTGCGCACGCGCGCGTGACTGGTCGTTGCTCTGGTACTCGGCGTCGAACTCGACGAGGCCCTGGTAGGCGACCATGGTGCCCTTGCGGGCCAGGATGTCGTCGTGGCCCTCCAGGGTGACGCGCAGCATCTGCTTGTTCTGCAGGCTCCAGCGGTCCTGGGTCTGCTGCTCGTTGTAGGCGAAAATCGGGCTCTGCATGGCGTGTTGCTCCCCCTCAGCCCCGGACCCGGAGGCGGTCGGTACTGTCCTCGCTGGGCTGGACGACGACGATGCCCTGACCGGAGAAGGCCATCTGGTAGGCCTCGCCGCTGCCGCGGCCGATCAGTGACTGTGCCCTGAAGCTGCGCTTGCCCTTGACCTTGAGGTTCGGGGACCAGGCGACGAGCGCGTCGGGGTCGACGTACGTCTCGTCCTCGCCGCCTCCGCAGTCGACGACGATCGGCTTGCCCCGGGAGGTCAGCGCGACCCAGCCCTGCCCGGAGATCTTGGTGTTCCACAGGCCCTGCCCGGCGAACTTCGCCAGGCCCTTCACCCGCTCGACGCCCCACGTGAGATGCGCGTCGAAGGCGAGCAGATTGGTGGCGTTGACGGAGATGCCGTCGCCGTTGAGGTTGATGACGACGACGTTCGCTCCGTAGTCGGAGAGGTAGAGCAGGCCGTCGCCGGAGCACTTCATGAGGGGCGCGCCCTCGCCGGTCATCCAGTCCTTGGCGATCTGGCGCACGGCCGGCGGGTTGGGCTCGTACTGCACGAACCCTTCGTAGGCGACCATCGACCCCACGCGCGCGAGGAGGTCGTTCCCGGTCTGCATGGCGACCTTCAGCATGTGATTGCCGTGGTTCTCCATGCGGGCGGTGACAGGTGCGGGAGCGTGGCCCGCGAGCTGCTGTGTCATGACGGGCTCCCTCAGACCTCGTACGGCTGGACGACGATGAAGTTGCCGGGCGCTGCCCGGAACTGGAGGTTCACGCTCTCCCCGGTGTCACCGGGATAGGCGTTGCGGCGCATCCGCACCTGGCTGGAGACGACCACCTGGGCGGCGGCGGACCAGGCGACCACGGCGTTGCAGTCGGCGAACGTGGTGGGCGTGACGGGCAGCACCACGGGTGTGCCGTGCGTCTTCACGACGATCGTGCCGGTCCCCTGGAACTGCATCGTGAACAGCGCGCCTCCGGGGATGCCGTGTCCCTCGATGCGGCGGACCTCGTAGGTGAGGCTCTCGTCGAAGGCGAGGACGTTCTCGGCGGAGACGCAGACGGCGTCGCCCTGGAGCTCGATGGGGTGCAGCATGGTCGAGTTCTCGGCGAGGAACACCTGGCCCTGGCCCGTACAGCGCATCAGCTGCATCTCCTGGCCGGTCGCGTTGCCCACGATCCGGCCGGCGAAGCCGGCGCCCTTGTAGCTGAAGTCGACCTTGCCCTGGTAGAGCACCATGCTGCCCTGCCGGGCCAGTACAGGATGTCCGCCGATGCCGAGGTCGACACGGACGAGCTTCTTGTTCTGCTGCGTCCAGCGCTGCCCTGTGGGGGTCTCCTTGAACTGCTGGAGCGCGGCGGACACACCGGCACCCTGGGGAGCGGAGGCCTGCGGGGCAGCACCCTGCTGCGGGGCACCGTAGGG
>KL569172.1:21966-24527 GCA_000715635.1 Streptomyces violaceus | reverse complement strand
CAAGATGGCAGCCGGACAGCCCGGACGGACCGCCCCGTGGGCCAAGGCCCTCGGGGCGGTCATCCTCGCCCTGTTAGTGACTATCGTCGCCGCCTACATCATTGGCACTGCCCGCGAAGCGGAGAGGAAACGCTCCGCCTTCGAGGCCACCCAAGGGGATGCCCGGCGCTTCGCGGACACCCTGTCCAAGAACGTTGCGGGCCAACCCATCGACCGGCACGACGCGCAACAGGCCCTGGAAGACGCCGTCGCGAAGGGCCACAGCCTACTCTTCGCTGTCGCCCCCACCGAGGACGGCACACGCCTGGTCGTGCAGCTTGAACGCACCTATCAGCGCAGCATGCCCCTATTCGGCCCAGCCGACGCCACAGCCGATCGCTGCTTCACCATCGACTTCGGCAACTCAGCGCAACGCTCCAACATCACTGCGCACGGCCCTGACGATTCCTGCATCGAGATCGCCCGAAAGGCCTGATAGACCGCAGCCGCCAGGTGCCCCAGCCTGCGCGGAACACCGCGCCTGGCGGGGGGCTAGGAGTTGAGGTTCTGGCGCACGTCCAGGTAGCAGCGCAGCCGTACGCCGGGCTCGCCGGGGGCCCGGGTCGTCCGGTCCGCCGGAGCTGTGGCCCATCGCCCGGCGAGTGCCTCCTGGACGGCGAACGCGGTCTGGTCGTCGGCGGCTGCGACCTCGACCACGGCCAGACCTGGCTGTGCCACATGTGCTTCGTTGATCGGCCTCATGCACGGCTCTACGCGGGCCTCCATAGGGACGGCCCGCAGCAAGGGTGACAGAACAGTCGGCGGATTGGCCTGTGGACAGAGGAACTTGCCTCTCCGTCCGGATGGGATGAATCGGGCTGCAAGGGCCAAACCCGCGGCCGGCACCGGTGTCGCCACCACCGTGGCCCATCCATCCGATGCCTCTGAAGCCCACGCCGAACTG
This sequence comes from Streptomyces violaceus, assembly GCA_000715635.1. Lineage (GTDB taxonomy): Bacteria > Actinomycetota > Actinomycetes > Streptomycetales > Streptomycetaceae > Streptomyces > Streptomyces violaceus. The sequence continues at coordinate 23,584 of KL569172.1, read as the reverse complement.
CCCTGGACCTCACGACCAAAGCGGGTTCGCGGCCTTCGGCGGCCCGTGCGGTGAGACGATGACTGACCCCTTCGGAGCGGGCCCTTCGTCCGCCCCGGACCGGGGAGAAGATGCCGATCCCGGCGCCCGCTTGGCAGACCCGCTGTCAGTGCCGGAGACGATCGCCGCCCACCAGGCGGATCTGGACGGCAGCCTGCTGCCCTCCCCGTTCACGCCGAAGGGCGAACGCCCGACGGGGCCGGCCTGGTACGCGACGCCCACCGTCGCCTACGCGGTGGAGCTCGGCTACGAGGTGCGCCCGACCGAGGCGTGGGTGCGGCGCCTGTGGGCTGGGGAGTTGGAGTCGGTGTTCGCCCGTGTGGCGGGCCGGTTCTCCCGGGTGGATCTGCGGTGGCGGATGCGGGACTACGTGCGTGGTCTGCTGGCTCCGGTGGAGCGGAAGGGAACGGATGGCAGCTGGCCGAGTACGCAGGTCACCGCGGACCGGCCGGCTTCCAACATCTGCTGAACGGTGCCTCCTGGGACGCTGACGCGGTCCGGGACGATCTGCAGCAGTACGTGGCCGAGCGGCTCGGCACCCCGGACGGGGTTCTGATCGTCGACGACACCGGCTTCCTGAAGAAGGGCACCACCTCCGCCGGCGTGCAGCGGCAGTACTCGGGCACGGGCGGCCGCACCGAGAACTGCCAGATCGGGGTCTTCGCCGCGTATGCCTCCTCAAGGGCTCTGGTGGACCGGGAGCTTTACCTGCCCAAGTCCTGGAGCACGGAGGCGGACCGGTGCCGGGTGGCGAACAGGCACCGCTGTGCGGAGGGATTCCCTGGCACGACCACGGCCGGAAAATGACCGTGGTGGCCCGCCCGCACACCGAGCGACTCACAGTGCAGCTCCGCCCACACCTCTGACGTGGGCATCAGCTCTGGCCTCCCGACGTACGCCGGGCCCGCTGCAGGCCGATCGCTTCCGATCAGTGGGTCTGCCGTTTCGACTCCGGTTCGGGGTCCGGGATGGTGACCGCGGTCAGGCGTGCGCTGGCGGGCGTCTGAGTGCGGATGTGGGCGCGCAGGAGGGGCAGCGGAATGGGCCGGTACAGCAGCCGGCGGCGGGGGTCGGGGTCGTAACGGTGCTTCCTTGGGCGGGTGAGTCTGGGCAGGAAGGCGTTGGCGAAACGCAGAAGGGCGGGGCGGGTTGCCTGGGCGAGGCCGATGTCGAGGTCGCGCAGGATGCGGGAGTGGAGGGTTTGCTGCGCGTCGGCGGCGGCCTGTGGGCCGTGGAGTGCGGTGTGCAGGCGCAGGGTGTTGAAGGAGTCGTCGGCCAGGTCGCTTTCGTAGGTGATGCGGTCGGCGGTGATCTCGTCACGGGCGAAGACGTGGGTGGCCAGGCGCAGGAATTCCTCGTCGGTGGGGAGGCCGGTGAGGTGGTGGGCGAGGCGGACCAGGAAGCGGATGTGGGAGGAGCGCTGATAGCAGGTGGTGTGGATGAGGTCGTCGGTGAGCGGTTCGAGTCCGCGGACGATGCGGGTCTCGAGGTCGAAATAGGCTGTGAGGGTGTCGAGTTCGTCGGTCAGGGCGGTGTCGCTGGTGAGGTGGTAGGCGTCGAGGATGGTGTCGATGCCCCG
>KL569172.1:19521-21769 GCA_000715635.1 Streptomyces violaceus | reverse complement strand
TGTCGCTGGTGAGGTGGTAGGCGTCGAGGATGGTGTCGATGCCCCGGCGCCAGGTGGTGTCGGGTGCGGTGTAGTGGCGCTGGTGGTTTTCGACGCTGTCGTCGCCGCGGTAGACGAGGGCCTCGACGTGCTGGAGGGCAGGTCTGATGCAGTGGGCGGCGCAGGGCGGAAAGCTCAGGCGAATCATCAGGTCGACTGCGGTCTCGGTGATGGGTGTGGCTTTGAGCTGGTGCCGGAAGGTGATGGCCGTGTGCTGCCAGACGGTCTGATCGGCCGTTGACAGGGGTCCGGTGACCCGGTCTCTCGTGCGTACGACGGCAGCGTGGTCAGTTGCGCGGGCGGTGGGCAAAGGCTCTCTCCCCTACGTGCTGGTGAGCGGGTTCTTGCTCGCGGGCCTTGGGGCCCATGCCTGCCGGCGCAGGCGCACAGGAACCACGAGGAGCGTTTCCAGCGCTTCGGTAGCGCGGTGGCAGGCACGGATGCTGTGCCAGCCCCCCATGAGGGTGAGGCACTCAGTGTGACGTATACGTCACTCTAGGAGGGCGGGCGGTTGAGGAAGCCGTCCGTGAAGCCAGAGAAAGGACACCGCGATGGAAGCGAACGACACCGAACTGGTCTACGAGGCGCCTGAGCTGGTGGAGGTTGGCGAGTTCGCCGACCTCACCCTCGGCTCCGTCGGTTTCTCCTTCGAGGGCTACAGCCCCTTCGGATAGGCAGCCGACGAAGGCCGTCCCGTGACACGGGAGACATCATTCGCGCTGCTGCCCGACACCGATGCGGCCCGAGAGGCGGCGCGGCTGCTGTGCGCGCGGCCTGGGGTGGAAGTGGTGGCCCATGCGTCCGGTCGGCCGTGGCTGGTGGGCCGCTGGCCGGCCGGCCAGGTCCGGGTGGCCGGAACGGGGCAGACGCGTGTGGCGGTGGCCGGGTTCTGCCCGGCCACCGGCCAGGAACTGCAGACAGCGGCCGGACGGCTGCGAAATGTGGCGGATCTCGACGTGGTGGCCCGGTCACTGGCGGGCAGCGCCCACCTGCTGGCCTCGGTCGGCGGATTGGTCCGGGCGCAGGGGACTGTGTCGGGGGTGCGGGCGCTGTTTTATGCGCGCCTGGCCGGGGTGACGATCGCCGCCGACCGCCCTGACCCCCTTGCTCGTCTGCTGGGCGCCGACGTGGACGACGAGGCGCTTGCTGTGCGCCTGCTTGTACCGTTCGTGCCATACCCCTTGGCGCAACTGCCGGTGTGGCGGGGAGTGCGGCAGGTTACTCCGGGCTGCTGGCTGCGAATGGATCAGGACGGGGCCGCGCGCACGGTCCGCTGGTGGCATCCGCCCGAGCCGACGGTTTCCCTCATCGAAGGCGCGGAGACCGTGCGTGAGGCGCTGACCACCGCGGTCCACACACGGGTCCGGGACGCAGGGCAGGTGGTCAGTACGGATCTGTCCGGGGGGCTGGACTCCGGCACGGTCACCTACCTCACCGCGCGCGTGGCCCCCGGCCTGATCACCGTCCGTACGCCGCAGCTCGACGTGGGTGGGGACGACGCGCTGTCGGCTGAGCGCATCACCAGACGGCTGCCGGACGCCGAGCACGTGCTGCTGGCCTACGAACAGGCGCCGACCATGTTCGCCGGGCTGGACGACGCCGCCGGCATGGTGCTGGGATCCGAGCCGCCGTACTGGGTGCGGGCCGGCGCGCGATTGGTCGACGTCGCCGAGCGTGTCGCCGCCCGCGGCTCACGTCTGCATCTGTGCGGGCACGGCGGTGACGAGGTCTTCCACACCAACGCCACCGCACTGCACACCCTTGTCCGACGACGACCGTGGACCGGGGCCCGCATGGCACACCAGCGCCAGTCGCTGGCCCACTGGCCGCTGGGGCCGACGGTACGCGGCCTGGCCGACACCAGCTCCTTCCCGTCCTGGCTCCCGCGCCTCAGCGCACACCTGAACGATCCGCCCCCACCCCCGTCCACCCCCTACCTGGGCTGGACACCATCCCTGCGGATGCCGGCCTGGGCAGCCCCCGACGCCATCGCCGGCACAGCGCGACTGCTGAAGCACACAGCACAGGAGCAGCCACACCCACTGGGCCCCGACCGCGCGGTGCACACCGCCATGGACGGCATCCAACGAGGCGGAGCCATGGTGCGTTACGCCGCCGGCCTGATGGCCGTCCACGGGGTGGACTTCGCCTCCCCCTACCTGGATGACCGGGTGATCGAAGCCCCCCTGGCCGTACGGCTCGACGAGCG
>KL569172.1:18634-19290 GCA_000715635.1 Streptomyces violaceus | reverse complement strand
GCCGCTCCCCAGCGCTACAAACCCCTCCTCATCCAGGCGATGCGCGGCCTGGTCCCCGACGATCTGCTGGGCCGCGCCACCAAGGGCAACTACGGGGAGGACACCTTCGAGGGCTTCCGCCGCCACCGCGCCACCCTGCTACGCCTGTTCGACGACTCACTGCTCGCCCGTCGCGGCCTGATCGACGAAGCCGCCGTCCGGACCGCCCTCCGCGCCGACCACGCCATTGCTCAACCACTGCAAGCCCTGGAACCCACCCTCGCCTGCGAGGTATGGCTGCGCAGCCTGCACCACACCCGCGAACCCGCCGACCAAGGAGCACCATGACCCTCACCCTGGCCCCGGACGTGGTGCCCACCGACACAAAAGACGGCACCGTCCTGCTCGACGAGCGACACGGACGCTACTTCAAACTCAACACCACCGGCACCCTCGTGCTGCGTACCCTGCTCGACGGCGCGGACCTCGACGAGGCCGCAGACCTTCTGCGCCAGCGATACGGCATCGAGCCCGAACAGGCCCAGACAGACGTCACCGGCCTCGTCACCACCCTGATCACCAAGAAACTGGCCCGCCCATGAGCACCCCGCTCACCCTCGAACCCCAGCGCGCGCTCCCGCTGCGCCGACGCCTGCCGGCCCGGCTGGCTGTAGCCG
>KL569172.1:15549-18410 GCA_000715635.1 Streptomyces violaceus | reverse complement strand
GCCCGCATCCTGGCTGCCCAGCCACCTCGCCGCATCCGGGCCGTTCTCCGCCTGATCCGCACCGGCGCCCGCACCGCCACAACCGCACAAGCTCACGCCGCACGCGACGCGGTCGTCGCTGTCAGCACCCGCTGCGCCGGTCAGCACTGCCTTCAACGCTCTCTTGCCGCCGCCCTGCTCTGCAGGATGACCGGTGCCTGGCCCACATGGCGCACCGGCGTCCGCACCTCCCCCTTCCGGGCCCACGCCTGGATTGAGGCCGACGGCCGCCCGATCGGAGAACCCCACCCGGCCGACTACTACACGCCCACCATGACCGTAGGCCCGCCGAACCGGTGAAGTGCCGAACGTGGTTCCACGCCGAAACGAGATGTTCGCGTCGCCGCGGCCGACCGCCCCTCCATCTGGGACAGCTGCCCCCGCCGCGCCAGCCGCTCTGCCTCCGGCCCGTACCCCTCCCCGGACACCAGAGGAGACGACCGTGAGCACAGGCAGACCATCCCCGAGCAGATGGGCACCGCCAAACGCTGACCACGTCGGCACGTTGCGCCGCGAGAGCCGGCCCACGAGGGAGCGGCGGCCCAGGCTTGGCGAGGTCTCCGGCACGGCTGGGGCGATGGGGAGGGAGAGCTGCACAGCCGCAGCCTGCCTCGCGCTGTGCTGCGGCGTGCAGCGCATGTGCGGGCTGCGGCAGCGATCGTGCGCCGGGTTGTGCCTGCCTGGCAGGTGTTTCGTCTTGCCGTACGACTGTTGTGCACGGGCGGGTGATTGTGCGGCTGTTCACTCCCGCGCCCTAGTGGCGGGTGGCTATCAAGGTGGGGTGATCAAGACCGTGGTGCGCGCCCTCGGGGCTGCCGCTCTCGCTGTCCTGTCCACCCTCCACACCGTGCCCGCCGCTGCTGCCGTGGAGCCTTCCTACACCCTGCCTCTGGCCGAAGCCGTCACCGCGATCCCCGTCGCGGCGGAGGACCGCACCGGCTACAACCGTGAGCAGTCCTGCCGCCTCGCGGAAACGCCCGCCATGCCCGGGCGGAAAACCGCCATAGCCACTCGGCTTCTGGGCGGCAGGCACAACCTGCAGCACGCCCTGGCCGTCGTTAACTCGTCCTCAGACCTCGAACTCCTGGCATGTGTCGCCTGGCCGCTTGCTTTTGAACCGGACTCCAAGCTCCGGGCGGCAGCCACCCGTCAGGGCTGGCGCATCGTCAATCGGTCATCGATCCTCACCCATATCCCACTGCCCAAGAAGAACGAGGGGCTCTCGCAGGAGTAGCTGTCGGCCTTCGAGAGTGGCCCCTGTCCCCATCCAGCGGAAGCCTGCACGCTGCGGTTTGGGCCGCGAGTGGAGGTCGAGCTGCTGAGATGCGGCTACGCGGCGAGGGAAAACTCCAGGGAATCCGCTCCTACTCCAGTTCCGTTTTCACCTTGGCAGGGGGATTGAAAGCGGACCCCGTTTGCCGCGAATCTTCGCGCACCAGGATCTCCGTGGTGTTCCCGTGATGATCGGGGACCAACACGACAAGGAGATTCCGTTGAAGCGATTTGCGCGCATGGCTGCCACGACCCTGTCAGCCGTGGCGATCCTTGGCAGTGCGGCCACGGTGCAGGCCGAGGCCGCTCCTACGGCCGCCATCGAGTTCGCGGGAGCCACCGGCACCCCCAGCCCCAACGACATCGTCATGCACTGGCGGGGCACCTGCACGAACCCGGGCCAGGCCGTCCGCGTGCACATCACTTTCGGTCACGGCGACCCCGTGTGCAGGGGAGACGGCACCTACGAGTTCGGCTACATGGTCTACGACTACCGACAGGCGGGCCTGGAGTTCGGCAAGAGCTTCGACTATCGGGGCTTCGTCGCCAACCCGGAGTTCAGGGCGGTCGATGGCTCGGCCGTCCTGGGCGGGTACCGCCCCAGCTTCTGACGTACGACGGCCCAACCCCTGCGCCCCTTCGGCGGTGAGCTCGCAACTGCGAGTGCTGACGGCTTTGCTCGGGCTGCCTGACCAAGCCGCCGCACGAGCCGTATGTACCGGGGGGCAGATGATTTGGGGGCGAAGTCATGTGGCCGAGGGTGCCGCCGTGCGCGGGGAGGGATGACGATGACACTGCCCATCGCCTTGCAGGCGGCGCTCGCCGGACGCTGGGCGACCGCGACAGCCGACTTGCACAACTAGAGTTCCAGGCGAGCCCGGCGTACGGCTGCGCTGCAATCTGGATCTGCGCCAGCAGCTCACCGCGGCCGCCGTGGCTGGCTTCGTTCGTTTGTTGCGACAGCACTTGTCGATGAGTTTGGGCAGCACTTACCGATCTTCGGCGCGTTCGTTGTTCAGCAGTTTTGACGGCAGCCGAGAGTGAGTGGGGTGTGACCGAGATACGCGCCGAAGGGGCAACGGGATGATTTTGAAGCCCTGAGCGCCGGGCCCGTCCCGTATTTCAGAGGGACACCTACGCTGTTCTGCCAGCGGCAGAACACCGGCCGGACCGGGCTCGACGATCACTACAGTCCAGTCTCATGACGGCGATTACGACGCGTACGGTCGAGTACCCGGCGGACGGTTTGACGATGATCGGGCACCTCGCGCTCCCGGCCGGTGTCGACCGCCGGCCCGCAGTGCTGCTCGGACCAGAGGGCGTGGGGCTCAGCGACGTCGAACGCCGTCGGGCCGATGCTCTCGCCGAGCTGGGATATGTAGCGCTGGCCTTCGACCTTCACGGCGGGCGCTATTTGGGTGACCCCGAGGAGATGCTGGCCCGTTGCATGCCACTGCTCGCTGATCCCGACCGGATGCGGCGCATCGGCCACGCGGCACTCGATGTGTTGCGCACCGAGCCCCGGACCGACCCCGACCGGATCGCCGCCA
>KL569172.1:14537-15342 GCA_000715635.1 Streptomyces violaceus | reverse complement strand
GCACCGGGGGAGCCATCGCGCTGGAACTCGGGCGAGCCGGCGTCAACCTGCGCGCGATCGGGACAGTCAACGCAACTACCACGGGCCGACCGGGCGAGGCGGCGCGCATTCGCTGCCCGGTGTGGGCCGGGGTCGGGTCGGAAGACCCGATCATGCCGCCCGCGCAACGGAACGCGTTCACCGCTGAGATGCAGGCTGCGGGCGTCGACTGGCGACTCGCGGTCTACGGCGGAGCCTCGCATGCCTTCCACCACCCGCCGGTCGATCATCCCACGGTCCCCGGCGTCGGCTACCACCCACAGCACGCACAGCGAGCCTGGCGCGACGTCGTCGACCTGCTCGCTGAGTGCCTGCCCGTGACGGAAGATCTGCGGGCATGACCCAGGCAAACAGCCTGGCGCCAGGCCTGGTCCACGTCGGGCACTCACAGTCCCCTCCCCTCAAGTCCCCATAGCAGAACCACATTCGGGCGGATGCTCGATCGCGGATACGCGTTCGCAAGTGCCGCAGTAAATACCGGATTTACCGCGACTGTGGATGCGGGAAGGCTGGCCGTGTGGTCCAGGCAAAGACGAAGGCCGGTACCACGGGGATCAGCGCCATCCACGGGAGCATCCCCACCGGGAAGGTACTCAGCAGCCCCCCGGCCAGGGCTCCTCCTCCGATGCCCAGGTTGAACGCGGAGACGTACCAGGAGGACGCGGCGTCGGGCGCGGTGGCTCCCAGGTGGAGAACGCTCGATTGCAACGTCACCGGTAGCGCGGCGAAGGCAACGCCCCATAGGGCTGTCTCTTATACACATCTC
>KL569172.1:11607-14307 GCA_000715635.1 Streptomyces violaceus | reverse complement strand
ACAGCGAGTGGCTGCAGTCGGATGCTCGCACCGAGCAGCACTAGTGAGCCGGCCATCAGGGCGATGGTGCCGAGCAGGACGGTGTGCGGGCGACGGTCCACCAGGACACCGCCGAGCGGCGATGCCCTCCTCCAGCCCTGCCGATGGCCGTCTGACTGCCACCGGAAATGATCGCCGGAGGCGTATCGGCTCCAGGTTTCGCCGGTTTTGGTGACCAGCCCTGTGGCGGTCTTCGCCGGTGCCACCATCGAGCGGGCAGGGCCTGCAGGCCACTGCGGATGTGTGCGGCGGCCGTGACGATTCCTTGAGGTCAGGCAGCGGCGGGTGGGCCTGCCGCGGGTCGACTCGCTGTAGCAGGAGCCCTCGTTCGGGGCCCGGGGGTGTTACCAGTTCTGGCGGGTGGGGGAGATGATCAGGTCGTTGACGGTTACGTCGGCGGGATGGTCGAGTGCGTAGACGACGGCGTCGGCGATGGACTCGGGGCTGATCGCGATGGTGTTGAGCTCCTGGGCGGCCTTGCGGCCGGTGGGGTCGGTGACCTTGTCCGCCCAGCCGGTGTTGATGACACCGGGGCTGATCGTGGACGCCTTGATGCTCTCGCGGACGCCGAGTTCCTTGCGCATCGACTCGGTCATCGCCTGCACGAAGAACTTCGTCGAGCTGTACACGCCAGCGCCGTCGCCCACCTGGTGGCCCGCCACGGAATCCATGTTGAGGATGTGGCCGGACTTCTGGCGGAGCATCACTGAGGGTTTTCAGCGGTGCTGCTCCAGGGTGAGGACGGCCTTGGCGATTGACGTCATGCGGTTCGGGCTGCATCGGGCTCTGCGGAAGATTCGCCAGGATTTGAGGCGGGCGATTCCTCGTTCGACGGGTGCGTGAGCGGCGGACAGCGCCCGGTTGACCGTCCGCTCGGTCGGGGTGAGTTCACCTTGGGGCGGTCGGCGTTTGGGGGTGGTGACCCACTCGCCCGCGCCGATGTAGGCCATGTCGGCGAGGACCGGGACGCCTTGGCGCTCGCAGATCCTGATGATCTTGTGGGTGCGGGCGGCGGTCAGGTCGTGTGTGCGGCCGGGCAGGGCGGGTGAGAGCCACAGCGTGCGACCGGCCGGGTCCGTGATGACCTGCACGTTCACACCGTGCCGCTTGTGCTTCGTCGAATAGTCCGCGCGCCCGTCGCCGACCTGGTCGCACTCGGCGAGCGTGCCGTCCACGAGAACGTAGTCGGGGTCTGCCTCGCGCAGGACCTTCAGCAGGCCCGGCGCCATGTCGGCCAGGTGCTCGACGACGGTGGTGACGTACGCGTGGGCGGTGCCGACGGAGATACGGAAACCTGCGGCGAGCTGAGCCAGGGGGTCGTGCCGGCGCAGGTATGCCAGAGCGATCACCGCACGCTCGGACGGCCGGAGTTTGCAGCGCCGGTCACCCTCACGGGTGACGATCAGCATCGTCACGCACTCCACGAGTGCGTGCGGCAGGTCGAGTGCGGCAGGATACGGGACCAACAGGGTTCCTGAGCTGGAGAGTTGAGACCTAGACACCTCTCTCAACGGCACGGGGACCCTGTCCGTTGCTTACGGTCCCGCCGTCACCCGTCCGGGGGCCACTCTGAAAACCCTCACTGACCGGCCCGAATTTGCGGTGGGCGCTGAGCACAGTGACCCCTTCTCGGTAACGTCTTGTGACGGTTCGTGATCTTCGGGTGATACTGGTCAACGCGTGAAGCCTCTCGGTACCCGGAACCTGTTCTTCGCAGACCTGTTCCTACCAGGGGCTTCTCGTGTATCTGATGCCGGGTCAAGCCCGTCTGATCTCCCTAGTCAGGAAGATTTCGGATCTGTCGGACGGACGGCATAGCCAATACGCTGAGCCCCGTCGGCACTATCTAGGAGAGTCGTGACAAGTAGGTTCACCGAGTTGGCCGTTGACTGCCACGATCCGGAGAGGCTCGCGGCCTTCTGGTGCGAGGTCCTGGACTTCAAGGTGATCGACCAGAGCGAGAGCAAGGTCGAGATCGGCTCCTGGGTGCCGACCGTGGAGGATGTTCGGGCCCGCCAGATGCCGCCCACCCTGCTGTTCATCCAGGTGCCCGAGGGCAAGACCGTGAAGAACCGGCTTCACCTCGACGTCAGCCCGATCGACGGCAGCACCGAGGACGAGGTGACCAGATTGCTCGGCCTCGGCGCCACCAAGACGGATGTGGGCCAGGGCTCAGACCGAAACTGGGTGGTCATGGCAGACCCCGAGGGCAACGAGTTCTGCGTCCTACGCACCCTGGCACCGCAGAACTAGACCGCGAGCGGGCACCCACACCCCGTCACACACGGCAACTATCACGTTGCCGAGAAGACCTCAGTGAGCGGGTGTGTTGGCACGGGGCTGGCGGGAAGGCGTCAGACATGCGTCCTGCCCAGAGCCCTGGTCCCTGGCGTGGCCGCACCGGCAGGCCGGTGTCCGGCATGCGCGACGTGACTCGTGATGACGTCCGTGATGATGCCCGGCTGCCCAGTGATGAGTGGGCCGAGCTGCTGTTTGTTGAGACGGAGCAGCTCAAGGAGGCACTGGAGCGGTGACCGGTCATCGACCTGGCCCGCGGTGCGCTGATGACCGTGTGGTCATGCACTGCGGAGGAGGCGTGGCAGATGCTGGTCTGGGTGTCCCAGCATTCCAACACCAAGTTGCATGACGTAGCGGAGGCTG
>KL569172.1:10180-11344 GCA_000715635.1 Streptomyces violaceus | reverse complement strand
GGACTTCGGTGAGCAGGTCGAAGCGGCGTCGCACCACGCGCAGAGTGTCGCCCTTCGCGACGAAGTCGTCCCACCGACCTGGTTGCTCAGCCCAGGAGTTCACGCACCAGTGCCCGGCACCACCACTGCTCCACCCGGTCGGGCGACCACCCGCGTTCGCCGGTCAGCACGGCGTACACGTCGATGTTGCACAGCGCCGCGTAGACGTCGACCGCGGACGGCACGTCGAGGTCGGGGCGCAGGACGCCGGCCGGCCAGGAGGAGAAGACCTGCACCCTGGTTCGGTCGCCGCGGATGCGGCTGTCGTGGTACAGCGTGGCCAGCTCCGGTTCGGAGCGGCCCGCTTCCCGGATGAGCGTGATGATGTCGCCGGCGCGCTCGTACAGGCGCCGGTCGTAGCCGGCCATCGCGGCGAGCTGCAGGGCGGGGTCCGTCGCGGGTGACTCCAGCTCTACGACCAACTGCGGCACATCGGCCGCGAGGTCGGCCGCGTCGGCCAGCGCCCGGGTGAGTCCCGACTTGTTCCCGTACGCCGCGTAGACGGTCGGCACGGATACCCCCGCCTCGCGCGCCACGTCCCGCACCGTCGTCGCCGCCCACCCGTGCGAGACGAACAGCTGCAGCGCGGCACGGGCGATGTCGGCGCGGGTCTGCTGTGCCTGCGCCGTCCGGCGCAGCGAGTCGTACTGCCGCCGACCCGGCCCCTCGCTCATGTCCTGCCCCTTCCCAACTTTCACTTGACGATACTTATAATCAATATATGTTACGTAACCAGCCGGGGGCCTCCCCGGCCGCCACGAGTTTCGCCCGGGTCAGCGGCCTCGCCGCTCTGGGCTTCGCCTTCCTCGTCGTCGTCGGGAACGTGGTCCTGGTCCCGGCCGGTCTGCCGCGCACGGGCGCCGGCATCGGGGAGGTGGACGGGTTCTTCCGCGCGCACGGGGACCTGGTCGGCATCGGCTCCGCCCTCACGCCGGCGGCCTGGGTCCTGGCCACGTTGTTCGGTGCGGGGGTGGTCCGTGTGCTGTGGCAGGCCGAGCGGGACCGGGGCGAGGCATGGGCCCTGGTCGGATTTGCCGGGCTCATCCTGCAGAACGCCGTCTTCGCCGTGGTCATCGCGATCCGGCTGGCGCTCGCGTCGACGGCCGCGGACGGCGTCGGCGCGGC
>KL569172.1:8142-9982 GCA_000715635.1 Streptomyces violaceus | reverse complement strand
GCGGCCGCGAGTCTGTGGGCCCTCCACGACACCCTGTTCACCCTCAACGGCACCTTCCTGGCCCTGGCGCTTGTCGGACTGTCCCTCGCCGGCATGCGCGGCGGGCTGATCCGGCCGTGGCACGGCAGGTGGGGGCTGTTGTCAGCCGCGCTGCTGTTCGGTTCGGCCGTACTCACCCCGCTGGTCGTCGACCACGTCGGCCCCTTCGGCCTCCTCGGCCTCGCCGGTTGGCTGATGTGGGTGGTGTGGGTCGTTGTGTACGGCTTCGTGCTGATGCGTCCCGCACCGACCTCGCAAACGCCAAGCTGCCCTTGACCGGCGGCCGTTCAGCCCATTCGGTCCATGTGAGCCTTGCCCTGATCATGATCGGCTTCACGAACCCGGAGGGCAGGGCATGACCATCAACCGGCCGGGGCTGCCAGGTGACCTGCCGTCGGAACGCGCCCGTGCCCGCAGCGAGAAGGCATCCGCTGGGGCAGCAGACCTCGGGCAGCGCCAGCCTGATGGCGGCCGAGGGCTACGGCCTGCAGGCCGGCAGCACGGTGCGGGAGATCGATAATGATTCCCGTGACCTTGACCTCTACCGCAGTTGAGGTTGAAGGCTGTCACCATGACCAATGATCTTGAGCTCGACGCAGTTGCCCTGCCCGATCCAACCCGTCCGGACGCGGGTCTCGTCCTCATCTCCGAATGGCACACCCAGGGCCGTGAAGAGCAGGAAAGAGTCATGAGCGGTGTCATGGACGCCTGGGAGAACACCCGGCTTCCCACCGCCTATCTCTCGCGCTACTGCCTCGAAGGATCCGACGGCCTAACGATCCTCAACTACGCCCAGTGGACCAACAGCGACGCCCACCGGGCGTTCGCTGCCAACCCCCAGAACCAGCAGACCCTCGGCAACGCGATCCAGGGCCTGTTCACAGCCGGCCCGCCCGGCCGCTATACGCTCCATCGCTCCATCGCCCTGCGCGAGGCCGCCGTTCGATACTTCACCACGGCGTCCTACGACACCGAAGATTCCGCAACCGCTCGTGAACTCGCCGACAGGTTGGCCGCTCGGAGCACCGCCGCCGCACCATCCGCGCTGATCGCTGAGCACTTCCACATCAGCGAGGACGGGCAGCGTCTCTACGTCCTTAGCGCACACGAGGCCGAACCGGCCGAAACCACTCCGCGCTTCCGCCCTTACCGCGGCCTGGCCCGGCGGTGGCCCGTCGTCACCTGAAAGGATCACCCCTACAAAGGCTGCATTCCCTCACGCTCACCGTCCACTCCGGCGAACCTTGCCGGTCACAGCACTAGCCTCGTGGCGCATCGACTTGGCAGCCGACCTGTTGCACGAGACCAAGGCCACAGTCGGCTCGATCGCCCGGAAAGTCGGCTACGCCGACACCTTCGCGCTCAGCGTCGCCTTGAGGCGCCTCCGCGGGCATCACCCCAATCCAGCACTGCATCACCGCCACGCCCTCCGGACTTGGGCAATGAGAGGAGGCAACCGTTGCCAGTTCTCATCGAGATTTTCGAGCTCTCATCATCAAGGCGTAGGGAGTCGGCCGTGGGTACGCGCAGCCCGTGCAGGCACGCCTCCGTGAGCAGCTGCTGCGGGTCGTCCTCCAGCCGTTGCGCGCTCTCGGCCGTGTGTGCTCGGCCCCCACTTGTTCGGGGCGCCACTCGGGTCATGGCCCGGCCGTGGAGAACACGGCGGCGGGTCTGTAGGGAATGCCGGCGTGGCCGGCTGTGTTGGGGGGAGTGTGGTTGTGGAGGGGACGGTGTCCCCGGGCCTCAGCTATTGCCTGCAGGGAAGATCGTTCGGCTGAAGCCCTGCAGAGCCTTTCGCCGT
>KL569172.1:7550-7786 GCA_000715635.1 Streptomyces violaceus | reverse complement strand
ACGCACACGTGCCGGCCGTTGTGGTCGCGCTTCTCGTACACGCGGGCGGTGCGGTCAGAGTTGTTGCGGATCGAGCTGCCCCGGTCACGGATCGCGGAAGATCCTTCACGCCGCCGTCCGCGGCACGCCGCACCCAGGGCTGGCCGCCGAAGTTGATCTCGGGGTAGATGCACACGTAGCCGGAGGGGCAGTCGATGGCGGCCCGCTGTGTGCTGGGCTCGCCGGAAGCGGAGGCC
>KL569172.1:6982-7357 GCA_000715635.1 Streptomyces violaceus | reverse complement strand
GGCCCGCTGTGTGCTGGGCTCGCCGGAACCGGCAGAAGCCGTCGCCTCGGCCTCGGCCGAGTTCACGGGATGAGGGCCTCGAGAACGATGTCGAGGGGGAACGGGTACTGGCCGCCGTTCGGCGCGGGGAGACAAAACTCGCCCTGTGTGAGCAAGCACGCGAGCGGGAAGCGGAGCGCCTACGAGAACGGCACCCCCGGCCAACACCAAGGTCGTCGTCTTCGGGAGGACAGCACGCTCGCCGGGTTCTCGTTCTGCAACATGGCGGCGGTGACCCGGAGCGAGGCGTTCGAGCAGCCGACTGCCGTCATCGACGCGCGATCCGCCAAGCTCGGCTGTTCCACGAGCCCGTTCTACGAGCGGGAGCTACGAGCC
>KL569172.1:0-6802 GCA_000715635.1 Streptomyces violaceus | reverse complement strand
GCTACGAGCCTGATCGATCAGGCTCGTAGCTCTTCGCCCGAAGCGGGCCCACTTTCTCACCCTCGCCCGTCGACGACCCCGGATTCCCAGGCCCAAGCGGCGATCTCCACACGGTTGCGGGCTGAGAGCTTGATCTGCACGTTGGAGAGATGAGTCTTCACCGTGCCGACCGAGATGGTGAGTTCGGTGGCGATCTCGGCGTTGGTCAGCCCTCTGGCCACCAGGCGCACCAGGTCGTTCTCCCGTGCGGACAGTGCGGAGTGCGGTTCCCGGGAGGCGGGCACGGCGCTGTTGAGGCGCCGCAACAGCCGGACGGTGATAGCCGGGCTGACCAGCGCCTCGCCGGAGGCGGCCGCCCTGATGGCCTCGACGAGGAGGGCGGGTCCCGAGTCTTTGATCAGGAATCCGGAGGCGCCTTCGCCCAGGGCGCGCTGGACGTACTCGTCGTCGTCGAACGTCGTCACCACGACGACCTTCGGCGGACTAACGGTGCCGGGGCGGGTCAGTCTGCGCAGTGCCTCCAGCCCGTCCATGCGGGGCATGCGGATGTCCATCAGCACCACGTCGGGCCGGTTGCGCTCGGCGAGTTCCACTGCGTGTACCCCGTCCGTGGCCTCGCCGACGACCTCGATGTCGTCTTCCGCGGCGAGGATCATCGCGAACCCGGCTCGGACCATGGCCTGGTCGTCGGCGATCAGCACACGGATCGTCATGACGCCGCCGCCTTCGCCGGGGAGGCGGCCGGGGGCACGGGGAGCGTCGCCTCGACGGCCCAGCCGCCGGCCGTCACCGGGCCCGCCTCGACGTCTCCGCCGATCAGGCCCACCCGCTCGGCCAGGCCCTTCAGCCCGAAGCCGCTCTGGGAGAGGTGACGCGGCCGTCCGTCGTCGCTGACCCGTACGGTGAGCCGGTCTCCCGAGCGGTCCACACGTACCCACACCTCGGTGCACCCGTGGGCGTGTTTGCGTACGTTGGTGAGGGCCTCCATCACCACCCGGTGCGCGGTGGTGGACACCTCGACCGGGAGGTCGTCGAGGTTCCCCTCCAGTTCGAGCCGAGCATGGGCGCCGCCGACCGCCGAGAACTCCTCGACGAGCGTACGCACTTCACCGATGCCCGCCAGCGGCGTCAGTGTCACGTCGCCGTCGGCGTCACGCAGCATCCCCACCATGTGCCGCATCGAGGTCAGTGCCTCCGAACCCGCCTGTTCGATCCGCTGCAGCGCGGGCGGTACGAGTTCGGGCCGCCGGCCGGCGATCGCCTGGGCCCCCTGCGCCTGCACGACGATGCCGGTCACGTGGTGGGCGACGAAGTCGTGCAGGTCCCTGGCGAACTCTGTCCGCTGCTCCAGGCGGAGGGCCGCCGCCTGCCGCCGCCGGTCCACCAGGAGCAGGCGCATGCCGAGGCCGATGCCCAGCGCCGTGACCGCTGCCAGGGCGAAGAGCAGCGCCATGATGGTGGTGGACTGCCGCGCCGAGACCGACACCGGCCGCAGCACGATCGCCATGCCCAGCAGAGGGACGGTGAGCGCCACCCACGAGGGCTTCCCCCGTCGGGCGACAAGCAGCAGGAGCCACACGAGCGCCGCCGGCTCGGCGAATCCCAACGGCTGTGAGGCGCCCACCATTTCCAGGTGTATCCAGACCGAGAGGCACAGCGACCCGACCGCGCACACGCAGGCGGCAACCGGCAGCGCCCGGCTGTCGAGCCGGGGTGAGACCACGGCGAGAGCGACGATCACCAGGGCGCCGATCAGCTTGGCGGGGCCGTGGTAGGGGATCCAGTAGAGGCCGCCTGCCCAGTCGAGCACGACAAGGCCGACCAGGGCTCCGCCGAGCAATATCCACGCCGTGACGGGCAGTAACTGTGAAGGTCCCGTCTCCCTTGTGGCCGTGGGTGTGGGCGCTTCGTCCGCCGCCTGCATCATCTCTCTCACCGTCCTTCCGGCGGACCGGCCGAAAGTCGGAGCCGGCCTCGCATGATCTGTCTTTCGCCCGATCCGCCGCGAGACGCCGCGGAGGAGAGTCGTGGTCACCGGGCGGCGTTCGCCATTCATCACGCAAGGACCACGTCATGATCACGGCCGGCATCAGCTTAGTGGGGAGCCCCGGAAGATTTGGAGCCCGCGTCGGCGGCTTCCCGGCAGTGGTCGACCGTACCCAGCCGGCCCTCTCTCCCCCCCCACACACGCACAGGAGCCACACATGGACCACCCAGGGACGCATCGCGGAAACGGAACGGGTTTCGCACCCCCCGTCGGCGAATCGGCGATCGAGGCCCATGAGCTCGGCAAGCAGTACCGGCGCGGCTGGGCATTGCGGGACGTTTCCTTCCGGCTGCCGGCCGGGCGGGTCTGCGGCCTCGTCGGCCCCAACGGCGCCGGCAAGAGCACCCTGATGGGACTGGCCACCAACATGATCCGGCCGACGACCGGCAGCCTGCGGGTGTTCGGCGCGGCACCGGGGGCGACGGAGTCGGTCCTGCGCACCGCGTTCCTCACCCAGGAGAAGCCGCTGTTCCGGCGCTTCACCGTGGCCGAGACCCTGCGCCTGGGCCGTGAGCTCAACCCCCAGTGGGACCAGGAGGTCGCCGAGGGCATCGTCCACGCGGGCCGGGTGCCGCTGAGAGCGAGGATCGGCACGCTGTCCGGCGGGCAGCGCACCCGCGTCGCCTTCGCCCTGGCTTTCGGGAAGCGCCCCGACCTGCTCATCCTCGACGAGCCGATGTCCGATCTGGACCCGCTGGTGCGCCGCGAACTCATGGCCACGCTGACGGCGGAGGCCGCCGAGCACGGCACCACGGTCCTGGTGTCCTCGCACATGCTCGCCGAGCTGGAGTACATCTGCGACTACCTCCTCGTCGTCGCGAACGGAGGTCTCCGTCTCGCGGGCGAGGTGAACGAACTACGCGCCGCACACGCCCTGCTCGACATCCCCGGGGGCGGCTCGTTGCCCGCCGTCGCACCCCACACCGTCATCGAGCCTCACCGCGGCGAGGGCCGGCAGGGTGTCCTGGTGCGGCTGGGTGCTCCGATCACGTCCGGCGGGCCGGTCACGCCTCCCACCCTGGAAGAGCTGCTGCTCGCCTATCTGCGTGCACCCGACGCGCCCTCGCTGATCGCCCCCAGCGCCCGCGTCGGCGACATCCACGACATCATCACCCGCGACCGGCAGAAGGCTGTGACCGTATGACCACGCTCACTGACGACCTGGCCCACACGGCGCCCGCCGGGCGCCCGCAGAACGCACCGGGCTCCCGGCAGGCCGGCCCGAGGCTCGGCGGTACGACCTGGCTCGTCTGGCGCCAGCACCGCGCCGCGTTCTGGACCCTAATCGCCCTCACCCTCCTGTGCGTGGTCGTGATGGTCTTTCTGCGCGGGCAGGTGGTGGACTACCTGGACGCGCACCCGCAGAAGTCCGGCGGCCTGCCGCCCGATTTCGAGAAGTACACGGCCCGCCTTTTCAGCTTCGGCGGATACCTGGGCTACGTCCCTCTCCTCACGGGTGTCCTGCTCGGTGCCCCGCTCATCGCGGGCGACCTGGAATCCGGCACCGCCAAGCTGGTGACCTCGCAGTCCGTCAGCCGGTTGCGCTGGCTCACCACGAAGCTCGCCATGCCCGCCGCACTGATCGCACTGTCCACTGCGGTACTCGCCGCCGTCTTCAACTGGTGGTGGAGCCCGGTCAAGGGGCGGTCCGACACACTGGAGTGGACCAGCGGCGCGTTCTTCGACGTCACCTGGGTGATGCCGGTGGCCTACGCCCTGCTGACGTTCGTCGTGGGCGTAGCGGTCGGCATGCTCCTGCGCCGCACGCTGGTGTCGATGGTGGTCACGCTCGGCATCGTCGTGGCGATCGGGGTCGTCTGGGACCGGTTCCGGCTGGACCTGGGCAACCTCCTGTCGGTCAGCACGGACAAGGGAGTCGGACCCGGCGCCGCACGGCCGAAGCTGCCCGTCGGGGCGGTGCAGCAGGGAGAGGGCACCTACTTCCTCACCAGCTCCGGAGCCCGTCTGGACTGGACCGCCTGCCTCGACAAGATCGACAACGACCGGGCGCACACCGCCTGCCTGGAGTCCAAGCACGTCATCGGCTGGTCCATCGACTACCTCCCCATCTCCCAGATGCACACGATGCAGTGGCTCGGAGCGGGCATCATGCTCGCCGTCGCCGCCGCCGTCGTCACCTTCATCATCTTCTGGGGCCGCAAGCGCCTGCTGTGACGTCCCGGCAGGGGAGGAGTCAGGGGCCCGACTCCGAGGAGTCGGGCCCCGTCTACGGCGACACCTCGTCGCACTCGGCGACCCTGCGTGCGGGGACCTGCGGGCTGAAGCCGAGCCGCTACCGGGCCAGCGGGAAGCTGGAGGGAAAGGCCGCGCTGATCACCGGCGGCGACTCCGGAATCGGCCGGGCGGTAGCGCTGCTGTACGCGCGCGAGGGCGCCGACGTCGCCATCGTGTATCTGCCCGAGGAGCAGGTCGAGGCGGAACGGGTGAGAAGTGAGGCGGAGGAGCAGGGCCGGCGCTGTCTGCTGCTGCCCGGCGACCTCACCGACCCAGCGTTCTGCCGCGAGGCCGTCGAGCGCACGGCGCCGGAGCTCGGCGGTGGGGCGGCGGTCAGCGCAGCCGTCGCACGTAGGCGTCCGCTTTCGGGCTGCGCGGGCCCGGGGCGAGGTTGTCGGCCGTGGAGGAGAAGGCCACCGTCCGGGCCCGGGCGTCGAGCGGCCGGTCCCCGGTGTCGGCCTGGACCGGGGTGCCGGCGGCGTCCGTGATCGCCACCCTGGTGCGGCCGTGACGCAGGTCGCGCAGGTACCAGGTGCCCGGGTCCGACGTGCCCGCGAACGCCCGGAAGAGCAGGTACCGGCCGTCGCGGCTCAGCGCCCCGTCGGCGGTGGACAGGGCGGGGTCGGGCGCCTCGGCGATGCGCAGGGCGTCGGTGCGCAGGTCGCGGACGAAGACGTTGGAACCGTCGCCGTTGGTGTCCTCGGGGCCGAGGTCGGTGGACGTCGAGGTGAAGGAGGCGTAGCGGCCGTTGCCGCTGATGCCGGCCTGGGACACTCTGCCGTTGCCACGGGCGCCGTCGGGCCTGGTGTGCAGCGACCGGTGGGTCCCGGTGAGCGGGTCAGCCACCTTTACGTCGGAGGCCGGATTGTCGTAGGGCCAGTAGCTGCTGTTCGTGTACACCATGACGCTGCCGTCGTCGCTGAGCAGCGGCCTGGTGGCCCGGTGCAGGGCGAACGGGTGCTTCGTCAGCTCCCCGGTGCGCATGTCGCGTACGGCGATCAACGCGCCCGGTCGGGGGACCGTCTCGCTCACGGCGAACGCGACATACCGGCCGTCGGCGCTGACGGACGCGTGCAGCGCCCACGTCAGGTAATTGCCGAGGTCGTTGCCGACGTACTTCACTTCCCCGGTCCGCAGGTCGCGCCAGTAGACCGACTGCTTGTCGTGGACTTCGCCCGGAACCAGGTCGGTCGACGCCGACACGAAGACCACGTACCGTCCGTTCGCGCTGATGGCTCCCTCGGTGCCGCCGAGCCCGGACTGGCCTCCGGCGGCGTCTGTGCTGACACGCTGGGTGCGGCCGGTCCTCAGGTCCCGCAGGAAGACGTCCGGGGCGCCGTTCGTGTCGCCGGGGACCAAGTTGGAGGCCGACGACGTGAAGACCGCGTAGCGGCCGTCGGCGCTGAGCGACGGGGCGCCCGACGCGCCGTCGGCACCTTGGCTGAGGCGGACGGTGTGCCGGGCGCCCGGCTTCTTCCCGTGGTGCTCACGGTGCGGGTCGTTCGGTGCCGCCTGTGCCCCCGTGGGCGCCAGCAGCACCGCCGCGCACACGCAGGCGGTGACGGCCACGGCTGCGACTCCGAGTCTGCTTCGCATGGATGCGTTCCCCCTTGACTCGTGCGGACGTGGACGCCGCCCGGGCTCGGCGTGCCCCGCACCAGGCGTCGGCGGCGGCCGTGGGCGTCGACCGGGGCGCTCAGCGGAGGTCTCGGCGGCAGGCGGCGAGACCCCGATCAAACTCCAACTGCCGCCCCTGAGCAATCCGATGAATGCTGTACAACCAGGCGGCGAGATCAGCGGTCCGTACGCGCAACACCCCGGTGTGCGGCAGCTGGTACGAGAAGGGCTCGCGATCGCTGGCCTGAACTCGCTGACGGCCCGAAGCACCCAGCGCTCCCGACGCAGGCCGGCCCAGTGCAGCTGCAGAAGCCGCCCGAGCCCGACGCCCAGGCCGCCGCCACGCCCGCGGACTTCCTCACCGACGCCTGGCGCACCACGGTGACCACAGCCGAGCCCGATCCGGCCCAGTCTCCGGCAGCCGACACGACTTCGTCGCCGACGCCTGGCTGCGGACGGCTCGGTGTTGTGTCGGTAGTGGTGAGAGCCGGGGGTGCTGGACTGGGGACGTGGTGCATCAGCGCTGTTCAGTGGGGTGTGAGGGCGAGGCCGGCACTGTCATGAGGCGAGAGGTGTCGGCTGGGCGTTGCCGTCGTGGGGCTTTTTCTGCTGGCGGGTGATGCTGCCTCAGGTTCGTGGGTTCTTATGAGGTGGGGTGGGCCAGGCCGGCGTGATCGTGGGGTGGATCAAGGCATAGGGGCGCGCAGCCCGTGCAGCCACGCCTCCGTGGGTAGCTGCTGCGGGTCGTCCTCCAGCCGTTGCGCGCTCTCGGCCGTGTGTGTTCGGCCCCCACTTGTCCCGGACGCTGTTTGGGTCACGGCCCGGCCGTGGAGAACACGGCGGCGGTCTGTCGGGAATGTCGACATGGCCAGCTGTGTTGGGAGGAGTGTGGTTGTGGAGGGG
>KL569171.1:153682-153808 GCA_000715635.1 Streptomyces violaceus | reverse complement strand
CTCTTCGCCGATCCCTACGAGGAGCGCATCCAGTTCAACGAACAGAGCCTGTGGGGCGGCGTCAACAACTACGACAACGCCCTCGCGGGCAAGCCGGACAGCGAGTTCGACACCGGCATGACCGGC
>KL569171.1:151890-153465 GCA_000715635.1 Streptomyces violaceus | reverse complement strand
CCGGCATGACCGGCTTCGGCTCGTACCGGAACTTCGGTGACGTCGTCGTCACCTTCGCTCCCGGTGCGAGTCCGAAGGTCACGGCTCCGGGGGGAGCGTACAGCAGCTCTTCCTCGGAGGGTGTCGACAAGACGTACGACGGCGACTCGGGCACCAAGTGGTGTATCGAGGGGCCCGGTTCGAAGGTGCGGTGGCAGGTCGAGCTTCCCGAACCCGTCGCGGTCGCGTCCTACCGTCTGACGAGTGCCGACGACGTGCCGCAGCGCGACCCGCGGGAGTGGACGTTCGCCGGTTCCGCCGACGGCGCCACCTGGACCACGCTCGACAGACGCACTCTGGAAGGGCCCTTCGAAAGCCGCTTCCAGACGAAGGAATTCACCTGTGCCGACCCCGCGGCCTACCGCTTCTACCGGTTCGACTTCGTCCCCAAGGCCGGTGTCAGCCACTTTCAGGTGAGCGAGATCGGTCTGTCCGGCGTCGACCTCGGCGCGGGCGGCGCGCTGTACCTGTCGTCGCCGAGCGGGCACTCCAAGGGCTCCGGCGCCGGGACCGGGTCCCGGGCCACGGACATCTCGAGTTCGGTGGACGGCGATCCGGCCACGGTCTGGCGGGTCGACGCCCCCGCACCAGCGGTCGTCTGGCAGGCCGAGCTGCCCCGCGCGGTCGTCGTCACCTCGTACGCGCTGACGGCGGCGCCGGGACGTCCCAAGGACGACCCCCGGCGATGGCGGCTCGAGGCATCGCAGGACGGGGCCGCCTGGACGCCCCTCGACACGCAGAACCCCTCAGCGCCCTTCGCCGGCCGCGGCGAGACCCGGACGTTCCGGATCAGCAACAGCACGGCCTACCGCGTCTACCGGCTCACCCTGACCCCCGGCGCGTCGTCCACCGGCTTCCAGATCGCGGGGATCGCGCTGGAAGGCAAGGGCTTCGACACGCGCACGCAGCGGACGGTCGTCGACTACCGGCGCACCCTCGACTTCGTCGAGGGAGTGCACGTCACCCGCTTCGGCGCGCCAGGACGACGCGTCCTGCGGGAGGCTTTCGCGAGCCGTTCCGCGGACGTCATGGTCTTCCGCTACACGTCGGACCGCGCCCATGGACTCTCCGGAGCGATATCGCTGACGTCCGGACAGGACAACACTCCGACGACCGTCGACGCCGGCGCCCGCCGGATCGCCTTCAGCGGTGTCATGGGCAACGGCCTCAAGCACGCGTGCACCGTCCAGGCCCTGCACACCGACGGCGACGTCCGGGCCGACGGATCGACGCTCCGCTTCAGCGGCTGCACCACACTGACCCTGCTCCTGGACGCCCGCACCGACTACAAGCTCGACGCCGCCGCCGGGTGGCGCGGACCCGATCCGGGATCGGGCATCGCCAGGGCGCTCGGCAAGGCTGCCTCCCGGTCCTACGACAAGCTGCGCGAGAAGCACATCGCCGAGACGCGCGCCCTCATGAGCCGCGTCTCGGTCGACTGGGGCACCTCCGACGCCGCCGTCGTCGCTCTGCCGACCGACGCCCGGCTGGCGCGCTACGCGGCGGGCGGGGCGGACCCGACGCTCGAGCAGGGGA
>KL569171.1:148527-151676 GCA_000715635.1 Streptomyces violaceus | reverse complement strand
CGAGCAGGGGATGCTCGACTACGGCCGCTATCTGCTGGTCAGTTCCTCGCGCCCGAACGGTCTGCCCGCCAACCTCCAGGGCCTCTGGAACGACAGCAACCAGCCGGCGTGGGCCTCCGACTACCACACCAACATCAATGTCCAGATGAACTACTGGGGAGCTGAGACGACGAACCTGCCGGAGTGCCATGAGGCACTCGTCCGGTTCATCGAGCAGGTGGCGGTGCCCAGCCGCGTGGCGACCCGCAACGCCTTCGGCAAGGACACGCGCGGCTGGACCGCCCGCACCAGCCAGAGCGTCTTCGGCGGCAACGCGTGGGAGTGGAACACCGTCGCGAGCGCCTGGTACGCGCAACACCTGTACGAACACTGGGCGTTCACCCAGGACCTGGGCTACCTCCGCACCCTCGCCTACCCGATGATCAAGGAGATCTGCGAGTTCTGGGAGGACCATCTCAAGGAGCGCGAGGACGGACTCCTCGTCGCACCGAACGGCTGGTCACCCGAGCACGGGCCGCGCGAGGACGGAGTCATGTACGACCAGCAGATCATCTGGGACCTGTTCCAGAACTACCTTGACTGCGAGGCGGTGCTCGAGGCGGACCCCGTCTACCGGGCCAAGGTCGCGGACCTGCAGGCACGCCTCGCGCCGAACAAGATAGGCAAGTGGGGTCAACTGCAGGAGTGGCAGGAGGACATCGACAGCCCCACCGACATCCACCGCCACACCTCGCACCTCTTCGCGGTCTACCCGGGGCGCCAAATCACCCCGACGACTCCCGAGTTCGCGGCCGCCGCCCTCGTCTCCCTCAAGGCGCGATGCGGCGAGAAGAAGGGCGTGCCCTTCACGGCAGCGACGGTGTCGGGCGACAGTCGCCGCTCGTGGACCTGGCCCTGGAGAGCGGCTCTGTTCGCCCGGCTGGGGGATGGGCATCGCGCCCAGATCATGCTGCGCGGACTGTTGACCTACAACACGCTGCCCAACCTGTTCTGCAACCACCCGCCCTTCCAGATGGACGGCAACTTCGGTATCTCGGGCGCTGTCGCGGAGATGCTCTTGCAGAGCCACGACGGCGTCATCCACCTGCTGCCCGCCCTGCCGGACGACTGGAAGGCCAAGGGCTCCTTCAGCGGACTCCGTGCCCGTGGCGGCTACGAGGTCAGCTGCGAGTGGCGGGACGGGAAGGTCACGTCGTACAGCATCACGGCCGACCGGGCGCGGAACCGGAGGAAGGTCACCCTGCGGGTGAACGGCATCGAGAAGAAGGTGAAGCCGAGCAAGCCCTGAGGTGACGATGGCAGCGGGCGGAGGCACCGCGGAGCACTGCGGCTCGCGCACGATCGGCGCGTCCTGAGGGAGAAGGCCCATCAGAGCGGCCCGGTGAAACCGCGATCGCATCCCGACGGCTGCCGGACCCGGCGGTCGGTCACACGAGATGAGGGACGCGGGGGTCGTGAAGCCCGGCCCCCGCGTCCACTCGACGGCGGCGTCGCCCATGGGTACGGGTCTGTTCGAGCGCCAGGTCAGCTGCTGACCGGATCCCTTGCCGGTGATCTGCCAGCCGGCCGGCAGGCCCCGGTCGGGGCCGGGGCCTGCGGGTGGGGTGGACGGGGTGGGATCGGCGGCCGGTTGGGCGTGCGCCAGTCCTGGCGACCCCACCACCACCGCGAACAAGGCCGCGGCGGCGACCAATGCAGGGTTGCTCGGAATTGATCTGTTGCGCAGTCAATTCCAGGTAGCTGCAAGGGAGTCCGGGCGGCGACGCAGGTCGGCGGCCCTCTGCTCGACGTGAGGCCGGTCAGGGCAGGATCTCGATGTACCCGTCGGTTCCGTGCACACGGATCCGCTGCCCGTCCCGGATCAGCCGGGTGGCCTGCTCCACGCCCACGACGGCCGGCAAGCCGTACTCCCGGGCGATCACCGCGCCATGGGTCATCAAGCCGCCCACCTCCGTCACCAGGCCGGCGATTCCGACGAACAGCGGCGACCAGCTGGGGTCCGTGAAGGCCGTGACCAGGATGTCGCCCGCTTCGAGATCGGCCTCCGCCATGTCGAGGATGACGCGGGCCCTCCCCTCGACGGTCCCGGCGGAAACCGGGAGGCCGATCAGTGCACCGGCTGGCACATCGTCGCGCCGGTACGCCCCGGTGAGGGCCTCACCGTCCGATGTGAGCACCCGGGGCGGTGTGAGCGCGTGGTACGACCGGAACGCATCCTTGCGCTGCTGGATGAGTCGGCCGTCCACCTGGTTCGAGCGCACGGCGTCGTGGAACTCCTGGAACGTGAGGTAGAAGACGTCCTCCCGCTCAGGAAGCACGTTGGCCCGCACGAGGCGCTCGGCCTCTTCCAGCAAGGCCCGCTTGTAGACGAAGTAGCGGCTGACGATTCCGTACTTCGGGTACTCCCGATACCCGATGAAGGTTCTGACCCGGTCGATCATCCGCTTGGTCTCGTCGGCTTTCTGCTCCCCGTCCGGCAGGGCCCGCAAGCGTGACAGCACCTCCTGTTCCTTCTTCCGCGCCTTCTGCCGGCCTTCCTCGAAACGCCGCTCGGCGGCGCCCGGCTCGAAGTTCCTGACGTTGTCGAGGATCACGGGCACGAGCGTGGTGGGCCGCTCGCGCCAGCGCGGCCTCGTGATGTCGATCTCGCCGACGCAGCGCATGCCGTACCGCTCGAGGTAGGCCTCGATGGCGTCGCGTGCTTCGGTTCCGCCCGCGAGCTTCGCCAGCTCGTCCAGGAAGGTGTAGTCCTCGGCGTACTCGACGCCCCGCAGGAACGCCACCAGCTCCGGATGCGGGCGGATCACGTCCGCGACGTCGAGTAGGGCCAGTCCCATCTCCGACGTGACGTTGTCGGGGGCGGACAGCGTGAGCGTGTCAGCCGCGTTCTTCTCGCCCAGCCACTCTTGTAGCTTGTCGTTGAGCCACCACGTGGCCTCCATCCCCGCCATGATCGCCTGCATGCTCAGCGGATCACTGAGGACTCGCTTGTGTTCCTCGAAGGCCTTCAGCAGGAAGTCGAAGAGCGCCGGTCCGGTCTTCGTCCGGATGTCCCGCTCCAGGGCGGCGATGGACGCCTGGCTGCGCTCGATCAGCTCGGTGACGACGGCCGGATCAGTCTCGATCCTGTCTCTTATACACATCTCTGA
>KL569171.1:147848-148313 GCA_000715635.1 Streptomyces violaceus | reverse complement strand
GCGCCCCGCCGGGCCTCGCGTCCGGGAGCGACGGGACGAAGCCGTCGCGGTCGAGGACGGTCTCCAGAGCGTCCCTGGTCAGCGGATCGCCCTTCCCGATGACGTCCAGGAGACCGGCGCGGCTCGCGGGCGAGGCCAGGCGCCGGGTGACGTCGACGAACAGCCTCCCGGCGGCCTCATGCATCGGCACCATCGCCGTCAGCTGCCACATGGAGAGCCCCAGGGGCTTCATGGGGTCGGTCATCATCTGCTGATGTCCGACGGAGACGTAGACGTGATTCTCCTGATCGCCGGTCTCGGGGATGGGGAACAGCGTCGTGATCGGCCGGCTCTGCACGATCTGGAAGTCATCGTCGACCAGGCACCATTCGATGTCCTGCGGGCGGCCGAAGTGCGCTTCGATCCGCCGCCCGAGCCGCACGAGCCGCACCACCTGCGCATCCGTCAGCGTCGGCTGCTTCTGCC
>KL569171.1:146064-147601 GCA_000715635.1 Streptomyces violaceus | reverse complement strand
CTTCCTGCGTACCGCCCGCCGACAGGGCCTGAACGGCACGCTCTTTGGCGGCGATCTCCTTGGCGACGACTTCGCCGTCCCGCACCTTGAAGACGTCCGGGTTCACCAGCCCGGAGACAAGAGCCTCTCCGAGGCCGAAGCCGGCGTCCACGGTGGCGACCTTCCGGTTGCCCGTGACGGGGTCGGCCGTGAACAGGATGCCGGCCGCATGCGGGAAGACCATCCGCTGCACGACCACGGCCATGTGGACCGTACGGTGGTCGATGCCGTTCCGCTGGCGGTAGGTCACGGCCCGCTCGGTGAACAGCGAGGCCCAGCACCGGCTGACGTGCTGGAGGATCGCCGTCGGCCCCACGACGTTCAAATACGTGTCCTGCTGGCCGGCGAATGAGGCCGTCGGCAGGTCCTCTGCCGTCGCGCTGGATCGGACGGCGTAGGCGGCCTGCTCGCCGAGCTGGGCGAGTGCGCGGGTGATCGCCGCCGCGAGATCGCCCGGGATGGCGATCCCTTCGACGGTCCGACGAATCTCCGCGCTGAGTGTGCGGGTCGCCTCCCGGTCGTCCGGGTTCAGGCGCGACAGCTGATCGAGCCGATCGGCGATCGACGGTGATTCCGCCACGATCCGCCGGAAGGCGTCCGTCGTCACGCAGAAGCCGGCCGGCACGCGGATGCCTTCGATCCGCGACAGCCCGCCCAGGTGCGCGCCCTTGCCGCCGACGACCGCGACCTGCGCCTCGTCAACCTCTTGAAGGTCCCGCACGTACTGCTCGATCATCGCGATACCTCCGAGGCGGTCGTGTCCCGTCGCACTGCACTCGCCGATCGAATCACCGGCGCCTCCAGCTCTGCCGAACCTCTTGGCTGCCAGTCCCGCCACTGGTTCGCCGTCACCGCGTCCCCCATACATCGACAACACACGCACACCGTGCTCTCCATATCCGCAGGTTGTGGCCTCGGCCGACGATTTTGTGCCACCACCCGGGTCTTGCCGCAAGCCCCCCGGTGCGCTATACGTTGAGAGTGGCAAGGAGAGAGATCTCCTTGCCTTTGCTGTGAGGCCGGTGCGGCTGCTGGTCCGATGCGAGGGTGGAGATCATTCCGAACGGGGAAGTCCCACGCGCCGACCCGTGGCCCGCACGCTTCGGTGACCGTGGGCACATGGATGTCCGCCGAATCGGCGCTGGTGTCGAGGGCGTCGTCTACCGGCTGGGCGAGGGCCGGGTCGCCAAGGTGTGGAGGGGTCGGCCGCCGGCCGGATTCGAGCTCACCCGCCGGGTGTACGCGGACATCGCGCGGCACACACTGCCGTTCTCCACCCCGGAGATCCTCGACGTCGAGGAGCACGAGGGCGTCCTGGTGACGTACGAGCGTGAGCTGCCTGGCGTCGAGATGCGGGCAGACTCCGCGCACGGGGACCACGAGCGCGAGTTGCCCACCCAGCACACCGACGCGCTACTCGCCGTCCTGCGTGGCCTGGCCTCCGTACCCGGCACCGGCGCCATGCGTCAGTTGACCGTCCAGGGCGACGACCGTCCAC
>KL569171.1:138981-145880 GCA_000715635.1 Streptomyces violaceus | reverse complement strand
CTGTGGCGGGATCACGACCGCTTCCAGAACGCGCTCGCGGCCCTGGTCGGCCGGGCCGTGGCCCGGCACGGTGCCGCCCTGGCTGTCCATGTGCCGGACTTCGACGGGGGAGTCGAACGCACGCGAGAGGCGCTGCGGTCGCTCCCCGACGCCCCGGTGAGCGCGATCCACGGCGACCTTGTCCCGCCCAACATCCACATCGACGCGGTCGGCCGGCCCGTCGCCGTACTCGACTTCGGCTTCTGTACGACCGCGGGCGACCCGGCCTTCGAAGCCGCTGTCACCGCTGCCATCTGGGACATGTACGGGCCGTACGCCGAGGAGCACACCGCGGAACTCACCCGGCTCTTCGCACACGAGCTCGGGTACACGTCGGCGGCCCTCACCGCCTATCAGGCCGCATACGTCCTCACCACCTACGACCTCTTCGGCCTGGACGACAGCGACGGGCACTTCCGGTGGTGCGTCGAACAGCTTTGCCGCAACGCCGTGTTCAGCGCCTAGAGCGGGGCCTCCGCCCCGGTTGTGGGAGGGGGTGCCGTCATGGCCCGACCTCGCATTCGGCCGGGGCCGGATCGGATTGACGGATTCATCTTCCTCCCCACTGGGCAGTGGGCCAGGGAATGTCATGAGCACGGCTGCCTTTCCCCACAAGGAGGTCGATCATGCACGTCCGTACGCTGACCGGTGGCCTGGCCGCTGCCTTGGTGGTGTCCTTCTCCCTGGCCGGTGGCCAGGCCGTGGCCGCTCCCCCCGACGCGGAGGGTGCTTCCCTCGCAGCCCGTGTCCTCATCTACGACGCCAGCGGCTCGGCGGAGTTCAGGAGCGCGGTCGACCGGGGCGCGGCGATCTGGAACGAGAGTGTCGACGCCGTCGAGCTGCGGCCGGCCGCCGCCGGGCAACGCGCGAACATACGGGTCCTCGCGGACAACGGCTGGCCGCGCGCCCTGCCCACCACCCTGGGCAACGGAACCGTCTACATCGGACGGCAGGCCGTGGACCAGGGCTACGACACGATCCGTATCTCCGCCCACGAACTCGGGCACATCCTGGGCCTGCCCGATCGCAAGCCCGGACCGTGCTCGAGCCTGATGTCCGGCTCCACCGCGGGCACCGCGTGCACGAACCCGTATCCGAACGCGGCGGAGAAGACAGAGGTCGAGGGGAACTTCGGCGGCGCGCTCGCAGGTCCGGCCCCGGCGGCACGTGCCGAGGTGATCGTGGACTGACGCGTGCCGCACCACACGTGAAATGCCCGTACACCCCGTGTCCCGCTCCCGCCGGGCAGGTTCAGCCCGGCGGGCTCACAGCCGAACGCCCGCCTGCGCGCCCGGGGCGGGCGTTCGCGCGTCGAGCCTCCTCCTTCAGCCGAGCTTCTCGGCCAGTCCGGCCATGGGGCATGGTCCACCGGGAGTGCGAGACCTACGGCACCAGCCCCAGCGAATGGCGACGGCACTCCCAAGATGACCTGTCCCGTCGTGTGGCGCCTCCACTTTGATCAGCGTCCCGTAGGCGGCGGTGTCCGGGGGTTCACCGACGGGGCGATCGTCCGCCTCTACCCAGGCGTGGGCGGCGAAGGGCGATGTGCGTACCCCGGAGCACCAGGTGGGCGGAGCCGCGCCGTGCTCGGCGGGTCTGTCGATCCGTCGACTGGCTGCTTATGCTTCATGACGTTCCGGAACTCAGACCTCCGTACCGTCTATCGGAAGGGCTCCATGGAGAGGCTCCGCAGCGCGCAGTGGTACGAGGGACAGGACCGTAACGCCTACATACACCGGGCGTGGATGCGACGCGGAGTGCCGGGCGACGCCTTCACCGGCCGGCCTCAGATCGCGATCGCCAACACGGCCTCGGACCTGACTCCCTGTAACGCGCACCTGAACGAGGTCGCGGCCTCGGTCCGCAACGGCGTGTACGAGGCGGGTGGCATCCCGCTGGACCTGCCCGTGGTGTCGCTGGGGGAGACGCAGGTGCGGCCCACCGCCATGCTGTGGCGGAACATGGCCGCGATGGCCACGGAGGAGATGCTCAGGGCCAACCCCATCGACGGTGTGGTCCTGCTCGGCGGCTGTGACAAGACGATCCCGTCGCTGCTCATGGCCGCGGCCTCGGTGGACCTGCCCGCCGTCGTTCTTCCCGGCGGTCCGATGCTCAACGGCACCTTCCGTGGCGGCCTGCTGGGCTGCGGCACCGGTGTGTGGAAGCTGTCGGAGGAGGTCCGGGCGGGCACGCTCTCCCAGGAACAGTTCACCTGCTCCGAGTCGGCGATGATCCGTAGCCGCGGCCACTGCAACACGATGGGCACGGCCTCGACGATGGCGCTGGTGGCGGAGGCGTTGGGCACGGTCGTGCCGGGTACCGCGGGCATCCCGGCCCCCGACAGCCGTTTGCTGGAGGCCGCGCACCACACCGGTCGACTGGCGGTGGACATGGTGGGCGCCGACCGGCGACCCGGGACCTTCCTGACCGAGGCGTCCTTCCGGAACGCGATCGTGACGCTGGCCGCGATCGGCGGCTCGACCAACGCCGTCGTCCATCTCCTGGCCATCGCGGGCCGGTTGGGCATCGACCTGTCGCTGGACGACTTCGACCGCGTCGGCTCCCGGGTACCGGTCCTGGTGGACCTCCAGCCGGCCGGCCGCTTCCTCATGGAGGACTTCCACCGTGCCGGCGGTCTGCTCGCCGTCCTGCGCGAGGTACGCGACCTGCTGGATCCCGACGCGCTGACCGTCACCGGCAGGCCGTTGGCCGACTTCCTCGACGACGCCGAGATCTGGGACGGCGAGGTCATCCGTACCCGTGCCGCACCACTGGTCGGCGAGGGCGGCATCGCCGTCCTGCGCGGCAACCTCGCCCCCGACGGCGCGCTCGTCAAACCGGCCGCCGCCTCCCCGCACCTGCTCCGGCACCGGGGCCGGGCCGTAGTCTTCGACTCCATTGAGGACTTCCACGCCCGTATCGACGCCCCCGAACTCGACGTCGACGCCGACTCCGTCCTCGTTCTGCGCGGATGCGGTCCCAAGGGTTACCCGGGCATGCCCGAGGTGTCGAACATGCCCCTGCCGAAGAAGCTGCTGGAACAGGGAGTTCGTGACATGGTCCGTGTCTGCGACGGCCGGATGAGCGGCACGGCGTACGGCACGGTCGTCCTGCACGTGGCACCCGAGGCCGCGGCCGGCGGCCCGCTCGCCCTCGTACGGACCGGCGACTTCATCACCCTCGATGTCGAGGCCCGCCGTATCGACGTCGACGTACCCGCCGACGAACTCGCCCGCAGAAGCCCAGGCAAGGCCACCGTCACGGGCTTCGCCAATCCCCGGCGCGGCTGGGAACGCCTCTACGTCGACCATGTCCTGCAGGCCGACACCGGCGCAGATCTCGACTTCCTCGTGGGGTCCAGCGGCTCCGAGGTGACCCGTGAGTCGCACTGACACCGGGTCACCTCAGGGGATCACCAGGTCACAGGCAACTCGGTGACACCGCCGGTGAGGGTGGTACGGACCTCCAGCTCGTCCAGCTCCTTGGCGAGCCGCAGACCGGGCAGCCGGCGCGCCAGGGTGGCGAACACGATGCGCAGTTCGACACGGGCCAGGCTCGCGCCGATGCAGAAATGCACGCCGTGGCCGAAACCGAGGTGGTTGCGTTCGGGACGGTCGGGATCGAAGGTCTCGGCGTCGGAGTAGACGGCGGAGTCGCGGTTGGCGGCGTTGATCGACAGGATGACGGCGTCGCCGCGCTGGATGGTGACACCGGCGACGTCGACATCGGTGTGGGCGTAGCGCAGCAGGCCGAGGTCGCCGGGCGCGCCCAGGCGCATGATCTCCTCGACGGTGGCGTTGACCCGGCCGTCGGGGTCGGCGGTCAGCGTCCGCCACTGGTCGGGACGCGTGAGCAGGAAGAGCGTGCCCAGGCCGATGCGATTGACCGTGGTCTCGTGCCCGGCGAACAGCAGCCCGACGCAGAGCTGGATCATGTCGGCGTAGTCGTAGTCCGCGTCGGTGCTCTGAGCATGGACCAGGTCGGAGATCACGTCCTCGCCGGGCTGCGCGCGTTTCGTCTCGGCGAGTCCCGTCATGTACTCGTTGAACTCGTCCCGCGCCTGGTGGGCCGCGTCGCCGATGGCGTAGTTGGACATGCGCTCCGACAGTGAGGCGAAGCGCTCACGGTCGCTCTCGGGCACCCCGAGCAGCCGGCAGATGACCGCGACCGGCAGCGGGAAGGCCAGCCCGGCCTGCAGGTCGACGACCCCGCCGGGGGCGGCGGCATGCTCGGTGATCAGCTGGTCGACGCACGAGTCGACCAGGTGCTGGACATGGTCGGTGAGCATCCGCATCCGCTTGGCCGAGAACGCCGGGGTCAGCAGTCGGCGCATCCGCGTGTGGTCGGCCTCCTCGGTGTCGTAGTTGCCCGTGGGCCCGTCCAGTACGGCGGCGGACGTCAGGCGTGAGGCACGTTCCGGTTCGGGATGGGAGCGGCCCAGTCGTTTGTCGCTGAGCAGGTCGCGGACCTCCTCGAAGCGGGTGACCAGCCAGGCGGGGTCCCCGGCCGGGGTGGTGACCGGGGTGACGGGCGCCTCCCGGCGCAGCACGTCGTACAGAGGTGCGAGGTCGAGCACGTTCGGCCTCGGGAAGGGCAGTTGCTGACGCTCGGCGGCAACGCTCATGGCGCTCCTCCTGTGATCTCCGCATGCGATCTTCGAGCCGCCCCGACCGTAGCAGTTTGTTGGCAGTGACTGTCATCAAAGTTTCGGACAGTCCTCCCACGTCGCGGGCATGTTTAGATCGCCTGATGGAGGACTTTGTGGCGGACAGCGGGAGCGTGCGCCGCCGGGGACGGCCGCCGGTGAGCGACGAGCAGCGCGGGCGGCAACGCCTGGACATCTCCCGCCATGCCGTCCGGCTGTTCGCCGAGCAAGGCGTGGCCGCCACGTCCGGCGAGCAGATCGCGAAAGCCGCCGGGGTCTCCGAACGTACGCTGTGGCGCTGCTTCCCCACCAAGGAGAGCTGTGTCGAGCCGATGCTCACCCAGATGATCGACGCCTTCCGGACGGTGCTGCACGCCTGGCCGCCCGAACTCGGCCTGATCGAGCACCTGCGTGAGGCCTACCAGCCCGTCATCGCCTCGTCGTCCGGCGCGGACGTCGAGGCGGTGCTCGCGGTGGTCCGGCTGACCCACGACGAACCCGCGCTGCGCGCCGCCTATCTGGTGCTCCGGGAGCGTGCGGAGGAGACGTTCACCGAGGTGCTCGCCGAACGCATGGGCATGCGGCCCGATACGTTCGACGTCCGCGTACAGGCCGCCGTGATGAGCGCCGTGCTCAAGGTCGCGGCCGACGATCTCGCCCGTGAAACAGCCGGCCGAGGCATCACCCCGGAAGTGCTGGAGGGGCATCGCGACCACCTCGCCGACGCACTCGGGTTGGTCACCCGGGGGCTCTCGGGGCGGTAGGGCCACGTACTAGCGAGCCGGGTCGCCGTCGTACTCGCGGCGGGCCCGGTCGACCTTGTCCAGGTTCCCGGCCGCCCACTCGGAGAGATGCGCGAAGAGCGGGGCGAGGCTGCGGCCGAGTTCGCTGATCTCGTACTCGACGCGAGGGGGGACCTCCGGGTGGTACGTGCGCACGACCAGCCCGTCGCGTTCCAACTGCCGCAGCCGCTGGGTCAGCACCTTCGGGGTGATGCGGGAGACGCGCCGTTGCAGTTCCACGAAGCGCTGCCGGCCGTGTGCGTGCAAGGTCCACAGGACCGGCGTGGTCCACCGGCTGAAGACGATGTCGACGACCGGCGAGATCGGGCAGGCGATTTCCGGGTCGGTCGTCGTATCGGATGCCGTCCGCGTGGCGTTGTCGCCCATGCGCTTCCCTTCTCGAAAGCCGCTTTCCTGTAGGTACCTACTTTACCTTCGGTGTTAGCGTCCCCCTGTCTCGCCCGGCCTTCGGGCGGCGTCAACCACCGTGCAAACAAGGGGAGTTACTCATGATCGTAGTGACGGGGGCGACGGGTAACGTCGGCAGTTGGCTCGTCCGGACGCTCGCGGCGGCCGGTGAACGGGTGACCGCGACGTCTCGGAGCATCACCGACACGGACGTTCCGGAGGGCGTCCGGCATCGCAGGGCGGACCTGACCGACGCCGAGAGCCTTCGCCCGCTTCTCGACGGCGCCGACGCGCTGTTCCTGCAGAACGGCGGGCCCAGCGCCCACCTGCTGAACCCCCGGCACATCCTGGACGTCGCCAAGGCCGGCGGAGTCGAGCGCGTCGTGCTGCTGTCCTCGCAAGGAGTCGCCACGCGGCCGGAGTCGGCCTCGCACGGTGGAACGGCACGCGCCATCGAGGACGCCGTGCGGCAGTCGGGCCTGGACTGGACCGTCCTGCGCCCCGGCGGTTTCCACTCCAACATGTTCGCCTGGGCCGAGTCGGTACGCACCCGAAGGACCGTCGCCGCACCGTTCGCCGATGTCGGCCTGCCCACGGTCGACCCGGGCGACATCGCCGAGTTGGCCGCCGTGACGCTGCGCGAGAGCGGGCACGCCGGCCAGATGTACGAGTTGACCGGGCCCGCGCTCAGCACGCCGAGGCAACGAGCCGAATCGATCGCGGACGCGCTCGGCGAACCGGTCCGCTTCATCGAACAGACCCGTGACGAGGCCCGGGCTCAGATACTCCGGTTCATGTCCGAGGAGGTGATCGAGACGACACTGGCCATCCTCGGCGAGCCCACACCCGCCGAGCAGCGGATCAGCACCGCCATCGAACGGGTCCTCGGCCGCGCCCCCCGCACCTTCGCGGCGTGGGCTCGACAGCACGTCGCGGCTTTTCGGTAGAGCTGAGGAATCACTCTCCGGCCTGCTCCAGCTCCTTCAGAGGCTCCCCGATGGTGGGCGCAGCCTCTGGGCGCTCTC
>KL569171.1:138213-138737 GCA_000715635.1 Streptomyces violaceus | reverse complement strand
CGGGCGGCCTCCAGGAGAGGGTCGTGAGGACCGCGCCGGCGGTGGAGAAGGACGCGGCGATCTGAATCACCGCGCTGTTCACCGACCTGCCGCCCCAGTTCGCCCCGGACATGAGAGTGAAGCGCGCTGTTCACAATCGCCGTCGAGCCGGCCCGGTGATGGTTACACAGGGAGGACGAACGGGGGGTGCGCGCCGTTGAGGAAGTAGTCCCCGACATCACGGAGCCGGTGGGCGACGGGCTCGTACAGGGTGTGGGTCCGGGCATTGCGCCAGAAGCGGTCGAAGCCCAGCCGCGCGGACGCGGAGCGGACACCGATGATGTCGAGGGCGCGAGCGGTGGACTCCTGCACGGCCCTGGACGCTGCGGCTTCGGCCATGGCCACGAGCACGGAGATCTCCGCGTACTCCTCGTAGTCGAGGTCCTCGCCGCGTGCCAGCCCGCTGTGCACGGCATCCCGCGCCTGGTCGGCGAGTGCGGACGCGGAGCGGGTGAGCACGGTGAGTTCCCCGTACGCGGTCAGCA
>KL569171.1:136636-137930 GCA_000715635.1 Streptomyces violaceus | reverse complement strand
GTGGGAGTGGCCGGTCCTGCTGTACTCACGGGCTTCGGCGAGCACGCCCTCGGCCATGCCGAGCCGGAGCTGCACCGAAAGGAGACGCCCCACCGGTGACACCAGAGCGGTCAGGGGCGACAGGACGTCCTCGTCCGCGGCCAGGGAGCCCAGCACATCGTCGACGGAGACCGGTACGGCGTCGAACTCCACGCTTCCGCCCGCCGCGAGCCGCTGTCCGAAAGGGTCGGCGTCGCCGTCGATCACCACGCCCTGGAGGGCGGGATCGACCACGACGGCGAGCGGCTCGCCGGTGTCGGCCCGTACGGCCCGCACGGCGAGGCGGTCGGCGACCAGGACGCCGGCGGCGTAGCTCTGCCGACCGTTCAGCACATACCCCCGCGCGTTCCTGGCGAGTGACAGAACCGGTTCCTGCCGTGCCAGACCACCACCCCAACACCACTGCTCGGCTGCGGAGCGCTGCTCCAGCCGGGCGGCGAGGGCGGGGTCGGTGAAGAACCGTGCGCTCCACGACATGAAGTAGTGACAGCCGAGCAGTTGGCCGATGGCACCGTCGGCCGCCGCGATCTCCCGGACCACGGCGTACGCCGTGGGCCAGTCCTCGCCGCCGCCCCCGAGCCCGGCCGGTATGAGGAGCGTCAGCAGGCCCGACTCGCGCAGCCGGGACACCTCGTCGAACGGGGGCTTGCCGGCCTGGTCCCTGGCCACCGCGTCCGTGGCCAGATCGTCTGCCGTCTCACGGGCCACGTGCAGCCAGTGCGTACGTCCGGGCCCGGTCGGCGCAGGGGCTGGACCCATGGCAGAGGTCTCCTCAACGTGTGTGGGGCATGCATCATCCTGCGCAGTGGCCCGAGGCGCCGTCAATACTTTCCTAGTAATTCTATAGGGAAAGTAGGGAACGCAGGGAACGGCGGTATGCGGCCAGCCGGGCCCTCAGCCTCTGCACGGGTGTGGGCGGCAGGGCCCGCGCCGCGCCCCGAGCGTAGTGGCGCTCGACATGGAACTGGCCCACGCTGAGCACGGTGGTGACGGCGATGTACCAGAGTGTGGCGACCATCAGCAGAGGGATGACCTGGTAGGTCTGGTTGTAGACCAGTTGCGCCGAGTACAGCAGGTCGTGCACGGCCAGCACGCTGACGATGCTGGTGCCCTTCAGGGTGCCGATCAGCATGTTGCCGGCGGTCGGCACGATGGAGCGCATCGCCTGCGGCACCACGATCCGGCGCAGGGTGCGAGCCCTGCCGATGCCGAGTGCCTGGGCCGCCTCCGTCTGGCTCTGTCTCTTATACACATC
>KL569171.1:134402-136437 GCA_000715635.1 Streptomyces violaceus | reverse complement strand
GCCGCCTCCGTCTGGCCGGCGTCCACCGAGAGGATGCCGCCACGCACCACCTCCGCGGCATAGGCGGCCTCGTGCAGCGTCAGGCCGATGACGGCGGTGAGGGCAGGGCCCAGCAGGTTCACCGTCTTGACGGTGACGAACTGCGGGCCGAACGGAACGCCGAGTCCGAGCGTGGGATAGAGGGCGCCGATGTTGAACCAGAACAGCAGCTGCACCAGCAGCGGAGTGGACCGGAATATCCACACGAAGCCCCAACTCAGCGTGGCCAGCACGGGGTTGTCGGACAACCGCATCACGGCCAGCGGAATGCCGAGCAGGAAGCCGAGCACCATTACCACGCCGGTCAGCCACAGGGTGAGGAGCAGCCCGTCGAGCACGGCGGCACCCGTGAAGTACTGGCCGACCACCTCCCACTGGAAGGCGCGGTTGCGGACCACGGAGTTGACCACCATCGCGAAGAGCAGCAGCGCGACGGCCGCGGACAGCAGGCGGCCGACGCGCCGGCGCGGCACGATCCGTGGGAGGTCGTCGTCGGGTCCTCGGCCCGGAATCCGGCCGGAGGATGCTGTCGGAGCTCCTGCGGACGCGGCAGGTGCGGAGTCGGTGAGATCAGGCGGCGAGGCCATCGGAAGGATCTCCAGGGAGGGAGGCGCGGCATGGGTACGCAACCGGAGTCCGGCTCGGGCGTCATCACGCTCGCCGCGTCCCTCAACGCGGTGCGCCCGATCGTATGGGTCCGACACACTCAGGTGTCAACCACGCATCTGAACCGCTCAACTCCCGTCCGGCATCCGAGCCGTGGTTGACGAAAAGCGAGATGTCCTGCTCAAGTAGTCGCATGAATGCCGAGCAGCGCCTGGTCAGCCGGGTCCACATCGACTTCGGTCGAGTGTGGTCCGCGGCGTGTTGCGCCTGACACGGCAGCGGGCCGTCTGACCGGCCCTTCCCTCCCTCGGTGTCCCCGTCGCGGGCCGAGTCTCTCTCCTGACACGCGCTGCCGTCGCTCCACCCCGCCCGGGGCTCGTACCCCGGCGTCATCACACCTGTTCACCACCTGCTTCCCCACGCCCTGAGGCGCCGTCACACCCGGCCGCCCCGAGGGCTGCCCCGCCGTGCCTCGGTGCGAACCAGGCGCGGCACTAGAGGACTTGAGGAAAGGCCCTGACCATGCCCGTGGAGTTCCTTGGCATCGCCGCCACCAACGACGGTTCCGAAACCACCCCGGGCACCGGCGCCGCCTTCGACAAGGAGTACACGCTCCGGCTCGCCCGCGCGCACGAGGACCACGACTGGGACCGGGTGCTGTTCGCCTACGGCTCCGGATCGCCGGACCCGGCGCCGGCCGCCGCCTACATCGCGAGCAGGCTGGACCGGCTCCAGATCCTCCTGGCCCACCGGCCCAACGTCTCGTACCCGACCTTCGCCGCGAAGACCTTCGCCACCCTCGACCAGATCAGCGAGGGCCGCCTGACCGTGCACTTCATCACGGGCGGCAACGACCACGAACAGGGCCGCGAGGGCGACACCCTCACCAAGGACGAGCGCTACGCCCGCACCCGCGAGTACATCCGGATCGTCAAGAAGATCTGGACCACGCACGAGCCCTTCGACCACGAGGGCGAGCACTACCGCTTCCACGACTTCGTCAGCGACGTCTTCCCGGTCCAGCAGCCGCGCCCGAACGTGTCCTTCGGCGGCTCGTCACCCGCGGCGTACGCCGCCGGCGGTGCCGAGGCCGACGTCTACTGCCTCTGGGGCGAGCCCCTGGCCAAGACCGCCGAGCAGATCGAGACGGTGAAGGCCGCCGCGAAGGCGGCGGGCCGCACCGACGTGCCACGCATCCAGGTGGCCTTCCGCCCGATCATCGCCCCGACCGAGGAACTGGCCTGGGAGAAGGCCCACCGCACGGTCGGCGCGATCAAGGCCCGCAAGGAGCGGGGCGAGGCGATCACCAAGCGCCACAACGGACTCGCCCAGCCTCAGGCTGCAACACCTCAAAACGTCGGCTCGCAGCGCCTGATCGCCATCGCCGAGG
>KL569171.1:131319-134140 GCA_000715635.1 Streptomyces violaceus | reverse complement strand
CGGCCGCCGCGACCGGCGGCGCGGGCAACTCCAACGCCCTGGTCGGCACCCCGGAGACGGTCGCCCAGGCCCTCCTGGACTACTACGACCTCGGCGTCGACATCCTCTCCGCCCGCGGCTACGACCTGCTGGGCGACGCCATCGACTTCGGACGGCACGTGATCCCCATCGTCCGGGAGGAGGTCGCCAAGCGCGACGCCGAGCGTGCGGCCCGCGGGACACAGACCCTCACGGCGGTGAACGGGTGACCTCCGCACCGGAACTGACGTTCATTCACGTCCTCGTCTCCGATCCCCGCGTCGAGCCACTCCTGCGCGAACTCGGCCACGAGTACTCCAGACGCTATGGCAGGGACGCGCACACCGAGATAGCCCGCTACCCCGACGAGGAGTTCACCGAACCGCACGGCGGCCTGCTCATCCTGCTCCTGGAGCGCGGCGAGCCCGTCGCGGGCGGCGCCTTCCGCCGGTACGACGCCACCACGGCCGAGCTGAAGCGGATCTGGAGCCACTCCGCCCACCGGCGGCGCGGTCTGGCCCGGCGCGTCGTCGCCCATCTGGAGCATGAGGCGACCGTCCGCGGCTACCGCCGGATCTACCTCACCACGGGCCCGCGCCAGCCCGAGGCC
This sequence comes from Streptomyces violaceus, assembly GCA_000715635.1. Taxonomy (GTDB): domain Bacteria; phylum Actinomycetota; class Actinomycetes; order Streptomycetales; family Streptomycetaceae; genus Streptomyces; species Streptomyces violaceus. The sequence continues at coordinate 133,512 of KL569171.1, read as the reverse complement.
CGCGGCCTGTACCTGGCCACCGGCTACACACCGCTCTTCGACACCGAGGCCGATCCGGAGACCATCGGCCCGCTGCCGTTCGAGAAACACCTCGGAGAGGGCCTCAAGCAGTGAACATCCGCACGATCAGAACCCACCTGCGCGGCACCGCCGCCCTCGCACTGCTGCCCGTCCTGGCGCTGACGGCCTGCGGCTCCGGCGGCACCCCCGGCACCACTCCCGCGGGTGCCCAGGCGTCCCCCGCACCCACCGATGACCCGGTCGCCGACGTACGCAAGGTGGACTCCGTCGCCGCCCTGCTGCCCGCCGACGTCCGCGAGGCGGGCACGCTGCGCATCGGCAGCTCCGTCGGATTCCCGCCCGGGGCCTACTACCCGAACGGGCCCGGCAAGGCGCCCGCGGGCCAGGACATCGACATCGCCGACGCGGTGGCCAAGGTCCTCGGCGTGAAGCCGGCACGGCAGGACGCCTCCTTCGAGACGATCCTGCCCGCCCTCGGCAGCGGCAAGTTCGACGTCGGCACCGGCAACTTCGGTGTCACCACCCAGCGCCTGAAGACCGTCGACTTCGTCACCTACATCAACGACGGCCAGGGCTTCGCGGTGAAGAAGGGCAACACCACGCTCAAGAGGAAGGTCACCGACCTGAAGCAGCTGTGCGGGCTGACCATCGGCACCGGCGCCGGCACCACCTTCGAGACGACCCTCACCGCGCAGAAGGACGTCTGCGCGAAGGCCGGCAAGAAGCCGTACGAGGTGAAGGTCTACTCGGAGAACGCCGCGACGCTCACCGCGCTCCAGCAGGGCCGCATCGACGCGATCATGTCGACGATCAACGGCCTGCGCTACCAGGCTTCCCAGCCCGCTTCCCAGACCACCTTCCTCGGTGAGTACCACCGCCTCGACGTCGGCTTCGCCTTCCGGAAGAACTCCCCGCTCACCAAGGCCTTCCAGGCCGCCGTGGACGTGCTGATCAAGGACGGCACCTACGCCCGGATCCTCGAGAAGTGGGGCACCTCCGCCTCCGCGATCGACGCGTCGCAGATCAACCCGCCCGAGCACAGGTGACCCATGAGCAGCGACACCCTCACAGAACCGGCCCCCGGGCTGGTCGAAGACCCGGCCGAACTGAAGGTCGTCCCCACCCGCCACTACGCCCGCTGGGCCGCCGGCGCCGCCGTGATCGTGCTGATCGCCCAGTTCGTCCACGGCCTGGCCACGAACCCCGTCTGGGAGTGGAACGTCTTTGGCGACTACGTCTTCTCGGAGACGATCGTCCAGGCGGTCTGGGTGACCCTCCAGCTCACCGCCTACGCCACCGTCCTCGGCTTCCTCCTCGGCACCGTGATCGCCTTCATGCGGCTGTCGCGCAGCCCGCTGCTCTCGACCGTCGCCTGGACCTACATCTGGATCTTCCGGTCGATCCCGATGATCGTCCAGCTGGTGTTCTGGTTCAACCTCAGCGCCCTGTACAAGGAGCTGGGCCTCGGCATCCCCTTCGGCCCGGTGTTCTGGTCCGTCGACAGCAACACCCTCATCGGCACCATCGGCGCCGCCGTCATCGGGCTGACCCTGCATCAGGCGGCCTACGCCGCCGAGATCGTCCGCGGCGGCGTCCTCGCCGTCGACCACGGACAGCTCGAAGCCGCCGCCGCGCTGGGCATCCCCCGGCTGCGGCAGATCCGCCGGATCGTCCTGCCGCAGGCCATGCGCGCCATCCTGCCCACCGCCGGCAACGAGATCATCGGCCTGCTCAAAGGCACCTCGGTGGTCTACGTGATGTCCATCGGCGAGCTCTTCTACCAGGTGCAGGTGATCTACGGCCGCAACGGCCGGGTGATCCCGCTGCTGCTCGTCGCCACCGCCTGGTACGTCGTCCTGACCTCCCTGCTGTCGGTCGCCCAGTACTACGTCGAGCGCCGCTACGCCCGGGGCGCCGACCGCACCCCGCCGCCCACCCCGTTCCAGCGCGCCCGGCGCTTCGTGACCAAGGAGAGCTCATGAGTGACGTCATGGTCGACGTCCACGGCGTCCACAAGAGCTTCGGCCCCCTGGAGGTGCTGCGCGGCGTCGACCTGGAGGTCCGCGCCGGCGAGGTCACCGTGATCCTCGGCCCGTCCGGCTCCGGCAAGTCCACGCTGCTGCGCACCATCAACCACCTGGAGACTGTCTCTTATACACATCTCTGATGGCG
>KL569171.1:129514-131093 GCA_000715635.1 Streptomyces violaceus | reverse complement strand
GGCTACCGCCGCTCGGGCAACAAGCTGCACGAGCTGAAGGAGAAGGACGTTCTGAAGCAGCGGACCAACATCGGGTTCGTCTTCCAGAACTTCAATCTCTTCCCGCACCTGACCGTGCTGGAGAACCTCGTCGAAGCCCCCGTCTCCGCGCTCCGCCGCCCGCGCAAGGAGGAGGAGGAGACCGCCCGCCGGCTGCTGGAGCGGGTCGGCCTCGCCGACAAGACCGATGCCTATCCACGGCAGTTGTCCGGCGGCCAGCAGCAGCGCGTCGCCATCGCCCGCGCTCTCGCCCTCGAACCCAAGGTGCTGCTCTTCGACGAACCCACCTCGGCGCTCGACCCCGAACTGGTCGGCGAGGTCCTCGACGTCATCAAGGATCTCGGCCGCACCGGCACCACCATGATCGTCGTGACCCACGAGATCGGCTTCGCCCGCGAGGTCGCCGACACGGTGGTCTTCATGGACGGCGGAGTCGTCGTGGAGCAGGGCCCGCCGTCGGCCGTCCTCGACGCCCCGCAGCACGAGCGCACCCGCGCCTTCCTCTCCAAGGTCCTCTGACCACCCACCCGTTGCGCACACAAGGAGCACCACCGTGGCCACCCTCGCCGCCCGCCGCACCACCGCGGCAACGATCGGACTCGCCACCGCCCTCGTCCTCGCCGGCTGCGCCAACCCCACCGACGGCGGCACGACCGGGGTCGCGGCCACACCCGGCAGCAAGACGAAGATCAACATCAGCCGGGACCAGAACCGCGTCACCACCGGCAAGGTCGCCTCCATAGCCGAGGAAGTCCCGGAGAGGATCCGCAGGAGGGGCACCCTGGAACTCGTCTCCTCGGCCGGCTCCGCCGCACCGCTGACCTTCTACGCCACCGACAACAAGACCGTCATCGGCGTCGAGCCCGACCTCGCCCACCTCGTGGCGAACGTGCTCGGCCTCAAGCCCCACATCAACACCGTGTCCTGGGAGAACATCTTCGTCGGCCTCGACAGCGCCAAGTACGACACCGGCCTCAGCAACATCACCGTCACCGAGGAACGCAAGGAGAAGTACGACTTCGCCACCTACCGCGAGGACAACCTGGCGTTCGCGGCGAAGAAGGGCAGCGGCCTGAAGATCACCGGGCCGAAGGACGTGGCGGGCAGGACCGTCGCCGTGAGCAGCGGCACCAACCAGGAGAAGCTGCTGGTCGAGTGGTCGGCACAGAACAAGAAGGCCGGCCGCAAGCCGGTGGACATCAAGTACTACCAGAACGAGAGCGACACCTACCTCGCTCTCCAGTCCGGCCGGATCGACCTCTACCTCGGCCCCAACCCGACCGCCGCCTACCACGCGGCCGCCAGCGGGAGGACGGAGGTCGTCGGCACATACTCCGGGGCCGGCGCGGGCCTCCAGGGCCTCATCGCGGCCACCACCAAGAAGGACAGCGGACTGGCCGAGCCGCTCGCCGACGCGATCAACCACATCATCGACAACGGCTCCTACGCGCAGGTGCTGAAGCGCTGGGGCCTGTCCGACGAGGCCGTGACCAGGTCGGAGATCAACCCGCCCGGCCTGTCTCTTATACACATCTCTGAT
>KL569171.1:128583-129317 GCA_000715635.1 Streptomyces violaceus | reverse complement strand
TAGCCGTTTCGTCCCGAGACCGTCCGCGACCACCAGACCGCTGAGGAGCACCCGACCATGTCCGGCATCCCTCTCGGGGTCCTCGACCTCGTCCCGATCGCGTCCGGCTCCACCGCCGCCGAGGCGCTGCACCACACCATCGACCTCGCCCGGCAGACCGAGCAGTTCGGTTACAGCCGCTACTGGTTCGCCGAGCATCACCTCAACCCGGGCGTGGCCGGGACCTCACCCGCAGTCGTACTGGCCCTGACCGCCTCCGCGACCTCCACGATCAGGATCGGCTCCGGGGCCGTGCAACTCGGCCACCGCACCGCCCTGTCCACCGTCGAGGAGTTCGGCCTGATCGACGCCCTGCACCCGGGGCGACTCGACCTGGGCCTCGGCCGCTCCGGCGGACGACCCCCCGGACAGACGGCGGAACCCCGCCCGACCACGACCCCGGTCGTCGACGGGCGCACCCCCAACGGCCTGAAGATCCCGCCCCGGTTCTCCTTCGAGCACCTGCGCGGTTCACCCCGCCTCCGGCTCCAGCAGCGGTTGCTGCAACAGCCGGGCGCCGGCCACCAGGACTACGGTGAGCAGGTCGACGACATCCTCGCGCTGCTGCGCGGCGACTACCGCTCGCCGGACGGCCTCGAAGCACACGCCGTCCCCGGCGAGCGCGCCGACCTGCAGGTCTGGATCCTCGGCAGCAGCGGCGGCGAGAGCGCCGAGGTCGCGGGCCGCAACGGCCT
>KL569171.1:126176-128404 GCA_000715635.1 Streptomyces violaceus | reverse complement strand
CGCGGCCAACTACCATGTCAGCCCGGCCACCGTGCTGGAGGCAGCCGAGGGCTACCGGGCCGCGTTCCAGCCGTCCGACCATCTCGACAAGCCCTTCGTCAGCGTCTCCGCCGACGTCGTCGTGGCCGAGGACGACGAGGCCGCCCGCGAACTGGCCACCGGCTACGGCCCGTGGGTACGCAGCATCCGCACCGCCGAGGGCGCGATCCCCTTCCCGACCCCCGAGCAGGCCCGCGCCCACGCCTGGACGGAGCAGGATCGCGCCCTGGTCGCCGACCGCGTCGACACCCAGTTCGTCGGCTCGCCGGGGCGGGTCGCCGACCAGCTCGAACAACTCCAGGAGGCCACCGGTGCCGACGAGCTGATCATCACCACCATCACGCACGACCACATCGACCGCGTGCGCTCCTACCGACTCCTCGCGGAGGAATGGCAACGCCGGTGAGCCGGTCGCGACCCGGCCCCGTTGTGCGAACGGGGCCGGGCGCGAACCCCTGTTACAGCGCGGCCGCCGCGCCGTGCAGGCTCTTCGCGGCCAGGGCCAGGCCCTCGGTCTGCGAGTAGGCGGCGTCCTCGTGCTCGATGTTCACCGCCATGTCCGGGTCGACCTCGGCGAGGGCGCGCAGGACCTCCGTCCAGTAGGCCACGTCGTTCCCCTCACCGCCGACCTCATGGCCGGCCTCGAAGCCGAGCCGGCCCTGCTGGAGTCCGGGTCCTGAGGGGCGCGACACCTCGGCACGACGCCGGATGCGGTCAGGATCTGACCGCATCCCGTGCGACGGTGACGGGGCAAGCCGCCCGGACCTCTCGAACCACGGGTCGGCACATGACTCGAATGCCGAGGTGTTCCCTTGACCGTTCTCGACGCCCGGGCGCTCAACCGTGCCACCCTCGCGCGGCAGTTGCTCCTCGACCGGGCCGACATGCCGGTGCTCGACGCCGTCGCGCAGCTGTGCGGTCTCCAGGCGCAGGAGCCGCAGGAGCCGTTCATCGGGCTCTGGTCCCGGTTGCGGGCCTTCGCGCCGACCGTGCTGTCGGACCTGTTGACCGGGCGGCGCGTGGTGCGGACCCACCTCATGCGCCGCACCGTCCACCTCGTCACCGCCGACGACCTGGTGGCCTGGCGGGCGCGCCACGACGGCATGCTGCGCCAGCGGGTGCTCGGCACCTACCGTCGCGAGCTGGAAGGGGTGGACCTCGGCGAACTCGCGGCGGCCGGGCGGTCCGTCATGGCCGACGGCGAACCCCGCGCGATGGGCGACCTGGCGCGCGCCGTCGTCGACCGCTGGCCGGCGGCGGGGCCCCGGCCCCTGGGCGAAATGCTGATCGCCGGCCTGCTCCCGACGGTGCAGCTGCCGCCGCGCGGGCTGTGGCGCACGACGGGGGGAGCGCGCTACGAGCTGGTCTCCTCCTGGCTGGGGCGCGAGATCGATCCACCGGACCCCGACGGCTCCGACCCCGTGGGGCAGACACTGGTACGGCGCTACCTGGCCGCGTTCGGCCCCGCCGCCTCGGCCGACCTGCGCGCCTGGTGCGGCCTGGCCGGACTCCCCGCCGCCGTCTCCGCCCTGCGCGAGGAACTGGTCGCCTTCCGCGACGAGCGCGGCCGGGAACTGCTGGACCTCCCCGACGCGCCGCGCCCCGACCCCGACACCCCCGCCCCGGTGCGGTTCCTGCCGGCCTTCGACAACGCGATCCTCGGCTACCACGACCGCGGCCGGATCATCGACGACGCCCACCGTGGCCTGTCGGTCGCCGGCGCCCGTGTCGTCCTGGTCGACGGCCGGGTCGCCGCGACCTGGAGCGTCGAGGCGGACACCGTCCTGATCACCCCGCTGGACCGCTTCACCCGGGCCGACCGGACCTCCGTGGCCGAGGAGGGACGGGCGCTGGCGTCCTTCCTCTCCGGCAGCGACAGCGACCGCGTACGGATCGCCGCGTCCCCCGGCTGAGCGCCACGCCGACAAGGGCACCGATCAGGCGCACACTGGAAGGGTCCTGCCGGTGCTCACGAGGGGGTGTCGGCCGATGGAAGCGTCAGAGCGTACGACCATGCGGTGGTGGCGGTGGCGACGCAACGCGCTCAAGCGGCGCGTCGATGTCGTCGAAGCCTGGGTCGTGCTCGCCGGCTGGGTGTTCGCCCTGCTGGGCGGGCTGGCCGGCGGGCTGATGGCGGCGGGGGCGGTCGAGCAGGCCGTCGAACGGCAGCGGGCCGGGAGCCACCAGGT
>KL569171.1:125609-125988 GCA_000715635.1 Streptomyces violaceus | reverse complement strand
GGCCGGGAGCCACCAGGTCTCGGCGGTCGTCGTCAAGGACGCGCCGGGCCCGTCACCGGCCCGCGCGGCGAGCGACCACCGGGTGTGGGGCGAGGTGCGGTGGACCGCGCCGGACGGTTCGACGCACAAGGACGAGGCACGGGTGCCGCCCCGGGCTCCAGCCGGGAGTACCGTCCCCGTGTGGGTGAACAAGAGCGGTGACATCACGACCCCACCGGTGTCCGAAGGAGAGGCCTGGCTCCACACGACCATGGGCGGCGCGCTGGCCGGGGCCCTGGCGGGCGGGGCGGTGCTGGGAGCAGCCTGGCTGATACGGCTGTCCCTGGACCGGCGGCGTATGGCGCAGTGGGACGCGGAATGGGAGCGGATCGACGCGCGG
>KL569171.1:123861-125338 GCA_000715635.1 Streptomyces violaceus | reverse complement strand
GCCGACAGGGCAGTAGGGCTGACGGTGTGCCGCGGCTGTACGCGGTGTGCTGCCAGTAGGGGACCGGCTGGGCGATGCCGTGCTCAGGGGAGGCGCCGCGGCTTTCTCACCGCAGCTACGCTGATGCCCGCTGCCCGGGCCGCGTGTCAGGTGCGGCCGACCGGGTCCTGACCCTCGATGGTCTCGTGAGCGCCAGGAGCAACCGGCGCCGTCTCGCCGGGCGCTTCGGCCCTCCTCCGGCGCACCCGTCCCGTCAGCCGCGTGGCCACGGGCTCGGTCCAGCGGGCGGTCAGCGGGCCGAGGAGGACCAGGATGAGGACGTACGCCGTGGCCAGGGGGCCGAGGGACGGCTCGATGCCGGCCGTGACGGCGAGCCCCGCGATGACGATGGAGAATTCGCCGCGGGCCACGAGCGTGCCGCCCGCCCGCCAGCGGCCCTTGGGCCCGATCCCGGCCCGGCGCGCGGCCCAGTAGCCGGTGGCGATCTTCGTCGCGGTGGTGACGGCCGCCAGGGCCAGGGCGGGCAGCAGGACGGGCGGGATGCTGGCGGGGTCGGTGTGCAGACCGAAGAAGACGAAGAACACCGCGGCGAACAGGTCCCGCAGCGGCGCGAGCAGGGTCGTCGCGCCCTCGGCGACCTCGCCGGACAGCGCGATGCCGACCAAGAAGGCGCCCACGGCGGCGGACACCTGGAGCTGCTGGGCGAGCCCGGCGACCACGAGGGTGACGCCGAGCACCACCAGCAGCAGCTTCTCGGGGTCGTCGCTTGAGACGAAGCGGGAGACATGGCGGCCATAGCGCACCGCGAGGACGAGGACGACCGTGGCCACGCCCAGGGCGATGGCCAGCGTGACGGCGCCCGCGGCCAGGCTCACCCCGGCCAGCAGGGCCGTGACGATGGGGAGGTAGACCGCCATGGAGAGGTCCTCGAGGACCAGGATGCTCAGGATGGCCGGGGTCTCCCGGTTGCCGAGCCGCCCCAGATCACCGAGCACCTTGGCGATGACGCCGGAGGAGGACACCCAGGTGACACCGGCCAGCACGACGGCGGCGACCGGGCCCCAGCCCAGCAACAGGGCCAGTACCGCCCCGGGCAGGGCGTTGAGGACGGCGTCGACGAGCCCCGCGGCATAGTGGGTTCTGAGGTTGGAGACCAGGTCGGCGGCCGTGTACTCCAGGCCCAGCATGAGCAGCAACAGGATGACGCCGATCTCGGCGCCGATGGCGACGAAGTCCTCGCTGGCGCCCAGCGGCAGCAGCCCTCCCTTGCCGAAGGCGAGCCCGGCCAGCAGGTAGAGGGGGATCGGCGAGAAGCGGAAACGCCCGGCGAGCCGGCCGAGCAGCCCTAGCCCGAGGATGAGACAGCCGAACTCGATCAGGAAGACAGCGGAGGAGTGCATGGCGGGTCACTCCCGCCCGAGTATCGCGGCGGCCGCCTCCACGCCCTCGCGGGTCCCGATGACGATGAGGGTGTCCC
>KL569171.1:118985-123644 GCA_000715635.1 Streptomyces violaceus | reverse complement strand
GCCCGGCGCAGCACCGCCACGACGGACGCGCCGGTGTCGGTGCGGATCCGGGACTCGCCCAGCAGCCGGCCGTTCCAGTGCGAGGAGCCGGGCAGTTCGATCCGCTCGGCGACGAGCCCCAGGTCCGTGGTGGACAGCAGGTTCGGCGTGTGGTGCGCGGGCATCAGCGCGTCGATGAGCGTGGCGGCCTCCTCCGTCGTCAGGCGCACCGAGAGGTCGCAGGCGTCCGGGTCGTCCCTGCGGTAGGCGCTGATCGTCCGGTGCCCGTCGCGGTGGGCGACCACCGAGAGACGGCGGCTGTCCCGTGTCGTCAGGTCGTAGCGGACCCCGATGCCAGGCAACGGCGTACTGCTGAGGCGTGGCGCGCTCATCCCTGTCCCCCTTCGGTCGGCGTGCGCGTTGTGATGACTCGCCTGCGGGGGCCGCGCCCGGACGAGCGCCCAGATCCGGCCTGTGGGCTCATCCTAGGCGGCCGGGAGGGACGGCACCCGTCCTGCCTGTGCTACCTGGGCGGCTCCGGGAAGGGCGATCCGGAAGGGAAAGGAGTGGCCGAGGGCAGCCTCGCGGTCGCCCCCTCCACCTGCCGCACGGTGCCCGTTCCCGGCTGGTTGCCCGTGCCCGCGCCGGTGGACAGCTGGGACCAGGCCCCGAGGGCCACGGCCACGGCGGCCGCGGTGGCGACGACACGTCCCACGCGCCGGGCCTTGGCACGGCGGTCCAGGTCCCGCCAGGCCACACGGACCCACAGTGCTTCCGGCTGCCACAGGTCGCCGACGGTGTGCGGGGGCTGGAGCTGCCGCCCCGCCGCGCGCTCCCTCGCGGACGGCTCCCTGGGGGCGGAGGCCCGTATGGCGTCCTCGGTGTCCGAGAGGAACCTTCGCCACACTTCTTCCGCGATCGAGGGAACGCCGTCCGGCTCATCGGGCGTTCCCCGCTCGCCCGGTCCTTCGGTGGTCATGTCCGTCATCCCCTCTCCGACCTTTGGCCCGATCACTGCACAGCGCAAGATCAGTATGCCGCCCAACGATGCGGAAGGCCTCGTCGGAGAGGGAGAAAAACGACGGGCGGGCCGAATTCCCTCTCGGCCCGCTCCCGGCACAGGGGCGTCACGCCACGGCGGGCGCCGCCGGCAGGACGTGGTCGCCGACCCTGTCGGTGCTCAGGCAGAGCGAGCAGACCACGGCGTCGTGCGTCTGGCAGGCGGCCACGTCCGGCCGCTCGAACTGCTGCCGGCACACATGGCACTCGTACGTGACGGCGCTGGGGTTGCCGTCCTCGTCCAGGAGCGGCTCGGCGATGCCGTCGTCCGTGCGGCGCAGGTAGTACTTGCCCTTGGTGACGACGGCCATCAGCGGCGTGAGAACGAAGGCGATCAGGGCCGCGGCGACGGGGGAGTACGGCTGCAGTGTGTCGCCCAGCGCGTGGAAGTACATGGCGATGGACAGCCCGGAGGCGGCGACGAAGGCCACGACACCGACCGGGTTGACGGCGTAGAGCATGCCGCGGCGGAACTCGGGGGCGTGCGGGGACAGTTTCAGCACGTACTTGTTGATGCCGATGTCGGTGGCCACGGTGACCACCCAGGCGATCGCGCAGTTCGAGTAGAAGCCCAGGATGCTGTTGAGGAAGCTGAACATGTCGGCTTCCATCAGGGCCAAGGCGAAGCCCAGGTTGACCAGGACGAAGACCATCCGGCCCGGGTAGCGCTTCGTGACCCGGGTGAAGGAGTTGGTCCAGGCGAGGGAGCCGGAGTACGCGTTCGTCACGTTGATCTTGATCTGGCTGATCACGACCAGGACCACGGCCAGCGGGAGCACGATCCAGGACGGCATCATCGCGTCGAAGGCGTGCTTGAACTGCTGGATCGGCTCGGGTGCGGCGGTGGGTCCGACCTCGGCGATGATGTAGACCGCGAGGAACACACCGATGGCCTGCTTCAGCGCGCCGAGCACCACCCAGCCCGGGCCGGCCATCACCACGGCCGTCCACCAACTCCGCTTGTTCGCCTCGGTCTTGGGCGGCATGAAGCGCAGGTAGTCGATCTGCTCGCCGATCTGCGCGATCAGCGACAGGCACACGCCCGCGCCCAGCAGCACGGAGGCGGTGTTGACCCCGCCGTCCCCGTCGGTGCCCGCGTAGGCGAGGAAGCGGTCGACGGACCCCGGGTCGGTGGCGACCAGGTAGACCAGCGGGCCGACCATCAGCAGCAGCCAGATCGGGGTGGTCCACACCTGGAGCTTGCTCAGCGCCGTCATGCCGTAGATCACCAGCGGGATCACCATGAGGGTGGAGACCAGATAGCCCAGCCACAACGGCAGTCCGAGGCCCAGCTTCAGGCCCTGGGCCATGATCGAGCCTTCGAGGGCGAAGAAGATGAAGGTGAAGCTGGCGAAGATGACGCTGGTGAGGACCGAGCCGAAGTAGCCGAAGCCGGAGCCGCGCGTGATCAGGTCCAGGTCGATGTTGTAGCGGGCCCCGTAGTAGGCGAGCGGGAAGCCGGTCATGAAGATGACGACGGTGGCGACGGCGATCGCCAGGAGCGCGTTGCCGGTGCCGTGGGCCAGGCCGATGCCGGCGCCGATGGAGAAGTCGGCCATGTAGGCGATGCCGCCGAGCGCGGTCGTCGCCACCACCATCGGAGTCCAGCGCCGGTAACTGCGCGGCGCGAAGCGGAGGGTGTAGTCCTCCAGGGTCTCCTTGACGGCCTGGTCGGAACCCGGCGCCGCCTGCTGCGCCGGGTTCGGATCGGTGACTTCTGCCAGTCGTGGCTCGGTACTCATGCCACGCCTCCTCGCTGCGGGTTGGGGACGACAAGGCAGGCACGGTAGGCAGCGGGCGTTACCCCTAAATACTTCCCGCGTGAAGGGAATGTTTCGGAGGTGTCTGACGCGTCGACAGCGGAGGTCTACGGCACTCCGAGTTCGAAGAGCACGTACCCCGCGTACGACCCGGAGGCCAGCGCCGCCGTGCCGAGGACCGACGCCAGGGACGGCCATCTGAGCCGGCGCATCGCGAGGGCGAGGGGGACGAACAGCGGGAAGAGGGGCAGCAGATAGCGCGAGACGTTGCCGAAGATCTGCTGGGTGGTCATCACCATGAGATACGACAGCACTGTGTAGACGACGAGTACCGCCGACGGGCGCAGACGCAGCAGCAGCACCGTCAGTACCGGCACCGCCAGCACGACACAGACGCCGATGACGTCCTCGAACGCCCTGGCGAAGAGATAGTCGAAGTGCCCGACGGGGATGGACGTGAGCACCTTGAACGTGTGGGCTCCCCAGTCGAACTTGTGGGCCCACGCGCCGTCCTGGAGCTTGGAGTAGCCGTTGATGTCGCCCATGCGGTAGTTGACCCAGGCGAGATAGCCGAACAGCCCCAGCGGTGCGATCGCCACGGCGGCGAGGGGACGCAGGACACCGTCCGCACGTCGGCGCAGGGACAGCAGCGCGGCGACGGCGAGGGCGGCGATCAGCGCGGCGGCGGTGGGCCGGCAGAGCCCGGCCGCACAGGTCAGCAGACCGGCGGTCAGCCAGCGGCGGGACATGACGGCATGGCAGGCCCACGCGGCGAGAGCCGTGTAGAGGGATTCCGAGTAGCCCGACCACTCCGTGCCCGAACCGGGCCAGACCGCCCACAGCCCGGCCGCGACCAGACCGGCCCGGTGGCCGCCCAGCCGCCGCGTCACGGCGTAGATGCCGAGCGCCGCCACGAACGAGGCGATCACGGACACCGTCAGGCCGGCGCCGAACAGCCCGAGCCCGGTGCACTCCGAGACCAGGCGCATCAGCGCCGGGTACAGCGGGAAGAACGCCGCCGAGTTGCCCTCGAGGGTGATCAGACCGGTCGCGCCCGGGACCGGTTCCAGGGCCGGGTCGTATCCGTGCTCGGCTATCTGCTGGTACCACCAGCCGTCCCAGCTCGCCAGGACGTCCCAGGCGTGCTCGCCGCCGCCGAAGCGGGGGTTCTTCTTCCGGAAGTCGCCCGCGGAATCCAGCAGGTACATGAAGACGGCGAAGCCGGCCAGCTTCAGCACGCCGTACGTCAGCAGCACGGGACCGTAGCGCACGGCGGCCCAGCGCAGCCGCCGGTGGAACTCCCGGGATCCGCGGGGGACTTCAGGAGGCTCGTGGCCGGACAGCGGTCGGCCCAGCTCGACGGTGCTCATGAGGATCCTGTCGTACGGCCGGCGGGAAACACCCAGGCCCGGAAGAGGAGGAAGCGCAGCAGTGTCGCGGCCAGGTTGGCGGCGACGAGGGTCACGAGTTCGATCTCGCGGTCGGTCCCGGGCGCGGTGTGGTGCAGGGCGGCCAGAGAACCGCTGGTCAGGGCCAGCCCGACCAGGAACGCCGCCAGGCCCTTGAGATGGTGACGCACGGCACCGCCGCGGCCCCGCACCCCGAAGGTGAGCCGCCGGTTGGCCGCGGTGTTGGCGACCGCGCTGGCGAGCAGGGCGAGCGCGTTGGCGGCCTGCGCCCCCGTCGCCGGTCTGAGCCCGAGGTAGAGCAGCAGGTAGCAGAGGGTGCTGGCGACACCGACCGCGGCGAAGCGCACCACCTGCCGGGCCAGGCCCGCCGGCAGTTCCCCGGAGAGGTCGCCGTCGCTGCGGTGCAGCGCGCTCAGCGGCAGCCTCCCGCAGGCCAGAGCCCGCCCCAGCCT
>KL569171.1:117791-118686 GCA_000715635.1 Streptomyces violaceus | reverse complement strand
CCAGCCGCTCGGCGACGTCCCGCCGCACCGCCTTGAACCCGCACTGCGCGTCGGAGAAACCTACGGCGAGCGTGGAGCGCAACAGGCCGTTGTAGCAACGGGAGATGAGTTCCCGCTTCGGCCCGCGCACCACCCGCGAACCACGCGCCAGCCGGGTGCCGATGGCGATGTCCGAGTGCCCCGAGATCAGCGGTGCGACCAGCGGCAGCAGCGCCGCGAGGTCGGTGGACAGATCCACGTCCAGATACGCCAGCACCGGTGCACGCGACCGCGACCAGGCGGCGTGCAGCGCACGGCCCCGGCCCTTCTCGGCCAGCCGGATCCAGTCCGTGCCGGGCAGTTCGGCGGCCAGCCGCGCGGCGATCCGCGGGGTCCGGTCGGTGCTGGCGTTGTCGGCGATGGTGATCCGGAACGAATACGGGAACGTCTCGCCGAGGTGCGCGTGCAGGCGCCGGACGCACGGCTCCAGATCGTTCTCCTCGTTGTACACGGGCACGACCACGTCGAGGACGGGGTCCGGGTGGTGCGCGGGCAGGGGCGCACGGCGCGGCAACGCGGCGAGCTCTGAGGTCGGGCGGTCGATCAGGGCCGCCCGCCGTTCGGTTCTCATGGCTGCTTACCGGTCTCTTTCTGGCGCGCGGCATGCGCGAGCGCCGGTTCAGGGCAGGCCGAAGGCGCCCGTGTCGGTGGTGTGGTGACGGGAGTTCGGGGCGATGACGCCCCTGGCAGGAATCGCCTCTCAGGCGGCTACTCGGTACTGACCGATGCGGAGGGCTCCTGTGTCGTCTCCAGGGCGGACGGCGGCGCCGTCGTACGGGTCGGGGATGGGGGCGGCGAGGGGAGGGCCGTCGTGGTCCGGCTCTCGGAGGGCGTGGCGGTCGGCGCGGGGCCGGTC
>KL569171.1:117272-117541 GCA_000715635.1 Streptomyces violaceus | reverse complement strand
AGGCCGGTCGGCGTGCTGGGGGCCCCGGTCGGCGTGCTGCTGCCGGTCGAGGTCGCGGGCACCGACGCCGCCGACCGGGTCGGAGTCTGGCTCGGATCCGAGGTGTCGGTCGTGGGCCCGTTGTCGTGCGTCGGAGTCGGGCTCGTCGCGGGCCGCGGCCGGGGATCGGCGGGCTGGGCCTTGGTGAGCATGCCGGGCAGCAGGGCGAGCCCGACACTGAGCCCGGCCACCGCCACGGCGGAGCCGCCCGCCTTCCACAGCATCCGCGA
>KL569171.1:115997-116985 GCA_000715635.1 Streptomyces violaceus | reverse complement strand
GCTGCCGCTGCGCGGGCTCGTAGGGAGTGTGCTGCTGGGTGTCCCGCATCAGGCGCGACAGGTCCCGCTCGAAGTCGTCCATCGTTTCTCCCTTCACCCCACGGGCCTGACGGCGTCGGACAGGATCTGGCGGAGCCGCGCGACTCCACGTGACGCGTGGGACCGTGCCGTGCCCACGGGGCAGCCCAGCGCCTGGGCGACCTGGGCCTCGGGCAGGTCCTCGTAGTAGCGCAGCACCACCGCCGCCCGTTGCTTCGGGGACAGCAGCGCCAACGCGGCCTCCAGCCGCGAGCGTTCCGCCACACTGGACGACACATCGCCCGGGTCGGCCCGGTCCGGCAGCTGCTCCACCGGGCGCTCACCCCACCAGCGCCGTCGCGCCGAGCGCGCCGCCATCCGCACCAGCACCGTGCGGACGTACGCCTCCGGGGCCTGCTCCGCGACCTTCGGCCAGGCGAACCACAGCTTCACCAGGGCCTCCTGCACCAGGTCCTCGGCCCGTTGCCGGTCGCCCCCCGTGAGCAGCCGCGCGACATGGAGCAGCGCCGACCAACGGGCGGCCACGAACTCGTCGAAGCCGTCCGCCCGAACCTGCTCCATCCTCACCGTCCCGCGTCTCAGTGGCCTCCTACACCTCTGAAAAGACGCTGGACCCCGCCCCACGCTGCACCCGGAACCTGTGATCCACCTCACTCCGTCCGGACCCGGGCATGGAAAAGGGCCCGTGCACAGGCACGAGCCCTTCCGCTGTACGCCCGGGGACGGCGATGCCGCGCGGGATCACCCGCCGCCCGGGCCGCCGCTGCCGAACGAACCGCTGCTGCCCTCGTTCCACCGGGGGCGCTCCTGGGACGCGCTCCTCCGGTCGCTCACGTTGCCGTGGGCCTTCAGCCGGTGCGGCGTCAGGCGATCCTGGCTTCTCGGCACCTCGTCGGGCTCCCGGCGCTCACTGACCTCGCGGACCGGGCCGCCGTCGGGCAGCCGCGGC
>KL569171.1:114676-115825 GCA_000715635.1 Streptomyces violaceus | reverse complement strand
CCGCCGTCGGGCAGCCGCGGCTGCTCCTCGGGGCGCGGCGTGGGCAGCTCCCTGCGCTTGATGCGAACGCCGAGGACGAAGGCCCCCAGCAGCAGGGCCACGACCACCACACCCGCCACGACCAGCCCGATGCCGAGGGCGCCACGGCCCGCGGCCATCTCCATCCATGCGGTATGCATGGCGCGCGAGTACCCCTGGTCCTCACCATGAACCCGGTCACCTCGGACGCAGCCCTTGGGAACGCCGGGTTTGACGGGCCTCGACCGGGGCTACCCGCGCGGTGTGACTCCGACGACATCCCAGCAGGAGCTGTTCCGGTTCTTGGAGGACCGCTTCGCCTGCGCGCAGGCGTGTACAGAGTGCGCGCGGGCGTGCGCGCTGCGCGCGAGCCTTGTGGATCCGGACGGCACCGAGAACCAGGAACTCGTACGACGCAAGGGCATCATGTGCGCGGAGGTCTGCGACGCGACCTGCCGTGTGCTGTCCGAGCAGAACCAGGTGGACGAGGGCAGCATCCGCACCCAGGTGGAGTGGTGCCGGACCGTGTGTCTGGAGGCCGCCCACGCCTTCGACAGGCAGCCGGGGGCGGAGGACTCGGCGGCGGCGTGCCGCGCGTGCGCACGCGCCTGCACGGACTTCCTCGCCACGCTGAACTGAGCCCACACCGAGCCCACGCTGAACTGAGCCCACCGACACCGAGGTGACATCGCCATTCCCAATTTCTGAAACACGTTCTACGGTGTGCGCCGACAGGACCGGCCTTGGGGAGCCTGGAGGCGCCGTGCACCTCGAATACACGCCCGAGCAGCAGCGGCTGCGCACCGAACTGCGCGCCTACTTCGCCGAACTGGTCCCGGACCACATGTACGCCCGGCACGGCGACCCCGCCGACCAGAAGCGGTTCTACCGCGAGACCATCCGGCGGCTCGGCGCGGACGGCTGGCTCGGCGTGGGCTGGCCCGAGGAGTACGGCGGGCGCGGCCTGACGGCCATGGAGCAGTTCATCTTCTTCGACGAGGCCGCCCAGGCCGGCGTCCCGCTGCCCCTGATGGCGCTGAACACCGTCGGTCCGACGATCATGCGCTACGGCACCGACGAGCAGAAGGCCTGCTTCCTGCCGAAGATCTGTCTCTTATACACATCTCTGAT
>KL569171.1:110158-114482 GCA_000715635.1 Streptomyces violaceus | reverse complement strand
CCCCATCGGCTACAGCGAGCCCGGCGCGGGCACGGACCTCGCGTCACTGCGGACCCGTGCGATACGGGAGGGCGACGAGTACGTCGTCGACGGCCAGAAGATCTGGACCACCAACGGCGACACCGCCGACTGGGTGTGGCTGGCCGTGCGCACCGACCCCGACGCCCCGCCGCACAAGGGCATCACGATGCTGCTGGTGCCGACCACCGACCCCGGCTACTCCTGCACCCTGATCAACACCCTCGCCTCGCACGACACCACGGCCAGCTACTACGAGAACGTCCGCGTCCCCGTCTCCCGCCGGGTCGGCGCCGAGAACCAGGGCTGGCGGCTGATCACCAACCAGCTCAACCACGAGCGCGTGACCCTGGCCGCCCACGGCACCATGGCGATCCGCGCCCTGCACGACGTGCAGCGCTGGTCGACGGAGACCAAGCTCGCCGACGGCCGCCGGGTCGCGGACCTGCCCTGGGTACGCCGCCTCCTGGCCCGCACCCACGCCCGGCTGGACGCCCTCAAACTGCTCAACTGGCAGATGGTCAACTCCGTCCAGGAGGGCACCCTCACCCCGCAGGACGCCTCCGCCGTAAAGGTCTACGGCTCCGAGGCCCGGCGCGACGCCTACGCCTGGCTCATGGAGATCGTCGCCGCCCCCGGCGCCCTGAAGGAGGGCTCGGCGGGCGCGGTCCTGCACGGCGAACTGGAACGCGGCTACCGCTCGGCGGTGATCTTCACCTTCGGCGGCGGCAACAACGAGATCCAGCGGGAGATCATCTCGTGGATCGGACTGGGGATGCCGCGGGTGCGGCGCTGACGGGCTGTGACGAGGATTTTTAGTTGGCACAAAAGAGGGATAGTTGGCATCAAGATCACCATCGTCTCTCAGAGGTGACGGCGCATCACTTCGATGCACCTAGCTCGGGCCGCGTTCGACTGGTCCCGGGGGACGGACTTCCGAGGTTCATGCCGCTGTCTATGCCGATTGGTGGCTGCTGCGAGGCGAGGCTCATCTGAGCGCCGGCTTCCGCTCGCGCCGTGGCCATGAGGGTTTCCTCCTGGAGGGCGGAGGACAGGAGGTCGACGGTGACGAGGTCGGCGAGGTGGTCGGCACCGACGTCCGCCAGTTCCTGGCGGTGCGGGTGGTGTCCAGGGTGGTCCCGATCCGTGTCCCGGCCTCGTTGATCACGATCAGCCGCCGCTGCAGCCAGCGGTCGCGTTCCCTCTGGTAGGCCGCGACAGCATGTTCCGCCGTACGATCGACGTACTCGAAGGCCATCGCGCTCAGGGTGAGAGTCGTCGCGTTGACCAGCTCCTGCGACCCGGCGACACGGGCTGTTTCCTTATTGAGCTGATCAAGCAGACCTGCGTGGACGAGCCGATAGACGCGAAGGAGTTCGCTGATGGGCACCCCGTGCTCGGCGAGTCGGCAGGCGCATTCGATGGCGGCGAGTGGCGTCCTGACCTCGGCCATATCAAGGCCACGCTCGAGGAAGTCGAGAACGGCGGCGATGTGTTCGGACAACGCCACTGGCGCCACGGAGGCGATGTCCTCGTACTTCCACACCTCGGGAAGCTCGGCGAACAGGTGTTGCAGCACCACGTCGCCCAACTGATCCGCTCGGGGTGCGAGGCCCCGAGCGAGATCGCTGAGGAAGACATGGGCGTCGGTTCCCATAGTCACAAGGTATTCCCGCCCTAGCCGACGGGCCGTGCCGCGCGGAGTCCGGCGGTCGCGCTCGCCCTCTCCCCTCGGCCAGGGCGCTGTCAGCCCTTCACAGGGTGTGACCGGGGCGGCGGAGGACCGGGCGCAGGACCTCGATGACGCCTGGGTCGTCCACCGTGGAGGGGATGGGTTCGTCGCGGCCGTCGGCGATGCCGCGCATGGTCTTGCGGAGGATCTTTCCCGAGCGGGTCTTGGGCAGGGCGGCGACGACCGTGACGTCCTTGAGGGAGGCGACGGCGCCGATGCGTTCGCGTACGAGTTCGACGAGTTCGGCCTCGACCTCGCTCGGTTCGCGGTCGGTGCCGGCTTTGAGGACGACGAAGCCGCGCGGGATCTGTCCCTTGAGTGCGTCGGCGACGCCGATGACGGCGCATTCGGCGACGTCGGGGTGGGCGGCCAGGGCCTCCTCCATGCTGCCGGTGGACAGCCGGTGTCCGGCGACGTTGATGACGTCGTCGGTGCGGCCCATGACGAAAACGTAGCCGTCGTCGTCGATGTGGCCGCTGTCGCCGGTGAGGTAGTAGCCGTCGTAGGCGGAGAGGTAGGAGGCGACGTAGCGGTCGTCGTCCTTCCAGAGAGTGGGAAGGGCGCCGGGCGGCAGGGGAAGCCGCACGACGATCGCACCGTCCACGCCCGCGGGCACCGGATCGCCCGAAGCGTCGAGGACGCGGACGTCCCACCCCGGCAGCGGGCGGGTCGGGGAGCCGGGCTTGAGGGGAGCGACTTCGATGCCGGCCGGGTTGGCGACGATGGGCCAGCCGGTCTCCGTCTGCCACCAGTGGTCGATCACCGGGACGCCCAGCAGGTCGCTCGCCCAGTAATACGTCTCGGGGTCGAGGCGCTCACCGGCCAGGAAAAGATAGCGCAGGTGGGAAAGGTCGTAGCCCGCGGTGAGCGTTCCCTTCGGGTCCTCCTTCCTGATCGCCCGGAAGGCGGTGGGCGCCGTGAACATGGTCTTGACCCGGTAGTCGGCGGCCACGCGCCAGAACTGTCCCGCGTCCGGGGTGCCGACCGGCTTGCCCTCGTACAGGACCGTCGTCGCGCCGGCCAGCAGGGGCGCGTAGACGATGTACGAGTGGCCGACGACCCAGCCGACGTCGGAGCCGGTGAACATCGTCTCGCCCGGGCCCACGTCGTACACGGCGCCCATCGACCAGTGCAGCGCGACCGCGTAGCCGCCGCAGTCACGCACGACTCCCTTGGGCTTTCCGGTCGTTCCGGACGTGTAGAGGATGTACAGGGGATCGGTGGCGGCGACGGGAACGCAGTCGGCCGGCGGAGCGGCAGCGACCAGATCGCCCCAGTCGAGATCGTCGGGCCCCAACTCGGCGCGTTCCTGCGGGCGTTGCAGGATCACACACTTCTCCGGCTTGTGGACCGCGAGTTCGATGGCTTGGTCGAGCAGGGGCTTGTATGCGATGACCCGCTTGCCCTCGATGCCGCAGGAGGCGGACACGACCACCTTGGGGGCGGCGTCGTCGATGCGGAGGGCGAGTTCGCGCGGGGCGAACCCGCCGAAGACGACCGAGTGGACCGCGCCGATGCGTGCGCAGGCCAGCATCGCGACGGCGGCCTCGGGGACCATCGGCATGTAGATGACCACGCGGTCTCCGTGCCCCACGTCGAGCTGTGCGAGCGCTCCGGCGAAGGCCGCCACCTCGTTCCTCAGCTGTTCGTAAGTGTAGGTGCGGCGGGTGTCGGTCACGGGGGAGTCGTAGACGAGCGCGGGTTGTCCGCCCCGGCCGGCTTCGATGTGCCGGTCGAGCGCGTTGAAACAGACGTTGAGCCGCCCGTCGGGAAACCAGCGGTAGAAGGGGGCGCCCGAGGAGTCCAGGGCGCGTTGCGGAGCGACATCCCAGTCGATGCCCTCTGCCGCCTTGAGCCAGAAGCTCTCCGGGGCCTCGGTACTGGAGCGGAAGACTTCCTCGTACGTTCCCATCGCGCACTCCTTTGTGGCTTCGAGGGACGGTGGTGGGGCTGTTTGCGGAAACGGTGTCGGACACGAGTACCGCATGCCGGCCGGTGTGGTCGAGCCAGATGCCGGAGACCGGCGGACCGGTCGCCGGTATCGCGGTGGTACGGCGGCCTGGCCGTCAGCAGGCCGCCGTCAGGTACAGCTTCTGCTCACGCGCCGAGGTGCTTGCGCAGCCACTGACCCATTTGCTGGATCGCCTGGTCCACCTCGGGTACGCGCCCGGCGCCCAGGACGAACGAGTGCTGCCCTTCGGGCAGCGGGTGGACCTCGGAGGTGACCTTGAAGTCCGCGAGGCGGCGGCCGAGCTCGGCACCGTCGTCGGCGAGAGTCTCGTACTCGCCGTAGTGGACGGCCGTGGGTGGCAGGCCGGTCAGATCGGCGTTCGCGATGCTGATCGCGGGGTCGGCGAAGTCCACGGCGGGGTCCTGCAGCCAGGCTCCGCGGAAGAGTTCCAGCGTGCCCCGGCTGAGCATCTTGTCGTTGTCTTCGTTCGCGTCCACCGACGCGTTCTGGATGGTGAGGTCGGTCCACGGTGAGACGCTGACGATCGCGCCCGGGGTCGCCTCGCCCTTCGCGAGCAGGCGCAGCGGGAGCATCACCGCGAGCGTCCCGCCGATCGAGTGGCC
>KL569171.1:109079-109947 GCA_000715635.1 Streptomyces violaceus | reverse complement strand
CGATGTTCCGCGGCTCGTATCCCTGCGAGAGCAGCCAGCGGTAGGCGGTCTCGGCGTCGTCGAGCTGCGCGGGGTGGGGATGTTCGGGTGCCAGGCGGAAGTCCACGACGAGCGAGCGGGCGCCGGCGGCCTTGGCGATGTGACCGGCGGCCTTGCGGTCGGAGTGCATGGAGGCGGTGACGGATCCGCCGAAGTGGAAGTGGAGCAGTGCCTTGTCGGGGTCGGCACCCTCGGGGATGGCCCACAGGGCGGGGACGCCGTTCGCGTCGACTTCGGCGTAGGTGACGCCTTCCGGCTCGGTCGACGCCTTGTGGTTGGAGTCGACGATGTCGCGGATGATGGCCAGGTCGAGGCCGGGTGTCGACGACTTCGCGCTCACGCTCGCGAGGAACTCCGCGAACTCGTGTGCCTCTTGGCTTACTCCCATGGTGGTACTCCTTCTCGGACGGGCGCCGTGCCGGGTTCCCGCGCGGCGGCCGGGTCGATGTACTGGTCATGACGCTACTTGCTGAGTATGAGAAAATAAACTCAGGTGAGGCCGGAATCACCTCGTGGATGCGCGGAGGCCCATTACGGGGCATCGGGTATGGATCCTTCAGGGCGCCTGCCGGGCGGGTCGCGACCTGTGGACCGGACCGCCCGGGGGTCGGTGGGGCGAGTGCGTGCGACGCGCCTGTGGGCGGCGTCCGCGCCGGCGATCCGGGGATTCTGCCGCCGCGTCCAGGCTTGACTTCGGTGCAGTCGCGTGGCGGTGGGTGCGGGCGCGACAGCCGGGCGCCGGTATGCCCTGCCCGCATCGCGCGGGCTCGCCTGCCTCGGCCGGCCGCACCGGTAGGCCTGTCGGATTGCCGGGCAACTGGTCAAGCCG
>KL569171.1:106857-108856 GCA_000715635.1 Streptomyces violaceus | reverse complement strand
AGCCGACGGGAACGGCGGCGGTCCGGCCGCCGGGCTGTCCCGTGTCTGCGACCGTGGAGGCGTACAGGACTTCACGGACGAGAAGGCGTGCTTGTGGCAGTCCTGGGGCCCGTTGGGCTGGGCCGTCATTGCACACCAGGCATCAGCGACTGCACGGGTGCTACTCGTCGAAGAACTGAAGGGCGTGCTTCAGGGAGCGCTCGGGGTACTGGAACTGCGCTCCATGCCCGGCGTCGGGGTAGATCGGCAGTTGAGCGTTCGGGATGTTCCGGCGTCGCAGGCGACGACGCCGTAGTGCGTGCTCATGAGGTGCCCCCTTTCCGGGGGTGATGGTTGGCTCGTGGAGCGAGTGGTCATGCGGCGCGGTGGTGGGGCGCCAGGGTGGCGTGGATCTGGTCGCGGATGTCGGCGATGACGGCTTCGTCGCTGCGGTGCAGGTACACGGTGGCGGTGGTGCTGAGGTGGATGATCGCGGTGATCACCCGCGCCAGCGTTGCCGCGTCGGCGGCATCGATGTGGTCGTCCTGGGTGAGCAGGCCGGTGACGCCGTCCTCGAGGCGGCCGGCAAGGGCGAGGCCCGCATTCCGGTAGGGCTCGACCGGGTCGCCGAAGACGAGCTCGTGCAGGTATGTGCGGCCGTTCTCGATGTGCTCCCTCACGCACTCCACCACGGGACGGATGAGAGCGACGACAGGCTCCAGCGTGCCCTGTCCGGCGGCGTTCGCGGCGGCGAGGCCGTCGTCGATGGCGGCGGCGAACTTCTCGTTCTGCACCATGATCAGCAACTCGGCCTTCGTGGACGCATACAGGTAGAGCGTCCCGATCGCGACATCGGCTCGGTCGGCGATCTGCTGCGTCGTGAGGCTCGTGGAGGCGCTCCGAGCCCTGTGCCAGGATCTTGAGGTGCCCACCCCAAGAGCCCACGGCATCGACAAGGACGAGTGGTTCCGTCTGTTGCCCCTCATGGCCGAGCAGGCGCTCGCGTCCGGATCCCCCGCCAACAACCCCGTCGTACCGACCGTGGACGAGATCCAGGATCTCTACGCGCAGATCTACGCCTGACCCCCGGCGAGTGAGGAACGTGATGGCCATGACAGCAGGTCCGCACGGATGGCGAGGTGACGACCGATGACTGACACCGCTGCGGGCGAGATTCTCGCCGATGTCCATCGGGGCGTCGGCCGCATCCTGCTGAACCGGCCCAAGGCCCTCAACGCCCTGACGGCAGGCATGGTCGCCGCCATCGACCGTGTGCTGGCCGAGTGGGAGCACACGCCGCTGTCCGCTGTCGTGCTCGCCAGCACCGGCACGAAGGCGTTCTGCGCCGGCGGAGACATCCGCACCATCCGCGAGCAGAGCCTCGCCGGGGACGCCGAGGCCAGTGAGCGGTTCTTCGCCTCCGAGTACCGGCTCAACGCCCGGATCGCGGAGTATCCCCTCCCGGTGGTGTCGCTCATCGACGGCCTGTGCATGGGCGGCGGTCTCGGTCTGTCCGTCCACGGCAGCTTCCGCGTCGTCACCGAGCGCGCCGTTCTTGCGATGCCCGAGACCGGGATCGGGTTCTTCCCGGACGTCGGGGCCAGCTACTTCCTGCCGAGGCTGCCCGGCGCGATCGGCATGTATCTGGGACTGACCGGGCACCGGCTCGATGCGGCCGACGCGCTGTACACGGGGCTGGCCACGCACTTCGTCCCCGCGGACGGGCTTGACGCGGTCGGGGAGGCCCTGGCCGACCACCCCGGCGACCCGGTGGACGTGGTCCTGAACCGCCTCGCCGGCCGCTCCCCGGTGGCGGGCAGCGGGCTGGCGGAGGCACGCGGGGACGTGGACTGGGCGTTCGGCGCGCCGGCCCTGGGTGAGATCGAGAAACGCCTGCGCCACCTCGACACCCCCTGGGCGGCAGCCGCGTTGGCCGCCCTCGAGTCCGCTTCGCCGGAGAGCCTGGAGATCACTCACACCCTGCTGGCCCGGGGCAGGCAGCACACGCTGCGGGAGTGCC
>KL569171.1:103540-106697 GCA_000715635.1 Streptomyces violaceus | reverse complement strand
CACTCACACCCTGCTGGCCCGGGGCAGGCAGCACACGCTGCGGGAGTGCCTCGACGCCGAACTCGCCCTCACGCGCACGACCATCCGCACGCCGGACTTCCTGGAGGGCGTCCGTGCGGCCCTGGTCGACAAGGACCGCACCCCCAACTGGCGACGTGCGTCGCTCGGCGGGCGGACGCTGCTGTCCTGAGCATGTCTGCCCACGCATGCGGGGCGGTCCGTCCGCCGTGATCACACTCCTGACACGTTACGGGTGCGAGGGCCTGACCACGGCTCGGGGCGTCGTGGAGCTGTGCGGCGCGTTGTGTCGCAGGACGTACGGCATGGGAGGCAGCGAGACGCCCACAGCGGCGGTTCTCCCTGACCGTAGTCGCCACTGGATCGCCGACGGCGACGTCTTCCCTCCCGTGACCGTGCCGGACGGAGGGGCTGGGGCCGGACTGCTCTCAGTCGTTGTCGGGCGTCATCGAGACCACTACCTTGCCGGCTTTGGTGCGGCCCTGCTCGACGTGCGCCATCGCCTCAAGCGTCTGGTCGAACGGGAAGGTGCTGTCGATGACCGGGCGGAGTTTCCCGCTGTCGTAGAGGGCGCCGATTTTGCGGAGCTGGGAGCCGTTGGCCTGCATGAAGAAGAACTGGTAGCGCACGCCCAGCGCCTTGGCCTGCTTCCGCACCTTGCGGCTGAGCACGTTCATGACCAGGCCCAGGAAGGAGGGCGCGCCGAGCTGCTTGGCGAAGCCGGGGTCCGGCGGGCCGACGACACTGATGGCCAGGCCGCCGGGCTTCAGTACGGTCAGCGACTTCTCGAGGTTCGCTCCGCCCACCGAGTCCAGCACGAGGTCGTAGCCGGACAGCAACTTCGAGAAGTCTTCCCTGGTGTAGTCGACGACGACGTCGGCGCCGAGGCTCCTGACCAACTTCTCGGTGTCGGTGTTCGTGGTCGTCGCCACTGTGGCGCCGAGGTGCTTGGCGAGCTGGATGACCGTCGAGCCGAGGCCGCCGGCACCGGCGTGGATGAGCACCTTCTGCCCCGGCTTCACGTGGGCCTTGTCGACGAGGATCTGCCAGGCGGCCAGGGCCACCAGCGGCACTGCGGCTGCCTCGTTGAGGGTGAGAGAGGCCGGCTTGGGTGCGACGTCGTCCATGTCGATCGCGATGAACTCCGCGAAGCTGCCGATCCGCAGGTCGCGCGGACGGGCGTAGACCTCGTCGCCGACTTTGATTCCGTGTACGGCGGAGCCGACCCGCGTCACGACCCCGGCCACGTCGTGGCCGAGCACGAACGGAAGCTTGTACTTCAGGAGTTGCTTGAACTCACCGTTGCGGACCATTTTGTCCAGCGGGTTGATACTGGCGGCGCTCACTTTGACCAGGACGTCGCGGTCCCCGACCGTGGGCTCGGGTACCTCTGCGGCGCGTGCGCCGTCCTTGCCGTACTTCGCGACGACGAAGGCCTTCATGCCGGCCGCCTTTCCATGTGGGGTTCCCGGTGGTCGATGTGATTCTTCGCGCAGGTCTCCTCGCGCGCCCGTTTCCCGCGTGCGGCCGGGTTGATGTGCTGGTCATGACGCTACCGGCTGAGTATGGAAAAGTAAACTCAGCCGAGGCTGGGTGCGCGACGTCTGGTGCGGTCCGACCTGCTTCAGCGGCTTCGAACGCGTCCTCGGCTGTCCTCGCAAACCGCCTCGCGGCGCGGCTCCGGATGCTGGTGGAGGAAGGGAGGTCGCCGAGATCTGCAAAGAACCGGGCTCGCGAAGCCGGCCGAAGTGCGTGATCACACCCAAGGGCACGGATCTCGTCCCGGCGGTAGTGGGGCTGCTGCAGTGGGGCGACCGTTACCGCGCCGACACGGAAGGTCCGGCCGTACTGGCGCGACACCGCGGATGCGGCGCGCGCGTCGACGCCCAGATCCGCTGCAAACGGGGCCGCGCCGTGCAGGCGCAGGACATCGAGAGCGCCCCCGGCCCCGCATTGCGCATGAGGCCCGCCGAGTGAGCCGAGCGTGGTTGCGCCAGGTGGTTGTGGTGGCTCAGTCCGCCGGTGGGTCAGGCCGTCGGGGTGTGGCCGCTCCGCCTTGCCGCGGGCGGGCCTCGGTGCGGTTGCCGCAGCGGGACATGGAGCGCCGGCGGCGGTTGCGGGCGGGGGAGCGGTCCAGGAAAGCGCAGGGCGCTCAGGTCCGCTCGCCCGTGGCGTTGGCGCGGTCGAATGGCCCGTCTCAGGACTCCGGTTCAATGCCCTGTGACGCAGTCAGGGCCTTGTGGGTCGATTCCAGGATCTTCTCCGACAGTTCTGTGCCCGCCGTGGCCCGGGCGAGCAGGAGCGCGCCGACCAGCGTGGCCACCATGGGGAGGCCGTCGTCGGCGTCGGCAGACAGCCACGCGGCGAATTCCTGGACTCCCCCTGCGTAGGTCTTGCGCACCTCCCCAGCTATGGGCTCGCGAGCCGCGTCGCCTGCGAATCCCGCGGTGGGGCAACCGGTGCCGGGCTGGTCACGGTGCTCGGCCGACAGGTAGAAGTCGATGAGGGCGGCGCGCGCGGTGTCGTGATCGCCGTGGTCCGTGTCGAACCCCGCCAGGAGTACGTCCAGGTCCCCGAAGGCGGCTTGAGCCGCCTCGGCCACCAGGGCCTCCTTGGAGGGGAACTGCTTGTAGAAGCCACCCGTGGTCAGCCCGATGGACTTCATCAGGTCGGCGACGCTGATGCCGTTCACGCCGCGTTCCCGGAAGAGCTGGGAGGCCGCGGCGACCGCGCGCCTGCGGTTCTCGAGCGCTTGTGCCTGCGAAACCCGACTCATCACTCACCTGCCCACGTTAGATAGTTACGTGCATCTATCGTACGCGAAGTGGCGGTCGGCAGGCCGTGACGCCCTCTTCCCGTACGGCGCTTTCTCGCGCTGCTGCACGGTGGGGAGCCTGCGGATCCGCTTCAGTCTCCGGTCGCGGGCGGTGGTTGGTGGGATCGCGGGCCGTTGACCGGAGCGCTTTAGATAGCTATCGTAATCTAAAGCGGGTCGACGCTCTGGCCCCTCTACTCATCCGCCAGCCCAGAAATGAGATCCCTCCCATGACCACGCAGAACAAGACCGCTGTCGTCACCGGCGCGTCCGCCGGCCTGGGTGCCGCCTACGCGCAGCGGCTGGCCGACCGGGGCTACGACC
>KL569171.1:102250-103287 GCA_000715635.1 Streptomyces violaceus | reverse complement strand
AGCCGCACGGGCCGTGCGGTGGACGTCGTCTCCGCCGATCTCACCGATGCGGCGCAGATCTCCGTGGTCGAGGAGCGTCTGCGCACCGACGAGAGCATCGAGGTACTGATCAACAACGCCGGAGGGGGGCTGTTCACGCCGCTGGCGACCTCCGACGCAGCGGCCTCCGAGGCGCTGATCAACCTCAACGTGACCTCGCTGACCAGGCTGACCACCGCGGTCCTGCCGGGTCTGACGGCCCGCGGGCGCGGCACCGTGGTGAACATCTCCTCTGCGCTGGCTCTCAACATCCTGCCCGTCAGCGCCGTCTACAGCGGCACCAAGAGCTACGTGCTGACGTTCACCCAGGCCCTGCAGCAGGAGCTCGCCGAGAGCCCCGTCGTGGTGCAGGCCGTGCTGCCGGGCGCTGTCCGCACGGAGTTCTGGGACGGCTCCGGCGCCGACCTCGGGGCGTTTCCCGATGAGTGGATCATGAGCGCGGACGAAGTGGTCGACGCGGCGCTCGCCGGCCTCGACGCCGGGGAGCCCGTCACCATTCCGTCACTGCCCCAGATCAGCGACTGGGAGTCGTTCGAGAAGGCGCGTCAGACGCTCGTCCCGAACCTGTCGCTGCGGGTCCCCGCCGATCGCTATCGCGGCTGACCGCCGCTCCGGACTCCGGTGCGGGAGTCCCTTTTCTACGGTGCGGCTGGTGCCGCACACGACCGATGCCACCTGGGGCGTGGGTGAAGACCGACGCACTGGGCGTCCTCCCAACTGGCCGGACAGCCGGGGCCCAGCCCTCCATTGGCGGCGGTCATGAGCGCGGCAAGCTCCTCCGCACCGTCGACTGCCCTCCGCGCGGTCTGCCCTTCCACGGTGGAAGGCCACCAGGCCCATCCGGCCCGCCACCCCGCAAGTCTCTCTCACCCTTTATTTTGAGGAAACATCCATGTCGAACGCCCTGTGGAACCCGATCGTCGTCGGGGAGATCCCCCTGCCGCACCGGCTGGCCATGGCACCCCTGACCCGGAACCGGTCCACCCCCGAAGGTGTAC
>KL569171.1:100182-101980 GCA_000715635.1 Streptomyces violaceus | reverse complement strand
GCGCCTCGCACGCCCTCATCATCACCGAGGGCACCCAGCCCAACGCCGATGGACAGGGCTACCCCGTGACCCCGGGCATCTACACCGACGAACACATCGCAGGCTGGCGCAAGGTCACCGACGCCGTGCACAAGGCCGACGGACGCATCGTCATCCAGCTCATGCACGCCGGACGCATCGCCCACCCCGACAACACCCCCCACGGGCGACAGCCTGTCGCCCCCTCCCCGGTCCAGCCGGTGGGCACCATGTTCACCGCGTCCGGGCTCCAGGAGATGCCGGTACCGCGCGAACTGTCCACCGAGGAGGTCGCCGCCACGGTCGAGGACTTCCGGCGCGCCGCCGCAGCCGCCATCGCGGCCGGCGCCGACGGCGTCGAGATCCATGGTGCCAACGGCTACCTCCTGCACCAGTTCTTCGCCACCAACACCAACCAGCGCACCGACCGCTACGGCGGCTCCGCCGAGAACCGCATCCGCTTCGCCGTCGAGGTCGCCACCGCCGTGGCCGACGAGATCGGCGCCGGCCGCACCGGCATCCGGATCTCCCCCGGCAACCCCTTCAACGACATCGCCGAGAGCGACACCCACGAGCTGTACCCGGCACTCGTGCGCACCCTCGCCCCGCTCGACCTCGCCTACCTCCACATCGGAAACCACGGCGGCGACGACGAACTCCTGCACACCCTCCGCAAGCTGTGGCCGACCACCCTGGTCCTCAACCGGGCCGGCACCGACATCGACACCCGCGCCAAGGACGTCGAAGACGGCGTCGCCGACGTCGTCACCGTCGGGACCATGGCGCTCGCCAACCCCGACCTGGTCGAGCGGGTACGCACCCGCGCGCCGCTGAACACCCCTGACCCCGCCACCTTCTACGGCGGCGACGAGGCCGGCTACACCGATTACCCCGCCCTCTCCGAGTGATGAACCCGGTCCACACCGCCTGACAAACCCCGGCGCTACCGGTCCTGGCTAGCCGGTATGCACAGATGGGCCCGATAGTATTATGATCATAAGTTAATGTGGGTCATCCTCCCGCCTGTTCGATCCGATTCCACGGTCCGTCACCGGGGCGGAGCCGCTCCGTCCATCCATATGGAGAAGCACATGTCTTCCTCGAACGTCGAAACCCAAAGGTCCACCGCCGACTTGCACCGGCTTGCGGATGAGTACGTCAGGCGCGTCAACCTGCGTGACCTCGACGCCCTGTTCGACCTGTACGCGCCGGACTTCCGCTCCCACGCCGCCGACGGAACCACCACAGGCGTCGAGGAGACCCGCGCGGTGCTGGCGTCGTTCCTCGACGCGGTCCCCGACTTCGCCGCCACGCCGGTCCGTGTCGTCGCCGAGGACGATTGGTTCGCGATCAGCTTCATCCTCACCGGCACGAACACCGGGTCCTTCAACGGCACTCCCGCCACCGGCCGATCGATCAAGGTGCTGGAGCTCCGCATGTTCAAGGTGGCCGACGGGAAGCTCGCCGAGCACTGGGGCCTCATCGACCTGGCGACGCTCTTCGCCCAGTTGCAGTCCTGAGAGGATTACGTGAGTTGATGTCTGTTTCACCCTTTCGCAAGAGGCAGGCGGGCCGGCCGCAGCGTCGCCGGGCGGCCATGGTCGCGGCTGGGTGAAGAAGCCCTGCTCGTCTCGAGCGGGATTCCGCGCTCGGTCAGCCGCTTGAGTTCCAGGCGGGTGTTGTTGATGTCGCTGGGCGCGATCCATGTCCATCGCCTCGCACACCTACCGCGCCGCAGCGGCCGCGCGTCGGCCGCGGCGACCAGCGCCATGATCCGCTG
>KL569171.1:98813-99972 GCA_000715635.1 Streptomyces violaceus | reverse complement strand
GGGTGGAGGCCGTCGGGCTCAGCTCGCTGGGCGAAAAGGGCCCCGCAGGTGAGTTCCAGCAGGTCCTGCACGACGAGTGGCCGCTGACCCTCGGCAACGACCTCGTGTGGACCGTCATCGGCGTAGGGACGGAAGCTCGCGGCTCGAGTTCGCCGCGCTGCTGGGCCGGGAAGCCGACGGCTTCGTGCCCGCCTCGGGACTTCGTCCAGACGTGACTGCCACCTCGAGAACCAGGAGAACGACGATGCACGGACCGACCCGCAACGTGTCACGCGTACTGACGGATTCCGCGTCTCGGTACCCTCAGCGCGCCGCAATCGTCTTCGGTGACGAACTCATCACATACAGAGCTCTCGACGCCGCGGCCAACCGGGTCGCGAACCTGCTCGTCTCGCGCGGCGTTCAGCCGGGGGACAAGGTCGCACTGTCCTGCCCCAACGTGCCCCACTTCACCAGCGTCTACTTCGGCATCCTCAAGGCCGGGGCGGCGGTCGTGCCGCTGAACGTGCTGTTGAAGGCCCGCGAGGTCGCCTACCACCTCACCGATTCCGACGCGAAGGCGTACTTCGCGTTCGAGGGCACGGCGGAGCTGCCGATCGGACAGACCGCGTGGGAGGGATTCCAGGCCACCGAGGGCTGCAGCGAGTTCTTCCTGATCGAGGGCGGCGACGCGCCGTGGGCCAGGGACGGCACGCCGGAGTCGTACGCCTCGGTCGTCACCGAACAGCCGGTGACGTTCCCGACGGTCGAGCGCGACGAGGACGACACCGCGGTGGTCCTCTACACCTCCGGCACGACCGGCCGCCCCAAGGGTGCGGAGCTGCGTCACCGCAACGTGTACGACAACGCACTCGCCGGCGTCGACCTGTTCGCCTCCGACCCCGAGCGTCCCGACACGTACCTGTGCGCGTTGCCGCTGTTCCATGCCTTTGGTCAGACCGTGATCCAGAACGGCGCTCTCGCCTTCGGCGGCACGATCGTGATGCAGCCGAGGTTCGAGGCGCGCTCAGCCCTGCGTCTCATGCTCGACCATGACGTGACGTTTTTCGCCGGCGTCCCGACGATGTACTGGCGTCTTCTCGCCGCACTGGACGACACGGTCGACGTCGCCCGACTGGCCGCGAATCTTCGCGTTGCGACTGTCTCTTATACACATCTC
>KL569171.1:96930-98621 GCA_000715635.1 Streptomyces violaceus | reverse complement strand
CGGTGGCTCAGCGCTGCCCGCCGAGATCCACAAGCAGTTCAAGGACCGCTTCGGCGTCACGATCCTCGAGGGATACGGACTGTCCGAGACCTCCCCGATCGCCTCCTTCTCCCGCTTCGGGGAGGAGCCCCGCGTCGGCTCGATCGGCGTGCCGATCCCGGGCGTGGAGATGAAGCTCATCCGGGACGACTGGTCCGAGGTCGCGGGCGGCCCCGACGAGATCGGGGAGATCGCGATCAAGGGGCACAACGTCATGAAGGGCTATTACAAACGGCCCGAGGCGACGGCCGAGGCGATCAGGGAGGGCTGGTTCCGCTCCGGCGACCTCGCGCACAGGGACGAGGACGGCTTCTACTACATCGTCGACCGGTCCAAGGACATGATCATCCGCGGCGGCTTCAACGTCTACCCGCGCGAGGTCGAGGAAGTGCTCATGGAGCACCCCGCCGTCTCACTGGTGGCCGTCATCGGCGTACCGCACGAATCCCACGGTCAGGAGGTCAAGGCCGTCGTGATGAAGAAGGCCGGGAGTGGCACGACCGAGGAGGAGCTCGCCGCCTGGGCGAAGGAGCGGCTCGCAGCGTACAAGTACCCGCGCGTCGTCCAGTTCGTCGACGCACTGCCCTTGACATCCACCGGCAAGATCATGAAGCGGGAACTCGTCTGAGCAGGTCGATCGCTGCGCGGCTGGGCGACCGAACGCTTCGGCCGCAACCCGGATCACGTTCGGTCCTGCGCGGTCTGACCGCTGTCCGGCCCGCGACCGCGAGGTGGATGGCTCAGGACCGGAGGCGGGCGCCCTTCCCCAGCCGGGCGGTGACTTCACGGGGGGTGAGGGGGGAGTGGTCCGCGGAGCATTCGACGACGACGCGGACCGGAGCGTCGCAGTCGGTGTGACGGACGTCCAGGACAGGCCCCTCCGGACCGAGGGCGTATGCCTCGCCCCACTGGGTCAGTGCCATCAGGACGGGCCACAAGTCCCAGCCCTTGCGGGTCAGGCGGTATTCGTTGCGGGGGCGGCTGCCGGGCTCCCGGTAGGGGGCGGTCTTCAGGATGCCGGCCGAGGTCAGCTTGCGGAGGCGGTCGCTGAGCACGGCTTCCGAGAGGCCGATGTGGCGGTGGAAGTCGTCGAAGCGGCGGACGCCATTGACGGCGTCACGCAGGATCAGCAGCGTCCATTTCTCCCCGATCACATCGAGCGTGCGCTGGACGGGGCAGTTCTCGGTGCTCGCCTCAAGCCACTCCATCCCGCCATCGTAAGGGGCCTGGCTTCTCCATTGACAGTCAGGTGAAGAAAAGCCTAGCTTCGCTTGGAAAAGTCAGCTGACATCAGAGGGAAGGGCGCTGGACCGTGGGGCGAACGCGTACGTATCAATGGGACGACCCCGCGATCTCGGCGGAGGCCGCCGGGCGCATGGCCGGCATCGACTTCCTGCGCGAGGTGCAGGCGGGCCGGCTTCCGAGGGCGCCGATCAGTAGCACCGTCGACTTCACTCTGGACGAGGTGGAGCCCGGCAGGGCGGTCTTCTCGCTGACACCGGGGGAGGAGCACTACAACCCCATCGGCAGCATGCACGGCGGCGTCTTCGCCACGCTGCTCGACTCGGCGGCGGGCTGCGCCGTCCAGTCGCTTCTCCCGCAGGGGATGGCGTACACCTCGCTCGACCTGACGGTGAAGTTCCTGCGGCGGG
>KL569171.1:95798-96700 GCA_000715635.1 Streptomyces violaceus | reverse complement strand
GTGGACACCGGCCCGGTGCGCGCCATCGGAACGGTCGTCAACAAGGGCCGCCAAACCGCCCTCGCGCAGGCCCAGTTGGTCGACGCGAAGGACCGTCTCCTCGCCCACGCCACCAGCAGCTGCATGCTCTTCCCGGTACCCGCCCCTCGGGTGTGACCCTGCAGGCAGGCCCCTCGATCCGCTCGGCGGCAGCCCGCTGTCCTGTTCTGGATGTGCAGGGCGGAGGGGGGCTGCATTCCTCTTACGCCGCGCGTGGCGCTGAAGCAGGGTTCACCTGGTGGCGCACGTTGACGGTGCGCTTTCCTCGGTCGAGAGCCCGGCCTCCAGCAGCTTGCGGATCTGAGTGACCGTCGCCACCGATTCTTCCCCGTAGTCCCGGTATCCGTTGGCAGCTCGTGCCGGAGCCAAGAGCCCTTGGGCTTCGTAGTAGCGCAATTGATGCGCCGCCACTGACCTTCATACCGGTGTCAACGTTGAGGGTATCGGCATGACCAGTCCAGAACACGATCACGATCACGATCACGCAGGATCCGACCAGGCTGGATCGGTGACCCTCCTCGGTCTGGGGCTGATGGGGTACGCCCTGGCCGACACGCTCCTGGCTGCGGGGCACCCGACGACGGTGTGGAACCGCTCCACTGGCAAGGGCGCCGACCTGATCGGCCGCGGTGCACGCCGGGCAGCCTCGGCAGGCGAAGCGATTGCAGCCAGCTCCCTCGTCATCGTCTGCATCACCGACAACAACGCCGTCCGTGAGCTTGTTCAACCACTCGCCGCCGAGCTACGGGGCCGCACGCTCATCAACCTGACATCCGGGTCCTCCAGCGAGACCGGCGACATCTCCGGGTGGGCTGCCCAGCACGAGATCGCCTATGTCGCTGTCTCTTATACACATCTCTGAT
>KL569171.1:94645-95592 GCA_000715635.1 Streptomyces violaceus | reverse complement strand
GAGATGTGTATAAGAGACAGCCATCCTCTACTCCGGCGACAGGGATGCCTTCGACCAACACAACTCCGTGCTGCGAAAGCTGGGCACCCCGACGTTCCTCGGCAATGATCCAGGTCTCGCCGCGCCCCACGACGTTGCCGTGCTGGGCATGATGTGGAACATCCTGAACGCCTTCCTCCACGCCGCCGCACTCCTCCAGTCGGCTGGTGTCTCCGCGACCGCACTCGCTCCCGTCCTGGAAGGCGGCATCGCCACCACCCCGGATGGCTCGCCGGCTACGCCGAGCAGATCGACGCGGGAGCCTTCCCGGGAGATGACGCCACGATCGCCACCCACCTGGCCGCCATGACTCAACTCATCGACGAGAGCAGCGCCCGGGGAGTCAGCACCGATCTGCCACGTCAGATCAAGGCGGTCGCCGACCGTGCTGTCGCCGAAGGGCTCGGCCGGTCGAGCTATGCCGCGATGATCAGCCAGTTCCGGAGCCCGGAATGAGCCAGGACCGCGATCTGCGGGAGCTTCTGGCTGCCGGCTCGCTCGGCGTACTCGCCACACCGCCGAAGGCGTCGTCACGCTGGACGGACCCGGCGCCGCGCCTGACGATCCACGATTACCGCCAGGTGATGATCGCCGACCGGCCAGTTCTCATCGAGCTCCATGTCAGCCAGATCTACGGCGACAAGATCGCATGAACCCTGGGGTGAGCAGGTAACCCTGTCCGTCGGCGCTGGGCGTACTGGCGAACCGAACCCCACATTTCCCGGACCTTTTCCGGATCAACGGGCGTGACCACTTGCCATTGGCTTACGACCGGCATATGGTCGTACGAACGTAAGGCAAACGACCGTAAGGTATACGGGCGTACGCCAATATCAAGGGAGCTCGTGATGGCGACAAATCGACCGGTGGTGCTCGTGACAGGTGCCTCATCGGGGGTCGGCAAGGAG
>KL569171.1:88384-94434 GCA_000715635.1 Streptomyces violaceus | reverse complement strand
AGACGGCCCGCGCCTTCGCCGCGGCGGGCTTCGAGGTGATCGGAACCGCTCGCAACACCGCGCGAGTCACCGCCCCCGCCGGGGTGACCTACCTCGACCTCGACGTGACCAGCGACGAATCGGTCGCTTCGGTGGTCAAGCAGGTGATCGACCGGTTCGGGCGTATCGACGTCCTGGTCAACAATGCCGGCGTCGGCGCCAACGGCGCCGCCGAGGAGTTCTCCGTCGCCCGGACGCAGGAGGTCTTCGACGTCAACGTCTACGGCATCATGCGGATGACCAAGGCGGTTCTGCCGCACATGCGCGCGCAACGGCGCGGACGCGTCATCAACGTCTCCTCCCTCAGCGGGTTCGTCCCCAGCCCGTTCATGGCCATCTACACCTCGACCAAGCACGCGATCGAGGGCTACTCCGGGTCGATGGACCACGAGGTCCGCGAGCACGGCGTCCGGATCCTGCTCGTCGAGCCCGGCCCGATCAACACCCCGTTCGGGGACCACAGCGTGCAGGGCGACACCCCCTTGCCGCTCTATGCGGCGGGGCGGCGCACCTTCGACGAGGTGCTGGCGAAGAACACCAGCGGCGGGGACGATCCCGCCACCGTGGCCAAGGTGATCGTCGCGGCGGCCACCGACCGGAACCCGAAACTGCGGCGCACCGCCGGCGACGGCACGTCTTCGACGAGGTAACAGCGGATGCGGTGGTCGAACAAGGTCGGCGGCTCCCTCGAAACCGCACCCGCTTCGCCGTCGAGGTCGCCACCGCCGTGCCAGACGAGATCGGACACACCGACCACCCCACACACCCCACCCACACCGCCTGACAAACCCCGGCGATACCGGTCCTGGCGGGCCGGTATGCCACATGGCCCCATGGAGGTACCAAATGTCCGAGCACGCTGCCGTCGAACTGAGCCCGGAAGCGATCCAATTCGCGGAATGGCTGGCCACAGGCCAGAATCCCCCGTCCGAGTTGGATGCCGCGCGCATCCAGGCGGAACAAGTCCATCTCGCGGCCCGGGAGCCGGAAGGCGTCACCTATCGGGAGGTGGACGCGGGTGGCGTGCTGGGCATCTGGTGCGAACCCGTCGACGCCAACACCGACCACGTCCTGCTGCACACGCACGCCGGGGGCTCCGTGCTGGCGTCCGCACACGTCGACCGAAAGCTCGCCGGCCACATCGCCAAGGCAGCCGGTTCTCCCGTACTGGTCCTGGATTTCCGGCGCGCACCGGAACACAAGTACCCGGCTCAGGTGGACGACGCGGAGGCGGCCTTCAACTGGCTGCTGTCCGAAGGGTATGAGCCGGCAAACATCATCACGATCGGCCACTCGATCGGCGGGTTCATCGCCGTCGCCCTGGCGCTGCGCCTCCGCGACCAGCAGCAGCCGCTGCCCGGCGCCATCGTGTCGATCTCCCCCTGGTGCGACCTCGAGATCGCCAACGAGACCATCGCGGCCAACGCCGAAACGGACAAGATTCTCAGCAAGGAACTGCTGGAGTTCTTCCGGGATGCCTGGATCGGCGGCACGGGCATCGAGTTCACGGACACCCGGATCAACCTGAACCGGGCGGACCTGAGCGGCCTGCCCCCGACCCTCGTCTCCTGGGGAACCTACGAGGTCCTGGCCGGCGAGGACCAGGAGTTCGCCGCCCGCGTCAAGGACGCCGGAATCGACACGACGACCGTCGTGGTCCCCGGAGGCCAACACTCCTACGTCTACGGCGCCGGCCGCATTCCCGAGACCGACGCCGCCATCGCACAGATCGGCGCCTGGGTCCGGGAGAAGACCAAGATCTGACCGAGCGGGTACGGGCACGGCAGTCGCCCGACCCGCGCACCTGCCGGACGGGGACGGTCGACGAACGCCGACACGGCCTGCGGTGGCGCGCAGGGCCGCGAGACACGCGACCTCGTCCCGATCCGGCAGGCGCGCGGCCGGGATGGCTGACCACGACGACGGCTTCAGCTACGCGCGAGACCGGCCGGCGAAGTCGCCCGGAGGTTCGGGGCCGGCCTCGCCGACGACACCGTGGTCGGAAGGCGACGCCAGAGTTCCGCGCGTGACGCGGCAGCTCACCGAACTCGTCGCCAAGCACACCGACGTCGAACGTGACCGCTCCACGTGTGATGGCCGACGTGGTCTCCGCCGGGCTACGGACGCCCGTCGAGAGGTGGGCAAGGGGGTGATACCGACGTCTCACTGCCCGATCCCGTCCGCGAGAGTCTTACGCGGCTGCGCGCCGGCCTTCCCATCGTCGGTGTCGCACCGGCTTCGGCGCACCCGAGCAGGACGACCGTACGAACATCGCCTTCGCCCGCGAGCTCGGCATCACCGTTGCCGCGGTCCGTTATCGACTGGGGCCGGACCACCCCGCGCCCGCCGCAGTCGAGGACGCTTACGCCGCGCTGCGAGGACTGGCCGAGCGCGCGGGCGACCTGCACATCGACATCGACCGCATCGCGATCGGCGGTGCCAGCGCGGGCGGCGGAATCGCCGCCGCCCTCGCCCTGCTCGCCCATGACCGGGCCGAGATCCGCCCGGTGTTCCAGTTGCTCCTCTATCCCATGCTGGACGACCGCACGACGACGAGAACCGACCTGGACACCCTCAAGGTGCGCGTCTGGACGCCCAAGAGCAACCGGTACGGCTGGTCGTCCTACCTCGGCGACGCCGTCGCTGGCCCCAAGGTCTCCCCGTACGCGGCCGCCGCCCGCCGCGAGGATCTCACCGGTCTCCCTCCGGCCTGGATCGGTGTCGGCACCCTCGATCTCTTCCACGACGAAGACGTCGAGTACGCGCGCCGGCTCAGTGACAGCGGCGTCCCCTGCCACCTCGACGTCATCCCGGGCGCTTTCCACGGCTTCGACCTCGTGTTTCCCAAGGCCGAAATCTCGCGGGAGTTCTGGCGCCGACAAGCACGGGCGCTGAAGGGCGCCCTGTGAGACCGACCGAAACTGAAGGCAGACCGACACGCAGATCGCGGAGAGGTTTTCGTCCTCACGGCGGCGGAAAGGGACCGGGCGGCAAGTGGTGCCCGGACGACCACTGCGGAGCGCATGGATGATCACGGCCGGAGGCTGAAACGGTTCGCGGTCAGGCAGAGGATCTCTTCGCCCTCGCAGGGAACCATCGACTCGACCTTGCCTTGGTAGTCGGTCGCCCAGGTTGCCATGCCCCAGTCCTCGAGCACGTACGTCCACTCACCGCATGTGCCGTACATGGCGCGGTTGAGCTGGGGGGAGGGCCGGCCCGGCTGCCCGGCCGGTGCGCGCAGCTCCCTGCACGGGGTGCGCGCGGCCAGCTCGTCGAGGTCGGCGCCCAGGTTGATGAGGAACTCGTCCGTCTCCACGCCTCGGGCCAGGGTCAGCGAGATGCCGCCGAGCATGCCGGGCACGGCCGATGGAGGAGTGTGGTGGTGTGCGCCTATCCACGCGATGCCCTCACTCATGCCGGTCAGAGTATCGGCCTGATCCTGGCGGTGGCCCTGGTGGTGGCAAGTGCCGGCACAAGGAGTGCGGCCTGACGCGGCGTTTCGCATCCTGCGGAAGGACTGCCACAATCAGGTCCGTGTGCGCGGCACGGCGTCGTGCCCACCAGGACAGCCGCGGCTCGGTGGGGTGACGACGGCCGGGGCGGAGCAGCGCATGCGCGGGGCGGCACAACAGCGTTGATCGAACGCGGACTTGCGGTCAAGACTAGGCACGGCCGCGAGCGTCGTTGGCGCCTCCAGCCACGTGGCGAAATCGCCGTAGAGCGGCTACGGAACAGCGCCTGCTGAGGAGTCGAGCAGCACAGGTCTGGCTGGACACCAGAGGTGATCAACGCCCTCAAAGGAGTCGCAAGGTCGCGGGGGAAAACAGGTCCGGACCGTCATAGCGGGCGACTTCCTGTGGGTGCCACCACCCACACAACCGTTCCCGCGGGCCTGGGGCAAGAATGATGTGATTGAACAGGTGGGCCGAGCCCGGAAGCTCTCTGCCGCTGGCCACGGCGTTCTTCGTCGGCGATCCACGTGCGGGTGCGAGCCAGGTCGCTCTTCTGCACGCGCTCCAGGAAACGGAGCAGCGCGAGTCGCGACCACTCTGGATTCTTCATGCGTTCGATTCCGTGATCGTGACGTCACACGACCCCAGCCCCTGTTGACCTCTCGCAGGGGCTCGGTGAACACCCGACAAAGGCGGTGCGGGCAATGTCGGGTGATCGGGACAGGTGGCGCCGCACGATGGGGGCATGGATGACACGACCTTGGTATCCCGCTTCCTCCACGACGGGTTCGTGAAGTTGGAGGGCGCCGTCGCGCCGCGCGTGGCCGCGGACTGCGCGCGGTTGCTGTGGCGAGAGACGGGCTGCGACCCGGACGATCAAGCAACGTGGACGAAACCCGTGCACTGGGTGGCCGGCATGGCGCAGGGGCCGTTTGCCGCCGCACCCAACTCCCCGTCCCTGCACCGCGCGTACGACCTGCTCGTCGGCGCGGGACGCTGGGAGCCGCGCTACTCGCTGGGCACGTTCCCGCTGCGCTTCCCGCACGAGGAGGAGCCGGACGACGCCGGCTGGCACATCGAGGGGAGCTACCTGCCGGAGGGCGAGAGCTGGTACTTCACAAATCTGCGCTCCCGGGGCCGGGCGCTGCTGATGCTGTTCCTGTTCAGCGAGGTCGGTGAGGAGGATGCCCCGACCCGGATCCGGGTCGGCTCACACCTCGACGCGCCGAAGGTGTTGGAGAAGTACGGGGAGGACGGAGCGAGCGGGCTGGCCCTTGCGCCCGATCTGGTGACGGCGTCCGACCACCGGCCACTCGCTCTCGCCACCGGATCCCCGGGCGACGTCTTCCTGTGCCATCCGTTCCTGGTGCACGCGGCGCAACCGCACCATGGGGTGCGACCGCGCTTCATGGCCCAGCCTCCGCTGATGCCGGCCGTGCCGTACGAACTGGAGCGGGCCGACGGCGCGTACTCACCTGTGGAGATCGCGATCCGTCGGGGCCTGGGACAGGACATCCCGGTCACCAGCCTTCGCTGAGAAACGCTCGATCTTCACTGCGAGAGAGCACCTCGAGCCGAGGGGTCTCAGCGCAGTCGGCGCACGGCCAGCGCCGCCGGGCCGGACGGTGCCGCGGCACAGGCTACGGTCGCGTGCACGGGACGGGCGGTGCGGGCGGCGGCCGCGACCTGTGCGTGGTTCCGCGCGAAGACAAGGAGGCGCAGCACCGCGAACCGCGCGACACCGGCGAGTGCGCAGGCGGACAGATAGACGACCTGCTCGAGCACCGCACTGGGTGCCGCCACCAACTGATGCAGGCCCAGCATCGCCGCACAGGTCACCGCGTACGCGGCCGCCGCGGACCCGGCCGACTGCGCGTGCTGGCGCCACGTCGCGCGGCCGCCGGCGCCGAAGGTGAAGCGGGCGTGTAACTCGGTTGCGATGAGCGTGGAAACCGCAGTGATCAGGGCGTTGGCCACAACCCACGGAATCCAGGAGGCGAGCGCCGCCACGGCGCAGCTGGAGGCGAGCCCCACTCCGCCGCCGCAGAGCACGAAGCGGGCGAAGGCTGTGAAGGCGCCGGGTGCCGCCTGTTGCCGCCTCTGCGCTGCCATGATCCAACCCCCTTGATCGCTTACTCCCCCGAAACATGCGCCTCTCGGCCTGTGAGGCCTTCCGCGCGTAGTTTCTCGTGGAGGAAACGCTACGTTGCGTTCACACATGTGGCAACAGATTAGTTGCCTACAACTTCTATTTACGCAGGCAGTAACTTTGAGATCGTTGCAATGGGTTCAGGGTAATGCAACGCTCGAAGGCCGATTCGTTGCAATGCATTGAAGGTGAACGCTCGGGTGAGCCCCGACGCGACGCTCCAGACGCCGACGGGTTCGAGATCGCAGCTGCGTTCGTTATAGTGAACGTATAGTTCGCTCTTCTTCCCCAGTGAGGTGTCATGCAGATCCCCGCGTACTACGCGGACACGTACGAGGAGCAGGCCCATACCCAGGTGGCCGCCATAGGCGAGCGCGACGGCGCGCCGTGGGTGGCGGGCGAGCACTGTC
>KL569171.1:83607-88165 GCA_000715635.1 Streptomyces violaceus | reverse complement strand
CTGTCTGTTCCATCCGCAGGGCGGCGGCCAGCCGGCCGACCGGGGGTGGGTGGACGGCCACGAGATCGTCCCCGTGCGGGACCATGACTCCGGGCTGGTCGTGGCCGTGACCCGCGGCGAGGCCACGCTGCCGGTCTTCTCGGTCGGGCAGCGGGTCGAGGTCCGCATCGACCTTCCGGCGCGCATCGCGCACGCCGCGTTGCATACGGCCGGCCATCTGATCGAGGCGGCCGGGCGGGCGCAGGGCTGGGCGCTGGCCGCGAACAGCCACTTTCCCGGCCAGTCCCGGATCGAGTTCACCGCGCCACAGCCCGACGCCCGCCTGGACAGCCCGGAGGGCCGGGAGGAGGCCACCGAGGCGCTGCGGACGGAGGTCGCCGGGTCCATTGCGCAGAACTTGCCTGTGACCTGGGAGAACGACGCCGAGGGACGCCGCATCGTGCACCTGGCAGGTCTGCATTCGGCTCCGTGCGGGGGAACCCACGTGAGCGGTCTCGGCGACCTCGCCGACGTTGCGCTGCCGACGCTGAAGGTCAAGAAGGGCCGGATCCGCGTCTCCTACAGCGCCGCCCATCGGGAGCGGTCGTGACTCCCCCGTCGGGCGAGCGCCGCCCCGCCAGCAGCACCGCGATCGCGGTCGGGGCGCAGATCCGGCAGCGCCGCGAGCAGCGCGGTATGAGCAGTGCCGAACTGGCCCGCAGGGCCGGCTTGAGCAAGGCGACGTTGTCGCAACTGGAGGCCGGACGGGGCAACCCGACCATCGAGACTCTCGACGCGCTCGCGATCGCCCTGCGCATCCCGCTGACCGACCTGCTGGCCCGCGACACCGACCCGGGACCGGTGTTCGTGCCCGGCACCGACCTGGCCGACGGCGAAGTGGGACGAGAGCTGCTGCGGCGGATCAGCAGCGGCAACAGCCTGGAGATCTGGCGGCTGCGCATGCCCCCCGGCACGCACCTGGACGGCGTTCCGCACGCGACCGGCACCATCGAGCACCTGCTCGTCTCGTCCGGCCATCTCACCGCCGGACCCTCCGAGGCTCCCACCGACCTGCACCCCGGCGATCTGCTCGCCTTCGCGGGAGATGCCCCGCACGTCTACCGCACCGGCCCCCAAGAGGCCGACGTCACCGTCGTCATCGCCTCCCCCATCATCAGCTGAAAGATCCCTGAACATGAGCGTCGCCGCCCCCGCCGCACCCCAGCGCATATTCACCAGCGACAACACCGCCGGCGCCTGCCCGGAGATCGTCCAGGCCGTCACCGGCGCCGCCGGCGGGCAGGACCTGCCTTACGGCGCCGACCCGTTCACCGCCGGCGCCCGGGCACGCTTCGCCGAGGTCTTCGAGCGCGAGGTCGATGTCCTGCCCGTCTCCACCGGGTCCGCGGCCAACGCCCTGAGCCTGGCCGCCCTCACCCCACCGTGGGGCAGTGTGCTGTGCCACCGCGACAGCCACATCAACACAGACGAATGCGGCGCACCGGAGTTCTTCACCAACGGGGCCAAACTTGTCGCACTGCCCGGCGACGACGCCCGGATCGACCCCGACCGGCTGCGCGCGGCCGCGACACGGAAGGCCGGCGACGTGCACAGCGTGCAGCCCTCCGTGCTCAGCATCACCCAGGCCACCGAGACAGGAGCCCTCTACACCCCGGACGAAATCCGGGCCCTGGCCGGCATCGCCAAGGACGCGGGCCTGCGCGTCCACATGGACGGGGCCCGCTTCGCCAACGCGGTCACCACGCTGGGCTGCACACCCGCCGAGCTGACCTGGCAGGCCGGTGTCGACGTCCTGTCCTTCGGGGCGACCAAGAACGGTGCCATGACCGCCGACGCTATTGTCGTCTTCGACCACGCCCTCACCCCGGAACTGTCCTTCCGCGCCAAGCGCGCCGGCCAGCTCACCTCCAAGATGCGCTTCCAGTCCGCCCAGCTGGACGCCTACCTCACCGACGGCCTGTGGCTGCGCAACGCCGCCCACGCCAACGCCATGGCCGCACGCCTGGGCAGCGGCCTCAAAGCTCTGCCGGGCGCCGACCTGCTGCACGCCGTCGAGGCGAACATCCTCTTCTGCCGCCTCCCCCAGCCGGTCATCGACCAACTCCTGGCGGAAGGATTCGCCTTCTACCACGACCGCTGGGAGCCGGGCGTCTGCCGCTTCGTCACCTCCTTCTCCACCACCGAGCACGACGTCGACACCCTCCTCGAGGCCGTCCGCCGACTCACCACCTGACCCCTCGCCAGGAATGGCGGAGTGACGCCCGCGCGGGCTACCTGGCCTGAGCCGCTGCGCAGGCTCCCCTCCCCCGGCTCCGTGGTGATCGGCAGCACCGTCGCACGGCTCGCTGTCGCCGCCGGCCCGATCGAGGCCTCGGCGCCGGTGAGAAGAGGCATCAAGTCTGGGAGTGGGCCGTCCCGGCGCCGGCGAAGCGCGTGGCGGCGACTGCCCCCAGGTACAGCACGGCTACCACCAGCAGCAGCGCCTGATAGCCCGTCACCAGGGCCAGGTACTCGAGCGCGCCCCCGGTCAGCGCGCCCAGCAGGTTCGCGCCGAACGCCGTGGTCGGGTCCGGGGCGTGGGCGAGGCGGTCCGAGAAGATGAGGTTGGCGCAGAAGATGGGGGCGAAGGCCAGGGCGATGGCCGAGGCGAGACGGGCGGGGAACGGCAGCGACAGGACGGCGTCCGTCGGGACCAGCCAGGCTGCTGCGAGGGAGCTGAAGAGGAGAAGCTGCAGCAGGATCTGGTTGACCCGCCGTAGCTTGCGCCGGACCTCAACGGCCGCCAGGACCGCCAGGAGCACGCCGATGAAGACGAGGGCGTTGACCAGCCAGGTCGTGCCGAAGTAGAGCGCGAAACCGATCACGTTCTTCGTTTCGAGCAGCATGAAGGCCGCGCCCAGCAGGAACATGTCGGTGTACCGGAACGTGCTTCGGACGCGGACCCCGGCCAGACGCACCGACAGGAGCGTCACCAGCAGCATGGCGCCGAGCGCGCCCAGATAGAGCGTGGGAATGCTGCGGTGGAGCAGGTAGGGGAAGGGGTGGTCGTCGGTCGCCGCCCGCGGGACCGCGCCGCTGGGCCTCCAGACCTGCTCGCAGGACTGGTCGGCGGTGGTCATTCCGGCCACCAGCACGGCCGCGTTCCGTTTGAACGTCGTCGCACAGGGGGCGTGGCCGTAGACGTCGTCGAGGGTGCCGGCGAAGCGGTCGACCAACCAGCTTTTCCGGTAGTAGTTGTACATGGCGAACGCGCCGTTCGGCGTCAGATGGTCGCGCGCGGCCTCGAACGCCTCCCGGGTGAACAGATAGCTCTCCAGGCGCAGATTACTCGCGCCGGCCACCAGCGTCAGCGAGTCCGGCAGTGCCAGGACGATGAGGTCGTACTTGGTGTCCGTCCGCTCGAGGAAGGCCCGGCCGTCGTCGATGTGAACGTGCACCCTGGGGTCGTCGTACGGCTTCGCGGGGTGCAGTTGGGCGCCGATCTGCTGCAGCCGGGGGTCGATCTCGACCGCGTCCACGTGCTCCGCTCCGTACGCGAGTGCGACCGCGACGTCATTGCCGTTGCCGGCCCCGATGACCAGCACGCGCTTGTGGGGGTTGTGGGGCGTCTGCTCGTACGCCCGCCGGTAGGGCGAGTTCTCGCGCATCAGCACCGGGAGCGGCGCGGTGCTCTGGTGCGGGACGCCGTTGGCGGAGATGTGGTAGGTCCGGGTCGTGGTCGGTGAGGGTTCGAGCTGGATCTTGTAGTAGGGCGACCAGGAGATGCCGGTCGTCGTCGACTCCGTGAACAGCACGACGACCATCGCCGTCAGGGGGAGGCCGTACAGCAGGGTGTTGCGCCGGCCGCCGAGGATCAGCAGGGCCACGGCGGCGAGTGCGCCCCATACGACCGACGGGGCGCGGAGCCAGGACAGTACGGCGAAGGACACCGAGCCGGTGAGACTGCCGAGCAGGTCGTAGCGGTAGGCATTGAGCGAGGGAAGCCGGCGGAAGAGGTCGGCGGTGATCTTGCCGATCCCCGCCATGATCACCGCGGTCAGCAGGAAGATGACCGGCAGCGTCACCCACTCGGGCAGGCCGGTGGTCTTCACAGCGGTGAAGTAGATGACCTGGCCGCTGCTCTGACGCACCTGCACGGGAAACTCGCGGACCAGGACGACGAGAAGCACGAGCGGGACCGGTGTCCAGCG
Organism: Streptomyces violaceus; assembly: GCA_000715635.1. Classification (GTDB taxonomy): domain Bacteria; phylum Actinomycetota; class Actinomycetes; order Streptomycetales; family Streptomycetaceae; genus Streptomyces; species Streptomyces violaceus. Next base: position 83,975 of record KL569171.1, on the reverse strand, counting down.
TTTGAGCCAGTGTCCGCGCGCGGCGGGGATCAGGAATCCGATGCCGATGCCGAGGAACGATCCCAGCAGGATGAAGTTCGAGAAGTAGCTGAGGTGGACGACGTTGGCGCCCGCCCATCTGATCAGTGCCAGCTCGACGAAGAGCATGGTGCTGCTGGCCAGCATGAGTCTCAAGCGCACCGATGTTTCGGTTTGCTCGGTTTCGACCCGCTTCATACGCATGCACAGTGCCAGCTTCGGAGCGGCGAGTCGAGGTGCCTTGCCGGTAGTGCTATGCCGCGTCGCGAGGCGGTGACATGGCCCAGCGGATGCCCGCGGTCACGGCCGTGCCGAGCGGGCGGACGCACGGGCCCTCGGCGACGGGGAGC
>KL569171.1:79228-83414 GCA_000715635.1 Streptomyces violaceus | reverse complement strand
CACAGCGCACGCGAGGCCCAGAGCGGCAGGAGGGAGACGGCGTTGGCGGCGATGACGCCGTACGGGAGGCGGGCGAGGAACGGGACGGGCGGGTTCAGCAGCAGGAAGCGGGCCGAGCTGCGCGCCTCTTTGGCGGCGCGCAGCTCGCCGCGGTAGGCGGCCAGGCGCGCCGCGAGTTCAGCGGTGTTCACCGGCGGGTCCGGGACGCCGAGCGCCATGGCGATGCGTGCCATGTCGGCGACGTAGGCGTCGCACCCCTCGCCGTCGAGGGGGCGCGCCCCGTAGCGCTGATGGGCGCGCAGGAAGCTGTCGACCTCGGCGATGTGCACCCAGCACAGCAGGTGCGGGTCCGCGGCGCAGTAGGACTGACCGTCGGCGGTCGTGCCGCGCACCGTCTCGTGGACGGCTCGCACCCGGTCACAGGCTTCCTGCGCGCTTCGGGCAGGCCCGTAGGTGGTGACGGCCAGGAAGGTACTGGTCCGCTGCAGCCGTCCCCACGGATCTCCGCGGAACCCCGAATGCCCGGCCACGGCGGCCATGGCCAGAGGATGGAGCGACTGGAGCAGCAGGGCCGACAGACCGCCGATGAACATCGCGGCGTCCCCGTGCACCCTCCTGACGGGCCGCTCGGGGCCGAACCAGCGGGGACCGGGTGTGCCGTGAATGCGCGCCCGGTTGCCCGGGCCCTCCGGACCCGCCACGCGGGAGAAGATCTCCCTGCCGACCCGGTCGCGCAGCGAGGGGCCGTCTTGCGGAAGGAGTCTCCTGGGCATCGCGTCCTCCTGACCAGGGCGACAGAGGGATCAGTCCCCTACCACTTCTTCTGCCCCGGTTCAGCTTTCGGAGGCCTCTTCCGGGCACGGCAGCCGGGTGCGAGGGATGACCGGCTCTACTAGCCTGGACACTGCGCGACGAACGTTCTGCACGCCGGGTGGCTTCGGCGGCCGCCTTGTACCTGGAAGGCCGAGCCGCGCACCAGGGGACGTCACCTCGCCCGCGGTCGGACGACCTAGGTAGGCGGATCATGAGGACACGGCCCGGGGGTGGGAGCAGTCGACTGGGGCTGACGAGCACCTCGGTCCTGGCGAGCGGCTTGCTGGCGGTGTTGATCGGTGTGGCGTTCGCCGTCCTGCTGCAGGTCATCGGTGACTCTCGCGGCTTCACGGCTGACGCGAGGGCCTCTCGCGAGGCGATCACGGATGCCGGCACTCTGGAACAGCATCTGATCGACCTGGAAACCGGCCAGCGCGGCTTCGTCATCACCCGGGACGAGGCGTTCCTCCAGCCCTGGCAAGCGGCACGGGAAAGCTATCCGGCCGAGGCGAGGCGGCTCCTGGCGTCGGCGACCTCCCCGGAACAGCGCCGTCTCGCGGGACAGATCAACAGGGACATCGACTCGTTCGTCACGGACTACTCGGTACCGCTGGTCGAGGCGGTTCGGCGGGACGACCCCTCGGCCTCGAGTCCGGCGGTGACCGCTGAGGGCAAGCGGCGGGTGGACGCGCTGCGGGCCCGGTTCACCACGTACATCACCGATGAGCGGGCCAAGCTCCAGGAGCGCCAGGACGCCACGGATGCCAGCGCCCAGCGGGCGGTGGTCGTGGCCTGTGCGGGGCTCGCCGGACTGACCGGGCTCATCGTCACGCTCACCGTGTTCCAGCACCGGGCCATCGTGCGGCCGCTGCGGCGCGCGGCCTCGGCGGCCGGGCGGCTGGCGAAGGGCGATCTGGAGGTACGGGTGCCTTCCAGCAGGGTGGCGGAGGTCGCCGCGCTGGCAGCGTCGTTCAACACCATGGCCGCCTCGTTGCAGGACAGCCGTGCGCGGACCGAGGAAGCACGTGAGCGTCTGGAGTTCTTGTACACGCGCCTGGAGCTGCTGTACGGGGCGAGTGTGTCGGTGGGGACCGGGCTGGATGTGGAGCAGACGGCCCGCGAGTTGGCGCGGGTGGCGGTTCCGGGGTTCGCCGACTTCACCACCGTCGACCTGCTGGAACCGGTGCTGCGAGGCGAGGAGCCGATCGCCGGCGCCGGCACGCGGCTGCGCCGGGTGGCCGCGGCCGGTGTCCGGGGCGATGCCCCCTTGGCGGGTCCGGCGGACCTCCCGGACCTGACCTCACCCCCGCCCGGGATCCGGGTGCCGCTCTCCGGGCGGGCCAGGCTCGACGCGGACCTGCGGGACAGTACCGAGTGGGCTTCGGAGCAGCCGGAGGCGGCAGCGCGCATCCTCGCGTACGGCATCCACTCCAGGATCAGGACACCGCTGCAGGCCAGAGGGGTGACGGTGGGCACGGTGGATTTCTGGCGCAGCCGACCAGATCCGTTCGGGCCCGACGATGTCGCCTTCGCCGAGGAGCTGGCCGCCAAGGCGGCGGTCGCCGTCGACAACGCGCGCCGGTACACCCGGGAGCGGTCCACCGCGCTGGCCCTGCAGCGTCACCTGCTGCCGCAGCGTCTGCCCTACCAGACGGCCGTGGAGGTGGCCTCCCGCTACCTGCCCGCCTGGACGCGGACCGGGGTCGGCGGTGACTGGTACGACGTGATCCCGCTGTCGGGCAGCCGGGTCGCCCTGGTCGTAGGGGACGTCGTCGGACACGGCCTCCAGGCCTCCGCGGCCATGGGCCGGCTGCGCACCGCCGTGCGCACGCTGGCTGATGTCGATCTGCCGCCCGACGAACTGCTCACCCACCTCGACGACCTCATCCTGCACTTCTCCGAAGGCGAACCCGTGCCCGGCGGAGACGGGGATGACGAAGAGGTGGACGACTTCGGGTCCGCCGCGGCGGACCTCGGTGCCACCTGCCTGTACGCGGTGTACGACCCGGTCTCCCGCGGCTGCACGCTGGCCACGGCCGGGCACCCGATGCCCGCTGTCCTGGCTCCGGACGGCACGGTGCACATCGTCTCCGGTCATGTCGGCCCCCCGCTGGGGATCGGCGGCCTCCCCTTCGAAGTCACGCATCTGGAACTGGACGCCGGGAGTGTGCTCGCCCTGTACACCGACGGCCTTGTCGAGGCGCGCCACCGGGACATCGACGCCGGGCTGGCCGAGCTGTGCCTCGCCCTGGCGCAACCCGCCGATTCTCTGGAGGAAACCTGTGACACCGTGATCGGATCCCTGCTCACCGACCGGGCGGCCGACGACGTGGCGCTGCTGCTGGCCCGCACCCGCGCTCTGCCCGCGGACCATGTCGCGACGTGGCAGATCCCGGCGGAGCCGGTCCAGGTGGAGCGCGCCCGCAAGCTGGTCGTCGAGCAGCTCGACGCCTGGGGGCTGACGGAGGCGACGTTCGTCATCGAGCTGGTGGTGAGCGAGCTGGTCACCAACGCCATCCGTTACGGGCAACCCCCCATCCAGCTCCGGCTCATCCGCGATCACACGCTGATCTGCGAGGTGTCCGACGCGAGCAGCACCGCACCGCATCTCCGGCGCGCCCGGGCCTTCGACGAGGGCGGGCGCGGACTGCTCCTCGTCGCCCAGCTCACCCAGGGCTGGGGCACCCGGCAGACGACCACGGGCAAGACCATCTGGTGCGAGCAGGCGCTGCCCCCGCTGTGACAGCGCCAGGGGGGCCGGTCGGGGCACCGAACAGGTGCGTTACATTTTGCTGTTCCTTGACCGCGATCATTCACGATCTCTCACGCTACGGAGCCGCCCACCCATGAGCGACATCGTCAACGGACTTGGCAGGGCCACCGCTTACGGCGGACTGGGGCTGGTTCTGCTGGTCCTCGGCATCGTCCTGGTCGACGTGCTCACGCCCGGAAAGCTGGGCCGGCAGATCTGGGAGCAGCGCAACCGCAACGCCGCAATGGTGCTCAGCTCCGCGCTGCTCGGTATCGGTGGCATCGTGTTCACGTCCATCTGGACGACCTACGAGGACTTCGGCAAGGGGCTGGTCTCGACCGCCGCGTTCGGGCTGCTGGGTCTGGTGATGATGGCCGTGGCGTTCCTGGTGGTGGACCTGATCACGCCGGGGCGCCTGGGCGCCGCGCTGGTCGAGCCGGAGCCGCACCCCGCGGTGTGGGTGACGGCATCCTGCAATCTCGCTGTGTCGGCCATCCTGTCGGCGTCCATCGCCTGACGCGGACTTCCCGACGAGCGGGCTTGCGGCCCCCCTGCCGGACGCGTCCAGCAGGGGGGCCGACCCCTACCCGGTCCGTCGGCCGGACCTGGCGTGCTCCCCCG
>KL569171.1:78763-79048 GCA_000715635.1 Streptomyces violaceus | reverse complement strand
ACCACGGCAGGCGTTGCGCGATGGGGACCAGCGCCGCGCGGGCCGGAAGTGGTCTCGTCGCGCCGAGGAGCGCGTGCGTCAGCCAGCGGTAGCGCCGGGTGAGCTGCCGCCACTCCCTCTCGTAGACCGTCAGGTCACCGTCGGTGATGGCCCGGACCGCGGCGGACGCCTGCGCGAGCGCCAGCGCGACGCCCTCGCCGGTCAGGGCGTCGACGTAGCCGGCGGCATCGCCCACGAGCAGCACCCGGCCGGCTGTGCGCGCGCTCGCGGTCTGGCGGAACGGCC
>KL569171.1:78325-78549 GCA_000715635.1 Streptomyces violaceus | reverse complement strand
CGCTCCCTCAGCTCGGGGAAGGCGGCGAGGTGGTCGTCGTAGGGCCGGCGGGCGGTGGTGAGGACCGCGACGCCCACGAGGTCGTCGGCCACCGGGGTCACGTAGGCCTCCGCTTCGCGGGACCAGTACACCTCGACGTGGTCGCTCCAGGGGGCGAGCGTGTAGTGGCGCCGCAGCCCGTGCCGCGGACGGGCCCGGCGCGGCCGGTTCAGCCCGAGGGCGCG
>KL569171.1:76514-78085 GCA_000715635.1 Streptomyces violaceus | reverse complement strand
ATCGGCGAGTGCAGGCCGTCGGCCGCCACGAGGTGGTGGGCGCGGGTGCCGTCGACCATCACCCCGTCCTGGTCCTGCTCGACGTGACGCGCGGTGCGCTGGTCGACGCGTACGCCCGCTGCCAGCACCGCCTCGCGCAGCAGCGCGTGCAGCGTCGTGCGGCGCACTCCGCGCCCCGGGCCCGCTCGGAAGTGGGCGTCGACCCGGCGGGGACCCGCGACGTAGCGGATTCCTCGCAGGTCGTGCCCCGGCGGGTGCACGCCCAGTGCCGCCAGGGCGGCGACGGCGCCCGGCATCAGGCCCTCGCCGCACGCCTTGTCGACGATGCCGGCGCGCTGCTCCCAGACGGAGACGTCGAGCCCCGCCCTGGCCGCGTGCAAGGCCGTGGCCAGGCCCGCGGGGCCGCCGCCGACGACGAGCAGATCCATGGATGTCTCCTCAGGCCAGCCGTGCCAGGGCGGCGTCCTCGGCGCGGATGCGGGTGGCGAGCAGGGATCCGTTCAGCGCGGTGAAGACGATCGCCGTGGCCCAGGCCGAGTGCACGAGGGGCAGTGCGAGCCCTTCGACGACGACGGCGACATAGTTCGGATGCGGGATCCAGCGATAGGGTCCGCCGGTCACCCGCGCGGCGCCCGGCACGACGATCACCCGGGTGTTCCACTGCCGGCCCAGGGTGGCGATGCACCACCAGCGCAGCCCCTGCGAGATCGCGACGAGGGCGAGCATGGCCCAGGCCAGGACCGGGACGGCGTCCGGCCGGCGCATCCACACCTCCACGAGCGCGCCGCCGAGCAGGCCCGTGTGCAGCACCACCATGAACGGGTAGTGCCCCCGCCCGGACTCCACGCCGCCCTGCGCGAGGCTCCAGGCGGCGTTGCGTTGGGAGACGGCCAGCTCGGCGACCCGCTCCAGGCCCACGGCCAGCACCAGGACGGTGAACAGGGCCTCGCTGCTCACTGCCCACCGCCCGGGGCGCGAAGGAGCACGAGCTCGGAACAGAAGCCCGGGCCCATGGCGAGCATGAGCCCGTAGGAGCCGGGCGGGGGCGGGCGGTTGGCGAGGGTGTCCGCCATGACATGCAGCACCGAGGAGGAGGACAGATTGCCGATCCGGCGCAGCGAGTCCCAGGTCACGCTCAACGCGTCCCGCTCGATGCCGAGGGCGTCCTGCAACGCCTCGAGGACCTTCGGGCCGCCGGGGTGCGCGACGTACCAGTCGAGATCGCCGCAGGTCAGGCCGTGATCGGCGAGGAAGCGGCGGACGTCGTCGCCGATGTACCGGCGCACCAGGTCGGGGACCGCGGAGTCGAGCACGACTCTGAACCCGCCGGAGCCGATCTCCCAGCCCATCATGCGTTCCGAGTCGGGGTAGAGACGGCTGCGCGAGGCGAGCACTTCGGGAGCGGCGGGGTCGTCGGACTGTGCGAGGGGGTGCTCGCACCCGACAGCGACCACCGCCGCGGCGCCGTCCCCGAACAGACCGCTGGCCACGAAGTTGGCGACCGAGGTGTCGTCGCGCTGGAGCGTGAGGGAGCACAACTCGACGGACATCAGCCTGTCTCTTATACACAT
>KL569171.1:75792-76256 GCA_000715635.1 Streptomyces violaceus | reverse complement strand
GCCGAGGCCGACGAGGGGCAGGCGCACCACGTCGGGGCGCAGGCCGATCTCCGCCGCGACGCGGGCCTCGAGGGAGGGCACGGCCAGGCCGGTCACCGTGCACGAGACGATGTAGTCGACGTCGGCCGGTGTGAGGTCGACGCTCTTGAGCGCGTCGACGACCGCGCGACCGCCGAGTTCGACGCCGGCGCGGATGAAGACGTCGTTCGACTGGCCGAAGTCCTCGATCCGGCCGTACTCCTCCAGCGGGAGCACGGTGTGCCGGGTCTCGACACCCACGTTGCGGTGGAACCGTTCGACGACGCCGCGATCGACCGTGTTCCCGACCAGCGTGGTGGTGACGGACTCGGTGATCTCCTCCTGCCGGTGGCAGTGCTCGGGCAGGGTGCCGCGGACGCTGAGGACGCGCATGGTCATGGGGGCTCCTGGGATCGGGCGGTTGGGGCTGCCGGGCCGGCCCCGGC
>KL569171.1:74712-75563 GCA_000715635.1 Streptomyces violaceus | reverse complement strand
GGCGTGACGTCTGTCGCGCCATCAGCCGGCCGCCAGCAGCGCGACATCGAGCAGGGCGATGGTCACCGCGGCGCGGAAAGGAGTGCGCCCGCGGGCGCACAGCGTGAGCACCGCGAGGACGACCACCAGGGCCAGGGCCATCCATGTCCACGCGGGAGGGGAACCGGCGGGACCGGCCATGGCGAGTACCGAGGCGGCGGTGAGCAGCAGGGCGGCCAGGACGCGCGAGAGGTGTTCGCCGATCCGGTGCGGCAGGCCGCGGACACCGGTGCGTTCGTCGTCGGCGAGGTCGGGCAGCACGTTGAGCAGATGCGCTCCGACGCCGAGTGCGGCGCCGGCACCGGTCATCCACCATGGCGCCCAGTCCGGGACCGGGCCGGCGAGGGTGACGACCGAGGGCAACGTCCCGAAGCCGCACGCGTACGGCGCCCAGGACCACGGGGTCGCCTTGAGCCCGAGGTTGTACGCGTGGCCCGCGCCGGTGGCGAGAACGACATTGACCAGCGCGCTGCGCCAGCCGACGAGCGCGGACAGCACGAGAGAGGCGACTGCGGCCACGACCAGGGCCCGCGCCACCCAGCCGGCCGGGAGGGAGCCGACGGCCAAGGGCTTGTCGGTGCGGCCCACGGCGCGGTCGCGCGCGAGGTCGAGCAGGTCGTTGCCCCAGCCGATGGTGAGCTGGCCGGTGAACACCGCCGCCGTGACGGCGACGGCGTGGAACGGGTGCAGGCCGCCGCGGAGCGCCAGCAGGCCCGTGATGAAGGTGACCGCCAGGGCGGGCCCGCCGTGGGCCGCGGCGAGCAGCGCGAGCACACGCGGCGGTCTGTGGCGCGCCGGGGTCGGGTCGGCGG
>KL569171.1:72850-74550 GCA_000715635.1 Streptomyces violaceus | reverse complement strand
GTCACCGGCACCGCCGCGCCGCGTCCGGCGCCTGACAGGTCGTCTCGTCGCTCACGCCGGGGCCGCCGGACAGCCGCCGGGCGCAACCGGCGAGGGCGTGCCCGGCCTCGGCCCGTGGGCGGCGTACGACGGAGCCGATGTGTCCGGTCGACCCGGTGAGCACGATGCGCATGGAGCATCGGTCCCACGTTGCCGGGCCGCTCACACGAGGCGGTCAGGCATCCGGTGGAATCGGCGTGCCCGGAGCGCTAGGCGGCATCGTGGATGACGAGCTTGAACTCGGCGAGGGTCAGGAGGCGGGAGGCGGCGTCGTTGTGCGTCACGCGGAGTGCGATCGGGGTGCCCGGGGCGACGAAGATGCCGTGGTTCTTGACGTAGTACTGGCCTCCGGGTGTCGGCGTGCGGTGCTCGGTCGCCGTGGTGTCGTTGGGGGTGGGCGTCAGGCCCAGCGGGTCACGGACGTACTGGTCGCGCAGCTCGGTGTAGCCGCCCGCGCCACTGGCGGATTCCCACTGGATCATCGCGTGCAGATGGCCCCAGCCGGCCTTGGACGGCCAGATCAGGCCGCTGCGGTCGTCTGTCGCCCAGTTGCTCACGACGTAGCCGTCCGGCTGGACGGCCTGGTGCATCTCGAATCCGTCCGATGCCTCCGCCGTGCCGAAGGGGAACCGCACGATCTTGTACGTGGTTCCCGGCGCGATCAGCTGAGGGGTGTCGACCTTGAGAGAGCAGACGTGAACTCCGGCCACAACGCCACCTTCCTTCGACTTGGTTCAGCACTGCCCGCCGTCGGCCGACGGCATGCCCGCGCCGGCGGCCCGGCGCGTTCTCTCTCCCCCGGGGTCACTCCTCGTCGCGGAGCCGGGCCGCCAACGACGTCAGCGGCTCGGCCCCCTCGGTGTGGCCCAGCGGTCAGGCGGGAGACCGCCGCGTCGAGGCGGGTAAGGGCGGGGGCGGGGGCGGGGCGTTCCAGGTAGATGCCCTCCACGGCACCCGCGAAGCGGACTGCACCCGTGCGGCGGGCCCTATCTGCGTCACGAGCCCCCGAGCGACGTCACGACGAAAGTCGTCGAGCCCGCCGAACACACTCATGACCGGGTGAAGACCCTGTCCTGGGTGTTGCCGCTGGAGCACAGCTTCTTCTCTTCGGCCGTCATCTTGCGGGACTTGACCACGACCGCGCTGTGTTTGCCGTCCGTGCCGTTCGGGGCCGGGCCGGTGACCACGTCGGGGACGAACCAGTAGTAGTGGCCCCACTTGGGGTCGTCGTAGTGGGTCTGCCAGGTGCCCGATATCCGCCGCATCACCTGGGCGCGGGAGATCCAGCCCACTTCTCCGGGCTTCACGTTCACGGTGAAGGAACTCGTCTCCGTGTGGGAGCTCTGCCATGTGTAGTTGTACGTCGCGGTGACACTGGCCGTGATGATGCCTTCGATGCCTCCGCCGACGGTGACCGAGCCTCCCACCGAATGGGAGGAGCCGATGGTGTCGGCCCATGACATCGACTGGGCGGCGGGCGATTCGGTGCAGTTGAAGAGCAGTTCGGATACCTGACGCGGCTCACCGAGGTACGCCTGGCCGAGCTCAGGGGAGTTGAAGGAGCACTTGCCCTCTCCCGAAGCGCAGTCGGCCATGATCTGCTCCGCGGTGGGCTGTTCCTCGGCCGCGGCGGGCACGGCCGTCGCGATCACCCCGAGGGC
>KL569171.1:71368-72650 GCA_000715635.1 Streptomyces violaceus | reverse complement strand
CCCCGAGGGCCGTCGCCGTCAACGCCAGCGTGCGCCCGCCGTACCGCAGGGTGCGATTCATCGTCATTTCGTTGGTGCCTCTCACCATCGCATGGGGGACAGTGACCACGCCCTCCTGTTATGGGAGGGTCCGAAGTCACCGCGTGGTGCCAATGAGGCTCACGTAAACCGCAGTTCATCTACACCAAGGAACAGTAAAGTTGTAATTGATTTCCAGAAATAGTGAACAGTCAACTTCACTACTGATGCGGCCACTTGCACCGCGAGCCGATTGCGGTGCAGGTGGCCGTGGAGCCATGACAGACAATTAGGTCAATTGAACGGGTCGAGAGTGAGATAGGCCTGGCGTGGGCTGCCGTCGTGCACGAGTGACTCGTGGTGGCCCACGTCATCGAAGGCGAATGCGTAGGCCTTGCCATCGGCCGTCTGCGCGTGGATCTTGCGGGCGTAGTGGTTGGTGACGTTGTCCTTGTAGAAGGCGTCGGCGCCGGAGTCCGGCTGGTTGGGGTTGACCAGCAGCGTGGAGCGGTTGAAGCCGGCGCACAGGGTGCGTGAGATCGGGCCGCGGATCAGGTCGTTCGGCGCGTCCAGCCTCCTGTGACAACCGAAGATCGACGCGGCGTCCGGCTTATCGAAGCGGGTGACGGTGGCACCCGCGCCGTTGGTGAAGTTCATGACGCCGCCGGAGACCCGGCCGTAGTACTTGGTGCCGGGCTGGTCGGCGAACGGTGTGACCGTCAGAGTGGAGGTGGAGTACCTCTGCCAGACGCGGTTGATGTAGTCGTCCATGACGGTGGCCGGCAGTGCCCCGGTCTCCAGTCCGTACAGCGGCGACAGGGCGCGCAGTACGGTGCCGTCGGACCGGGTCTGGATCAAGTTGGCCCAGCCTCCGGGCTGTTGCCTGAGGGCGTTGAAGAAGCCGTTGTATCCGCCGGGCTTGAGCCGGCCGGTGCTCGCGGTGCTTCCGTCGGCTCGCTGCACTCCTACCGCGTAGGGCGCGGAGAACATGTCGACCTGTGTGCTGTTGATCCACAGGCCCGAGTCGTTGAGTGTGTACTCCGACCAGTTGAACAGGATGTTCCGGTTGGGGTCGGCCGGGTTCTGCACGGCGGGCTGGACCAGGCCTCCGGTGGTCAGCTTGAACACCAGTTTCTGACCGTAGGAGAAGTACACGCGGCCGGAGAACTTCGGCATGCGGATCGTCGTCGACTGGCCTGCTGCCGGGCCCGGGATCGATGCGTCGGGGGCGGGGGTCGGTGGGTTTCCGCACGCCGGCCAGGGG
>KL569171.1:69712-71203 GCA_000715635.1 Streptomyces violaceus | reverse complement strand
TCAGAGATGTGTATAAGAGACAGGGGGTGGAAGGTGCCGCTCGCGTCGGCCCAGCCCTGCCGTCCGGTCGACAGTTCCGTGCCGAGGTTGTAGATGTACACCTGCTCGCCACGGGCCGAGTTGTTGGTGATCTTCAGCGGGATCGTCGCCGGGACGGCGGCACGGGCCGGCGCGGCGACTCCGGTTGCGAGCAACGAGCCGCTCAGGACCGTCGCGAGGGACAGTCCGAGGGCCGCAGCCCGGCGTCTGAGGGTCCGTAACATGCTCTTTCTCCGTTCGACAGAGGGCCGATGCGGGAAGGGTGAGAGCGCTCTCAGAGCGTGCCGTGTTGGTACGGACCTGTCAATGAGTCGAGACGAATGGTCTGGCTCCCCGCTGGTGGTCGGCGGGCAGGTCCGTGACACCGCCCGCGAGGTGCGCCGGATCGGGGCGCACCTCGGGGTGGCGGCACGGACCGAGGTCAGCCCTCGAGCGCTCTGCCGGTCTCGTCGCGCAGGAGGGCGACGTAGTCACGGGTCCAGCCCTCGATCGTGGCGCGGTCCCAGAGGTCGGCGGAGTACTCCACGAAGCCCTGGAGCCGGTCCCCGGCCGGGACGAGGCCGAAGGTGAGTTCCGTGCGGGACGCGGCCGGGGCGAGATCCTCGATGGCCGTGGTCAGGCCGGGCAGTTCGATCTCGGCGTCCAGGGAACTCTGGTACGCGAAGCCGACGTCCAGCCGGTCCGGCACAGCCACGCCCGTGCGCTCCTGCAGCGCGGGGGCGATCAGGCGTACCGGCATGGCCCGGTCCATGCACTCCACCGCCGTGCGGGCGATGCGGTCCGTCAAGCCGGCGAAGGAACCGGCGGCTCCGTCGCGCACGGGCAGCGCGAAGCCGGTGATCGTGCAGGCCAGCAGGGATTCGAACGCGCGGCGTTCACGGTTGGCGTAGGAGATGTTGAACACGACGTCGGTCTGTCCGGACTTCTGCGCGAGCAGCCGGCCCAGGGCCGCCGCCGTGACCACGAAGGGCGTCGTGCCCCGTTGCCGTGCCAACCGCTCCACGGCGGTCCGCACGTCGGCCGGCACGGTGAACATCACGGCACCGCCCCGGCCGCTCGGCTTCTCGGGCCGCGGGCGGTCCAGGGGAAGGTCGACGTTGAACGGCACTCCCTCGAGTTCCCGCAGCCAGAACCGCAGCTTGCGTTCGTCGGCGGCCTTGTCCGCCTGACCCCGCTGCCAGTGGGCGTACTCCACGGGCTGGCACTGCACGGGCGGCAGGGGGTGGGGTTCGCCCCGCACCGCAGCGCCGTAGAGCGCGGCGAGTTCCTTCAGCAACAGGCTGACGGACCAGCCGTCGCAGGCGGAGTGGTGCAGGACGAGGAGCAGGACCCAGGTGCTCTCACCGGCGCGCAGAAGGCGCACGGCCAGGGGCGTTTCGCGGGCGGGATCGATCGGTGTTTCGGCGGCCTCCGTGCCGGCCTTGTCCAGGGCTGCCTGCCGCTGCCCCGCGG
>KL569171.1:68716-69441 GCA_000715635.1 Streptomyces violaceus | reverse complement strand
ACACCTGCTGCTCCCAGCCGTCCCCGCTGGGCACGAGACGGGTCCGCAGTCCCTCGTGCCGCTCGACGAGGCCGGTCAGGGCCGTGCGCAGGGCCGCCACGTCCAGCTCTCCGGAGAGGGTGATCCGCAGGGCGACGTTGAAGACCTGGGGCAGGAGGTGTTCGGCGTGCACCGCGGCGAAACGGGACTGCTGAGCGGTGGCGGGTGCCCGGCGTTCCACCGAGCCGGGTTCTTCGTCGGACTCGGGTTCCGGGCCCGACGGCATCTCGCCCGCTTCCAGGGCCAGTTGGGCCGTCATGGCCCGTAGTGTCGGCTCCTGGTAGAAGTTCAGCATCGGGTACTCGGTGCCGAACTCCTCACGGACCTGGTTGACCAGCCGCATCGCGGTGATCGAGTGGCCGCCCAGGTCGAAGAACGAGGCGTCGGCCGCGATGCCGTCCGCGTCGATGCCGAACTCGTCCGCCCACAGCCGCCGTACGCGCCGCTCGACGTCCGTGCGGTGACCGGCCTCCGGGGCATCGTCGACGGTGGTGCCCGGCCCGGTGCTGGGGGCGGTGGTGACGAGGTCGGGCGCCGGCAGCGCGGATCGGTCCAGCTTGCCGTTGCCCGTCATGGGAAGGTCCGGCAGGACCCGCCAGGCACGCGGTACCAGGTACTCCGGCAGCCGGGCCGCCAGTTCCTCGGCCACGAGGTCGGCGAACGCCTGCCGGTCGTCGGCTTCCGAG
>KL569171.1:68218-68456 GCA_000715635.1 Streptomyces violaceus | reverse complement strand
CCGGAGCCGATCGGGTCGGCGGAGACGGCGTAGGCCGCGAGGTAGGCCTCGCCGCGGTCGTTGCGGCGGGCCAGCACGGCCGCCTCGCGCACCCCTTCCAGGGCGTTGAGCACGCGGGAGACCTCTTCCGGCTCGACCCGGAAGCCCCGGATCTTCACCTGGTCGTCTGCCCGGCCGCAGAACTCCAGCCTCCCGTCACTCCTCCAGCGGACCAGGTCGCCGGTGCGGTACCGGCGGG
>KL569171.1:66822-67972 GCA_000715635.1 Streptomyces violaceus | reverse complement strand
CGCTCCTCGGTGAGTTCGGGGCGGTGCAGATAGCCGAGGGCCACGCCGGGGCCGCCGACGTACAACTCCCCCACCGTGCCGACGGGCACCGGGGTGCCGGACGCCTCGAGCACGCTCAGCCTCACGTTGTCGACCGGGCGCCCGAGCGCGATCGCGGCGGCGGGGTCCTCGCCCTGCGGGAGCACCGTGTGCGTGGTGCACAGCACGGTCACCTCGGTGGGCCCGTACACGTTCACCGTCTCGTACGGCGCCTCGGGCCGCGGCCGGGTGCGCAGCACATCGCCGCCGAGCAGCAGGTGACGCAGGGGCGGCTGGTCGGCCGTGGGCAGGCGAAGCACTTGCTCGCCGAGGGCGGTGGGCAGGATCGAGAAGGTGATGCCCTGCTCGGCGTACCACCTGGCCAGGGACCGCGGATCCCTGCGCAGTTCCTCGTCGGCGATGACGATCGACGCTCCCGCGGTCAGCGCCGGCCAGATCTCCAGGAGCGAGGCGTCGAAGCTCTGGCTGCACACGACGGCGCTGCGATCGGCCTGGGTGAAGGCGAAGCGCCGGTGCTGCCATGCGCAGAGGTCGACGACGCCGCGGTGTGGCACCACGACACCCTTGGGCGTGCCGGTGCTGCCCGAGGTGTAGAGGACGCAGCACGGGGACCGGTCGTCGGGGGTGGACGGGACGCTCTGCCGGCGCGGTGCGGTCGCGTCCGGCGGTACGACGGTCACGTGCCCGGGAAGCCTCAGGGCCGCCGCCTCTTCGCGCGTCGACACCAGCGTCCGGGCCCCGCACTCGGCGATGACCTGCTCGGCGCGCGCCCGGCCGAGGGAGGGGTCGAGCGGGACGTAGGCGCGGCCCGTCTTCAGCACGGCGAGCATGGCGACGACAAGGTCGGCGGAGCGCGGCAGCCACAGGGCCACCGTCCCCGCCTTGTCGCCGCCCGTCCTGTGCCGGGCCTGCAGGGCGGAGGCCAGCTGCTCGGACCGATCGTCCAGTTCCCGGTAGGTCAGTCGGGAGTTTCCGCTGAGCACCGCGGTGCTGTTCGGCTGCGCGGCGGCCTGTCGGGCGAAGAGGGCATGGACGGTGGTGTCCGCCGACGGGCGGGAAGGGCCGTGCTGCCAGGACCGCGGTACGGGGTCGCCCTCGGCCGCTGTTTCGG
>KL569171.1:63675-66601 GCA_000715635.1 Streptomyces violaceus | reverse complement strand
GAGATGTGTATAAGAGACAGCCGTGACAGGGGTGCCTCGGGGGTGTCGACCGCGGCCGTGAGCAGGTCCCGGAAGGTGGCGAAGAACCGGTCGACGGTGTGCTGGTCGAACAGGTCGGTGTTGTACTCCAGATGGCAGCGGATGCCGTGCGGCTGGTCGGTGAAGTAGACGGTGAGGTCCGTGAGGGACTTGTCCGGGCCGGCGTCCAGGGGGGTGGCCTCGATGCCGGGCAGGTCGAAGCGGAACGGTTCGGCGCGCTGGAACTCGGCGAAGGCCTGGAAAACCGGTGTCCGGTCGACCGCCCTGGCCGGGGCGAGCTCGCGCACCACCGTCTCGAAGGGGACCCGCGCGTGGTCGTATGCGTCGAGGGCGACCGTGCGCACGCGCTCCAGCAGCGCGGAGAACGCGGGGTCTCCGGAGAGGTCGAGGCGCAGCGCGAGGGTGTTCACGAAGAAGCCGAGCAGGTGCTCGGCCCGCTCGGGACGGTCCGAGATCGGAGTGCCGACGACGATGTCCGTCTGTCCGGTGATCCGGTGCAGCATCGTCGCGTATCCGGCGAGCAGGGTCATGAACAGGGTGCTGCGACGGGTGCGGCTCAACTCGCGCAGACGACGGGAGAGTTCCGGGTCGAGGGTGTGGAAGACCGCCCGGCCGTTGGAGGTCATCGTGGCGGGGCGCGGCCGGTCGGCCGGCAGTGCCAGGACGGGCAGCTCGCCGCCGAGGGTGCGGCGCCAGTAGGCCAGATCCTCCTCCACCTCGGGGCTGTTCGCGGATGCCGCCAGTTCCCGGGCGTGGTCGGCGTAGCTCCAGGTGAGGACCGGGAGGTCAGGGGCGGTGGACTCGCGTTCGGCCCGGTAGAGGGCGGACAGGTCACGGGCGAGGACGGTGGCGGAGGCCGCGTCGACGACGATGTGGTGCAGGGACAGCACGAGGACGTGCTCCGCCTCGGCGAGCCTGACCAGCCGGGTGACGAACAGCGGGCCGTCCGCCAGGTCGAACCGGCGTGCGCTCTCGGCCGCGAGGACGTCCTGGAGCGCGCCGTCCACGATCTCGAAGTCGGGCTCAGCGGATGCCCGCACGACCTGCCGGGGCTCCCCTCCGGCTTCGAGGAAGACGGTACGCAGCCCCTCGTGACGGGCGACGAGTCCGCGCAGTGCCCCGTGCAGAGCGGGTACGTCGAGTGGGCCGTCGAGGCGGATGGCCTTGACCTCGTTGTAGGCGGTACGTCCCGGAAGGAGCCGCTCCAGGAACCAGATCCGTTCCTGGCCGGGCGACAACGGCGCGCCGCGGGGGGCGGAGGGAGCCGGTTCCCGGTAGCGGTGCCGCAGGGCGTCCAGGTGCGGCAGCCCCCCGCGCAGAGCATCCTCCGCGACGCCGAAGTCCACGAGGGCGACGATCTCGTCGGCGCCGGCCGCGGTCACCGCGTCCACCACCGGCCGCACGCTGTCCGCCGTGCCGATCAGGGCGCGCTGGTCGCAGTAGCGGCCGTAGGCGCGGCGGAACACCGCATCCAGGTCGTCCTCGCTCAGGTCGGCCAGGTCGATGCTGTGCCCGAGACTGTTGGTGACGCCGCTGAACACGGACAGGGACGCGCGCATATAGCGGGACAGCGGTTCGTAAGCCTCGGTCCGCGCGGTGTCGTGGTCCTCCGCGAGGTAGGTGTGTAGCAGGACGGCCACGCGCCCGGCATCCGGGTCCAGGCCGTGTGAGGCCCGGGTGCGCCGGTAGAGGGCGATGTTGTCCCGGAGCTGTTCGACGGTCTGGGTCATCAGGTTGGTGACGATGCCCAGGTCGTGGCGGGCGGCGAGTTCGTACGACGCGGGATTGCCGACCACCGCGGTGTACATGGGCGGGGCGTCCTGCACCGGCCGGGGGAAGAGCCGTACCTCGGCCTCGCCGTCCCCGCCGGCCCGGCGCACGGCGTCGCCGCGCCAGAACTTCCGTACCTCTTCCAGCTGTTCGTACATCAGCTCCTTGTGCCGGCCGAAGCGGTCGGGGAAGAAGACGAAGTCGTTGGCGCTCCAGCCGCTGGCGACACCGATACCGACGCGCCCTCCGGAGAGGTTGTCGACCATCGACCACTCCTCGGCGACCCGGATGGGGTCGTGGAGGGGCAGGACGACGGAGCCCGCGTTGAGCCGGATGCGTTCGGTCTCGCGGGACAGCGCGGCGGCGAGCACCGCTGGGTTGGGGAAGAGACCACCGAAGGAGTGGAAGTGCCGCTCGGGCATCCACAGCGAGTGAAAGCCGTTCCGGTCGGCGAACCGGGCGACGTCCATGAGGAGCTCGTACTGGCCCTGGCGGGGTGCCGAGGTGTCCTGTGGGTAGTCGCCGAAGAAGTAGACGCTGAAGTCGGGCGTGCGCGGAACGACTTCCCTCGCGGGTGCCGTGCGAGGTGCGGTGACTGCCGCGGCGTTCCAGGCCATGGCGGCCACAGGGGCAGCTGCCGGTGCGGTCGTGGCCGGGGCCGGTTTCGGCGGTGCTGTCTTCGGTGCCACGGGCCGCGTCCCCGGGAAGAATCCCGCCGACCGCAGTTCGCGCAGCGAGTCCCGTACGGCGTCGGCGATGAACTCGATGTCGCCGTCCGAGTGGGCGGTGGACAGGAAGAAGTTGCGCCACTCCCACACGTGCACGCCGCGCAGCATCAGGTGGTGGTAGAGCAGCTCCATGTCGGCGCGGTGCTCGAAGCGGAACTGGGAGCCGAAGTGGCTCATCCGCAGCGGGTACTCCTCGGCCTCGAAGAAGCCGTTCAGGGTCGCGGCCAGTTCGGTGGTCCGCGCGTTGAGGCGCTCCTGGAGGTGCGGGCTGTGCTCCTTGAGGTGGGTCAGTACGGCGCGGGCAGCGACCATCGACACCGGGTGCTGGATGTACGTACCGCCGAAGAAGGTGGTGTCGGCGGGCGGGTAGCTGTCGTCGCCGTAGGACC
>KL569171.1:61279-63453 GCA_000715635.1 Streptomyces violaceus | reverse complement strand
ACGCCGTCCATGATGTCGGCGCGGCCGGCTATTGCGCCGATGGGGAAGCCGCCGCCGAGGAGCTTGCCGTAGGTGGCGAGGTCCGGGGTCACGCCGTACAGCTCCTGCGCGCCGCGCGGGGCGGGGCGGAAGCCGGTCAGCATCTCGTCGAAGAGCAGCACGATGCCGTGGCGGCGGGTCAGCTCCCGCAGCCTGCGCACGAACTCGACCGGCTGGAGCTGGGGGTGCCGGCTCTGCACCGGCTCCACGACGACCGCGGCGATGTCGCCGGCGTTCCGGGCGATCGTCTCCAGGGCGGCCTCGCTGCCGTAGTCGAGGACCAGCAGATCGGAGACGGCGGCCTGCGGAATGCCTCGGGAGACGGGCACGGTGATCTGGTCGGTGCCGCTGTTCGAGGACCGGCCCAGGACGTTGTCGGCGTGCCCGTGGTACGCGCCCAGGAACGAGACGATCTTGTCGCGGCCGGTGGCGGCGCGGGCGAGGCGGATGGCCGCCGAGTTCGCCTCCGTACCGGAGTTGGCGAAGGCGACCCGCTCCAGCCCGGTGAGGTCGGCGAGGAGTTCCGCCGCCTCGCCGGTCTCGATGGTGCGGGGGCCGAGCTGGATGCCCCGGGACAGGTGCTCGCGTACGGCCTCGGTGACGAAGTCGGGCTCGTGGCCGAAGAGCAGGACGCCGAAGCCCATGGTGATGTCGACGTACTCGTTGCCGTCGATGTCCTCGAGCCGTGCCCCGCTCGCCCGGCGGCCGGCGATGGGGTACAGCATCTCCTTCGTACCGCTGCGGAAGCCGACGACCGCACGGCTGTCGGCCAGGACGCGGCGGTAGCGCTGGGCGATCCGCTTGGAGGTCGGCGTTCTGGCGGTGTAGCGGCGTACGAGGTCGGTCAGGTGCTCCTGCTGCGTGTGCGGCGAGGCGTCCTGGACCATGCCGGAGGACTTCGCGACCGTCACACGGGGCCCGTGGGCCCGCGGCGGCTGCGCGGCCGGAGCGGCGACCCCGCCCATCTGCTCGGCGATGCGCTGCGACAGTTCGGTCATCGCCGCCAGGTCCTGGTCAAGCGCGGCGGATATGCCGTTCAGCCCGGTCACTTGGCCACCTTGCCGTTGAGCCGCTCCGTCACCGAGGCGGTCTGGAGGGCGAGCAGCTGGGAGAGCTGGGACATCATCTGCAGCTGTATCTGGGACATCTGCTGGATCTTGTGGGCGAGGTCCTCCAGCTCCTCGCGGGTCGCGTACTCGGGAGCGGAGGCCGTGCCGGCGGCGGCAGGGACGGGATCTGGAGTCGGCGCCGGTGCGACGGGCTCCGGAGCCGGTGCAGGCGCGACGGGACCCGGTGCCGGTGCCGGTGCCACAGGCTGTGCCGGCTCGGTCCTCCGGACCGGGGATTCGGTCGGCGTTGTCCCGGTCGCGTCCGGCATGTGGGCGACGATGAACTCCGCCAGCCGACGCGGGGTGCCCGTCTCCTCGAGCAGCTGTCTCATCGTCACCTTGACGTGGTGCGCTTGCTCCAGCTCCCGCAGCACACTGATCATCTGCAGCGAGTCGGCGCCAAGGTCGAAGAAGTTCGCGTCGCCGACGATCGCCGACGGATCCCCGCCGAGGTGCCGGGCGGTCGCCTCGACGATGCTCTGGAGTACCCGTGCGACCGCTGCCTCTTGCTGCACCACTTCGGTTCCCTTTCTCGCTGCTGTTCTCGTACTCAGGGGCGTCGACCGGTGCCCCGTCCAGTGGTCCTTGTGCTGGAACCGGTATCCGGGCAGCGGGATGCGTCTGCCACCGCTGCCCGCCAGGAGCGCGTCCCAGCCGACGTCCGCTCCGGCGCAGTGCAGTCCCGCCGCCGCACCCCAGAGGGCGCCGAGTCCGGTGCCGCGCCGCAGGGACGGCAGCGCCGGTACGTCGGGCAGCGCCCGGCGGGCCAGGCCGCTGAGGGTGGTGTGCGGCCCGATCTCGAGCAGGACGCCGGGCGACTCGGTGCCGATACCGCGCAACGCCTCGTCGTAGCGGACGGGCTCGCGGGTATGGCGTATGAAGTAGTCCGTGTCGGGGAGCCAGCCGGGCGGGCGGGTCGCACCGTCCAGGGAGCTGACGAAGGGGATGCGCACCGGCAGGAAGTCCACGTCGTCGAGGACCTTTGCGAACTCCGCCAGCATCGGTTCCATCCAGGCGGTGTGGAAG
>KL569171.1:60282-61047 GCA_000715635.1 Streptomyces violaceus | reverse complement strand
CAGAGATGTGTATAAGAGACAGCGCCCGGTCGACGGCGGCGACGGGCCCGGCGAGCACCTGGGTCCGGTCTCCGTTGGTCACGGCCTGCTCCAGTCCCGGAACTTCGTCGGCGAGGGCGAGGGCGGCCGCCCGGTCGAGCGGCGCCGCCACCATCGCGCCCGGTGCGCAGCGCTGCCGCATCAGCCGGCCTCGTTCGGTGGTGAGGCGCAGACCGTCCGCCAGGGACAGAGCTCCGGCCGCGTACAGCGCGGCGTACTCCCCGACGCTGTGCCCGGTCACGGCGTGTGGTTCGACGTCGGCGTCGCGCCACAGCCGGACGAGGGCGCACTGCAGGGCGAACAGCGCGGGCTGCGCGGTTTCCGTGCGTCCGAGCGGCCCCTCCCCCGGTACGTCCGCCGGGTCGGCCGTCCGCAGTGCGGCGAGCAGGGAGTCGCCGGTGAGGTCGCGGTAGTGCTGCTCGCAGGTGTCGAACACGTCGCGTACTGCGGGGTAACGCGCGTAGAGGGCGTCGGCCATTCCGGGGTACTGGCTGCCCTGCCCGGTGAACTGGAACGCCACGAGCGGGGTGCCCTGTCCTGATGCCGTCCCCGTGGTGACCGCCGCTGGGGCGGTTCCGGCGAGCCAGGCGTCGAGAGCCTCGGCCAGGGCTGCCGGGGTGGAGCCGCGGACCGCGAGGCGGTGACGGCTGTGGGCGCGGCCGAGGGCGGCGGTGGTGACGAGGTCCGCCAGGTGCGGTGCGGGCGGCCGGCGTAACCGGTCGCGGA
>KL569171.1:59471-60084 GCA_000715635.1 Streptomyces violaceus | reverse complement strand
GAAGGCGCGGGCGTTGTCGGCGAGGGCCTCCCGGCTGCTCCCCGACACCAGCAGCACATCCGGCGGCGCGGCGTCACCGGTCCTGGGCGCCGGCTCGGGGGCCTGTTCCAGGATCAGATGGACGTTGGTGCCGCCCACGCCGAGTGAGGTGAGGCCCGCGCGGCGGGGGACGTCGCTCCTCGGCCAGGGCCGGGCGGCCCGGGGGACGTAGAAGGGGCTGTGGTCGAAGTCGATGAGGGGGTTGGGTTCGCTGAAGTTCGCCATCGGCGGGATGACACCGTGGCGCAGGACCAGCAGGGCTTTGACGAGGCCGGCGAGTCCTGAGGCGGCGTCGAGGTGGCCGATGTTGGCCTTGGTCGAGCCCAGGGCGCAGTAGCCGTCGCGGTCGGTGTCCTCGCGGTAGGCGCCGGCCGCGCCGTCGAATTCGATCGGGTCGCCCTTGAGCGTGCCGGTGCCGTGGGTCTCCAGGTAGCCGATGGTGTCGGCGCTGACGCCGGCGCGTCGCAGGGCCTGGCGGACGGCCGCGCGCTGGCCCTGGGCGCTCGGGGCGGTGAACGCCTTCTTGTCCGCGCCGTCGTTGCTGATGCCCTGTCTCTTATACACATCTCTGATG
>KL569171.1:59008-59263 GCA_000715635.1 Streptomyces violaceus | reverse complement strand
CGCCAGCCGCTTCAGGACCACGGCCAGGACGCCCGTGCCTCCCACGGTGCCGTCGGCGCCGGCGTCGAAGGCGCGCAGACGGCCGGATCGGGACAGGATCGAGCCCTTGACGTAGCGGTAGCCCAGGACCTGCGGCACGTGGACGGCGGTGGCGCCGACGAGGGCGATGTCGCAGTCCCCCATGAGCAGTGACTGCGCGGCCGACTGCACGCCGACCAGCGAACTGCTGCAGCTGTCTCTTATACACATCTCTGA
>KL569171.1:55177-58762 GCA_000715635.1 Streptomyces violaceus | reverse complement strand
GGGGGAGCCGGTAGGCGACCCGGGTGGCGGTGAAGTCGGCGTAGTTGCCGACCGTGACTTGCATGCCCGACGTCCAGTCGGGCGCCGGAGCGCTGGGCAGGACGTTGTTGAGCAGGTAGTTCTGCATGGTGTACAGGTGGTAGCCGGTGCTGGCGTAGACGCCGACGCGGGTGCCGTCCCGTTCGTCCGGGTAGCCGGCGTTCTCCAGGGCGTGCTGGGCGCATTCCAGGAACATGCGGTGCTGCGGGTCGGTGAGCTGGGCCTCGCGTGGGCTCATGGCGAAGTGCTGGGCGTCGAAGCCGGCGATGTCGTCGAGGAGCCCGGAGGCGCCGACGAAGTCCTCCGCCTCGTACTCCTCGGCAGGCACACCGGCGGCGGCGAGTTCCTCGTCGGTGAAGCGGGTGATGCAGTCCGTGCCGTCCCGGATGATCCGCCAGAAGTCCTCGGGCGTGTCGGCGCCGGGCAGCCGGAAGGCCATGCCGATGACGGCCATCCGCGGGTCGGGCTCGCTGGTGCTCATCAGCCGCGTCCCTCCGTCACCGTCGGCTGGTCACGGCCGGCCGGTCCCTTCGCGGGTGGGGAGGGTGCTGTCCGGCCCCGGCGCAGCAGCCACCCGAGCAGGATCACGCACAGGACGATCGCAAGGCCGTGGAAGGCACCCACCACCTGCAGCGGCGAGAAGGCCTCCAGGAGCGCGCCGCTGACGAGCATGCCGAGCCCGAACCCGAAGTTCTCCACCGAGGCGGTGAGCCCGAAGAGGCGGCCGCGCTGCTCGTCGGGGGCGGTCTGCAGCCTCGACACGTAGACGATCTCGGTGAACCCGTCGGCGGCTCCGGCGACGAGCGCGGCGATGACGGCGGGCACGGTCGGCAGCCCGCTGAAGACCAGGATGAACCCGGCCGACATCACACAGGCGCCGAGCGCGAACGCCCGCTCCCCCGGTGTCCGTCCGGACTTCTTGGTGACCCGGCCGATCACCTGCTGGGCGACGATGTTGCCGATGGCCCATGTGGCCCAGAACTGGCTGATGAACGTGGCCGGATGGTCGGGGTCCAAGCCGCTGGAGTAGATGGGGAGGGCGACGTTGTGGGACGAGGAGCCCAGCCCGTCGACCGCCCGGATGGCGACCATCGCCATGAGTACCGGTGCGGTGCCCAGCAGCATCCGGGCCGTCCAGCGCACCGCGCCGGAGTCCTTCGCCGATCCGGCGCCCGCGGCGTCGGGGGCCGACCTGGTGCGGACGGGCAGCAGGAAGAGCATGGTCGCGGAGACCAGGAAGGTCGCGGCGTCCAGCGCGAACGCCGCGGAGTAGCCGAGTTGCGCCACGACCACGCCCGATGAGGCGAAGCCGGCGATCATGGCGAGCGAACGTCCGGTCACGAGCAGCCCGTTGGCCCGGACGCGGCGCTCCGCGCCGACGATCTCGGGGATGCTGCTGCGCAGTGCCACCTGGGAGAGCGTCGAGCAGCCGCCCGTGACCACGGCCAGGACGTACAGCAGACCGGGACGAATCCCGTCCGGGGCGAGCAGCAGCGACAGCAGGGCCACGGCCTGGCACAGGTCGGCGCCGACCATCAGGCGCTTGCGGTCGTAGGCCGAGACGAGCCGGCCGCTCACCCAGCCCGACACCACACTGGTCGCCAGGCGTACGGCCATGAAGAGGCCGGCGGCCAGCGCGCTGCCGGTGGCGTCGTAGACGAAGACGTTCAGGGCCACCATGTTCAGGTAACTGCCGTACGCCGAGATGCCGTTGCCCAGAACGAGCAGACGGAAGTACCTCATGCACCTTCCTCAGGTCTGCATCAAGGGTGTGAAGGGTGTGAGACCAAGATCGCCTGGCCCACCCGCTCAGTGGCGGTGCGGGATCCAGGCGGACGGAAGGGGCCGGTGAGGTCGCCCGTCGTACGGCGTGTTCATGCCCCGCTGCCGGCCCAGCACAGAAACCATTCCCCCCAATACGCCACCGGATGGCGGCCATTGATCCGCCACCCAAGCAGACCCGGACAGGCGTGTTCAAGACTCGGAAGTGGTCCAGACGACTTCCGGTCCGGATTTGGCGATTTCGAAGCGTTCCGGAGCGGAGCGGCTGTTGCGGTCGGCCGCTCCGCGTGCCGCGTCGTTCAGCGTGCCGCGCCGTTCAGCGTCTCAGGTCCGCGTTGTTCGCGGCCGTGATGACGCGGTCGCGTTCGGTGCGGGTGAACAGGTTCTCGGACAGCCAGCGGTCCGCGAGGGTGTGTACGGCGCGCACGAAGCGGGCGGAGGTCGGGAAGGGGGCCTGTTGCCACAGGGCGTCGAGGAAGGTCTCGCCGTCGGGGCGGGCGTGGTTGGGGACAGCTGAGTCGGCGGTACCGAACACGATGACGGGTTCTGAGCGCTTGAAGTAGGCGTGGTACGGGGCGTCGTTGCCCAGGTGGAAGGGGGCGAGGGTGAGGTTGTGCGTGGTGAAGTGCAGGGGGCGGGACGCGGGTTTGATCGCGTCGGCCAGATCGCCGCGGAGCGTGAAGTCCTTGTAGAAGGAGAAGGTGCGAGATTGCTGCTCCGGGCTTTGGGCTGTCAGTAGGAGCGGGCCGTAGAAGAGTGCCTGGACGGTCCGGTCGTCCAGGGCTCGTTCGATGCGCAGGCGGTAGGGCGTCGAGATGCGGATGCGGTCGCCCGGCCGCCAGTTTCTGTTCAGGGTGAGGTAGGTACCGGGTGCGGCCCGGCCCCCTTGCGGGGTTCCGTTCACCGTGACCGCGACGCCTGTCGTGGCCCAGGACGGGATGCGGAGTCTGACGGCGAGTCGGCCGCTGCCTTCGCGGAAGGTCAGGGTGCGTACACCCTCGGCCGGGTAGTCGCTCGTCTGCTCGATGACGAGGCCGCGCTCCGGCCAGCGCAGGGTGGAGGCCAGGTACAGGTTGACGTACAGGGTGTTGCCGTCTGCGGAGCGGAAGTAGACGGAGTCCTGGTACTTGGTGTGGTTCTCCATGCCGGTGCCGCCGCAGCAGGTGCCGGTGTTGCCGTATCCGCGTCGTACGCCCGGGCCCATGCCGACGAAGTAGGTGACCTCGGGGCTGTCGGTGCTGGGAGCGTCCCGGCGGGAGGCGAGGATGTGGTTGGTCAGGCCCCGCTCGTAGTAGTCCATGTAGGCGGGGTCCGGCTCGTGGAAGAAGAGCTGCCGGCTCAGTTTGAGCATGTTGTACGTGGCGCAGGTCTCGGCGTTCTTGTCGTCGAGGGTCGCCGCTATGGCGCCGCGGGCGCGGAACATCTCACCCTGGCCGGTGCCGCCCAGCGCGTAGGTGCGGGAGCCCTCGACCATGCCCCAGAAGTTGCGGGCCGCGGCGGCGTAGGTCTCGTCGCCCGTGTGGTCGAACAGGCGGAGGTAGCCGGTGAACTGCGGGATGTGCTGGTTGGCGTGCTTGCCTTCCAGGACGTCACGGTTCTGGGCGCAGGCGTCGAGCAGCGTGGTGTTGTCGAAGCAGCGGGCGGCGGCGAGGTGTTCCGGCCGGCCGGTGAGGGCGTACAGGTCGGTCATGACCTCGTTCATGCCGCCGTACTCGCCGGCGATGTAGATCGACCACATGCGTTCCAGCTGGGCCTTCGGCAGCC
>KL569171.1:52820-54984 GCA_000715635.1 Streptomyces violaceus | reverse complement strand
GCCTTCGGCAGCCGGCCCAGGCGGCTGTGCACCCAGTCGCCCATCCTCGCGGCGATGGTGAGCGCCTGCTGGTTGCCGGCCAGGGTGTGTGCGTCCAGGAGGCCGCGCATGATCTTGTGGCAGGTGTAGTACGGCGCCCAGATGGTGGGGTACGTCGTGTAGCTCTCCAGGAGGATGAACTGGGTCTCCGGGTAGGCCGCCAGGTAGCCGGGGTGGCTGGGTTTCGGGTCGCCGTGTTCGGCGAGGGCCTGCTGGCACTCGCCGAGGGCCGTGATCAGGTGGTCGAGCTTGGTCTTGAGTGCGGCCTCGCGGGTGTCCGCGTAGGCCTGCGCGATGAGGGTGAGGAAGTGGCCGCCGTAGTGGCCGCGCAGGTTGCCGTCGGCGGTTTCCCAGCCGCCCGGCGGCCGTGCGCCACGCGTGTCCAGTCCGGCGTTCGCGCGGAAGACGGCCAGGATTCGGTCGGCCGGGTAGGCGCGGGCGTAGTCGAGCATCAGGTCACGCTTGGCCCGGAAGACGCCCCCGCCGAGAGTGACCTGCTCCAGGCCGAAAGGCCGCACCGCCCAGGTCGGCTGGGCGGGCAGTGCTCGCGCGGCGGCCTCGGCTGTGGAGCCGGCGGGGGCGGCTTGGGCCCGCGGGCCGGAGGCGATGAGCGGGGTCGCTGTGGCCGCGGCGCCGGCGGTCAGGCTCAGCACGCGGCGTCGGGTGGGTGGCTGGAACATGGCGCACTCCGATCGTCGTCGGTCATCGGCGGGCAGGAGATGTCCCACCCGGGTCGCGCGGGCGTGCAACGGTGATCGTGGCCGTGGCTCGGTGGGAGGTGTCCGGCACGGTTCCCCTGACCTCGAAGGTTCCGGGCCCGGCGTACTGGTCCGGGTCCACCGGGTCCCAGGTGACCTGTGTCCGGCTGTCCCTGGAGCCGTCGTTGTAGGTGGCGACCACCGTGGCGGGGAGCGTGGGGGCCCTGCCGGGGCGGGTGGTGACGCGCTCCTCGGCGATGCTGGTGATCTCGACCGCGTCGGTGTGCCGTACCCACACGGTGGCGGTGACCGGCTGGGCGGTGCGGTCGGCGAGGCCGGTGATCGTGACACTGGTGCCGCCCTCGGCGACCTGGTCCTCCGTCAGGGCCGGCCAGGCCACGGGTGAGCGCGCCGTGGAGCCGTCGGCGTACACGAGCGTCACCTGCCCGGGCAGGTCGGGGATGGTGCCGCGGAGGGTGGGAATGTGGGTCTCGCGCACCGACTCCGGTGCCTCGGCGTAGACCTTCCATTCCTGGACGCCGAGGGCCAGATTCGGGTGTCCGGTCAGCTTCGCCCGCAGTGCGGTGGTGGTGACCGGGGTGAACGTGGTCCGGTTGTAGCGGTTCTCGGCGGTGCCGTAGCCGCTGGGGGCGGGGACCTCGCGCCAGGTGTCGCCGTCGCGGTACTCGATGACCCAGGAGGCCGGCACGCCCACTCCGTCGGCCGCGCCGGGCTGCGCGTCGCGGAAGAAGTACAGGTCGGAGCCGTCCACGCGGACCGGTTCTTCCCAGGTGTACTGGATCCACTGGGTGTCCTTCTGGGGCCAGCTGCCCCAGCGCGGAGCGTCGGACGACGAGGCCGGTTCGCGGCCGTCGTTGATCGCGGCCACCGACTCCCACCCGGACGTGTAGGACGCGGTGGGGGTCGCGGACGGTGCGAGGTTCACGCGGCCGTCACCGAGCTCCTCGACTTTCACGACGACCCGCTTCGACGACGTCGACGCGCCGTCGGTGGCGGTGAGTTCGAGGGTGTAGGTGCCTGCCTTGGTGAAGCGGGCGACGGTCGTGGAGGCGTGCGGGTCGTCGAAGATGACGGTGCCGTCGTCCGGGCCGGCCGCCGCCCGCCAGGAGGAGGAGAGCGTCCTCTTCGGCAGGCCGTCGTCCTCGGTGATGCCCGTGAGCCTGACCTGGCCCGGCCGGGTGTACGTCGGGTCCCGCCAGGCCTCTACGTAGGGGGTCTGGTTGCGGGCCGTCGGCGGGCGGCCGTCGGTGTTGTAGGCCTGGATCTCCTTCAGGCCGCTGGTGTGGCCGTCGCGGTGGCGCATGAGCACCCGCAGCTTGCCCGTGGTCACCTCCTGGAAGCGCACCCGGTTGAGGTTGGCCCTGGGATACGCCGGTGACTTGGCGGGCCGGGCCACGTCCTTCCAC
>KL569171.1:51141-52675 GCA_000715635.1 Streptomyces violaceus | reverse complement strand
GCCGGCCCGGTCCTGGTACTGCACGGTGTAGAGGGCCGGCTCGGCGTATCCGCCGGGCCGTTTGTCGCTGGAGAAGTGGAGCCGGACGTCGTCGACCGTGCGGGGGCGGCCGAAGTCGATCTCGTACCAGTCCTCGGTGTTGCCGGAGCCGCGGGCGCCCCAGGATGGCTCGTTGACGGTGAAGCCGTCGACGGCACCGGCGACGCCCCGGCCCTCGGCCTCGTGGGAGGCGCGGGCGGTGGCGCCGGCGGCGAGGTTGTTCTTTGCCGTGCCCGTGAGGTCCCGGCCGGCCTTGGCGAACAGATCGGTGACGCGCTCCTTCGGGCCGTAGGTGACGTCCTGCGGCTTTGCGACATCCGTGCGCAGGCCGGTGGTCCTCGCCTTGGCTCCGCCGCCGTCGGGGAAGGTGACCTTGCGGGTCGTGGGGTCGTAGACGAGGTGGGTGAGGCGGTCGGCGGTGAAGGCGAGCTTCCCGTCGAGGTAGAGGGAGTACCCCTCGGGGACCCGCTTGCCGTACGGGCGTTTCCCGTCGCCGGGTTCGTCCCACAGGACGGCCGCGTCCGTGCCCCGGTAGTTGATGTCGGTGACCGCGAAGTGCGGCCAGTCCACGTCGATCGGCCACAGCTCGATCTTCCGGTCGTCGCGCGGCCTGAACCCCATCGCGTCCTCGATGACGGTCCAGTTGGTGGTGCCGAGGATGGTGTGGTGGATCCAGGAGCGGTAGCCGATCCTCTGCGGGTCGGCACGGCCGTCGGACCAGAATTCGTTCTGGTCGGGGTACCGGTTGTCGCCGTCGATGTAGTGGGCCCAGGCGTTCCAGGACAGCAGCTTCTTGTACCAGGTGCGGTCGATGTACTTGCTGGGGTACCTCCGCAGCACCGAGGAGAGGAAGCGGAAGGTGACGGTGGAGTTGATGACGGAGAAGTTGTTGCTCCCGGGGTGGCCCTGCTCCGCCGCCTCCGCCTTGTCGGCCTGGTTGGCCGTGAAGAACGGGAAGACGGGGTACTGCTTCGCGTCCGCCCACAGCCGCAGGGCCTCGAGGTACTGCGGGTCCTCCTCCGGTGTGGGCATCAGTCCCACGCTGTACGGGTAGTAGTTGTTGATCTCCTTCCAGGGCACCAGGGTGTCGCTGGCGACGTGCCGGTGCTTGAGCAGCTTGTCCTTCGGGTCCCAGAGGTGGTCGAGGACCGCCTGCTTGACCCGGTTCGCCGTCCCGCGCATCTCGTCGGCCTTGGCCTTCTCGCCGAGCAGGTCGTACGCGCGGGCGGCCGCTGTCGCGTTGCTGTGGACGTAGGCGGATTCGGCGCGGTCCAGGTTGCCGGGCTTCCAGTCGAAGGACACCGCGTCGGCGTCGTTGCCGGTCATCGCGCCCCAGTCGTACTCGATCAGCCCGTTGCCGTCCTCGTCGTAGTTTTCGAGCTGGCCGCGGACGTCCTCCTCCGCGTACCGGGCGAGGTTGCGCACGATGCCGTCGGGGCCGCCGTGCACCTGGTAGGAGCGCCAGGCCGCCTCGGAGATGTACTGGGTGTAGCTG
>KL569171.1:49899-50920 GCA_000715635.1 Streptomyces violaceus | reverse complement strand
GTCGGTGTACTTGCCGTTCTTCGAGACCTCTCCGGCCGACACCCACGGGCCGTACGAGTAGCTCGGGTCGCGCAGGTACTTGAGGTCGTCGACGAACATGCCGACCGTGAGGGCGATGGCGTTGTTGTAGCCGAGCACGCCCTCCATCGAGGTGGGGAACTGGTAGTCGCTGCCCGGGATGTCGGCGTCGAGGTAGTTGTAGCGCAGCAGCCACCAGCGGTAGTACAGCGTCTTCTCGATGTTGTCGTCGGGGATGTCGAGGTAGGGCAGGTTCTCGGCCCACCAGCGGTTGTACGTCTGTACGTGCCGGCGGAAGGCGGTGGCCGGGGACGCGGTGCGCACGGAGTCGTACTCCGTGCGGGAGTCGGTGATCTCCTCGGTGACGAAGCCGAGTTGGACCTTGGTCGCGAGGGTGCGCCCGGCCGGCAGTGTCAGCGTGCGTGACAGCGACTCGCCCTCGGCGGTGAAGCCGTCACCGCTGAGGCGGGGGAAGACGGTCGTGAGGTTGTTCTTCGCGGGCACCGCGCCGGTGAGCTCACGGCCCTCGGCGGTCGTCGTGTACGGGGACGTGGCGCGCAGCCGGACTTCACGGCGCTCAGGGCCGGTGTTGGTGAGGGCCAGGTTCGTGACGGCGGCGTTCGCCTCGGTGATGAACTTGGTCTGTGTCACCTTCAGGCCGGTGGCCTCGTGGGTGAACTCGCTGCGCCAGTAGCTGGGGGTCTGGGTGCGGGTGCCGGTGTTCTCCCGCAGGGTGATGCTCTCGCCGTCGACGTCGAGCGTGATGGTGTACGCGGACCGGTTGTCGATGCTCTCCCAGTAGGCGACCTTGCCGGCGAAGCCCAGCTGGGACGGTGCGTGTTCCTTCATGAACAGGGCGCGTCCCCGGGTGAACAGCCAGTCGCCCGAGGGGTCCTCTCCCTTGCGGACCAGCATGCGGTCCATCCAGAAGTCTGTGCCGTCCCCGGCCTTCCGGTCGGCCTCGTACTGGGCGCGCAGGGTGCGGCGGACGGTGAAACCGGCC
>KL569171.1:47774-49538 GCA_000715635.1 Streptomyces violaceus | reverse complement strand
GTCGAGGGGCCGCGGTTCGCCCAGGAGTGGTAGGGGACGAGGGTGATGGCCTCAGGGTCGGTCGCGGGTGCGGCGGCTTCGTCGGCCGGCCGGTACGGCCAGGCGGCGTTGTGCGGCTCGGCGAGTTCACCGGGCGCGACGACCGTGTCGCCCGGACCGTCCTCCGGTGCGGTGGAGAGGTCCACGCGGAGCGCGTCGACGTCGTGTCCGTCCGGCAGGTCGGTGGATTCGGCGCAGTACACGAGAGGGCCGCGCTGGACGGCCACCGTGCCGCGTGTCGCGTCGATGCGGGGGTCGGCCCGGACCCAGTGCGGGGCGACGGGCAGTTCGAGGCGTATCTCGTCGCCGGGCCGGAAGGCCCGGGTGAGCCGCGCCGTGCCCGGGGCGACCGTACGGCGGTTCCCGTCCGGGTCGACCAGCCGGGCGGTCTCCCCCGCCGTCCACGCGGGGACGCGCAGGGACAGGGTCCAGGGGCGGGCCGGGGAGCGGCTGATCCGCACGGCCACGGTCCCGCCGACCGGGTAGTCGGTGCGGACCCGCAGCGCCACTCCCTGACCGTCGCCCAAGGAGGTGGCGAGTTCCGCGTCGGCGTACTGGTGCAGCTGCAGGCCGTCGTCGTCCGCCGTCGCCAGATACGCCGGCAACTGGGCGAGCGTGCGCGCCACGTTGGTCGGGCAGCACGACACCGCGAACCAGGGGGCCCGCAGGCCCGAGTCGGCGCGCGGGCTGACGCGGTCCGCCGGGGGCACGGTGCCCCGGTGACGGCGGTGCAGGGTGTTGGCGTAGAAGAAGGACCGGCCGTCCTCGGACGGGGAGGCGGCGATCACGTTGAACAGGGTCCGCTCGGCCAGGTCCGCGAAGCGGGGCTCACCGGTGGCCAGCAGCAGCCGCCAGGCGAGCATCACGGAGGCGACACCGGCGCAGGTCTCCGAGTAGGCGCGGTCCGGCGGCAGTACGAAGTCGTCGCCGAAGGACTCGTCGCGGTGGTGCGAGCCCATCCCGCCGGTCAGATAGGTCCGCCGGGCGACCGTCGCCTCCCACTGCCGTACGACCGCGGCGAGCAGCGCGTCGTCCCCGGTCTCCACGGCCACATCGACCGCGCCGGCCGCGAGGTACAGGGCGCGCACGGCGTGGCCGCGCAGAGCCGTGGCCCGGCGCACGGGCAGGTCGTCCTGGAAGTAGGCGGGGCCGAACTCGATGTCGGCGAGGGTGCCGTGGCCGCGTCGGCCGAGGAACAGCGCGGCCTGGTCGAGGTAGCGCTGTTCCCCCGTCAGCCTGGCGAGTTCCACCAGGGCCGTCTCGATCTCCGGGTGCCCGCAGATGCCCTGGTTGCCGCCCGGTCCGAAGGCGGCGCAGATGTGATCGGCGGCCCGCCGGGCGATCTTCGCCAGCTCGCCCTCGCCCCGGGCGCGGGCCTGGGCCACACCCGCCTGGATGAGGTGCCCATGACAGTAGAGTTCGTGGCCCCATTCGAGGTCGCTGTAGCGGGACTGCTGTCCGGGGTGGCCGAAGGCGGTGTTCAGGTAGCCGTCCGGGTGCTGGGCGGGGGCGATGACGTCGGTGAGCGCGGCGACGTCCCCGTCGTACGAGGCGCCCGCCCAGGCCATGGCCTCGAGGAGCTTGTAGATCTCGGAGTCGGCGAACTCCCGGCCGCGCCGGTCGCTGTGGACGCGGCCCTCGGCGGCTGCCCGGAAGTTTCCGGTCCAGCCCTCGCGTTCCATCCAGTCGCGGCAGTGGCCGAGCGTCGCGGTCGCGTTGGTGTGG
>KL569171.1:43106-47557 GCA_000715635.1 Streptomyces violaceus | reverse complement strand
GCCGCCGGTGATCCGGACCTCGTCCAGGCCGAGCGGGCGCAGCCGGCCCCGGGTCGGCGCCACCGGCACCACGAGCGGGCGTGCCGTGTTGTCCCTCACCAGTTCATGCCTCCGTCCACGTCCTTTCGGTTGTCCGCTGAACGGTCGTGCGGTGGATCAGCCCTTGAGGGCGCCGGACATGAAGCCCCTGATGTAGTGCCGTTGCAGGAGCAGGAAGAGCAGCAGGCAGGGCACGGCGAGGACCACCACGCCCGCCTCGGTGGCGCCGTAGTCGACGGCGCCCATGCTCTGCTGCCGCAGGTTCGCGACGGCCAGGGGCAACGGGGCCTTCTCGCTGTCGGAGATGAGGATCAGGGGTGCGATGAAGTCGTTCCAGGCGGCGAGGAACGCGAACAGTCCCACGGTGATCAGTCCCGGCCGCACCGCCGGCAGGAGCACACGGCGCAGCGCGCCCGCCGTGCCGCAGCCGTCGACGAGGGCCGACTCCTCCAGTTCTCGGGGCACCGCCTCGAAGGAGATCCGCATCATGAAGGTGGCGAACGGCAGTTGGAACATGGCCAGGACGAGGCTCAGCCCGATCAGCGAGTTCTGCAGCTGGAGCCGGCCCAGCAGGACGTAGAGCGGGATGAGGAGGGTGGCGTAGGGGACCATGAGGATGGCCAGGGTCAGCAGGAACAGCAGGTTCTTTCCGGGAAAGTCG
Source organism: Streptomyces violaceus (assembly GCA_000715635.1). GTDB lineage: Bacteria > Actinomycetota > Actinomycetes > Streptomycetales > Streptomycetaceae > Streptomyces > Streptomyces violaceus. The sequence goes on along the minus strand of KL569171.1, from coordinate 46,857 downwards.
AAGCGGGCGAAGGCATAGCCGCCCAGCAGGGACACCCCGAGGGTCAGGGCGACGGTCAGTGCCGAGACGACCGTGCTGTTGAGCAGGTACCGCCACAGGCCCGCGTCGTACTCGAGCAGCGTCCGGTAGTTGCCGAGGCCGTAGCCGGACTGCTGGGCGGTGCCCGGCTGGCCGCTCACCGACGCCCAGGCGTTCCAGAGCAGGGGGAAGAGGAAGATGACGGCCAGACCGCCGGCGACGACGTAGTGGGGCGTCCGGCCCAGGGCGCGGGTGAGCACCGTGGTGTCCCTTCTCATGAGGCGGCGGGTGTCATGACTCGTCGGCGCGGCGCAGGCCCCGGAACTGCAGGGTGTTCAGCAGGAGCAGCGCGGCCAGCACGAGGATCGAAAGGGCCGCCGCGGTACCGAGGTTCAGCCGCTGGAACGCCTCCCGGTAGATCAGCTGGACGACGGTGACCGTGCTGTTGTCCGGTCCGCCCTTGGTGAGGATGAAGAACTGGTCGAAGGCGAGCAGGGATCCGGTCACGCACAGCAGGAGGCACAGGGCGAGGGAGGGCCGCAGCAGCGGCAGCGTGATGGAGCGGAAGATCTGGGCGCGACTCGCGCCGTCCATCCGTGCCGCCTCGTACACCTCGTGCGGGATGCGCTGCAGTCCCACGAGCAGGATCAGCATGTAGAAGCCGGCGAACTTCCAGACGATCAGGAAGACCGTCGACCACAGGGCCGATGTCGGTGAGCCGAGGAAGGACACCGGGTCGTCGACGAGGCCGAGGCCTTCGAGGATGCGGCTGAGCGGGCCGGTGGTCGGGCTGTACAGGCCCCAGAACAGCAGGGACGCGGAGGCGAGACCGAGGGCGCCGGGCAGGAAGTAGACCGTGCGGAAGAAGCCCGCGCCCGGGCGCGACTCCTGCACCAGCAGGGCCAGGAGCAGCGCCAGGGCGAGCAGGACGACCGTGACGATCACGGTGTAGAGCAGGGTGAAGCGGATCGCGGGCCAGAACAGGCTGCTGTCGGTGATGTCGGTGTAGTTCTCGGGGGCGTTGACGCCCCGGTCTCCCGCGAGCAGCGGCCAGTCGCTGAGCGACATCTGCCCGACCAGCAACAGGGGCAGCAGGAAGAAGACCGTGACGAACACCGCCGTGGGGGCCGCGTAGGCCAGGCCCTTGGCCTTGCGGGAACGCCAGCGGGGCGGGGGCGTGCCGGCCCGCCGCTCCGGCTGTGTCGCGTGCTCGGCCGTCGCCCGGTCGGCCACTTTCACCGGCATGGCTCTCCTTAGCCGTAGGACGTCGGGAGTGTCTGTTCAGTCGGCCAGTGAGGCGGTGACGGCGTCGTTGTCCTTCTCCACCGTTTTGCCGTCGCCGAAGACGGCGTGGCGCATCAGCTCCAGCCAGGGCCCGTTGGGGTCGTTGAAGGTCTGGCCGAACTTCATCGCGTAGGGGGTACGGCCCTCGGCGACCAGTTCGTTGATGGTGACCAGGCGCGGGTCGGCCTCGGAGTGCTTGTTGGACGCCAGGTCGGTGCGGGCCACCACGTCCTTGTGTGCGGCGACCACGTCGACCTGTGCCTTGTCGTCCAGGGACCAGGCGAGGAAGTTCCAGGCCTGGTCGGCCGACTCGCTGGTGGCGGAGATGCCGATGGCGTCGCCGCCGACGAAGGTGGACTTGCCGCCGTCGGGGCCGGGGATGGGCGCGACGCCGAGGTCCAGATCCTTGGGCATCAGCCCGAGCGTGGTCGACGGCATGGGCATCACGCCGACCTTGCCCTTCGGGAAGATCCCGGTCCAGGTCGTGCCCGTCTCCTCGCGGGCTCCGGGCGCGACGATGTCGTCCCGCACCCATCCGCGGTAGGTGTCGTAGACCTTCTTCGAGGCGCTGGAGGCGAGATTCGCCGCGGTGCCCTCCTCGTTCAGGACGTCCTCCCCGGCCGCCCAGACGGACGGCCACCAGGTGAAGACGCCGCAGCCGCCGCAGTTGCCGCCGAAGAAGGTGCCGTCGACACCGCCGCCCAGCGCGTCCACGGCCCGCGCCTGCCGGTCCCACTCGCGCAGGGTGGTGGGCGGCTTATCGGGATCGAGCTTCGCCTTCCGGTAGAGCTCCTTGTTGTAGAAGAGCACCGACAGGTCGAGGGTGTGCGGCACCACGTACTTCTTGTCCTCGTACGTGCCGGCCTTGATGTGCGACCGGGCCAGGTGCTCCGCGAAGGGAAGGGCGTCGACGCGGTCGGTGAGGTCGGCGAAGAGGCCGCTGGAGGTGTAGTTGGGCACGAACACGACGTCGGAGGCGAACAGGTCGGGCAGGTCGCGTGATCCGGCCGCCGCGCCGATCTTGGCCTGGTAGTCGTCGGTCGGGACGACGGTCAGCTCGATCTTGTTCTCGTGGCTCGCGTTGTACGCCTCGACCAGGGCCTCGCTCTGCGGCCGGGTCGCGGCCCGCGTCCACATCGTCAGCTTCGTGCCGTCGTCGACCCCGCCGGCGGCCGCTTTGCCCCCTCCCCCGCCGGAACCGTCGTTGTCCGAGCCGCATGCGGTGACCAGGCTCGCGGTGGCGAGCAGGGCGATGGCACCTGCGACGAGGCGGCGTATGTGTCCACGCGGTCCGGCCGTGCTCCCCATGGTCGATTCCCCTTGTGTCGCGGCGGGCCCGTGCGCGGGCCTACCGGTCGGGACAATGATGTGGTGGCACTGAACTGAGTGGCGGAAACGGGCCGAAAAGGCTTTCTGAGACGCTAAGGATGCATCCCACGACCCGTCAATCCCCTTGCGTGAAGCGGTTTCTGAGATGAACTCGAAAACCCGGACGAGGACAGGACCGAAAATTTCCGCGTACTGTTTGGGATGCCCTCGACGGCGTCGGCAGGCGACGCGAGACAGGAGAAGACCCATGGCACAGGCCACCGGCCCCTCGCGTTCCCAGCCCGCCACCCTCAGCGATGTCGCCCGGCTGGCGGGCGTGTCGATCGCCACGGCGTCCAAGGCCCTCAACGGCCGCAGCCAGGTGCGGGCGGAGACCAGAACACGCGTGATCGAGGCGGCCGAGCGCCTCGCCTTCCGGCCCAACCAGGTGGCCCGGGGCCTGCTGGCCGGACGCACGGGCACCGTGGGTCTGCTGACCAGCGACCTGGAGGGCCGGTTCAGCATCCCGATACTGATGGGCGCCGAGGACGCCTTCGGGGCGGGCGAGGTCGCGGTGTTCCTGTGCGATGCCCGGGGGGACGCGATCCGCGAGCAGCACCATGTCCGCGCGCTGCTGGGCCGCCGGGTCGACGGTCTCATCGTGGTCGGCAGCCGGACCGACCCGCGGCCGTCCCTGGGACGGGAGTTGCCGGTCCCCGTGGTCTACGCGTACGCGCCGTCGGAGAATCCGGAGGATCCGTCCATCGTCCCGGACAGCGTCGGCGCGGGGCGGATGGCCGTGGAGCATCTACTGGCCTGCGGCCGTACCCGGATCGCGCACATCACCGGCGACCCCGGATACGCCGCCGCGCAGGAGCGGGCCGAGGGCGCCAGGGCCGCGCTCGCCGGCGCCGGCCTGGCCCTGGTGGGCGAGCCGCGGTTCGGGGCGTGGTCGGAGGGCTGGGGGCGGGCGGCCACCGCGATGCTGCTCGACCAGCACCCGGAGGTGGACGCCGTGCTGGGCGGCAGCGACCAGATCGCCCGGGGCGTCATCGACGTCCTGCGCGAGCGCGGCAGGCGGGTGCCGGAGGACGTGGCGGTCATGGGCTTCGACAACTGGCGGGTCCTGACGTCCGCGTCT
>KL569171.1:41272-42935 GCA_000715635.1 Streptomyces violaceus | reverse complement strand
GTCCTGACGTCCGCGTCCCGGCCGCCGCTGACCAGCGTCGACATGAACCTCGAACAGGTCGGGCGCGCCGCCGCGCACGCCCTGTTCACGGCGATCTCCGGCGGCACCCGCCGCTCCGGCGTCGAGACCCTGCCCTGCCGGGTGGTGATCAGGGGGTCCACCGTGCCGCTGTCGTGAGTCGCGGCGCCCGGTCGCGGCTCACTTGGCGAGTCGGCCGAGTGACGCCAGGACCGGTGCCACGCCGTCCTCCTCGGCCAGGCGGCGTGCGACCTCCTGGGCGCGGCTGCGGTGGGCCGGGTCGCCCACGGCCCGGCGCAGGGCGGGGGCGAGCGTGTCGGCGGTGAGGCGGCGCAGAGGGACGGCGCAGGGGGCGGTGCCCAGCGCGACGAGACGGGCCGCCCAGAAACCGGCGTCGAACTGCACCGGCACCGGCACGGTCGGGACACCCGCGCGCAGGACGGCCGCGGTGGTGCCGGCTCCGGCGTGGTGGACCACGGCGGCCGTACGGGGAAACAGCGGCGCGTGCGGCACATCGCCGACGGTGATCACGTCATCGGTGCGGGCGCCGAGACCCGCCCATCCCTGCTGGATGATGCCGCGCAGTCCGGCCGCGCGCAGGGCGCGCACGATCTCGCCGCTCAGGCGCTCAGGATCCGGCACGGTGGCGCTGCCCAGCCCGATGAAGACGGGGGCGGGCCCGGCGGCGAGGAACTCCTCCAGCTCCACGGGCAGGGTCCGGGTGTCGTACGGCCACCAGTACCCGGCGATCTCCAGCCCGGGCCGCCAGTCCCGCGGCCGGGACACCACCACCTCGCTGAAGCCGTGCAGCACCGGCCACCGCGCCCGCTCATGGGCCCGGCGGATCGCGGCGGGGCCGGGCAGGGTCATGCCGTGCCGTGTGCGCAGTCGGCGCATGGCCCGGGTGAAGACCTGGTCGACGGCGGTGGTGACGGCCAGTCCGCCCAGGTGGTTGCCCACGGTGCCGAGCGAGCGTCCGCCGAGCATGGGTGCCCCGAACTCCCGTGTCGGGTGCTGGGGTTGGAGGAACAGTCCCAGGCTGGGCAGGGTCAGTCCCTCGGCGATGGCGCGGCCCAGCGGTGCCACGGCACCGGCGGCCAGCACGGCGTCGGCACCGCGTGCCGCCCGGACGAGGTCGTCGGTCATCTCCTCGGCCGCCGACCGGGCCATCGACACCACGCGCAGCAGTTTGCCGAGCCCCGTCGTGCTGGCGTGCAGACCGCGGCCGCGCTCGGAGTGCAACTCGGCGTGCGGGTCGACCGGGGTCGGATGGAACCGCACCCCGGAACCGGCGGTCAGCGGCTCGAACAGTCCGTGGGTGACGAGCGTGACCTCGTGCCCGCTCCGCGCCAGCCCCGCACCCAACCCGGTGTACGGCGCGACGTCGCCGCGCGATCCCGCCGTCATGATCACCAGCCGCATGGGTCCCAGTCTGGCCCGGCCAGGCGGACGACACGCGGTGTACGGCGGCAGGCGTCCGAGAATCGCCGGTGCGGGTGATGCGTGGGGCCGCGACTTCCTGAGACCGGGACCGGTGCCGGGACGCCCAGCGGTCTGAGTGCCGTCGGTGTCAGGTGCTGGACCTGGTACGGATCTGCATGCCCGGGCGGCGACGGTGCACGGTCTGTCTCTTATACACATCTCT
>KL569171.1:35757-41032 GCA_000715635.1 Streptomyces violaceus | reverse complement strand
ACCAGGCTGCGTTCGCCGCCGTGCGGCAGCCAGACCAGACTGCCGGGAACCAGGGGCTGCGGGTCCGCTGCCGGACCGAGGGTGCCGTCACCGGCGACCACGAGCAGGAGGACGTCGAGGTCGGGCTCGGTATGCGTGTCGATACGCCCTTGGGGCGGGATGCGGATGAGGTTGGCGTCCAGTTGCCGTCCTGACTCGGCCAGGCGCCACAGCGCACCCGCCGGTGTCGAGTCGTCAGAGATCAGCGACTCGGTGTCGCACAGCACCCGCGGGAGGGGGGCGCCGGGGGTCGTCTCTGCGTCGGTCATCGATCTGCCACCGTCCGATACGTGCCTGCTGCTGCCTTCGGCAGGGTACGGCCGGCCGCGACGCACCGCGGCAGCACCTGTTTGGAAGGTGTCTTGTGCCCCCTGAGGAACTGGCTGCGGCACCCCACGATTCTCGGCAACCACTTGGCGGAGTTGCCTGAGCAGCCGCACGACCACGGGCCCCTGCTTCCCCGCCGACTTCCCGGGTGGCGACGGCCCTGGTGACGGCGACAACGGAGGCCATGGGAACCACCACGGTCACGGGCCCGACCGCAAGGGGGGGCGTCTGACACATGGCCGTCGTACGCAGGAACATCATCACCAGAAGGACATCGCCAAACCCGTGTCCTCAGTGCGATGGCCGCTTGCCGTGGTAGTGCTGGGCAAGCCGGGCCAGGGCGACCGCGCCGAGCAGAAGACCGAAGTCGCGCAGCGCGATGTCGTAGTGGTCGGGGATGGTCAGCAGGTTGACGATGATGCCGGCCAGCCATCCGGCTACCAGCCAGCCTCCGAAGCGCGGGGCGATGGCGACGACGAGTCCCGCGACGATCTCGATGACACCGACGGCGTACATCGCCGCTTGGGCACTGCCGGGCACGACGTCGTTGATCCAGGGCGCGAGGTAGGTGGGCCAGTCCACGAGCAGGTTGGCGAACTTGTCCAGCCCGAACAGGATCGGCGCCACGGTGAACCCGGTGCGCAGGATGACGAACGCCTGGTAGCCGGGGTCGGTGAACCCGGGTCGCCGAGGGACGGCGGACGTGGTGGTTGTGGTGGGGGACGACATGACAGCCTCCTTCTATCGATGACTCTCATTAACGATAGAAGCGCGGCAACGTTCTTTAGTCAAGGGTCATGGGTTTTACACTGGTGTTCATGGACCACCCGCAGCAAGCGCCCCGTGCCGACGTTTCCGCGGTCGCCGCACTGGACGAGCCGACCCGGATGCGGCTGTATGAGCACGTCGTGCGCCAGCCGGAGCCCGTCAGCCGCGACGAAGCCGCCGCCGCCCTCGGTCTCGCACGTCAGACCGCTGCGTTCCATCTGGACCGCCTGGCGGACGAGTCGCTGCTCGACGTCGTCTACGAACGGCGCAGCGGCCGCACCGGTCCAGGGGCGGGCAGGCCGGCCAAGCTCTACAAGCGCTCCACCAAGCAGGTCTCCGTCAGCCTGCCGGAGCGGCACTACGAGCTGGCCGGACGCCTCCTCGCCCAGGCCATGGAGGAATCCGAGGCCACCGGCGAGCCGGTCCGTACCGCCTTGCACCGCAAAGCCCACGATCTTGGCGCCCAGCTCGCCGGCCAAGGCGGCACGGGCGTGTTCGACCTGCTGGAACGGCACGGGTTCGAGCCCCGCCATGACGGTGACGCGATCGTGCTGGGCAACTGTCCCTTCCACGCGCTCGCCCGCGACCACACAGAGACCGTCTGCGGTATGAACCTTCGCCTGCTCCGCGGCGCCCTCGAGGGCCTCGGTACGAAGACCCTCCAGGCATGCCTGGCCCCGAGTCCCGGCTACTGCTGTGTTCGACTGGAGCCGGCTTCCCGACCGGAGGGCAACCCGGTCGGCGCGTAGGGCGTCCTCGTCAGTGAGCGGGATGCATCTGCCCGCCTGACCTCCATGCGACGGGGACAACGATGAGCGACAAGGCCCGCACATTGTTCGAGGCGCTCGACCTCGACCACGACGGGGTTCTCACCCGGGAAGAGGTGATTGTCGCCCTGCACACGAACGGACCGTCCCTGGCCGCCTCGGGCGTACTGCCGTTCTGGGGGGTGCAGGACATCGACGCTTCCTCCGCGTTGTTCGACACGGCCGACCAGAACGGGGACGCGGTACTGACCCTTGAGGAGTTCGCCGCGGTGGTGGACCGGCGATTCGGCTGGAGCTGACGACCACACTGCGCGGCACCTCGGGGCCAGCACGGTAGACCTCGCAAGGTCACTCCCGCCTGCGTCGCGCCGCGGCAGCCGGGTCACCCAGGGCGGGAGGGTTGGTCCGCCGACGGCCGTACCTGGACCTACGACCAGCGGCCGCTGATCCGGCACGGACGTCCCGTACATGATCTATGAGGCGGGAGAGCGGCTCGCGGGGGCCATCGCGGTGGCCCGGGGCTGACCCGGCGCGTGGGAAACCGGGTCCTTCCCCGCGGTTGGGCAAAGGACCCGGCTCCCGGCTGGTGCGATGACTCAGGACGACTGGGCGCTCTGGTACAGGTTCTGCGCGTCCGCGCCGAAGTACGGGCCGTACATGGCGTTCGGCAGGAAGTTGTACTTGAAGCTGTTCACCGAGGACTGCAGGCCGGTCCCGGTGGCCTCGTCGAACTGGGTGAACCACGGGCCTCCGCTGGAGCCTCCGGTCATGTTGCAGGTCAGACCGTGGTCGCTGGAGAGCAGGAAGTCCCGGAAGGTGGTTCCGCTGCAGTAGATGAACTTCTCGCCGTCGTACGGAGCGGCGGCCGGGAAGCCGAAGGAGTACATGGGCTTGTTGTAGCCGGTGTTGAAGGCCAGCCCCTGGCCGCCGACGACATCGGTCAGCTGCTTCCCGTCCAGCGGGGCGACGACGGCGGCGCCGATGTCGTAGTTGATGTCCTCACTGGCCGTCCACTGCGGCGTGGACAGGGTCTTGGACGCGGCCCAGGTGCCGTACGGGCGCTGCCCGTCGTGGTAACCGGGCACGAACACCCAGTTGGTGTGCCAGGCTCCCTGCATCTTCACGCAGTGCCCGGCGGTGATCACAGTGCTCTTGTTGGCGCTGGTGACGGCGTTGCCGGAGCAGGAGGCGGTACGGCCCTGGTAGGTGAAGAACACCCGCCCCGCGGTCTTGGCCACCGCTCCCCCGCCGGACCAGGGGCCGCCCCCGTGCGGGATCGCCAGGGGTCCGGCGTCGGAGACGGGTGCGCTGGGTGCCACGACGGCCGTCCTGCCCTTGCGCGGTGCGGATGCCCGGACGTCGGAGCGGTCGACGGACAGGATGTCGAGCGGGGTGGCCGCGCGCATCCGCTGCGGGGTCCAGAAGTCGAGGGCGCTTCGCTGCGCCGAGGGTGCCATGACTCCCGGTTCGGGCGCGGCGCTCGCCGGTGCGGCGGTGACACCGGTCGCCAGGAGTGCGGCGATGCCGGCGAGTGCGCCGAGGACGGTGTGGCGAACGCGGGGGGTGCCGCCTGAGGAGCGAGGGCTTCGGGGTCTGCCTATCACGCGGTCTCCTTCTGCTGCGGGGGCCGGGCGACGGGAAACCGTCCGCCCGGTCAGGCAGGGGGTGTCACTGCGGACAGTCAGAGGGCAGCGTGCCACCAGGAGGCCGATATGGACAGGTGCATGTCATAACGATGGCTGAATCGTCACCTCTTCTCCGCGTGCGCGGGCGAAGAAGGACCCGGCCTCCACGGTGGAGGCCGGGTCCGGGGCGGAACCGTGAGTGTCAGAGAGGGGTGGGGCCGCCGGTGCCACCGGGCTGGATGCGTCCGCGCCATGCGCCGGACTCGGCTCCGCGCTCCTCGATGTACTGCTTGAAGCGCTTCATGTCGCCCTTGACCCGGCGGTCGATCGTGCCCGTCATGTCCGCCGCCTTCTCCGCGGCTCCGCTGGGCTCGATGTCCATCACCAGCTCGACCCTGGTGTGGGTGTCGTCCACACGCTCGAAGCGGACAGAGCCCCGCTGATTGATGTCGCCGCTGGTCGTGCGCCAGGTGACGCGCTCGTCGGCAAGCTGGTCGACGATCTCGGTGTCGAACTCGCGCCGCACTCCGCTGATCTTGGTGGTCCAGTGGTTGTGGCGGTCGTCCAGTTGCCTGACCTCCTCGACGCCCTCCATGAACTTCGGGAACTCCTCGAACTGGGTCCACTGGTTGTAGGCGGTGTGGACGGGGACGTCGACTTCCACGGTTTCCTTGACGGTGCTCATCTTCATGCCTCCGTTTTCACTGGTCGACTGCAGGAGGCCCATCGGCCCACATCACAGGTCCGGGCCCGTGTGGCGGGACGAGTACCCGAGATCTTCCGGTTGCCACACGGATCACGCCGCCCCGGAAAGGGAACGGAACCGGCCCGGCCGCTGATCGAACGTGGATACGATCCCGGCGTGCGCCTTCCCCGCTCCGCCCCGGGCTGGACCATGGCCGTCTTCGGCGTGCTCGCCGCCGCCCTCGGGGCGGTGGGTCTGGTCTCGCCGACCGCGCAGTTGTCGCTGCTCGGCCTCGCCGCTCCGGGTGAGCGCGCCGCCGGGGACTTCACACCGGCGTTCATGACGGCGTCGTCCATGGCCGCGCTCAACATGGGCGTGCACTACGTGCTGGCGGCACTGGCCGACTGGCGGTCCTTCTTCCGGTGGACCGTGCCGTTCCGGCTGCTCACGTGCACGGTCTTCACCGTCGCCGCGCTCGGCGGGAGGGCGCCGGACGTCTTCGTCGGTGTGGGCCTGTGGGAGGCAGCGGGGGCGGTCGCGACGGCTGTGGCGCTGCGGTATGAGCGACGGCGCCGGGCACAGGAGGGTGCGGCGCCCGTGGGCGACCGGTGAGCTGATCGCCGTAGGCGGGTACCGGATGCGCTCACCGGCCGCGGTGCGGGTCCCTAGAACCGGTGTTGCCGCTGCTCCGGCTGCCCGTACGTCTGACCGCCCTGGCCGCCCGCGCTCTGAGTCTGCAGCTGGTCCGCCTGCTCCTTGGTCACCTTCTGTTCCGCGCCGCAGAAGGTGCACTGCGTCAGGTACTTCGTCGAGATCGGGAACAACGGCACGAAGAACAGCGTGAACTTCGTGACGCGCTTCCTGAGCGTGTGCGCGGCGGGATTGCCGCACTGCCCGCAGACCAGCGTCAGTATCGCCAGCTGGTACAGGTACCCCTTGGTGCCAAAGATGATCACGTGACGGTCCTTCCCGGATCGGATCTGCACCCAGTGTCCTGTATCTCGGTCCGCCAGGACGAGCCGGCAGCCCGAACGGCCCGGGCCAGCTGTCTCTTATACACATCT
>KL569171.1:32003-35512 GCA_000715635.1 Streptomyces violaceus | reverse complement strand
ACGGTGACGTGGCCCGGGCCGTGTCCGGTCCTGTCGGTGCTCAGCCCTTCAGTGCCGTCAGCACCACACTCTTGGCCTCCTCCTGGACCCGGCCGAGGTGGTCGGGGCCGAGGAAGGACTCGGCGTAGATCTTGTAGACGTCCTCGGTGCCCGAGGGGCGGGCCGCGAACCAGGCGTTGTCCGTGGTCACCTTGATGCCGCCGATGGGGGCGCCGTTGCCCGGGGCCTCGGTGAGGACAGCGGTGACCGCGTCTCCGGCCAGAGTGTCCGCGCTGACCTGGGCCGGGGAGAGTTTGGCGAGGAGGGCCTTCTCCTCGCGGGAGGCCGGCGCGTCGATCCGGGCGTAGGCGGGCTCGCCGAAGCGGGCGGTCAGCGTGGCGTAGTGCTCCGACGGGGTCCTGCCGGTGACCGCCGTGATCTCGGAGGCGAGCAGCGCCAGGATGATGCCGTCCTTGTCGGTGGTCCACACGGAGCCGTCCCGGCGCAGGAAGGACGCCCCGGCCGACTCCTCCCCGCCGAAGCCGATGGTGCCGCCGGCCAGCCCGTCCACGAACCACTTGAACCCGACGGGCACCTCGACCAGCTCGCGGCCCAGGTCGGCGGCGACGCGGTCGATCATGGCGGAGGACACCAGGGTCTTGCCGATGCCGGTGGCGGCCGGCCAGCGGTCGCGGTGGGCGTACAGATAGGAGATGGCGACGGCGAGGTAGTGGTTGGGGTTCATGAGGCCCGCGTCCGGGGTGACGATGCCGTGCCGGTCGGCGTCGGCGTCGTTGCCGGTGGAGATCTGGAAGCGGTCGCGCTGCTCGATCAGCGAGGCCATCGCGTACGGCGACGAGCAGTCCATGCGGATCTTGCCGTCCCAGTCCAGCGTCATGAACCGCCAGGTGGGGTCGGTGTGCGGGTTGACCACGGTGAGGTCGATGCCGTGCTGTTCGGCGATGCGGCCCCAGTAGGCGACGGACGCCCCGCCCAGCGGGTCCGCTCCGATCCGCACCCCCGCCGCCCGGATCGCGCCCAGGTCGAGCACGCCGGGCAGGTCGGCGACATAGGTGCCCAGGAAGTCGTAGCGGCCGGTGGTGGGGGCGGCGAGGGCCCGGGCGTAGGGGATGCGCCGTACGTCCTTCAGGCCGCCCCGGATGATCTCGTTGGCCCGGTCCTGGATCCAGGAGGTGGCGTCGGAGGCGGCCGGGCCGCCGCTGGGCGGTTGTACTTGAACCCTCCGTCGGCGGGCGGGTTGTGGGAGGGCGTGACCACGACGCCGTCCGCGAGGCCCGTGGTGCGGCCGCGGTTGTGGGCGAGGATGGCGTGCGAGACGGCCGGGGTCGGGGTGTAGCCGTCCGCGTCGTCGATCAGCACCGTCACCTCGTTGGCGGCGAACACCTCCAGGGCGGTGACGCGCGCGGGCTCCGACAGGGCGTGTGTGTCGGCACCCAGGAAGAGAGGGCCGTCGATGCCCTGGCCGGCGCGGTACTCGCAGATGGCCTGGCTGGTGGCGGCGATGTGGTCGTCGTTGAACGCGGTCGCCAGGGACGATCCGCGGTGTCCGGAGGTCCCGAACGTGACGCGCTGCCCCGGATCGTCCAGGTCGGGGCGGAGCGCGTAGTACGCGGTCACCAGCCGGGCCACATCGACGAGATCCTCGAAACCGGCCGGATTGCCCGCTCGCTCGTGCTGCATGGGCCCGCTCCTCCGCATGGGTTGATCCTTCGCTTGCGGCCTCATCCTTCCTCGTGACGGCGGTGCCGCGCGAGGGGGACACCACTACGAGGGCCGGATGTGCGCCAATCCACGAGAAGGAGTCGTGGACGCGCCGGGCGTCGGCGAGAACCTCCAGGACCACCCCGAGGGCGTGATCATGTGGGAGGCCCGGCAGCCGATGACCACCACGTCCAGCCACCTCGGACGGCGGGAGTCGCCATGGAGCACGCGGAGGCGGCGCCATCGGACGCCGAGGCGCGCCGGAGACCACAAGGAGGCGGCGCTGCGGACCACCGGAAGTCCGGTGATGCGCGCCGCGCCGCCTGCCCTCCTCGGGGCCGTCACGCCGAGCGCCCTTGCCGTGGTCAGATCCGTCCGCCGGTGAACCGGGTGACGGGGCCGTGCGTACCGCGTTCCGCGCGGCGTCCCACCGCGTACGACGCGGCGCTCAGGGCGGTCAGGCCGGCTCCGACGCCCGCGGCGACGAGCTTGCGGTGGGCGATGACCGTCCAGGCCGTCTTCGCCGTGGCCGCGACATGGCCGGAGGCCGTGACGACCGCCTGGCGGCCGGCCTCGACGCCCTTGGCCGCGGTCTGCATGGCCGCCGTCGTCGCCTCGGCGGAGCGCTCGGCGCCGGCCTTGACCGCTGACCCCGCGTCATCGGCCTTGGCCGCCGCACGCTTCGTGGCCTGGGACGTCGGCGCGGTCGCCTTGTCCGCCGCGCTGCGCGCCTTGGACTCCGTCGTCCGGATGGTGGTCGGCTTCTGATTCGTGCGCTTGTTCTGTTCAGTCATGGACACCGACTTGCCTCTGACTCCGTCGGCAAACACGTTCGGTCGCGCACCATCCGGCCGGGTGAGGGCTGAGCACCTCGTCGGAGGGGTAGGCGGGCTACAGACAAGAAGCACGTCAGAGCACAAGGGAAGGTGCCTCATGGCCAACATCCTGGATCGCATCAAGCAGTTCGCCCGGAGCCCGCAGGGGCGGCGGGCCGTCGAGCAGGCGCGGCGGGCCGCGGCCGACCCTCGCAAGCGGGCCCAGGCCCAGCGCCTGCTGGGCAAGCTCCGCGGCCGCCGCTGACCGGAGACGGGCGCCCGCACCGGCCGCATCACGATCCTCCCGGAAACCAACTCCTCGTGCGGGCACGTGTGTTCATGCCCGGTATGGGCACTTGGGTGGCACCACACCTGAGAGGAGCTGGTTCGATGAGCAGGGCAGGGAACGGCAGGAAGGTCTGTGTCTTAGGCGTCGCCGGCGTCTTGGCGGGAACGGTGCTGACCGGCTGCGGCGACGACGGCGACACGGGCGACGGTGCGCGAGGTTCCTCCGGCAAGGGCGGCACACAGGAGCAGGGCACCCAGGCGGTGCGCTCGGCCTACGACAGGACGGCCGAGGAGGACACCGCCCGGGTGAAGCTGCAGGTGCGGACCTCGGCCCAGAGCGACTCGGCGACCGCGAACGGACAGGGCGCCGTGGACCTGGACGACGGCGACAGCGTCATGACGGTCACGGTGCAGGGGCAGCGGATCGAGCAGCGCGTGGTCGATCAGGTGCTGTACCAGAAGATGCCCAAGGGGCAGGCGCCGGGCAAGAAGCCCTGGATCAAGATCGACCTGGGGAAGGTCGCCGGGCGGCAGGGCGGCGGCGACCAGTCCATGAGCGACCCGGCGCAGTCCGCCGCGTACGCCAAAGGGATCACCGACAAGGACGTGACCAAGAAGGGCACGGCCACCATCGACGGGGTCGAGACCACGCGTTACCGCGTCTCCGTCGACGTCGCCAAGCTGCCCAACGGCGACACCCTGCGG
>KL569171.1:30744-31761 GCA_000715635.1 Streptomyces violaceus | reverse complement strand
AGTCGGTCCGACCCTGCCGATGGACGTGTGGCTCGACGAACAGGGCCGTATGCGGCGCCAGCAGTTCGACATGACCCTTCAGGCCGCGCCGACGTCGACGGAACGCTCCTCCACCGACGCCTCGTCCGCGCCGCAGAAGGTCAAGGTGCGCACCCTCATGGAGTTCACCGACTTCGGAACCGAGGTGGAAGCGGACGCACCCCCGGCCGGACAGGTCACCGACATGACCGGACAGGCCCTCGAGCAGGGTAAGGGTCAGAGCTGACGTCGGTTCACCCTCACTGATCGCCCCGGCCGCGCAGCCGCCGCACGAGGTCGTCCGCGGCCTCCCGCCAGCCGGGGTGCTCGAAATCGAAGCCCGCTTCCAGCAGACGGCCGGGGACGACGCGTCGGCTCTTCAGCAGCAGTTCGGTGTCCGAACGCAGCACGAAGGCGCCGGCCTCGGCCATCCAGCGCGTCGCGGGCAGACCCACCGGCATCCCCCAGGCGGTACGCAGGAGGCGCATGAAGGCGCGCTGCGGCAAGGGCGTGGGAGCGGCGAGATTGACCGGGCCCGCGATGTCGTCCCGGGCGACGAGGAACTCCACCGCCCGGACGAAGTCCTGGTCGTGGATCCAGGACACGTACTGTGCGCCGCCGGCGACCGGGCCGCCGAGGCCGAGCCGGGCGAGTCGCAGCAGGACGTCGAAGACACCGCCGCGGTCCGGGCTCATCACCATGGCGGCGCGCAGGGCCACCTTCCTGGTGTCCGGCGTGTCGGCCGCCTCCTGCTCCCGCTCCCAGGCCTTGGCGATGTCGACGCTGTAGGCCCAGTAGCCGGGGGTGTCGGGTTCGGCTCCGCCGATCACGCCGGTGGCCTCGTCATTGGGCGCGTCGAAACGGTGGGCGTAGACGGTCGCGGTGCTCATCTGGAGCCAGACCCGGGGCGGCCGGGCGGCTTTGGCGATGGCCTCGCCGACGACCCGGGCGGAGTCGACCCGCGAGTCCATCATGTCGCGGAGGTTGGCCGGGGTGTAG
>KL569171.1:29776-30525 GCA_000715635.1 Streptomyces violaceus | reverse complement strand
CTCCGGCCGGCCAGGTTGACGACGACGTCACTGCCGTCGATCTCTTCCACCCACGGTCCCGGGGTCGCACCGTCCCAGTGGACTTCGTCCTGGTGTGCGGGACCTCTGCTCAGCACCACGACGTCATGTCCGGCGGCGCTCAGCGCGCGCTTGAGGACCGTGCCGACCTGCCCGGTCCCGCCGGGGATCACGATCTTCATGAAGGTCTCCCCCTCGACGTGTGGGATCGACCCTAGCTCACATTTGAACGCGTTCAAAATATCCGGGAGTGCAGGTCCCGGTCGGCTCGGACCTGGCATCGGGCAAGATGGGGCCATGAGCGTAGTCAAGATCAATGTGCTGACCGTGCCCGCCGAGCAGCGGGAGACGCTGGAGAAGCGGTTCGCCTCCCGCGCGCACACCGTGGAGAGCTCCGACGGGTTCGAGTGGTTCGAGCTCCTCCGCCCGGTGGAGGGCACCGACACCTACCTCGTCTACACGCGGTGGCGTGACGAGGCGTCGTTCCAGGCCTGGATGGAGGGGCCCATGAAGGCCGCGCACCAGGGCGGCGGCGAAGGCGGCGAGCGCCCCAAGCCCGCCGCGAGCGACTCGACCCTGTGGTCCTTCGAGGTCGTGCAGCAGGCGGCACCGAAGGGCCCGTAGCCCGCTTGAGCGTAGGTGCGAGGTCCCCCATGCCGCTTCGGGCATGGGGGACCTCGCACCTACAGGCTCAGGAGCGCCGGGAACGCGCGGGTGCGGCGGTACGGCCG
>KL569171.1:28845-29564 GCA_000715635.1 Streptomyces violaceus | reverse complement strand
AGAGATGTGTATAAGAGACAGAGTTTGCGGAGCCGGCGCCAGTCCAGGCGCGGTGGCGCCTCGGGGACTCCAGGGCGGTTGCGGGGCACCCGGACACGCAGGGCCCGGCGTGCGATGCGGCAGTGGACGGGGGCGGGCAGGGTGAGCGCCTCGCCGTCCAGGCCGACTTCGAGATGCGGTTCGTCGGCGTCGACGACGACGTGCTGGGCGGTGAGCACGGTGAGGCCTTCCGGGCGCGGGGACAGCAGGAGTTCGGCCGCTTCCACGGCACTGTCCACGCGGACGGCGAGCACGCCCAGCTTCCCGGAGTTGAGCCGCTCGCGCCGGCCGAAGCCGAACGGGTCGTCCATGCGGTAGGCATTGTTGCTCACCAGCACGGCCTGCGGGTCGGCGATGGTGGTGCCGTCGGCGCTCGCCGTCAGACGTGGGCCGCTCTGCCGGGTGAGCAGCTCGGGCAGCCGCTCCAGCGCGGCGCCCACCTTGTCATCGCGATAGCCGGGGCTCTGGACGACGGCCCCGTAGACGCCGAACGACGCGTTGTTGACGAAGGGGCGACCGTCGGCGAAGCCGAGGTCGACGCGGAGTTCGACCCCGTCCGTGAGGGCGTCGAGGCAGGTGGACGGGTCGTCACGGTCCAGGCCCAGGTCCATGGCGAAGTGGTTGCGTGTGCCGGCCGAGATGACGAGGAACGGAAGGCCGTGTCTCTTATACACATCTCT
>KL569171.1:28264-28553 GCA_000715635.1 Streptomyces violaceus | reverse complement strand
GTCGGCTCCGTCGGCCACGGCGGCCTTGGCCAGGGCAGTGACGTCCTGGTGGTGGTCCGGGTCGAGCAGGACCACTTGGGCGCCCAGCTCCTCGGCCTTCTCCTTCAGGGAGAACTTCCCGACCTTGCCGCCGCCGGAACGCGGGTTGAGCAGGATGAAGGGGCGCTGCGGCGGCGGTGTGCGGTACTCCTTGACCCGCATCGGCCGCAGACCCGTGCTGCGCAGGGCGTAGCGGCCGCTCCAGACCGCGAGGCACCACAGCAGCAGCGAGGCGAAGACCACCCAGAGC
>KL569171.1:26455-27994 GCA_000715635.1 Streptomyces violaceus | reverse complement strand
ACCGCCATGCGTGCCGGTCCGCGGCGGGACAGGACCCACCAGAGCGCCGCCGCGGTCAGGGCGAGTCCCACCAAACCGGCCAGAAGCAGCAGCAGTCCTTTCAGACCGCCGGAGACGAGAGGCAGCAACGCCGCCAGCGCGACCGCGGCCAGGGCTCCTCTGGCCGCCCATCTCTGCCGGCGGTGATCCCGCTCCCCCATCGCCGATCCCATCTCGTTCCTCCGCTCGAAGGCCAGCTCGAACGCACCCTCGCGACCGCGCCCGGCCGTGCATCATGGTGCCCGCCGACGGATCGGCTCGGCCACTGCCGTCCCTGATGGCTCCCCACCGGCGGGCACGTCAGACGTGAAGATCCCTCGGGGTCCAACCATCGGTAGCGTACGCGGCCCTGTGAGCGCGGTTCCGCGCACCGGGGCACATCGGCGCCCGCCTTCACCACCCCTTGAGGGGAATGGACACACATGCTCTCTTGACCTGGTGAGTCTTATTAGGCAACTCTGCTGCCACAGTCCCTGTCGACGAGGAGGCCGGCACGCGATGGAGTGGACGGGCGCGCGGTACGCGGACAAACCGACGGTGGAGGTGACGACGTGGATCGCCGCTCCGCCGGGGAGAGTGTGGGCGCTGGTGTCGGATGTGACGCGGATGCCGGACCTGAGCGAGGAGTTGCAGTGGGCGGGGTGGGTCGACGGAACCGCCGGGCCGGCCGTCGGGGCGCGGTTCACCGGCCGGAGCCGGCACGAGTCGTTCGGTGAGTGGGAGACGACCTCCACGG
Source organism: Streptomyces violaceus (assembly GCA_000715635.1). Taxonomy (GTDB): domain Bacteria; phylum Actinomycetota; class Actinomycetes; order Streptomycetales; family Streptomycetaceae; genus Streptomyces; species Streptomyces violaceus. Next base: position 27,219 of record KL569171.1, on the reverse strand, counting down.
TCGTCGCCTGTGACCCGGAGCGGGTGTTCGCATGGGCGGTCGGGGATCCGGCCGAGCCCAGTGCCGTCTGGCGGTTCGGGCTCGAGCCCAGGAACGGCGGGACCGAGCTGTCGCAGTGGATGCGGATGGGGCCGGGGCGCTCCGGCCTCTCTTTCGCGATCGACGCCATGCCGGAGAAGGAGCAGAAGATCGTGTTCGTGAGACTGCGGGAGTTCGAGCGAGGCATGACCGCCACGCTGGAGCACATCAGGCAGCGGGCGGAGGCGTGATGCGCACGGCGACGACCGTCGAGGCGGCGGCCCTCGGTTCCTGGTCCCGGCAGGCCGACTTCGTCGTCGAGGCGGAGAAACTGGGGCTCGACGTCTGCTGGGTGGCCGAGGCGTGGGGGTCGGACGCCCCGTCCGCCCTGGGCTTCTACGCGGCCCGTACGGAACGGATGCTGCTGGGCTCCGCGGTCATGCAGGTCGGCACGCGCACGCCGGTGGCCCTCGCCCAGGCGGCGATCACCCTGTCCAACCTGTCCGGCGGGCGTTTCCTGCTGGGTCTGGGCCCGTCCGGACCGCAGGTGATGGAGGGCCTGCACGGGGTGCCGTTCGCCCGCCCTCTGGCCCGGACGCGCGAGACGGTGGAGATCGTGCGGCAGGTGGTCGCGGGCGGCAAAATCTCCCATTCGGGCTCCGAGTTCAGGATTCCGCTGCCCGGCGGGGAGGCGGTGCCGATGCGCCTGTCGATGCGGGCCGAGCACCCCGTCCCCGTCTACCTGG
>KL569171.1:24967-26240 GCA_000715635.1 Streptomyces violaceus | reverse complement strand
GCACCAGCTTCGTACCGGAGGGCGCGGCGAACGCCTACTTCGCTCCGCTGGACGAGGGGCTGGCCGCCGCCGGGCGCGGACGCGCCGGGTTCGACGTCTGCCAGGGCGCCGAGGTCGCGTTCGCCCGGGACGAGGAGGCGCTCGGCGCCATGGTCGCGGGCCGGAGGAAGGAACTCGCCTTCAGTCTGGGCGGCATGGGCTCCGCGTCGACCAACTTCTACAACCGGGCCTACGGCCGTCAGGGCTGGGCCGAGGTCGCGGCGGAGGTGCGGGAGCGCTGGCAGGCGGGCGACCGGGACGGCGCGGCGGGTCTCGTCACCGACGAGATGGTGCTGGCCACCACGCTCATCGGCACCGAGGAGATGGTGCGGCGGCGACTGCGTGTCTGGCGGGACGCCGGTGTGGACACGGTCCGTCTCTATCCGGCCGGGGAGACCCTGGACGACCGGCTCGACACCCTTGGCCGAGCAATCGAGTTGGTCCGCGAGGCCGGTACCGGAGCATGAACCCGGCCTGTCCGCCGCGCGCACCGGCGGCCAGGTAGGCTCCCCTGCTGATCAACGGCCGACACGAACATCAGGGGGGCTCCGTGCGGGCCATTGCCACCGTGACGACGACCGCGCTCGCGTGCCTGCTGGCGGGCGCCGCCCTCGCCGGGTGCGGCTCCGGCGGCAGCGCCGAGGACAAGTCCGCCGGCGGCCTCCTCGACGAGGCCAACGCGACGATGCGAAAACTGGACTCCGTCACCGTCGACATCACCAACCGCACGACGAGCGGTACCGTCACGAGCCATCTCGTGACCGACCTGGACAGCCGGTGCAGGTCGAAGACGGAGATGTCCGGAGGCGGTGCCCTGGAGCAGATCCGTCTGGGCGAGACCGACTACGTCCGGCCGAACCGGGCCTACCTGCAGAAGTGGAAGAAGACGCCGGGTGTCACCGGCGAGCAGAAGCTGTGGGTGAAGACGCCGGTGAACCCGGCCGGTTCGGGCGACGGTCTCACCTCGTGCGAACGGCCCTTCGACTCGTTCGGCACGGCGAAGAAGGGCGGCTCCGCTCGGGTCGGGGGTACGAGGGCCGTCGAGCTGATCGTGACGGACGAGGCGGACAAGGAAGGGACGTACACCTTCTACGTGGCCGACGAAGGCAAGCCCTACCTGCTCAAGACCGTTTACAAGAGCGGCGCCCAGCAGACCACCACCTCGTTCAGCGCCTTCGACGAGCCGCTCGACATCCGGGCGCCGAAGGCGGGCGGAGTACTGAGCACGCCCGGC
>KL569171.1:23124-24793 GCA_000715635.1 Streptomyces violaceus | reverse complement strand
CATCCGGGCGCCGAAGGCGGGCGAAGTACTGAGCACGCCCGGCGGCAGCCGCTGACCTGATCCCGCGAGAAGGGCGACAGCGCTTTCCGTTGGATTTCGGCAGCAACTGGCTGAGCGGGGCGAATCGGCCCACAAGGGCTTGACGGCGGCGAGACGCGCTCGGCCTACTGGTAGGCGCAGCCGGCCGTGTCGGGGGGTCTGATGGTGCGGCGACGATGGGCAGCGGTGGTGGGCCTGCTGGCCTGCCTGCTGTTGCTGCAGTTCGTCGTCCCGGGGCTCGCCCAGGGCGAGCGCACGGCGGGGGCCGCGGTCACGGGAGCCGTGGATGTGCGGGCAACCGGTGCGGCTTCGACGCCTGAGGTTGAAGGAGCCGGGGAGCCCTGTCCGTGCGAGGAGGAGCCGTCGCTCCGGCACCTGGCGGCACGGACACCAAGGGCCGCGGGCGCGGCCGGGGCGAGCGCGGTGGTGACCGGGGCGCCCGCGGTGGACCGGGGCGGTACGGACATCCGGGCGGCGGGGACGGGCCGGTGTGCGGGGACGGTCGGGTCCGCCCCGAACGCCGTTGAGCTGCAGACGTTCCGCTGCTGAGTGACGCCAGTACCGACAAGGGCCTGCGCCGTGCGGCCTGAGTACTGCCTGGTGCCGATTCGCGGTGATGTGCAGGCCTTCGTGTGTCCCATGCCGATGACACAGGAGGCAGAGTTGCCTGGAAAGCGCGTTCTCGTTCTGAGGCCGGACGAACTGGGCCCGAACGACCAGAAGATGTGGCGAGAGATACGGACGGAGTCCGCGGCCCCCGCGAATCCCTTTCTCGACCCGGCGTTCACGACCTTGGTGGGGCAGGTCAGGCCGGGAGCGAGAGTGGCGGTGCTGCTGGACGACGGCTCCCCGGTCGGGTTCTTCCCTTACGAGAGGGGACCCTTGGGGCAGGGCCGGGCCATCGGGCTCGGTGTGTCCGACAGCCAGGGGGCCGTGTTACGGCCCGGGATCCCGCTCGACGCGCGCGGGTTACTGCGGTCCTGCGCGCTGTCGTCCTGGGAGTTCGACAACCTCGAAGCCGGCCAGGGGCTGTTCGTGCCCCACGCGGCCGAGGAACTCGCCTCCCCGGTCGTCGACATCGGCGAGGGCTTCGAGCGGTACACGAAGCGGCTGCGGGCGAAGTCGCCGAGCTTCCTCAGACAGATCCTGGCCAAGGAGCGCAAGCTGGCCCGGCAGGTCGGCGAGGTGCGGTTCGTGTACGACGCCCTGGATCCGGACGCTCTGCGGGCGCTGATGGACTGGAAGTCGGCGCAGTACCGGCGGACCGGCCGGCGCGACCGGTTCGCCCAGGAGTGGATCACCCGGCTGGTGGCGCTGCTCGGGGAGAGCGAGGAACCGGAGTGCCGTGGCGTGCTGTCCGTGCTCTACGCCGCGGACCGGCCTGTGGCCGCGCACTTCGGTCTGCGCTCGCGCACGGTGCTGTGCTGGTGGTTCCCGGCGTACGACCGCGCCTTCGCCAAGTACTCCCCCGGTCTCGTGCTGCAGCTGAGGATGCTGGAGGCCGCGGCGGCCGACGGTGTCGAGACGGTCGACCTGGGGAGCGGCCCCGCCCGCTACAAGGAGTCGCTCAAGACCCGTGACCTGCGGGTGTACGAAGGGGCGGTGGTACGGCCCTGTCTCTTATACACAT
>KL569171.1:22303-22850 GCA_000715635.1 Streptomyces violaceus | reverse complement strand
CTGGCCGGTGCCGCGGCACGGACCCTGGCGGAACTGGGGCGCGTGCGCGGCCGGTGAGAACGGTCCCGCCGGGCGGGCGCTGGGACCCTGGTGGGCGCGGGGCCCTGGTGGGCGCGGACCGAGCGGACGGATCACCGTTGGGGCGCTTGCCCTGTCGCCTCCCTGCGGATCGGCTGGACCCGCGCGCCCGGCTCCGGAGAACCGGGCGCGCCGTGCCGTCACCTCGTGGCGGTCCAGCTGTGGGCGACGTCCACGATGATGCGGTCGTCCAGCTGCAGCACACGGAAGGGCAGCCGGGCACGGAGGCCGAGCCCGATCTGGGTCTCCCCCTCGAAGCTGCCGGCGAAGCGGGTGTCCCGGAAGGTGCGGTAGCCGGTGAGGTCCACGCCGGGCAGCGGGCGCGCCACCAGGCCGGGATACGTGGCGGCGCCGGTCTCCGGGTCGTAGGCGGGCGCGGCCACCCGCACCTCGAGGACGGCTCCGCCGGTCACGGGAATGTGGCGACCCGATCCGTCCTGGTGGAGCCGGTCGACATAGCGGACGGAGT
>KL569171.1:21699-22131 GCA_000715635.1 Streptomyces violaceus | reverse complement strand
AACGGAGTAGCCGACGTCGGCGCCCGCACCGGGCAGGTCGATGACCATCCGGTCGAAGCAGCTGTGACGGCCGGTCCTGATGTCCCTCACCGGCGCGATCGTGGCGCTGGTGTCGGTCTTGGCGAGACTTCCCCAGCCGGTCGGGCACGACGCGGCCTGGGCCGCCTGCCGGGTGGCGACCGGAGCCGCGCCGGCCGGGACCGCCGCCACTCCCACCGTGGCACCCACGAGCGCGAGAGTCGCGCATGCTGTTTTGATTCGTACCATTTTCGCCCCCGAGGCTTGCGTGTTGCTGATATCGGGTGAGACGGCCGTGACGACCGAAAGGTTGCACTTGCCGCGCCGGAGTGCCGACGATGACACATCCTGAGGGGGAGCGATCGGTGTCCGGTGCGTCCGTACCGGGAGGACGCGAGATGGATGAGGCAGGCG
>KL569171.1:21175-21461 GCA_000715635.1 Streptomyces violaceus | reverse complement strand
GGGCCGCGGTCTCTCGGCGGCCCGGGCCGGGGCGGGGGTGACGGCCGGGCCCGGACCGGGGACACCGGCCGGGTCGAGGATGCCCTCACCGCTCCGCTGATCGCGGCCGTGCGGGACCTCGGGGGGTACGGCGGCCTTGTCTACCTGCGCTCCCGTGACCGGCGCTCGCTGGTGCTGGCCCTGGTGACCGGGGTGCCCCGGTCACTGCTCAGGTCGTGGTGGCGGGTGCCCATGACCGGCGCCCTGCCCATGGCCGAGGCCTATCGGCGCGACGAGACCCTGTGGC
>KL569171.1:19321-20900 GCA_000715635.1 Streptomyces violaceus | reverse complement strand
AGCCACCATGGTGCGCTTCCCGCACTTCACCGCCGGGCTGCCGTACTCCTTCGGCTCCGCCTACCAGCCCGTCCGGGCCGGCGGGGAAGCCGTGGGCGTGCTGGTCGTGCTGCGCTCGGCCGCCCGGTCGCCGATGGACGCGGAGGCGGTGGGTCTCGCGCTGCGCCCCGCCGAGCGGGACATGGAGGATCGCCTCGGACGCGTCGCGGCCGGCCGGTCCGGCTCGGGCTCCGGCGTTTACCCGATCGAGTACGACGACGAACCCGTCGGCGTGCGGCTGCCCACGGCCGCCGTCCACCCCGTGCGGGTCGGGCTTCTCGACTGGGACCTGGACAGCGACCGGTGCACGCCGGACGACGAGGCCCTCGCGCTCCTCGGCATCGCCGGGGCGGACTTCGACGGCACCATGGCGGCCGTCGAGGCCCGCGTCAGCCCGGACGACCTGCACGAACTGCGCGCGAGCCGGCAGGACGCGCTGACGGACGGCCGGGTCAGATCCCGTCGCTTCCGGGTCCGGGACGAGGCCGTCGGCGGCGGGAAGATCAGCTACCGGCCCGTCGAACTGTGGGGCCATCTCGTGCGCGGCGGCACCGGCTCCGCCCGGATCCTGGTGGGCGCCCTCGTCGACGCGGCCGGCGGGCTCACCGCGGCCGAGGCCGCGGAGCGGCTGCCCGACGGGCTGTTCTCCCTGGACCAGGACGGCCGTGTGACGTACGGCAACCGCCGCTGCGAGGAACTGCTCGGCGCCGGCCGGGAAGAACTTCTGGGCCGCTACCCGTGGGAGGTGATCACCTGGCTCCGGGATCCCTCGTACGAGGACCGCTACCGGGCGGCGATGCTGTCGCAGGAGCAGGTGTCCTTCCTCGTGCGGCATCCCGCCGGGAACTGGCTGAGCTTCGTGCTGTACCCGGATGTGCACGGGCTGACCGGCCGGGTCCATCCGACCGTCCCGCCCACCGGAGGCGAGCCGGAGCGCGAGGACGGGTCGTCCGCCGGTCCCGTGCCGGGCGCCGCGGCCGTGGCGCCGCCCGGGCCGGTCGCGGCGGCGCGGGCCGGGGCGCTGTACCACGTGGTGCAGATGGCGAGCGTGCTCACCGAGGCGGTCACCGTGCGGGACGTGTGCCGGGCCGTGTCCGAGCAGTTGCTGCCCGCGTTCGGCGCGCGGGAGCTCGCCCTGTACACCGTCCGCGAGGGCCGGATGTACCTGCAGTGGGAGTCGGGGTACCCCGAGGGCTTTCTCACCCAGTTCGAGGGCGTCGCCCTCGACACGCACCTGCCCGGCGTCCATGCGCTGACCACGCGGCTCCCGCTCTTCTTCGAGTCGCCCGAGGACCTCTCCGTCGCCTACCCGGGCATCGCCCTGGACCGGATGCACGCCTGGTCGTTCCTGCCGCTGATCGCCTCCGGTCACCCCGTCGGCTCCTGCATCCTCGGCTGGGACGCCCCGCACCGGTTCACCGCCGACGAGCGTTCCGCCCTCACCGCGCTGAGCGGACTGGCAGCCCAGGCGATGGAGCGGGCACGGCTCTACGACTCGGAGTCCGCCGTCGCCCGCGGCCTCCAGGAGGGGCTGCTGCCG
>KL569171.1:18265-19092 GCA_000715635.1 Streptomyces violaceus | reverse complement strand
GCACCACCGGCCGCTATCTGCCCGGCACCCAGGGCATGGCCATCGGCGGCGACTGGTACGACGTGATCACGACGGGACGGGGCGTGGCCCTGGTGATCGGGGACGTCGAGGGCCACAGTGTCGGCGCCGCCGCGGTGATGGGCCAGCTGCGCAGTGCCGTGCACGCCTTCGCCGCGAGCGAGCGGCCGCCGCAGGAGGTCATCACCCACACCAACCGGCTGCTCGCCGAGCTGGAGTCGGACGTCTTCGCCACCTGCTGCTACATCGAACTCGACCCGCGTACCGGGCGCGCCCTCGCCGTGCGGGCCGGCCATCCCCCGCCGCTGCTGCGCCACCCCGACGGGCGCGCGGAGCCGCTGGACCTGGTGGGCGGGGTCATGCTGGGTGTGCAGCCCGACTCGGTCTATCCGGTCACCGCGCTCACGCTGGCCCCCGGCAGCGTCCTCGCCCTGTACACCGACGGGCTCGTGGAGCAGCCCGGCAGCGACATCGAGACGGGGATCGAGGAGGTCCGCCGTGCTCTGGCCGGCACCCCGGCGGACTCGGTGGAGCATCTCGCCGACCGGCTGGTGAGGACGGCCCGGCGCGCCCCCGAGCGGCCGGACGACGTGGCCCTGCTGCTGACGGCGTACCGCTGACCGGACCGGCCGCCGGGTACGGCCACGGATGCGCCGACAAACTCCCCGGTATCCGGGCCCGCCGGACTCCGGCATCGTCGCCATGCCAGACCCGGCGGATTCCGGCACACCCGGGCCCGGTGAACGCCGCCGCATCGGGCCCGACCGGCTCTGGCACGACCAGGCCGGCGGACACCGCCGCACCCGGCC
>KL569171.1:16693-18120 GCA_000715635.1 Streptomyces violaceus | reverse complement strand
GCGGCTTCCGGACCCGGCGGGTTGCGGTGTGGCGCGGGCCGGACCGGCGGGTGGGGGCTGCCCGGGACTCTCGTCGGTCCCGCCGCCTCGGCTTCGCTCGCCCGTCGCTGCGCAGGGCCGCACGGACGGGCGGCGTTGCCCGGAGTACGGTGGTCGGGACCGGTGAGCGAGGCGGTGGTGGCGGTGGAGTGGCAGCGGTACGCCGAGCAGATGGCGCAGCTTGCCCGGGATCTGGTGACCCAGGACTCGGTTCAGGCGACGCTGGACGAGATCGCCGCTTCGGCGGTGAAGCTCGTCGAGGGCTGTGACGCGGCGGGGATCCTGACGGTGTCCAAGGGCCGGGCCGTGACGCTGGCCGTGTGCGGCGACATGGTCGAGGAGTCCGACCGGCTCCAGGGCGAGCTGGGCGAGGGGCCGTGCTTCGACGCCGCCCGTCGTGTGGACGGCGAGCGGCTGTTCCGGATCGCCGACATGACCACGCCGCAGCCGTCCTGGCCGCGGTTCTCCCGGGCGGCCCGTGATCTGGGGATCGGCAGCATGACCGGTGTGCTGCTCTACACCGAGCGGGAGGACTTCGGCGCCCTGAACCTCTATTCGCGCCGCCCGGGGGCCTTCGGCAAGGACATCGAGGCCGCGGGCTGGCTGCTCGCCTCCCATGCCGCCGTGGCACTGGCCACCGCCCGGACCGTCGACCAGCTCGAGCACGCCCTGGAGACCCGGCATGCCGTGGGAGAGGCCATGGGGATCCTCAGGGAGCGCCACCAGCTGAGCGAGGACGAGGCCTTCGGCGTGCTGCGGCGTATCTCGCAGAACCACAACATCAAGCTGCGCGATGTCGCCCTGCACGTCCGCACGGATACCGACCCGGCCTGACCGGAGCGCTGCGGGCAGTGTGAGATCGGTGTCCAGCGACAGGGCGTCGAGCCGTTCCATGACGTCGGCCGGGTAGCCGTGGTGGCCGGTGATCTTCAGACGTCCGGCCTCGGCGACGGACAGCACGAGGCCCTGGGCGCCGAAGGCGGGCAGGATCTGGTGGGCACTCAGCGCCACGAGGTCGCGCACGGTCACCGCCTCGGCGAGCGCCGCGGCCAGGTGCACCAGTTGGTAGAGGCGTCCCGTCGGTGCCGCCGCGGGGCTGCGCGCGGTGGCGGGCGGCCCTGCGGCGTCGTCCAGCAGGCGGGCCATGCGGCGGGCGCTGGAGGTGATGTGGCCGCTTTCGCGTGGCGTGATGCGGCGCGGACGCTCGGCGGGCCACATCAGCACGATGCCGCCCCAGCGGCGCCGTACGCCGGCCAGCGGAGCGGCGGCCAGGGCGAACGGGTAGGGCAGGACCGCGGCAGCGCGGGGGTAGCGGCGGGCCATCTCCTCCTGGCTCGCGATGCTGACCAGTGCGTCCTCGTGGATCGCGTCGGCGACCGGGACCGGTG
>KL569171.1:14223-16503 GCA_000715635.1 Streptomyces violaceus | reverse complement strand
GGTGCGGTCAGAGGCAGCCGCTGCCAGGGGGCGCTGAACGCGATCGGCAGGCCGCACAGCGCGACCAGGCGCAGCACGGGCTCCGCCTCCTCGATCAGGTACAGGCCGCCGATCGAGGCTCCGGTTCCGCGCACGGTGTCGGCCAGGGCCACCCCCAGGGCGTCCAGCGTCCCGGCGCCCCCGGGCGGCTCGTTGCTCGCGGACATGCTGTCCTCCCGCTCTTGCCCGGACGCTACGCCTCGTGGGGCCTGCGGGCATGTCGTCGGGCATGACCTCGCGAGTGAGTGCTAAGGGCACGGAGCGTGGTGTGCGGGGGCGTCGTCGTACAGAATCGGAAGCCCTGGACGGCGATCGGGAGGCCGGCTTGCAGACGCTGACATCACAGGATCCGCTGGCCGTCGCCGTCACCGGAGCGATCCGGGCCGGCGATCTGCCCGGACTCGGGCAGTTGCTCGCCGACCATCCCGGTCTGGCCACGGCACGCATCACCGAGCACGGTGAGGACGGCAAGGGCACGCGCAGTCTGCTGCACATCGCGACCGACTGGCCCGGCCACTTCCCCCACGGTCCCGAGGTGGTCGCCGCCCTGGTCGCCGCGGGGGCCGATCCGGACGCCCGCTTCGGCGGTGCGCACGCGGAGACGCCGCTGCACGGGGCCGCCAGCAGCAACGATGTGGCCGTCCTGGACGCGCTCATCGCCGCCGGGGCCGACATCGAAGCCCCCGGGGCGGTGATCGCCGGTGGCACTCCGCTCGCCGACGCCCGCGCGTTCGGCCAGTGGCGCGCCGCGCGCCGGCTGGTCGAACACGGCGCCCGCACCACCCTCCAGGACGCCGCCACGCTCGGCCTGCTCGACCGGGTGCGGGACTGCGCCGAGGCCGGGGAGCGCCCTTCGCCCGACGAGATCACCAGCGCCTTCTGGGGCGCCTGCCACGGCGGCCATCTGCCCACCGCGCGGTATCTCCACGAGCACGGCGCCGACGCCGACTGGTGCGGCTACGACGGCATGACACCGCTCGACATCGCCCGCGCCCACGACGCCGACGACGTCGTGCGGTGGCTGCGCGACCTGGGCGCGAAGAGCCGCTCCTAGGGTCGCGTCACAGACAGTAGCGCACGAGCCACTCGTCCTGGTTGTAGGCGGTGCGCGCGGGGTCGGGGGCGCTCGCGGCTCGTTCCTCGACCATGTCCTCCACGCGCACCGGCTCCGGCAGTGCGCCGAAGCGGGCCCGGCGTGCTGCGGCCTCCGCCTCGCTCCCCTGCTGCGACGTCGCGTCGTCCACCGCGATTCCCCTCTCTCGCCGGCCTCCGAGACCGATCGGCCTCCCTGGGCAAAGAGTTGACGTGCGGGGCGGGCTCTTGGTTCCCGTGGCGCCGCTCAGCCGGCTCGTTCGACCTACGAATTTCGCCTCTGACGGTTCCCGGGACACGCGGACAATGATAGGAAACCTTCCTATCAGTTCTGCACGGCCAGCTCTCCCCACCCCCACTCTTCTGGAGGCCCCGTGAGACACCCGACCCCGCGCCGCACCGCTCTGGCGTTGTTCGGCGCCACCCTCGCCGCCGCCCCGTTCCTGAAGCCGTCGCACGCCACGGCTTCCGTCCGTGCGATCGGGCTCGACGACCCGGCGAAGAAGGAGATCGCCATGCGGCTCGTGTCGAGCGCGGAGAACTCCTCGCTCGACTGGAAGGCGCAGTACCAGTACATCGAGGACATCGGCGACGGCCGCGGTTACACCGCCGGCATCATCGGGTTCTGCTCCGGCACCGGCGACATGCTCGACCTCGTCGAGCTCTACACCGACCGCAAGCCCGGCAACGTCCTCGCGAGGTACCTGCCGGCGCTGCGCGAGGTCGACGGTTCCGACTCGCACGACGGACTCGACCCGGGCTTCCCCGGCGACTGGCGCCGGGCGGCCCGTGACTCCGCGTTCCGGCGGGCGCAGGACGACGAGCGCGACCGGGTGTACTTCGGCCCGGCGGTCCGGCAGGGCAAGGCGGACGGGCTACGGGTACTGGGCCAGTTCGTGTACTACGACGCCATCGTCATGCACGGCGACGGCAACGACCCCCTGAGCTTCAGCAACATCCGCAAGCGTGCGCTGCGCACGGCGAACCCACCGGCGTGGGGCGGTGACGAGGTCACGTACCTCGACGCCTTCCTGGACGCGCGGGTATGGGCCATGCGGCAGGAGGAGGCGCACAGCGACACGAGCCGGGTCGACACGGCGCAGCGCGTCTTCCTGCGCGAGCGGAACCTCGACCTCGACCCGCCGCTGG
>KL569171.1:12320-14030 GCA_000715635.1 Streptomyces violaceus | reverse complement strand
AGCTACCACATCGGCTGACCCGGAGGCGGCGGCCCCGGCCGGATTGGTCCACGAAGCCGGGACGGGAGTGGACCTCGAACCGGGCCGCCGCGCTGCCTAGCGTCGCGGGTATGAACGTCACCACCACGCGGGGAGCACTGCTCGCCGCGTTCGCCTGCGTCCTCGTCGGAGCCTCCTTCACCGCCAACAGCGTCCTGGGCGAGTACCCGTACGCGGGCGGCCAGTTCCTGCGCTACGGGCTGGCCTGTCTGCTGCTCCTGCCTCTGGCCGGGAAGGGCTCGGCCGCCCGCGTGAGGGCGCTGGCGCCTCGTCAGTGGGTCCGTCTCGTCCTGCTCGCCGCGATCGGCATGGTCGGCTTCAACCTGGCCGTCATCGCGGCGGAGCGCACGGCTGAACCGGCGGTTCCCGGCGTGTTCGTGGGCTGTGCGCCGGTGGTCGTCGCCGTGCTCGTGCCCCTTCTGGACGGGCGCGGGCCCAGGCGGGCGGTCCTGTACGGGGCGTTGCTCGTGGCCGTCGGTGCCTGCGCCGTCCAGGGCTGGGGGCGCACCGACGGCGCGGGCCTCGCCTTCTCCGTGTGCGCCCTGGCGGGGGAGGTCGGGTTCGCCGTGCTCGCCGTACCCGTACTGCGGCCGCTCGGGCCCCGGTTGCTGTCCGCCACCGTGTGCGCGGTCGCCGCACTGGAGTCGGCGGCGGTCGGTGTGCTGGTCGACGGGGCCGGGTGGCTGCGGCGTCCGGACGCCGCCGAGGCCGCCGCGCTGCTGTGGCAGGCGGTGGTGGTCACCGTGGTCGGGTTCGTGTGCTGGTACATGGGCATGCAGCGGATCGGCGCGGAACGCGCCACCCTGTTCTCCGGCCTCATCCCGGTCGCGGCGGCCTGTACCGCACCACTCGTCGGCACCGGCTCCTACGGTGTCGCGCAGGCGGCGGGCAGTGCGCTGGTCGGCCTGGGCGTCGCCCTGGGGTCCGGGGCGCTGGACGTGGCCTTCCTCGGCGGTCGCCTTGGCCGACGGGCCGCCACGCTCCCCCGGCGGCCACCTTTCGGGGGAACGCCCGCCCGGAGCGGCGAGGAGTCCGCGCGCCAGGAACGCCGGAGTGACACCCCGCGCCTCTAATGGACGGCACCGAACCTCTCGGCCGACACAGGAGTGACGTCCATGCCGCACACCCGCACCGGTGAAGGGGACAGCAAGCCCGCACGTGCGGGTCTGCTGCGGCGGCTGGGCGAGTGGTGCGCACGCCACTTCGGGATCGTCATCGGGGCCTGGCTCGTGGCGCTGGTGGCTCTCCAGGTCGTCAACCATGTCTCGGGAGGGACGTACTCCGACAACTTCACCCTGCCCCAGGCGCAGTCCCAGAAGGGCCTGGACGTACTCGAGCAGCACGATCCACAGGCGGGCGGCTACAGCAGCCAGATCGTGCTGCACGACGACCAGCAGCCCCTGACCGCGCTGAGCTCACAGATGTCCACCACGGTCGGTGACCTGGAGAAGCTCCCGCACGTCCTGTCGGCACAGAACCCGCTGTCCGCCCAGGGCTCGTCCTCGGGGCAGTCGCAGCAGCAGAACGTCGGGCCGTTGTCGGACGACGAGAAGACGGCGTACATCACCGTCCGTTTCGACCAGCAGCCCTCGACTCTCGGCGCCGGCTACCTGAGCGGCGTCGACAATGCCGTACAGCCGCTGCGTTCGGCGGGAGCGGAGGTCGAGTACG
>KL569171.1:8930-12086 GCA_000715635.1 Streptomyces violaceus | reverse complement strand
CCCGGCCGGAGGCCGACGACCGGGTGAGCGAGCTGATCGGCTTCGGTGTGGCCGTCATCGTGCTGCTGGTCGGATTCGGGAGCGTCATCGCCGCCGGCATTCCGCTGCTCACCGCGCTGATCAGCGTCGTCGGCGGTCTCGCCATCCTCGGGCTGCTGGCTGTCGCGTTCACCTTCGCGACGGTCTCGCCGACCCTGGCCACAATGATCGGCCTCGGGGTCGGTATCGACTACGCCCTGTTCCTGATCACGCGTCACCGGCAGAACCTCATCGACGGTATGGACCCGGTGCGGGCCGCCGGGCAGGCCGCGAGCACCAGCGGCCACGCCGTGCTCGTCTCCGGCTGCACGGTGATCATCGCGCTGGCGGGCCTGTCCGCGTCCGGGGTCTCGTTCATCGCCCTGCTCGGGCTCGCCGCCGCCGTCACCGTCGTCTCGGCCATCATCGGCGCGCTCACCCTGGTCCCGGCCCTGCTCGGCCTCATCGGCCGGCACATCGACCGCTACCGGGTGCGCCACCCCGTCGCCGAGACCGACGCCGCGGCGGGTGAGGCGTCGCAGGGCACCTGGCACCGGTACGCGCAGCGGGTGGAGCGCAGGCCGCTATGGTTCCTGGCGGCCGGTGTCGCCGTGATCGTGGTGCTCGCGATCCCGGTGCTGTCGATCCGGCTCGGCCACATCGGGGACGGCGCCGACCCGACCTCCTTCACCGACCGGCGGGCGTACGACCTGATGAGCGACGCGTTCGGGCCCGGGTCCAACGGTCCGCTCACCGTCGTCATCGACCAGACGGACGTACCGGACTCGCAGCGGGACGATCTGGCCTCGCGTGCCCAGACGACGCTCGACTCGGTCGAAGGCGCCGTCGTCGTCACTCCCCTGACGCCCACCCAGGACGGTGACGTCCTGATCGGCACGGTCTACTCGGCCCAGTCCCCGCAGAGCGGGACGACCACGGATCTGACCAACCGCCTCGTCGACGACACGCTGCCGGATGCCGTCCAGGGCACGGACGCCAAGGGTTATGTCACCGGCACGACGGCGGCACAGGTCGACTTCCGCGACATCGTCGCCGCCCGGCTGCCCGTGATCATCGCCGTCGTGGTGGGCGTGGCGTTCCTGATCATCCTGGCCGTGTTCCGGGGCCTGCTCGTCGCCGTCAAGGCCGCAGTCCTGAACGTCCTGTCGATCACCGCGTCGTACGGCGTGGTCGTCGCGGTGTTCCAGTGGGGCTGGGGCGGCCCCGCGCTCGGCGTCAACGGCACGGTGCCCATCGAGAGCTACGTGCCGATGATGATGTTCGCCATCATCTTCGGCCTCAGCATGGACTACGAGATCTTCCTTCTGTCCCGCGTCCACGAGGCGTGGCTGCGCACCGGGGACGCCAAGGCCTCGGTGGCGCACGCCCTGGAGATCACGGCCCGGGTCATCACCTGTGCCGCGCTGATCATGGTGAGCGTGTTCGCGGCGTTCATCATCAGCGACAACATCGTGGTCAAGATGCTCGGGCTGGGGCTGGCCGTCAGCGTGCTCATCGACGCGACCGTCGTACGGCTGCTCATGGTGCCGGCCGTGATGACGCTGCTCGGGCGGCACGCCTGGTGGATGCCGCGGTGGCTGGACCGGGTGGTGCCGCACATCGACGCCGAGGGACCACAGGCGGGGGCGCGTTCGGCGTCTTCCTGAACCTTGCTCCAACTCCCTTGCGGCACCGGCTGCTTGCGACGGCTCCGCACCTCGACCCGAGCCCCTTAGTCCGAAAAAACCCATTTTTACTGTTTTGGCCTAGTTGGTGTGGTTAATCGAGGAGGGTGCGAATGGGCCGGACGCCGGAGCACGAGGTGCCGACGGCGAGCCCCCGGCACCCGGTCGGCCGCGCCGAGCGCGGTGGGGGACGGCGTATGCCGTCGCCGCGGGCGGTCCGGTTCCTTATCAACATTTTTGGGAGTTACAGAATGATCACCCGCGAGCAGATTCCCACTGTGCTGGACCACCCGGTCCATGACGCCAGGGGCGACAAGATCGGCGATGCCAGGCACGTCTTCTTCGACGACGTCACCGGCGAGCCCGAGTGGGTCAGCGTACGGACCGGCCTGTTCGGCACCAGCGAGTCCTTCGTGCCCATCCACGACGCGGCCCTCGTCGAGGACCATCTCGAGGTGCCGTACGCCAAGGACAAGGTCAAGGACGCGCCCAACGTCGACATAGACGCCGGCGGCCACCTGTCCGAGCAGGAGGAGGAGCGCCTGTACCAGTACTACGGCATCAATTGGGACGCCGCCTGGCAGGACGCTCATTCCGGCACCGGCCAGACCACCGACACCACCGGCACCGCCGACGACGCGATGACGCGGTCCGAGGAGGAAATGCACGTCGGTGTCGAACGCCGCGAGGCCGGCCGGGCGCGGTTGCGTAAGTACGTCGTCACCGAAGAGCAGCAGTACACCGTCCCCGTACGCCATGAAGAGGTCCGCGTCGAGCGCGAGCCGATCAGCGATACCAACCGGGACAGGGCGATGACCGGCCCGGACATCACCGAGGCGGAACACGACGTCACCCTCTACGAGGAACAGCCCGTGGTGGAGACCAGGGCAGTACCCAAGGAGCGGGTCCGCCTGACCACCGAAGAGGTCACGGAGGAGGAGACCGTCACCGGCGAGGTCCGCAAGGAACGCATCGAAACCGAGGGAACCGACGAGCAGGGGGACCAGCGGCGCCGCCGCTGACCTCCAGGATGAGCCGGGGAGGGAGGACCGGCGGTCCTCCCTCCCCGGGCGCCCTGCGTACCCGCCAGGACGAACAGGCCCTCCGTCGGTGTGGGTTGCCGGGGTCAGTGGAGCACCAGGTGGACGAGGGCGACCGTGCCGACCGACACGATCAGCGTCCGCAGCACGGCCGGGCTGAAGCGGCGGCCCGTTCTGGCTCCGATGAGGCCGCCGAGCGCTGATCCGGCGGCGATGAGCACGACGGCCGTCCAGTCGAAGTGGGCGAAGAACAGGAACAGCACGGCGGCGACGGTGTTGACTACGGCGGCCAGCACGTTCTTCACGGCGTTGAGCCGCTGGAGCGTCTCGTCGAGCAGCATGCCCATCAGGGAGACGTAGATGATGCCCTGCGCGGCGGAGAAGTAGCCGCCTGTCTCTTATACAAATCTCTG
>KL569171.1:8145-8749 GCA_000715635.1 Streptomyces violaceus | reverse complement strand
TGTCAGCCCCGTGAACAGCAGGGGACCGCCGTCGGGACGGGCGGGGCCGCCGGTACGGCGCCGGCGGCGCACGCGCCTGGCGATGAAGGGCTGGCAGGCGACCAGGACGAGGGCGAGGCCCACCAGGGCCGGCACAATCCGCTCGAAGGCCGCGGCGGGCAGAGTCAGCAGCAGGACGGCGCCCGCGAGGCCGCCCAGCACGGCACTGATGCCGAGCAGGAGGACGCGCCGTCCCTGGCCCCGGAGTTCCTCGCGATAGCCGATGACCGCGCTGATGGAGCCGGGAACCAGCCCGAGCCCGTTGGACACGGTCGCCGTGACCGGAGGCAGACCGGTGGCGAGCAGCACCGGGAAGGTGATCAGCGTTCCCGAGCCGACGACGGCGTTGACCGCACCGGCACCGGTGCCTGCGGCGAACACGGCCGCCATCTCCCAGGGGGTCACGCCGCGACTCCGCGGCCGGTACCGCGTCCGGCGTTCCAGGTACTGTCCATGGGGTCACGCTAGAGGGTGAGCACTTCGGGGTCGGCCGAAGGGTGCCAAGCGCCGGAGATCGAGCCGGTCGGATACGTATCGCCCTGGCACGGACGCGAGAGAACGGCGG
>KL569171.1:7033-7904 GCA_000715635.1 Streptomyces violaceus | reverse complement strand
TTCCCGGGGCATGTCAGGGCGTTGTCGTGTCAGCTGCGCCTGGCGCGGCGGAGGACCACGAAGCCCGCGAGGACGAGTACGGCGCCTGCCGCGGCCGGCCAGAGCTGGGCTCCGGTGTCGGCCAGGTTGCCGCTGCCGACCGCCTGGGGCTCGGTCCGGGGCGGGGCCGCCGGGGTTGCGGCGGCGCTGGTCGCCGTGCCGACGGCCTGGGACTGGCCGAGGCCGTCCGAGTCCTCGCCGGTGCCGTCCTTCGAGCCGCCCTGTTCACCGGACTTCGCCGAGGGCGTCGCGTACACCTCCGCTTCGTCGGCGGGCGAGTCGCTCGGCTCCGGTTCGGGGGCCGGCTTGTCCGTCGCCGGCGGCTCGGAAGCCTCGTCCTTACCGTCATTGCCCGTGTCGCCGGGCTTGCCGCCCGCGTTGCCGTCCTTCGGGGCGTCGGGCGTGCGGGTGGGCTGCTCCTGCGGAGCCTCGGGGGTCTTCGTCGGCTCCTGACTCGGCTCCTCGCCCGCCCCGGGGTCCTGACTCGGCCCCTGACTCGGCTTCTCACCCGGCTTCTCGCCCGGCTCGGCTTCCGCTCCGGCCCCGCACTTCCGGCCGTCGTTGATGCAGTCGACCATCTCCCCCATCAGGTCCTCGTCGAAGACGTTGATGAAGTCGCCGTGGTCCGTGACCGGCTTGTGCAGCTGCTCGGGGAAGGAGTCCACCGCGAACAGCGGTGTCGTACGGCCGCCGTCCTTCAGGCTCGGTGCGTCGACGTCGTAGACGATGCGCTGGACCAGCTGCGGAATCGGCCGGAAGCCGGACGGGCACGCGCCGGAGGCGTCGGCGAACGCCACGTGGGTGCGGTGGTTGGCGCTGTCGATGTTGCGGC
>KL569171.1:6664-6767 GCA_000715635.1 Streptomyces violaceus | reverse complement strand
CAGCAGCTCTGGAACTTGAAGGAGCGCACGACGTCGCTGCCCTTCGGGCACAGCGGGTACTTGTCCTTCAGCTGCCGGTCCTCGAAGCCGGTGCAGCTCCATG
>KL569171.1:5141-6394 GCA_000715635.1 Streptomyces violaceus | reverse complement strand
AGGCGTTGGCATTGGCCGTGCCGTTGACGAACGCCTTGGCGTCGCCGGTGATGATGCGCAGCAGCCGCGGCATGGCGGTGACCTTGTCGCGCGGGTTCCCCACGAAGTCGAGCGTGACCTGCTTCGGCGTGACGATCGCGCCGGCGTTGCCCTCGATGCCGCCGCCGGGCGAGTTGGCGTCCTGCTCCTGGGTGCCGTTCTGCACGCGCAGGACGGGCCAGTAGTAGGAGGACTTGTCGCCCTGGTCGTCGCAGCTGGTCCCGGCGTTCGCGAGGTCCTGGTCGCTGGCGAAGGCGTTGTTGGCCTGGTTGCCGACGTAGTCGTGGAAGTGGTGGGCGCCGTTGGTGACACCCGGGGCGGCGATGATGTTGTCGGAGTTGAACAGGCCGTTCTCGTTCACGCCGCAACTGGTGGCGAAGGTGCCGCGGGAGGCGTTGCCCTTCTGGCGGGGGCTGTTCACGTTGGGCTGGACGCTGGTGATGTCCGCGAAGTCGGCGGCGACCGGTCCGTTGCCGGCCTGTCCGCCGTTGTTGCCCTGGCCCTGCCCCTGGCCGTTCCCTTGCTCCTGGCCGCCCTGGCCCTGCTCCTGGCCGGGCTGCTCTTCGCCGCTGCCGTCCTGGCGCTCGCCCTGCTCCGGAGCCTGGTTGCCGGAGTCCCGGACAGTGCAGGCCGCGAGGGCGTCGAGCCCCTCGGGGCGGTCGCCCACCCGGTCGATGGCGATGGCGATGCGCTCGAGGGTCGCGCCCCGCTTCTCCTTCAGCGGGTTCATGATCGCGTTGTCGGCGAAGCCGGAATCCTGCTGTATCTGTTGTGCCGATTCGCTCAGCCGCTGGTAGGCCTTGGCGATCTGCTCGTCCAGGAGGGCGAGTTCCTTGTCGACCTCCGTCCGCGCCTGCTCGGGGACCGAGGTCAGTCGGCTGGCGACGTCCGGGCAGTCGATCGTGGCGCCCGCGGTCCGCACCCCCGTACCGGACCGCGTCTGGGCGGGCTCACCGCCCGACCCGCCGTCCGTGGCCGAGGCGTAGACGTTCGCCGCCATCAGGCCGCCTCCGCCCAGCATCAGCGCGACTGCGGCGAAGGTCGCGCGCCGTGGGCCTGTAGGGCGTCTTCGCGTGTTGCGTGCCAAGGGTGCTCTCCTGCGCTTGAGGCGTGCCGGGCGTGAAAATCCCCTCGCCCCATACGTGCGGGAGCACCGGAGCGTTCAGCCGCCCCGGAAATTCTTCGAGAACTCTCAGAAAGCGTGCACAGCCGTA
>KL569171.1:2204-4901 GCA_000715635.1 Streptomyces violaceus | reverse complement strand
GGACTCGCCCCGTCCGGCGGGGTACGGCAGACGAAGCGGCAGGTCAGCGGAAGTTCACGTCACTGCACAGGAAGTAGGTCTGGTCCATGTGCGACGCCTGCCAGACCGTGTAGACGACGTGCCGGCCGCTCAGCCCCGAAGTGCTCACCGGGATCTCGTAGTTCTGGCTGGGCCCGTACTTGCCGGTGCGGGTGACGAGCCGGAGGTCGTTCCAGGTCAGCGGCTGGGTGGTGGGGTCGAAGCCCTGCCGCGTGACGTACACCAGGAAGTAGTCGGCGCCGTGGCTGGCCTGGTCGTACAGCTTCACGGTGAAGTTGTTGCCGATGTCTGTCGTCTTCCAGGCGCCGACCGTGTCGAGGGAGTTGTACCGGCCGCCCTCGGTACGGCCGCCGCTGCACAGCTGGCCGTTGGGCACCACGGCCTGGAAGTTGCCGCCGGAGCCGTTGCGGTACAGGCCGTTCCAGTTCCACATGGCGTTCGCGTTGTTCTGCCACGCCTGCCAGCACATGGGGTCCTGCTGGGCCATGGCGGGGTTGAGGTGGTCGTTCCCCCAGCGCAGCCAGCAGCCGTAGTTACGGGATGCCGGGTCGACGACCGAGCCGTGGGCGACGGCGGTGCCGCTCCACGGGATCAGGCTGAGCAGCGCGGCGACCAACACGCTCAGGGCGAGCGTCAGACGGGACCTGACCGGACGAGACCTGCCCCTATGGACATGACCATGACAATCCATGATCTCCTTCTTTCGGATGTGGGGGTTGCGGTGCTTGCGGTGTGCCTTGCGTGGGGAGTGCGGGAAGGCGTGGGAGCGCTCCCGCACTCCCCACGCTGCGCCCGATGGCACGGGTCGGCAACGCACGATTGCGCCACTTCCGTGTCTCCTGGCGCGTTCGATGCGGTCGACGGACGGCTGTCAGAGCCGGTCGAGTTCCGTCGTGGTGCGTCCGAGGTAGGTGGCCGAGCCGGGTTCCGGAACGTCGATCTCGTGGAACCCCATGCGGTCGTAGAAGGCTCTGGCCTCGGTGTTGGCGGTCGCCATGGCCAGGTGGACTGCCGGGACTCCCCTGTCCTGAAGGGCCCCGAGGAGCGTCCCCATCAGGCGGCGTCCGTGGCCCCGGCCCTGCCAGTCGGGCAGCAGGTCGATGTGCAGATGCGCGGGATACGCGGCCAGTTCGGGCATCACCATCCGTTCCGGGTGGTGCAGCAGGCGGGCCATCGCCTCGTCCGCGGTGCGCGGCGGCTCGGGCGGTTCCGGGTAGCGGCCGGCGACCAGCGGCAGCCACGTGGTGCGGAACTCCGCGGCGAAGCGCGGGGTGTCGGCGGCGCCGAGGATGTAGCCGACCGCGCGCCCCTGGCCGTCGTCCAGCACGAAGGCCAGTTCCGGCTCCAGACGGACGTAGGGAGCCGCGAAGGTCACGGGGAAGATGCCCGGGTCCGCGTAGTGGGGGCGGCTGTCCTGGCCGGCGTGCGCGGTGCGGATGCAGATGTCGTCGAGGGCCGGGCGGTCCTCGGGGCGGTAGGGGCGGATGGCGGGGGACGTGGTCATGACGGCATCGTGCACGGTGTGGGAGCGCTCCCTCAACCCGCTGTGCCGTGCTCCCAGAAGCGCGACACCCGGGCGTGGGACGAGGAGGACCGGCGCCGGGTGGAAGGCACCTGAGCTGTTCAGCCCATGAGTCCGGCGGCGACCGTCGCCCCCAGTTCCCAGCACCTCTCGATGTCGCCCTTGTCCGGCTCGCCGGTCACGGTCACGGCCTCGGCGGTGCGGCGCCAGCCGAGGCCCGTGGTGATGGACTCGATGCCCCGCACCGCTCCGGTCACGTCGTTCCCGCCGTGCACGTAATAGCCGAAGGGCCGGCCGCGCGTCGCGTCCAGGCACGGGTAGTAGACCTGGTCGAAGAAGTGCTTGAGGGCGCCGGACATGTAGCCGAGGTTCGCGGGGGTGCCGAGGAGGCAGCCGTCGGCCGCGAGGACGTCGGAGGCGGTGGCGGACAGCGCGGGCAGGCGCACGACCGTGACGTTCTCGATCTCGGGGTCGGTCGCCCCGGAGACGACGGCTTCGAACATCGCCTGGCAGTTGGGCGAGGGCGTGTGATGGACGATCAGCAAGGTGGCCACGGCATCCGACCTTACAAGTCGTGACGAGCATGAGTGTCCTGCGCGAGATCTGGTACCCGTCCGTCGCTCTCCGTACGAGAAAGGGAGGTACCGCCTTGTCACAGGTAGAGGAATCCATCGAGGTCCGCGTCCCGGTGCACACGGCCTACAACCAGTGGACCCAGTTCGAGGACTTTCCCCGGTTCATGGACGGCGTCGAGCGCATCGAGCAGCGCACCGACACGCTGACGCACTGGGTCACGAAGGTCGGCGGCCAGGAGCGGGAGTTCGATGCGGAGATCACCGAGCAGGTTCCCGACGAGCGCGTCGCCTGGACGACCGTGAACGGCGAGGCCAGGCAGGCCGGTGTGGTGACCTTCCACCGGATCCAGGACGACACGACCAAGGTCATGCTGCAGATGGAGTTCGACCCCAGTGGCGTGACCGAGACCGTGGGCGACAAGCTCGGGTTCGTCAAGCGGCAGGTCTCCGGTGACCTGCGGCGGTTCAAGCAGTTCATGGAGGCCCGTGGGTCGGAGACGGGCGCCTGGCGCGGCGCGGTTTGAGCCGGCGACGGATGGCGGCCACCACCACTGCACGTGG
>KL569171.1:1680-1966 GCA_000715635.1 Streptomyces violaceus | reverse complement strand
CACCACCACTGCACGTGGTGGTGGCCGCCATCCCTCGTGCGTGGCCGCCCGCTACGCCACCACCGGCCGGGCGATCCCGCTCTGCAGCAGTTCCCGGGCCTGCTGGGTCAGGTCGCCCAGGCGCAGGGCGAGGCGTGTCACCGCCTCGTAGAGGAGGTGGACGGCCCGGAGGTGTTCCAGGCGCGGGGCCAGGGCCGAGAGGGCGATGGCCGCCGCCACGCCCGCCCAGGCCGCCGGGCCGAGCGGGGTGCAGCCGAAGAAGTGGCTGACGCCGGGGGTCTGGACG
>KL569171.1:0-1424 GCA_000715635.1 Streptomyces violaceus | reverse complement strand
GTCACCCACACCAGCGGGCTGCGGCGGCGGCCGGAGAGGGTCTGCACGAGCTGGGCGCCGACCACGCCGCACAGGGCCATGGTGGTGGACCGGCGTTCGGTGCCCGGGGTGAGGCGGCCGATGAGGTACGCCGTGACCGCGCCGAGGCAGGTGGTGATGCCCCGGCGCCGGATGGAGCGCAGAAGCGGGGCGCCGAGCACGTTGAGGCTCATCGGGCCGGCCGCGGCGTGCTCCGCCGTCGAGGGGTCGTCGCTCGGCGTGACCGCCACCGCCATGGCCGGGAACATGTCGGTGAGCAGGTTGACCAGCAGCAGCTGACGTGTCGACAGGGGTGAGGCGCCGGCCAGCAGGGTGCCGAGGACGCTGAAGCCGACCTCGCCGGCGTTGCCGCCGATGAGGATGCTCACCGCGTCGGCGACGCTGCGCCACAGGGCTCGGCCCTCGGCGACCGCGTCGACGAGGACGGACAGGTCGCCGGTGGTGAGCACGAGGTCGGCGGCGTTGCGGGCGGCCGCGGAGCCGCGGGACTCGACGCCGACCCCGACGTCGGCGGCGCGGATGGCGGCGGCGTCGTTGGCACCGTCGCCGGCCATCGCCACGACCCGTCCGGCCTGTTGCAGGGCCTCGACGACGTGCAGCTTCTGCTCGGGTGCGACCCGGGCGATGACGCCCGCGCCGCGCAGGACCCGGACGCGTTCGCGGCGTTCCATGGCGACGAGTTCGTCGCCGGTCACCGCCTCGGTCTCCTCCGGCCAGCCCAGTTGCAGGGCGATGGCACGTGCGGTCTCGGGGTGGTCGCCGGTGAGCATGACGGGCAGGATGCCGGAACGGCGAAGTTCCGCGAGCAGGGCGTGCGAGGTGTCGCGCGGGACGTCGGCGAGGGCGACGAAGCCGCTGAATTCCAGGTCCGCGAGCGGCGCGTCGAGTTCGGCATCGGCGTCGTCGGCCCGGCAGGGGCGCCGGGCGACGGCGAGGACGCGCAGACCCTTTCCCGCCAGCTCGTGGGCGGTGTCGGTCGCGTGGTCGGGGAGGTCGCGGCAGGCGGGCAGGATCGTCTCGGGGGCGCCCTTGACGACGAGGAGTTCGCCGTAGTCCGGGTCGCCGTCGCGGCCCACCGCAGCGGCGTAGCCCCGCCGCGCCTCGAAGGGCAGCTCGCCGGTCGGGTTCCAGCCCTCGTCGGGCGGGGCGACGTCGAGGACGGCCTCGTCGGTGGCGTGCGCGACACGGCGGCCTTGTCCCGTCTCCTCCGGCGGGCAGGCGCGGGCGGCCAGGCGCACGACCGGCAGGGCTTGTTCGGTGCCGGTCTCGTGGACGGCGCCGTCGGCGGTGGCGACACGGACCAGGCGCAGTCTGTTCTCGGTGAGGGTGCCGGTCTTGTCGAAGCAGACGGTGTCGACCCGGCCGAGGCTGTCTCTTATACACAT
>KL569170.1:70548-70750 GCA_000715635.1 Streptomyces violaceus | reverse complement strand
GACCGTGTGCTCCAGCAGGGCCGTGCCGATGCCGCCCACGATGCCGCCGATGGCTTGGCTCTCGGCGAGCTTGGGGCTGATGATGCGGCCCGCGTCGTACACCCCGAGCATGCGCCGGACGCGCACCAGCCCCAGCGTCGCGTCCACCGCGACCTCGGCGAAGGTGGCGTTGTAGGCGTTGTAGGAGTTCCGTTCGGGAGTC
>KL569170.1:69340-70292 GCA_000715635.1 Streptomyces violaceus | reverse complement strand
GTAGGAGTTCCGTTCGGGAGTCGGCGGCCCGGCATAGTTGCCGCGTGCTTCCAACTGGGGGCGGTTGTGGCGGGCCAGCAGGCTGCGGTACGTCTCACCGCGCGCCGGGGTGCCCTTCACATGCAGCCGCCCATTGCGCACGACGACGTCGCCGGCCGGCACTCCGTGCAAAGGCGACTCCTCGTCCCCGACGGCCAGTTCGATCGCCTGCTGGCGCACCTTGTTGCAGGCGTCGACGACGGCGGAGCCGACGCTGGCCATGGTCGACGAGCCGCCGTGCGGGCCGGTCTGCGGATACAGGGAGTCACCGAGCCTGAAGGTCACCGTGCGCATGGTCAGCCCGAGCGCGTCCGCGGCCACCTGGGTCTGCGAGGTGTAGGTGCCCGGCCCCATGTCAGTGGCGGCCGCCTCGACCACAGCGGTGCCGTCGGCGTGGAGGCGGGCCCGGGCCTGCGCGGGGAAACGCCCGGGATCGTAGACGCCGGCCGCCATCCCCAGGCCGACCAGCCAGTCCCCGTCACGGGTCGAACGGGGCCTGGGATTACGGCGATCCCAGCCGAACTCACGGGCGCCGACCGTGTAGCACTCACGCAGCCGCCGGGTGGAGAACGGCAGGTTCTTCGCCTCGTCCTCGGACGGTTCGTTGCGTCGGCGCAGCTCGATCGGGTCGACGCCGAGCTTGTGGGCGAGCTCGTCCATCGCCGACTCGATGACGAACGAGGCCGACGCGAAGCCGGGACCGCGCATCCAGATCGGCGTGTTCACATCCAGCGGCACCGTCCGGTAGGTCTGGCTGACGTGGGGCATGCTGTAGAGCATCTGCCCGGGCGCCATGACCCCTTCGGTGAACGTCTCGTACGACGAGGTCTCCGCGTCGATGTCGTGGGTCGCGGCGGTCAGCCGGCCGCGCCGGTCGCTGCCCACGCGCAGCCGGTACTCGTAGGTGGGCCGG
>KL569170.1:68864-69065 GCA_000715635.1 Streptomyces violaceus | reverse complement strand
CCGAAGCCGCCCCCGACAAACGGATTGATCACCCGCACCGCATCCGCGGGCAGGTCGAACACGGCGGCGATCTCGTCGCGGGTGCCCATCACCCACTGCGTCTTGTCCCACACGGTGACCTTGTCGCCGTCCCAGCGGGCGATGGTGGCGTGCGGCTCCATCGGGTTGTGGTGATTGCGCGCCAACCGGTACGTCAGGTCC
>KL569170.1:67785-68781 GCA_000715635.1 Streptomyces violaceus | reverse complement strand
CCCCGCCGACGAAGGGCGAGATGACCCGCACCGAGTCCATGGGCAGGCCGAACACCGTGGAGAGTTCGGTCTGCGTACCGAGCACCCACTGCGTCTTGTCCCACACCGTGAGCCTGTCGCCGTCCCACCGGGCGATCGTGGCGTGCGGCTCCATCGGATTGTGGTGGTTGCGTGCCGTGCGATACGTCAGGTCAAGGCGCACGGCCGAGGAGCGCAGGCCGGCGTCCGCGTCGCCGCGTGCGTAGTTCGTCGGCTTGTCCGGCGTGGCCTCGTGCAGGTCGGTCGAGGTCTGCTCGGCGTCATAGCCGACCTCGACCAGACTCGCGCCGTGCTGTGCGGCCTCCAGGGTCGTGGCCACGACGACGGCGACCGGCTGGCCGTGGAAGAGCACCCGGTCGTCCTGGAACACCCGCAGCCTGCGCCCGGGCAGATTGTTCGAGCCGGAGTTGTCGCGGTACGGCAGCTTCGGCGCGTTGCGGTGGCTGATCACCGTCAGCACGCCCGGGTGCTTCTCGGCGTCGCCGGTGTCGAGGGAGGTGATGCGGCCGCGGCCGATGCTCGCGTCGACGATGACCGCGTGCACCACCCCGTCGACGTCGAACTCGGCGGCGTACTGCGCCTTGCCCGTGACCTTCAGTCGCCCGTCCACCCGGGACAGCGGCGCACCCACGGCAGCCTGCGGCTGGGGACTCACTTCATACCTCCTACGACGCGCAGCTGGCGTTCCACGGTCCGCCGCAGAAGCTCGACCTTGAACCGGTTGTGCTGAAGGGGACGGGCCCCGTCGGCCGCGTGCCGGGCGGCCTCGGCCCACAGGCGGCCCGAGGGGCGCTCGCCGATGAGGGCCTTCTCGACGGCGGGCAGCTTCCACGGCACCGTGCCCACCCCTCCGGCGGCGACCTTCGCCTCGCGGATCACCCCGCCGCGCACATGCAGCGCCACGGCCGCCGAGGTCAGGGCGAACTCGTACGACTGGCGGTCGCGCACCTTCAGGTA
>KL569170.1:67360-67553 GCA_000715635.1 Streptomyces violaceus | reverse complement strand
CTTCAGGTAACCCGACTTGAGCGGGCGCGGCAGCGGCGGAATCTCCACCGTCGTAATCAACTCGCCCTTGTGTAGGGCCTGTTCGCGCTGAGGGGTGTTGCCCGGTCGCAGCAGAAAGTCGGTGAAGGGGACCTGGCGCTGCCCCTCCGGGCCCAGCAGATGCACCCGCGCCTCCAGCGCCGCGAACGCCACC
>KL569170.1:66744-67096 GCA_000715635.1 Streptomyces violaceus | reverse complement strand
CGCCTCCAGCGCCGCGAACGCCACCGCCACATCGGAGGGGTGGGTGGCCACACAGTCGTCGGAGGCGCCGAGGATGGCATGCGTGCGATTGTGGCCGTGCAACGCCGCGCACCCCGAGCCCGGCTCACGCTTGTTGCAGTCGGCGGTCACATCACGGAAGTACGTACACCGGGTGCGCTGCATGATGTTGCCGCCGATGGTCGCCATGTTCCGCAACTGCGCGGACGCGCTCAGCTCCAGCGCCTCGGAGACGACGGGATACAGCGTGCGCACCTTGGGATGGGCGGCGGCCTCGGACATGGACACCAGGGCACCGACTGTCTCTTATACACATCTCTGATGGCGCGAGGGA
>KL569170.1:66350-66492 GCA_000715635.1 Streptomyces violaceus | reverse complement strand
GCGCTCGGTGACCTTGATGTCACGCAGTGGCAGGTCGGCGATGTCGACCAGGGTCTCGGGGCGCTCGACGGTCTCCCGCATCAGGTCGACGAGGGTGGTGCCACCGGCGATGTAACGCCCTCCGGAACGGCCCGCCTTGAGG
>KL569170.1:65853-66185 GCA_000715635.1 Streptomyces violaceus | reverse complement strand
GGACATGGACACCAGGGCACCGATCCGCAGCCCGCCCCCCTCGGTCACGGTGACCTCGCCCAGCGGCAGACCACTGATGTCGACCAGGATCTCGGGGCGCTCGACGGTCTCCCGCATCAGGTCGACCAGAGTGGTGCCACCCGCGATGTAACGACCGCCGGAGCGGCCGGCATGGACGGCTTCCCGGGTGTCGGACGCCTTGGTGAAGGCAAAGGGATGCATCGGCGGGCCTCACTTCCGGCGCGCGGTCTGCTCGACCGCCCGCACGATTTTCACGTAGCAGCCGCAGCGGCAGATGTTGCCGCTCATCCACTCCCGGATCTCCTCCGGCG
>KL569170.1:60207-65602 GCA_000715635.1 Streptomyces violaceus | reverse complement strand
GGGTGCAGTAGCCGCACTGGAAGGCGTCCTGGTCGATGAACGCCTGCTGCAAGGGGTGGAGTTGGTCGCCGTCGGCCAAGCCCTCGATCGTCGTGACCTCGGCACCCTCCAGCCGGACCGCCAGCGTCAGGCATGAGTTCACCCGCTGCCCGTCGACCAGGACCGTGCAAGCACCGCAGGCCCCGGCATTACAGCCCTTCTTCGAGCCGGTCAGACCCAAGTGCTCGCGCAGCAGATCCAGCAACGAGGTCCGGTTGTCCACCGTCACGGTCCGGTGGCTGCCGTTCACGGTTAGGGACACACGGCTGGAGGGCGACGTGTCGACGGCGGCGGCCTCCTCCGGGTCGAGAAGATATGTACCCCCGATCACACCGCCGGCGACGACGGCACCGCCGACCGCGCCAGTGGTGGCAATGAAGGTGCGCCGACTGGGGGCCGGCGAGGACTCGCCAGCGCCGGCGGGGGGCGGAACGGCAGACTCGGGGACTTCAGTGGACATGGGTAAGCCTTCGCATCGCGGACGGATCACGCCGCGCACAGCGGCACGGCAGGAGGCGGGACCGTCGTCGCCGCAGGACCTGGACGACCGTGCGGATCACAACCGCGGCCGGTCATGCCGGCAGTCTGGCATCACCAGTGACACCCGTGGCAGGGAGACTTTTCTCCCCCCATCCTTTTCTTCGCCGAGGCCGAGCCTTGAGGAAGTCTCTGCAGCGTGGGTGAGTTTGGGTAAGCAGGCTGGAGATCGTCTCCCTCGTACTCGCCCCACCCCTCGCCTGGATGCCGATGCTCGCCCTGACCGGCAAGACCCGCCGCTGGGAACCCAAGAAACCCGGGCTTCGGCTGTTCTCCGCCGCCGCGCAGCTCTTGCACACCGGCCGTCGCCATTGGCCCCGCCTGCCCGCCCGATTGCCCTGGACGTCATCACTCACGCGATCAACAGACTCCACGCCCTGACTCAAGAGCCGGACACTCACCCTGCCCCAGCCCCGAAAAGACGGCACCACACAAACACAGAGCCCCCGTCAGCACACCGCCGAGGACTTATGAACGATCGAGGCTGAAGAACTTATGGACGCGGGAGACGAACCATTCGGGTTGTGCCAGGTGTGGATAGTGCGTGCGCTTCGGTGCCTGCTCGGCCAGGGTGTCAGCGTCCCAATCAAGCAACGGGGTCCAAAAACCGCTGAACACGTCCTGGTCGAGGGTGCGGCGGCGCTCGATGTCGGCCACGAGCACAGGGTCCAGCTCACCGTACAGCGAGGCGAAAACCGTACGAACGAAGTCCGCGAAGCCCTCTCCCCGCACAGCGGTGGCGACGAGTAGCGGTCCCGTGCCGTTGAGGTCGTGGGCCAGCTGATTGCCGGGTGTCATGGTCACTCTCGGTCGCGACGCGGCTTCGACGGATCGGCCCCGGGCGTCGGCGTGGCGGGCGGCGGCGACGGTGGCGGCAAGCGGTTCTTTGCTCATGGGATGCTCCTGAAGTTGATTGAAGTGGATCTGTTTCTTGTTAAGTCTTACTTTCATGCAATTGGACTTGAATCTGCTGACGGTGCTGGATGCCCTGCTCGAAGAGGGCAGCGTGATGGGCGCGGCCGAGCGACTGCACCTGTCCTCGCCCGCGGTCAGCCGCACCCTTGGCCGGCTTCGTGCCGTCACCGGGGACGACATCCTGGTGCGCACCGGCCACTCGATGACTCCCACCCCGTATGCGATGGCGGTGCGGGAGGACGTGCACCGGCTGGTCAGGCAAGCGCACGAAGTGCTTTCGCCGGTGCGTGAGCTGGACTTGGCCGGGCTGGATCGCACCTTCACGATCCAGTGTCACGACGCGGCGACCGCGTCACTGGTACCGGTGCTGGTCGGCAGGATCCAGCAGCGGGCCCCCGGGGTGCAGCTGCGGGTGCTCGCGGAGAACTCCGTCGACACCGACGACCTGCGGCACGGCCGCGTCGACCTGGAACTCGGTGGCGCCAGGCCCGGTCTGCCCGAGTTCCGGTCCGAGCCACTTGGCGAGGATCGGCTGGTCGTGGCGATGCGCGCGGACCACCCTTGTGCCGGCCAACTCGACCTGGCCGCCTACGCGGCGCAGCCGCATGTGGTGATCTCCCGGCGTGGCCGCCTCACCGCGCCGATCGACGACATGCTGGCTGCCCAGGGCCTGCGGCGCCGGGTCATCGCGGCGGTGGCGACGGTGTCCACCGCCCTGCAGATCGCCGCCCGTGGCGACGCGCTGGTCACCTGCACGGCGATCCTGGGCCGCCCGCTCATCGAGGCGTTCGGGCTTCTCGTCCGGCCGCTGCCGATCGAGTCCCCGGCGGCGACGATCAACTGCAACTGGCACCAGCGCTACGATTCCGACCCCGCCCACGCCTGGCTCCGCGAGCAGGTCCGGGCCTCGATCGAGGAGATAACCGCCTGCTGACCGCTCCGCCTGCCCCCTACTGCGCCTACTGCGCCAATGGCAGGGCCACGGCACCGGGAAAACCGGGCGCCTCGGCTTCGTCGAGCATCGCCGCGGCGACGGTTTCCCGGCTGACCTGCGCACCGAGGTCGAAGACAGGCGCGGCCTGAAGGCCGACCGTGCGCCGGCGGGGGCTTTCCGGCCCGTCGGCGAGCATCCCGGCGTGGAAGACGGTGCCCCCGGCCGCGAGAACGGTGTTGTCGGCTTCGACCTTGTCCGCGAGCCGGTCGCCCAGCACCTTGGCCAGCACGCCCGCGCCCTGTCCCGCCACTTGGGCCGACTTGCCCGTGCCGTAGGCACCGAGCCAGATGACACGCCGTGGGCCGGCGGCGACGACGGCCCGGGCGCCGGTCAGGAGAATCCCGGCCCGGTCCGTGCCGAGCGCGGAAAGGACCACGGAATCCCCGTCGATGACGGGGGCGATACTGGCCGCGTCGTTCACGTCGCCCGCCACTTTGCGCAGCTTCGGGGAGTCGGGCAGCGCGATCCGCTCAGGATCACGCGCGATGGCGGTCACGGTGTGACCACGTCGCAGCGCCTGTCGAGTGAGGGCGATTCCGGTCCGGCCGGAGGCCGCGAGGACGGTGAGGTTCATGCCGAGAACGCTAGAAAGTCCCTCACTTAACATCAAATGCAAATAACTGACTCGATAAGTTACTCAGGCGCAATCACTTCGGAGGTGAGGGGCGGAGTATGCCGCGTGGGAACCTGTGCGGCGTTCGGGATGAACACCGAGACCTGCTACGGATATTCACCGTTGCCGAGGTGGACCTGTGGCAGCTTGGGTTCCTCCCAGATGTCAGACATGGGTTCTCGCGGGGTGTGCGACGACCGGCAGTCGAGGCGGTTTCCATGGGCGACACTCGAAAGAAACCCTCGCGGCCATCGTCGTCTTGAGCCCGACCTGCAAACGTCGCAGATCGATGCAGGTGTGGTGACGTTAGGTCAGTAGCTTCCGCCACCGTGGGCGCGCTGCTGTTGCTGAAAGCTTTCGCCTCCGGGTGTGCGGCCCCTACTGGCGTCGAGGCCATCGCCAACGCCGTCCCCTCCTTCCGCGTGCCACGCGCCCGGCGCGCCGAGCGGGCGGAAGTGGCGCTCGGCGCCGTCCTGGGCGTGATGCTGATCGGCGGTCGACCGGCGGCGGACCGGTCGCGGCTCCCTCTCTTTCGCGCGCACGTGGGAGCCGTCCACGCACGCGCGGGTCATCGGCGGTGCGCGCCCCGAAGGCGCGATGTCCTTCGGGGCGCGCGGCAGGGGTTCGGGTTCAGGCGTTGTAGCCGCCGTGGGCGTCCAGCACCGCGCCCGTGACGTACGACGCGGCGGGGCTCGCCAGGAAGGCGATCGCCGCGGCGATTTCGTCGGGGTGCCCCATGCGTTGCAGGGACAGCGAGCTGAGCAGGGCCTTGAGGGTCTCGGGGTCCGGCGGTTGCATGCCGCCCTCCATCAGTCCGGCCTCCACGACGTTGGCCGTGATGTTCCGGGGCCCGAGGTCGCGTGCGACGCCCATGGTGTACCTCTCGATCCCGGACTTGGTCGCCGCGTAGTCGGCAAGGCCGGGGGCGCCGACCCGGGAGCCCAGTCCGGAACTCACCGTGATGATGCGGCCGCCCGCGCGCAGCACTCGGGAGGCGGCCCGGATGACGGCGATCACGCCGAGGTAGTTGGTGGCGTGCATCCGGTCCAGTGCGGCGGTGTCGGCGTCCGGGTCGTCCACCGTGCCAGCCACGGAGATCGCCGCGTTGTTGACGAGGATGTCCAGGCCGCCGAAGTGCGCGACCACGTCATCAATCAGCGCCGGCGCCCGGCTCGTGTCCGCCTGGTCGGACTTGAAGGCGACGGCCTTGGCTCCCTTGCCGTGCACCTCGTCGATGACGGCCTGCGCCTGCTTCTCGGAGCTGACGTAGGTGAAGGCGACGTCGGCGCCCTGCTCGGCCAGCAGCCGTACGGTCGCGGCTCCCAGTCCGCGCGACCCCCCGGTGACCAGGGCGACCTTGCCCATGAGTGGCTTGCTCATTCTTCTCACCTCATTGATTGATCCTTCCCAGCAGTCGCAACGTTAATTGTTACGACAGGCTGTTGCAACCTTCACTGTTACGACTGCGCTGTCGTAACATGAAGCGTTGCGGCCGAGAGGAGGAGTCCATGAGCGCCAACAGCAGGTTGACCATCGCCGCCCACGCGCTGGCCTGGATCGGCCTCTACCAGCGCCAGGGCCATGAGGTCGCCACCTCCGAGCAGATCGCGACCAGCGTGAACACCAACCCAGTGGTGATCAGACGGCTGCTCGGCGAGCTGCGCAGGGCCGGGCTCGTGGAGTCCCGGCGGGGCGTGGGCGCGGGCTGGTCGCTGGCGCGCGAGCTGGAGTCGATGACCCTGCTCGACGTGTACGAGGCAGTGGAACCCGGCCCGCTGTTCGCGATGCACCGCACCACCCCGGACCAGGGATGCGTGGTGGGACACGGCATCCAGCCGGCGATGCAGGGCATCTATGAGGGCATCGAGGAGACCGTGAGACACGAGCTGGCCCGCGTCACGCTCGAGAACGTACTCCAGGACGTACTCGAGGCACCTCGCTAGCCTCTCCGTTACGCCCTGACATCACCCGAATCCCCATCTAAGCCCAGGCCAGTGAATAGCCTGGCAACCAGTCACGCCATAGACGGTTGCGCCATCTCTCGCTCCAGGACCAGCTTGTCGGTTCGCGCTCACCGTGACTGGGCGGCCTTCTAGGCTCCGGTGCATGCTCACCGTCGCGGAGCGGGTCCTTGAGCGGTTGAGCGAACAGCTCGCCGACGAGCGCGCCTCTGTCGCGCCGGCGCCCGGGCAGGTGGGCGGACGTGCGGTGATGCTGATCCCGCACCGCATCTCAGGCGTGGAGGAGGGCACCCTTCCGCCGGACTACCAGCGCATCCTCTCCGCCGTGCGGCGGGG
>KL569170.1:55453-59982 GCA_000715635.1 Streptomyces violaceus | reverse complement strand
CCCGCCGGTCCAGTCATGGCCCGGCGGGTCGGCGACGCGCTGGGAATCGACGCTGTGTGCGGGCCAAGCTGGAGCCGTTGCGGGGGAAGCTGGTCAGACTCGTCAATCGCGGCTGGCTGCGCAAACTGCCCGACGGCCGGTTCACCACCCGTCTGTGACCTGAGCCTGCAGCAGTGCGGCGCGAGCGTAACCGGGGTGCCCCCCCCGGCGGCCGTTGGAATTGTGTGACGAAAGCCAAGAAGCACGCCGGGGACACCTGCCCGCTTGTCTATCAGTGCCGTCTGCCCCTGTCCTCGCGCACCGTCAATCACCTCGCCGGCGGGGTCGGAGAAGACCGCAAGTAGGCATGACGCGTGGCTGCCAGAGGCCGGTGAGTAGGCCAGGTGCTCACCATGGCTTGGGTGAAGTCTGATCCATTGGTCTTCCATCGGTCGACATCGAGACTGATCGACTGTGCCATTGGCACAGTAAGTATCGCGACAGTTGAGCCAGTGGGCCCGGAGGTGGTTATCTTTGTCCTATCCATGTACTTGCGGCGCCGTGTAGCGCCGGACGGCGACGAGGCCGGGTCCGGACCGCGGTGCCTTCGTCGTGTCTGCTTGTTGTCCGCCACCAGGGACGACCGTGGGCAGGACGCGTACCACCACAAGGGGGGCGGCGCACCGCCGTGAAGAGGATGTTCGTGGCTCCGGACCCGGGGCGCTTGAGGCTGCGCAACGCGACCCGCGCTGTCATCGGTGTCGCCGCCGCCGTCGCCGTTTCCGAACTCTGCGGGCTATCGCTCACCGCATCGATCACCGGAGGGCTCGCGGCACTGCTCGCCCTCTTCACGGTCACCGATGCGACCGTCCGTGACCAGCGGATCACCACCGCCCTGCTTCCCGTCGCGGGATTCCCCGTGCTGGCGTTTGCCACCACACTGCACGGCATCACCCCGGCCCGTGACGCCGCGTTCCTGGCCGTTGTCTTCTGCGGGGTCTATGCCCGGCGCTGGGGCCCGCGGGGCCACGCGCTCGGGATCTTCGCGTTCATGAACTTCTTCATCACGCAGTTCCTGCATGCGGTTCCCGCTCAGCTGCCCGAGCTGTACACCGCTGTGGGTCTGGCCCTCTTCACGGCCGGTGCCACGCGCTTCGTGCTCTGGCCCATCGAGCGTCACACCCCACCCGCGGCAGCCCCGCCGGCCCTGCCCGGCAGCGGGTTGGCGCGGCCCACCACCCGGCAAGCTTTCCAGGCCACTGCTGCCTCGGCTCTCGCGCTTCTGGCCGGGCAGCTGCTCTCCGAAGAGCGCTGGTACTGGGCCGTCGGTACTGTCTGGTGGATCTTCGTCAACACGGCTTCTCGCGGCGAAACCCTGGTCCGCGGTTTCCGCCGGGTCTTCGGAACTGTGATCGGTATCGTCGTCGGCCTGCTGGTCGCCATCCCGCTGCATGGCGCGCCCGCGCCGACAGCCGCGCTGGTTGCCCTCTGTGTCTTCGGCATCTTCTACACCGCCGCCGTCTCGTACTCCTGGATGATGCTGGCAGTGACGGTTATGGTCAGCTTGCTCTACGGCCTGCTGGGCGTGCTGGACCCGGGCCTGCTCGGGCTCCGTCTGGCAGAGACCGGTGTGGGCGCGCTGTGTGCCGCGCTGGCCGTGGTCTTCGTCCTGCCGGTCACCACGCACGCCACCAACGACGCCTGGATCCGGCGGGCACTGCAGTGCGTCCACGCGGCCACCGCCGAAGCGACCGCTCGCCTCGCTGGAGCCCCCAAGGGCGACCCTGCCCCGCACGCCGCCGAGCTGGAACTGCTGCTCGGCCGGGTACGGATGGCCCTGGCCCCATTGATGCACCCCCTGAATCCCTTCCGCGCTCGGAAAGCCCGTGCCCGCCAGGTCATTGAGCTGCTCGACGACTGCGCTCGCGAAGTGCGGGGCCTGGTCTCCGTTGCCGCCGATCCTGTCGCGTCGCACGACGCCCGTCTGGCAGCTGCCTGCTGGCGCGTCGAGGCAGCGGTTAAAGCTCTCACTGCCAGCGACCTGGGGCGCAGGGGCGTGGCCTCCGCTAGCGGCGAGATACCTCAGCAGAACGAGACAGAGTCGGCCCTCGTGCATCTGCGTGGCCTGGAGAAGGCTCTGTCGGACCTGGCGATGCCGCTTGGGTCGTCTCCGCGCCCTCCACTTGTCGGTTCCTGAACGGGAGGAAGAGCGTCGACGCCCGGGAGGTCCGCGGGGTCGCCGTCGCCGCCGACCCGGAGGCCTCCCACGACGCCCGCCTGGCCACCGCCTGCCGGCGCGTGGAAGCCGCGGTCCAGGCGCTCACCGAGGGCGGTGACGTCCTGGTCCAGCCGGACGGACCGTCCGCGACGGAACCGGTTCTGGCCCACCTGCACGGCCTGGAACAGGCCCTTGCGGAACTCGCCCGGCCGCTGCGGACGCCGTCGGGCTCCCCGTAGGTGGGCGCCTGAGCGACGAGCCGCCAGATCCCCTTGACCCTTTGGTCTAGACCGCGCATGATCGACCGCGCGGTCATTCCGGACGGCTCAGGGACGAAAGGGCACAGTGATGGCGGACGGCAGCGGGCGGCGGGCGTTCATCGGGTCGTTCACGGCGGCCGGCGGCCCCGGCGTCGTGACGGCGGACGTCGACGCCGACAGCGGCGCGCTGACCTTCCTGAGCGGCGTGAACGTCGTCCCCGACCCGGCCTACCTGGCCCTCTCGTCCGACGGGGAGACGCTGTACGCGGTCAGTGAGACGGCCGCGGGCGCGGTGGCCGCGTGCCGCGTGACCGGGGACAAGCCCGAGCCGGCCGGGCCGCCCGTGCCGGTCGGCGGCAGCGGGCCGACCCACCTCAGCCTGTACGCCGGACACGTGCTGACCGCCAACTACGGCTCGGGCAGCGTCAGCGCCGTTCCGGTCCGCCCCGACGGCACCCTCGCGCGGTCCGCCTCCGGCGTGCTCCAGCACACCGGCGGGGGCCCGCACACCCCGCGCCAGCAGGGGCCGCACGCCCACCAGGTGCAGCCCGACCCGAGCGGGGGCTGGGCCGTCAGCGTCGACCTGGGCACCGACTCGGTGCGGGTGTGCACGCTGACGGACGGCACCCCGGCCCTGCACCGGGAGACCGCCCTGCGGCCCGGCTCGGGGCCGCGCCACCTGGCCTTCCATCCCGACGGCTCGTACGCGTACGTCGTCAACGAACTCAGCCCCTCCGTCACCGTCTGCCGCTGGGACGCGGTGGAAGGCGTGCTGACACCGCTGACGGAGACCCCGGTGCTGCCGGGCGCACCGGCGCGTGACGCCTACCCCTCGGGGATCGTCACCTCACCCGACGGCCGCTTCGTGTGGACCGCCACCCGCGGCGAGGACGTCCTCTCCGTGCTCGCCGTCGAGGGGGAGGACCTGCACCTGGTCACCACGGTCTCCTGCGGCGGCCACTGGCCACGCGCCCTGACCGCGTCCGGCGGCTTCCTGTATGTAGCCAACGAACGCTCCGGCGACGTGACCTGGTTCGCGGCCGACCCGCGCACGGGCATCCCGAGGCGAGAGGGGGCTATCAGGGTGGCGGCGGCATCATGCGTGGTCATCGGCTGACCCGAGGGGCGCGGGGCTGTGCTGATATGCGGCTCTGCCGCGTGCGCGCGACAAGCCACAACGCACCCGCAGCCGGCCGGACATCCCACACTCCAACGGCGAAGACCCGCCCCGAACCGGAGCGGGCCTTCTCAGCCATGCACAGGTCGCGTCAGCGAACCGGCGTCTGCTGAACCTGCTGCGGCGTAATGCCCAACGCCGTCGTGTACTTCGCCAGCGCCAGCTTCCCGATCGCCGGGTACGGTCCGAGCGACTCCGCTGCGGAGCACCCCGCCTCCTTGGCCGCCTCCTCGACCAGCCCCGGCTCGATCTCGGGGCCGATCAGATACGGCGCGAGGGCCAGCTGCTGGGAGCCCGAGGAGCGGAGCTGCTCGGCGACGGACGCGATGGAGCCCTCCTGGTCCAGGGCCGCCGCCATCACCGGCACCGCCAGGCGGGCGGCCAGCAGCATGCCGGTGATCCCGGCCGCCTGCACGGCCTCGTCACCGCCCACGGAGGCCAGGACGATGCCGTCGGCGGCGGTCGCCACGGTGAACAGGCGGGCACGGTCCGCGCGGGCCAGACCGGCCTCGGAGAGCCGCACGTGCAGCGCCTCGGCGAGCAGCGGGTGCGGGCCGAGGACATCGGTCAGCTCCGCCGCGATGTGACTCTCCATGACGGCCTGGCGGACCCGGCGCAGCAGCGCGCTGTCCGGGCCGGCGAGCAGTGGCACGACGACGGCGACGGGCCCGTCGGGCTCCCTGACGTCCATGCCGGCGGCGCGCGCCTGCTCGAAGCGGGCGGTGCGCTCCTCGGCGGCGTGCGCGAGCACGGCCTGGAGCGTGAAGAACTCCGCGTTGTCCCCGTCGAGGTACCCGATGCGGGCGTCGAGGCCGGGCAGCTCGGAGCGGGCGATGCTCACGACCTCCTCGGCGAGGCTGCGTGTGGCGCTACTGGGTCTGTCTCTTATACACAT
>KL569170.1:54667-55225 GCA_000715635.1 Streptomyces violaceus | reverse complement strand
CGGGACGGCGGTGCCGTCCCGGCTGGCGGGGTCGCGGCATTCGTACTGGCAGGCCGGACTCGGGTCCAGTGGGGGAACTCATGGCGCCGCATGTTACTGGTTTCCTGGGCTCTCCTGTTCGGGGAGGGTGCAGGTGAGCGGTATACGTCCGGTTTTGTCTGATGAGTTACGTACGGATTGAGTTACGTACGGATCATGAGGGTCGGATTATTCACCCGACAGGGTTGTCACGGACAGCATCGTCTCGTCACCCGGCAGTGTGAGGGGGCCGGTGCTCAGCTCGGTCGCCAGGCGCACGGAGCCGTGCAACGGATCGCCCTCGGCCGGCACCCGCCGCGCGTGCGGGAGCCGCCGCGCCAGTTCCTCGTCCACGGGCCCGAGGAGCGGGTCGCCCAGTTTGAACAGGCCTCCGGTGACGGCGACACGGGGCTCGCCGCCGGAGGGGCACACGGCTGCCGCGGAGTCGGCCATGTGGCGCGCGGCCAGGCGCAGGATGTCCGCCGCGACGGGGTCCCCCTCCGCGCAGACGGCCACATGGGGTGCGAAGGAGGCGAGGAT
>KL569170.1:53979-54490 GCA_000715635.1 Streptomyces violaceus | reverse complement strand
CGCGGATACAACCGGCCGGGCAGCCCGGCCACGGGCCCGAACACCTCCTCGGCGCTCGTCAGCAACCGGGCCGAGCCGCCCTCGCGCCCGTCATGGGCGCGCAGCGCGGCCTCGAGACCGGCCCGCCCGATCCAGGCACCGCCCCCGCAGTCGCCGAGCAGATGTCCCCAGCCGTCCGCACGACGCCAGCCGGTCAGGTCGGTGCCGATCGCGATCAGGCCCGTACCGCCGGCGATCACGGCACCGGGACGTGGCCCGAGGGCACCCACGTACGCGGTCACGGCGTCGGCGGCCAGCGCGACCCTCCGTACGCCCAGTTCCCGGGTCAGGGCGCCCGGCACTTCGGCGCGCAGCGCGTCACCCAGGGAAGCGAGCCCGGCGGCGCCGACGACGACGGCGGTCAACCGCATCGGCTCGGCCTCCGCGGTCATGGCACGCACCAAGGGCATGAGGTGCGCCATGAAGTGTTCGGGGTCGATGCCCCGGTCGCCCGTGCGGACCGGCTCCGCCG
>KL569170.1:47184-53753 GCA_000715635.1 Streptomyces violaceus | reverse complement strand
CGGCGGTGCCCACCACCGCCCGGAGCCCGGACCCGCCGGAGTCCACGGCGAGAAACCCGGAGCCCTCCGACGCCCCGGTCACGGCAGGCGCCGGTCCGCCGGCCGACCGCCCTGGCGGAGTGGCTCGGTCACTGGACGCAACGGGCTCCCCTCCTTACCGGTGACCGGCTGCGCGAGCTGCGGGACCGGCTCGATGACCTGGACGAGGAGGAAGAGTAGCCTCGAGGGCGGCGTCCGTGCGTGAGGGGTTCCGTGTTTGTGCGGGGACCGGTTGTGTGCCAGTAGGGTGACGCGCTGTGGCACCACGACCCTTGCATGAACTTGTTGAAGCAGGCTGGGCGAAGGCTCTGGAACCTGTGGCCGAACGTATCGCCGCGATGGGGGACTTCCTGCGGGCCGAGATAGCGGCCGGCCGGACCTACCTCCCGGCCGGGGCGAATGTCCTGCGGGCCTTCCAGCAGCCGTTCGACGACGTCCGCGTCCTGATCGTCGGTCAGGATCCCTATCCCACGCCGGGGATGGCCATCGGGCTGAGTTTCGCCGTGGCGCCCGAGGTGCGTTCGCTGCCGGGCAGTCTGGAGAACATCTTCCGTGAAATGCACACGGACTTGGGGCTGCCCCGGCCGTCCAACGGTGATCTGACGCCGTGGGCGGGGCAGGGGGTGCTGCTGCTCAACAGGGCGCTCACCACCGCCCCGCGCAAGCCCGGCGCGCACCGGGGCCAGGGCTGGGAAGAGGTCACCGAGCAGGCGATCCGGGCCCTGGCGGGGCGCGGCAAGCCGCTGGTGTCCATTCTGTGGGGGCGTGACGCCCGCAATCTGCGGCCACTGCTGGGAGATCTTCCGGCGATTGAATCCGCCCATCCTTCGCCGATGTCGGCGGACCGCGGTTTCTTCGGTTCGCGCCCGTTCAGCCGGGCCAACGACCTGCTGGTGGGGCAGGGGAGCGAGCCGGTGGAGTGGCGCCTGCCTTAGGCCGTCCGGGGCGTCGCCGCATGTCACGCGCACAGGACATTCCCGCGAAAGCCGGGCTCCCAGATCGAGCCGTAGCCGGCGGCTGTCGTCGCCACATGCTGCTCGGGGTCGAAGTCGTCGTAGAGGCGGACGTCCGGAGAGCTGAGGTCGTAGAACTCGCCGAAGGTGCGCCGACAGTCGAACGGCGCGTCCCCCTCGTCGCTCTCCCTCGTCATGGCGAGGGCAGGCCCGGCTAGACGGAGGGGTGTCGGGCCGCTACGTGCTTGCGTGCCAGCATGATCGCGGGCACCGCGGCGAGGACGAAGAGCACTCCCGCCATCGCGACGTACAGGTACACGCCGGTCGCCGTGCTCACCGGCGCGCCGTCGGCAGTGGTCCCGGGAATCAGGGTCGCTTTGAGCACCTCGCCCCCGGCGAAGCTGAAGACGACCGAGCCGAGGGCGAGCATGACCGAGACCAGACCGGCGATCGTGCCCTGCCGTTCGGGCGCTTCGATGCTGGTCGCCAGGTTGTAGCCGGAGGCGCCGATCGCGCCGGCGGCCATGCCGAGCATGGTGCCGCAGGCGATCGCCAGCGGGAGTACGGATAAGCCCGCCAGCATCGCGAAGGTCGCCGCTGTCCCGACGGCGATGCCGCCGAGGAGGGGCGGTGCGGGACCGAACCGCCCCGCGATCCATCCGGCGCACGTGCCGCCGATCACGATGCCGAGATTGGGCGCGGCGAGCAGCACGGCGACCGCCTCTCCGTCGCCCAGCCCGTAACCGAGCCCCAGGCCGGGGGGCACCTGGGCGATGATGCCCGTCAGTTGCAGCATGCTCCGGAAGGAGCCTGCCGCCAGTACCAGGGCCAGCAGCGTCAGCAGGATCGGGCGGCTGAGGGCCCGGAGGTCGATGATGGGTTCGTCGACCCGCAGTGCGAGGAACGCCCAGCCGGCCAACGCGGCGGCTCCGGCCGCCAGCAGCGCGATCATGCCGCCGGACAGCCATCCGAGGTCGCTCCCCAGGCTGGTGTAGGCGAGCACCGCGCCGAGGCCGCCGCCGAGCAGGAGCGCCCCGGCCATGTCGATCCGGCCGGTGCCGCGGATCGGCGACTCCGGGATGAAGGAACGCACACAGAGCGCGGCCGCCGCGGCGAGCAGCGCCGCCACGATGAACACGCTCCGGTAGCCGAACACATCGATGACCGGCTGCATCAGGAACGGCTCGATGATTCCGACGATCGACGAGCCGGACGTCACGAGCCCGACCAGGGCCATCGCCACCCGCGGGGTGCAGATCTGGCGTGCGAGGGCCACCGTGATGAAGATCGCGGCGAAGGCGGCGCCCTGGAGGAAGCGCCCCATCAGGAAGATCCAGACGTTGGGAGCGGCGAGGCA
Organism: Streptomyces violaceus; assembly: GCA_000715635.1. Lineage (GTDB taxonomy): Bacteria > Actinomycetota > Actinomycetes > Streptomycetales > Streptomycetaceae > Streptomyces > Streptomyces violaceus. The sequence goes on along the minus strand of KL569170.1, from coordinate 51,404 downwards.
GACCAGCGCTCCCGCGCAGGCGAGGAGCAGCGTGCCGATGAGTAGCCGGCGCTTGCCGAAGATGTCGGAGCTCTTCGCGAGCAGCGGCGACCAGATGGCCCCGGCCAGCATCGCGCTCGCGTTCAGCCATGCGGCCTGGTCGGTGTCGAAATGCTCCAGTAACTGGGGCAGGACCATCATGGGCGAACCGATGGCCACGTCGGCCAGGACGTTGGCGAGGGTGAGAACGGCCGCCCAGAGGATGAGCCGCTTGCTCCAGCGTTGCTCCTGGGCGGCGGGTGCGGGCTTTTCCAGCGTGTCTTTCACTCTGCGTTCTCTCCAGCGTGTCGGGGGGTGGTCCGCTGAGGGCCGGGGGGCGTTGTCCGCATTGCTTGCAGCGCCTCGTTGCGGGCGGCGATGGCGGCCCAAGTGGTGGGCAGCATGCGATCGCGACCGCTGTGGACACGGTCCTGGGCGAACGTGACATAGGGGCGCTGCCGAACCTCGTACCGTGCGAACGCGGCGGTGTGGTCATTGCCGCACCGTTCGAGTTCTTCGGCGAGAAAGCGGGCGCCGGTGAGCGCGAGTGAGGTGCCCCGGCCGGACAGGAAGGCCGGGCTGTACCCGGCGTCCCCGACGAGGGCGACGCGGCCGCGGTGCCAGGAGGGCAGGTGGATCTGGCTCGCGGAGGTGAAGAAGAAACCGGGATCGGCACGGGCCGCGTCGAGCAGCTCCGGGATCCGCCACGACCGGTAGCCCGCGAAGGCGTCGATGAGGATCTTCTTCTGGGCGTCCAGGTCGTGGTGGTCGTAGTCGATCGGTTCCGAGCGGAACTGGAAGACCGCGACGGCCTTGCCGTTGTATCGGAAGATGCCTGCCATCCGGCCCGGGACGTTGTATATCGAGTTGGTGCCCACGGATCGCGCCTCGCCGGGGAGGTCGGCGAGGGCGAAGTAGACACCGAGGTGCCGGAGGTAGTCCTCCTCGGGCCCGAACACCAGCCTGCGTACCGCGGAGTGCTGGCCGTCGGCACCGAGCACCAGGTCGTACCGCCCCGTGCGGCCCGATGCGAAACGTACGTCGACGCCGCCGCCGTTCACGCCGGCGTCGGTCAGTGCCTCCATCGAGTCGCCGAAGCGGATCGCCGCGCTGTCCGGGAGCGCCTCGGCGAGGATACGGACGAGGTCCTCGCGGAGGAGTTCGATGTCGTCGTCGGAGTCGCTGATCTCCGCCAGGGGGAGCCGGGCCACCGGCTCGCCCGTCCTGTCGACGAACTGGGTGAGCTCGGACATCCGGACCCGTTGCTTCTGGATCTTCGCGAGTAATCCCATTCTGTCCACGGCCTCGATCGCGTCACCGCGGATGTCGATGGGTGTGCCTGTGAGCCGGAGGCGGCGGGCGTACTCGACAACGGTGACGGCGTGGCCGCGGGCGCCTAGCTCACGTGCGCAGGCGAGCCCGGCGATACCGGCTCCGGAGACAAGGATGTTCACGTGTGCGCTCCAGGTTTCGCTGAGGTGGGTGTGCGACCCTTGCCTTAAAGAAACAAGCTGTCGCTTTTAGCGAGCTTACTTACCACCGGCTTGCACCGCAACGCCGCACCTGACGACAATCGGCACCCGAGCAGAGAAACAGGAGGTGAGCGCGGCGATGGCCGACGGGACCGCTGACCGGTCGCCCGCACGGCGCCCCGGTGGCCGCAACGCGCGGGTGAGAGCGCAGATCCTCGCCGCGACCGTCGAGTTGGTGGCGCGCGACGGCATCGCGGGGTTCCGTTACGAGGAGGTCGCCGAGTTCGCCGGCGTGCACAAGACCAGCGTCTACCGCAACTGGCCCGACCGCGAGGAACTGGTGGTCGAAGCCCTGCTGCGCTACGCGGAGGATCTCGCCTCGGTCGCCGACACCGGCGACATCCACCGGGACTTGGCGGATTTCCTGCTGGCCCTCGCCGGTGGCCTGGAAACGCCGTTCGGCCGGACGCTCGAACAGGCCATCCAGCCCGCTCGCCAAAGCGCCACCGTCGAGGCGTTGACCAAGATCCTCGACCAGCGCGTGGCCGCCCTGCAGCGACGGGTGGACACCGCCGTCGACCGGGGCGAACTCCCCCCGGTCGACAGCGCCTTCCTCGGCGAGATGATCTCCGGCCCGGTGCACCTCATCGTCAACCGTGGCATGCGCCCGTTCGCCCGAGCGGACGCGGAACGCATCGTCGGCGTGGTGCTCGCCGGCATCCGTGCCACGGCACCCCACGTCTGAGCGATCGCCCCTGGCCGCACCGTCCAGGCCGAAGGACGAATGCCTGAGTGCCCGTCATGTCCGCGCTCAGTGCGGCATGTCGAAGTTCCGCATCAGTTCGGCGTGCGGGGACGCCAATCGCGGGCGGGCTGAGGTGGGCCGGTGCGCGACCCTGCTCATCGCCTCACCCGACGATCGCGGCCCGCACGCACAGCACGTCCGGCAGATGTGAGGCGAGCTGTTGCCATGTGTCGCCGTCGTCCGCGGACGCGAACACCTCGCCGTTGCGGTTGCCGAAGTAGACGCCCGCCGGATCGCCGTCGTCCGTGCACAGCGCGTCGCGCAGCACCGTGCCGTAGTGGTCCTCCTGGGGCAGCCCCGCCGAGAGCGGTTCCCAGCTCTTGCCCGCGTCCGCCGTCCGGTAGACGCGGCACCGGTGGTCGGCCGGGACCCGGTCGGCGTCGGCGTTGATCGGGAACACATACGCCGTGTCACCTCTGTGCGGGTGCGCGGCCGCCGCGAAACCGAACGTGGACGGCAGGCCCTCGCCGATGTCCGTCCAGTGCGCGCCCGCGTCGTCGCTGCGGTACACACCCCAGTGGTTCTGCAGGTACAGCCGGTCCGGGGTCGCCGAGTCCCGCGCGACCTTGTGCACGCACTGGCCGAACTCCGGGTTCGGGTCGGGCAGGAACACCGCCGAGACTCCCGAGTTGGAGGGAGCCCAGCTGGCGCCGCCGTCCAGCGTGCGGAACACGCCGGCGGTCGAGACGGCGACCGTCACGGCCTTCGGATCGCGCGCGTCGGTGAGCACGGTGTGCAGGCCCTCACCGCCGCCGCCCGGCACCCACTTCGACCGTGTGGGGTGCTCCCACAGGGGCCGGACCAGCTCGAACGTCTCCCCGCGGTCCTCCGAGCGGTACAGCGCGGCCGGTTCCGTACCCGCGTACACCACGTCCGGCTCGGCGGCGGCCGGGTGGAGTTGCCACACCCGCTCCAGGGACGCCCCTGTGTCCTTGGGGAACTTGACGGCGGGGTGCGCCGGTTCGGTCCAGGTGCGGCCGAGATCGTCGGAGTGGAACACGGAGGGGCCCCAGTGCGCGCTGTCGCCGCCGGCCAGCAGCCGAGGGGTCGCGCCCCGGGTGTCGACGGCGACCGAGTACACAGCCTGCGCGTTGAAGTAGGGACTCTCGTCGAACTCCCAGGCGCCACCACCCCGCCGGCGCCCGATGAACAGGCCTTTGCGCGTGCCCACGGCGAGCAGTACCTCGGCCATGCCGATCACCTCCGCGGCGTCGTCATTGACGCCCTCGTCTTTGACACCGGCCAGTCTGCACCCCACCACTGACAGTCACCTCTGGAACGCGCTCCGGTGCAGGTCAGGCGAGTGTCGAGGGCCGCCGCGGGGCTCGGCGCACCACGTTCCGGAGGGCGCCCGCAGGGGCCGGGCGGCGTGGGGGCCGTCACGTCGGAGTAGGTGCAGTGAGCATCCAGGGGCCGTCTTCCGTATGCAGAGGGCGGCGGGATGGTCATGCGCTCATGAGGAGGATGCCTTCGATGGCGTTACGAGGTCCGAAGGTGTGGCTGTGGCGCTGGCGGCGCAATCCGCTCAAGCGCCGCGCCGACAGGGTCGAGGCCTGGGTCGTGCTGGGCGTGTGGACGCTCACCGCGTTCGTCGGGATGCTGGCCGGCACGACGGTGAGCCGGAACGTCGAGGACGGGCTGGCCCGGGAGCGCCTCGAATGGCGGCCCCTCGTGGCCCGGCTGGACGAGCGGGCTCCCGGGAGGGCCTCCGAGAACGGCGGCGTGTCCCGTACCGAGCAGGTGTGGGCGACGGCGACGTGGACCGCTGTGGACGGCTCCGCGCACTCCGGACAGCTCCGGGTCCCGGCGGGCAGCGCCGCCGGGACACCGGTCACGGTGTGGACGGACCCCGAGGGCCGCCAGGTGACCCGCCCCGTCACCGAGTCCCAGGCCCACGTACGGGCCTTCCTGATCGGCAGCGTGGC
>KL569170.1:46670-46913 GCA_000715635.1 Streptomyces violaceus | reverse complement strand
GTCGGCGCCGCGTCCCTGCCGCTCGTCGGCGGCCGTGCCCTGCGCCGCCGACTGGAACGCGGCCGCATGGACCAGTGGGACGCCGAGTGGTCCCGCTTCGGGCCGATGTGGGGACGTACGACAGGGTGAGGCCCTCGGAGGCACCGCTGACGGATCTCACCTACCGGTGCCCCACCCCGGCCAGCGCCACCCGGCACGCCCGCAGCAACCCCTCGTCCTCGTGGATGTCGCTGCCGCCCTAGC
>KL569170.1:46118-46448 GCA_000715635.1 Streptomyces violaceus | reverse complement strand
GCCGCCGTAGCCCCGGGCGTCGGCCCGGTGCCGTCGCGGGGACGCGAGCTCCGCCCGGAGCAGGTCGTGCAGGGGTGCCCCCGCGGGCCCCAGGGCCGCCACGCACCCGGCGACCGTCGTGCGGGTGCGCGGGTCCTCCGCCCACGCGGAGCGGAGGACGGGAAGGAACTGTTCCGGCTCCCCGGCGATCCGCCACACCGCGCACGCGGCCGTGGCGCGCTCCCGTACGGCGCCGGAGCCGGCCATCCGCCGCAGCCCGGGCAGGGCCGGACGGGCCGCCGGCCCCAGTCGTGCGAGTGCGTCCGCGGCGGCCGCGCGGCGACGTCGGTC
>KL569170.1:43630-45909 GCA_000715635.1 Streptomyces violaceus | reverse complement strand
ATGTGTATAAGAGACAGGAGCAGCACGGGCACCACGGCATCCGGCTCGCCCGTGATCGACCACAGCGCTTCCGCTGCCGCGACGGCGCTGTCCGTCTCCAGCAGTCCGCGCAGATCCGGTATCGCCTCGTACGCGGCGCCGCCGAACCCGCCGAGGGCACGGACCGCCGCCCTTGTGACGGCGTCGCGCGGCCGCAGCCCGTCCGGCACGCCGCGCAGCAGGCGTAACACCGCCGGTATGGACTCGGCGTCGCCCAGTGCCGTGAGCGCCGACAGCAGGGGAGCGGCCCGATCGTATGTGCCGGGGCCGTCGAGCGGAACGCGGGCGAGCCGACGCCGCAGAGCGGGAGCCAGCGGCGAGGCCGCCGTCCCCAGGTGGGGTATCGCGTAGCCCAGGTCGTCCGGCACGACCGGACCGGCCAGCACCTCGGACAGCACCGGCGTGGCCCGGGGGTCCCCCGCCCTGGCCAGGGCCTTGAGCGGGCCGCCCAGCGTCGGCGCACCCCGCTCCCCGTGCCGTACGCGAAACTCGGGACGGCAGGTCACCAGCGCGTGGAGGTGGTCCGCCGCCGGCACGGCCAGCTCGAAGAGCTCGACCAGGACGGCGACCGCCGCGTCATGCAACCGGTCTTCCTCGGCGCCCAGTTGGGCACCGATGAGGGCGACCGGCTCCGCGCCGCTCGTACGCCACTCGCGGAACAGCCCTGCCGACATCCACACGGCGTTGCACCGGTCGAGAGGATCCGGGCTGTTCAACTGCCCGCACAGCAGGGCGATCCGGTCGGTGACCCGGCTGCCGAGCGCGGAGTGCAGCGTCCGCATCAGCTGGGAGCCCTCCTCGTCCGAGGGGCGCAGGCGCCGCAGCCGGCCGGCGAGCGTGTCCGTGCCGGGACAGTCGCCCGAGTGGCCGGTGCGGGTGTGTTCCCCGGATCTGTCCCTGAGCAACCGGACGACGGCCGGTACGAGATTGGCGGGAAGTAGCTCCGGCGCGCACCTCGCCAGCTGGCCGAGCGCGGCGAGCCGCAGCCCAGGGCCGTACGGGGGCCCGCTCAACTCCGCCAGCAGGTCCACCGCCTCGGAGGCGTGGTCCTGGTGCCGCTCCACGAACAGGCCCAGGCTCGCGGCCAGGGCGAGCAGAACCCGGTCGTCCCGCTCCACGGTGATCCGCTCCCGCAACAGGGCGAGCACCCGGTCCGGTGGGCCGAGGAACCGCACGAGCGCGCCCGGAGCCGCCCGGCGAACCCCGGCGTCCGCGTCTCCCGCGAGCCGGACGAAGACATCGGCACCCGCGTGCAGGGCGGCAACGGCTCTCCCGGCGATGTCCTCCGAGACGCCCCTGTCACCTGCGATGTCACCGATGCTGACGAGGAGTTCCACGACCCCCGCCCGGTCCCGCACCTCCTCGCGGACGGCGAGCGCGAGGAGAAACGGAACACAGGCGAGCGTCGCGTCGTACACGCCTCCCTGGTGGTGCACGGCGCCGTACATCCCGTCGAGCGCGCTCTCCCGCTCGGCCGGGTCGGCGGAGGCCAGTCCCCGCAGTAGTCCGGGCACATCCTCCGCGCTGCCGTACCCATGCCGCAGCGAGGCCCAGTCGACCTCGTCGATCCCCCTGAACACGTTGTCCTCCCCAGGCGAAGTACCAACTGACGGGGAGTCTGCACCACGGCACTGACAACGAAGCGGAATCGGGAGATGACGGTGCGCGAACTGTGCGCCCGTTGGCTGACGACAGCTCAGTCCCCGCCAGGGAAGGCGGCTCAGTCCCCCTCGGGCAATGCGCGCTCCAGGATCGCGTCGAGGCCGGCCGTCTCCGGCAGCGTCCCGAACGCCTGCCCCCAGTCGCCCCCGAGCCGGGTCGCGCAGAACGCGTCGGCGACCGCAGGCGGGGCGTGCCGGACGAGGAGGGAGGCCTGGAGCGTCAGGGCCATCTGCTCCACGAGTCGGCGGGCCGTCGTCTGCGACGCCTCGGGCAGCCGGTCCTTGAGCCGGGTCACGGCCGCGTCCAGCCGGGCGTCCGCCCCCCGGGCGAGGGCCAGCTCGCCGAACAGCGCCTCGGCGGTGCCCGGTTCGCGGCTCAGCGCCCGCAGCACGTCGAGGGCGTTGACGTTCCCCGAACCCTCCCAGATCGACAGCAGGGGAGCCTCGCGGTAGTGCCGGGGCATGCCCGAGTCCTCGACGTAGCCGTTGCCGCCGAGGCATTCCAGGGCCTCCGCGGTGAAGGCCGGGCCCCGCTTGGTCACCCTGTCTCTTATACACATCTCTGAGCGGGCTGGCAAG
>KL569170.1:42014-43377 GCA_000715635.1 Streptomyces violaceus | reverse complement strand
TGGTGGCGGCCTCGGACTCCAGCGCCAGATCAGCCAGCACATTGCGCATCAGCGGCTGGTCCACCAGCCGGGCGCCGAACGCGCTGCGGTGGCGCGCGTGGTGCCCCGCCTCGACGAGGGACTTGCGCATCAGCGCGGCCGACATCATCACGCAGTCCAGCCGCGTGCAGTTGACCATCTCGATGATGGTCTTGACGCCGTGGCCCTCGGGCCCGACCAGCCAGGCCACGGTCCCGTCGAACTCGGGCTCGGAGGAGGCGTTGGAGCGGTTGCCCAGCTTGTCCTTCAGCCGCTGGATGCGGAAGGTGTTCCGGGTGCCGTCGGGCAGCACGCGCGGCACCAGGAAGCAGGACAGGCCGCCCGGGGCCTGCGCCAGCACGAGGAACACGTCGCACATCGGCGCCGAGGTGAACCACTTGTGCCCGCGCAGGGTGTACACCCCGGGCTCGGCCGTGGGCGTGGCCGTCGTGGTGTTCGTCCGGACGTCGGAGCCGCCCTGCTTCTCGGTCATCCCCATGCCCGCCAGCAGGCCCCGCTTCTCCGTGGGCACCCGGAGGCCGGGCTCGTACTCCCGGCTCGTCAGCAGCGGCTCGTAGACCTTCGCCAGCTCCGGCTGCCCGCGCAGCGCGGGGACCGCCGCGTAGGTCATAGACGTCGGACAGCCGTGGCCGGCCTCGGTGTGCCCCCAGACCAGTCCGCCGGCGGACCGGGCGACATGCGCGCCGGGCCTGTCGTCGGCCCAGGGCGAAGCGGCCAGCCCCTCCGTGATCGCGGTGCGCATCAGGTGGTGCCAGCTCGGGTGGAACTCGACCTCGTCCACGCGGTTGCCGTACCGGTCGTGCGTACGCAGCTCCGGCTCGTGACGGTTGGCCAGATCGGCCCACTCCTGGGCCTGCGCGCTGCCGGCCTGCCTGCCGAGGCGGCGCAGTTCCCCCTCGGCCCACCCGGCGCCCTCCCGCCGCAGCCCTTCCAGCAGGGCCGTGTCGTCGGAGGCGTCGTACGGGGTGAGGCGCGGGGCCTGGTTGGTGACGTCGTGCGTGGCGGGTCCGCCGTGCGCATGCTGTTCGTCGGGTGTCGAGACCATACGACGAGTGTTGCACTCTGCCTGCGACCGCAGCAATACTGCAACAAGGAAGGCCGCCGCGTACAGTACGTGACCATGCCGATGAACGTCCCGGCGCGGCCCGGCGCGCTCGACCTGCGCCCCCTGTCCGCGCGGTCGGTCGTACTGAGCCTGCTGCTCGGAACACATCCCCCCGAACTGCCGGGCAAGGAGCTCGGGCGGCTCGTGGAGGGCTTCGACGTCGGCGGCTCCACGCTGCGGGCGGCGCTCAGCCGGATGGTGGCCGCTGGTGACCTGCGG
>KL569170.1:40279-41812 GCA_000715635.1 Streptomyces violaceus | reverse complement strand
CGGACACCGGCTACCGCCTCAGCGACCGGCTGCTGGAACGCCAGCGCCGCCAGGACGACGCCGTGCACCCCCGTACGCGCGCGTGGGACGGCGACTGGGAGATGGTCGTGATCACCGCGACGGGGCGCGGACCCGCGAACCGCCGACCTGCGGGCCCGGCTGACCGGCCTCCGACTCGCCGAACTGCGCGAGGGGGTCTGGCTCCGGCCCGCCAACCTGCACCGTGGCCTCCCCGGGGATCTGGACCAGGTGTCCCAGTGCTACACGGCCCGCCCCGGCCGGCCCCCGCGTGACCTGGCCGCGTCCCTGTGGCCGCTGGACACCTGGCCTGCCACGGCCCGCGCGCTGCTCGACCACGTCGCCGACGCACACCGCCCGGCCGATCGCCTGGCCGCCTACGCCGCCGTCGTACGGCACCTGCTGGCCGATCCCGTTCTGCCGCCCGGACTCCTGCCCGCCGGCTGGCCCGGCGCCGAGCTGCGCGTGGCCTACACCGACTACCAGCGGGAGCTGATCGGGGAGGTCCGCGCGCGCGTGCGGGGCGCATGACGCGGACGGCCGTGCGCAGCGCCCGCCGGGACGCCGCGCACGGCCGCCTTCACCGTGGGGGGTCTACCTGTAGGTGACGTCCGAGGTGGAGTACAGGCAGTTCTTGCTGTCGGGTCCCGACCCGACAGCGGTGTTGTTGTTGTACTTCTGGCAGGGGACGACCTTGCGGCCGGAGTCGTTGCGGATCGTGATGCCCCGCAGCGTCGCCACGTCGTTGCGGTTGACGTTGATGCCGACGAGCCGCGCGGTGGAGCCCGTGCCGGTCACGTCGATGGTGTTGAGGTTGACCTTGCGCGTGTACTGCGTGGAGCAGTCGCCGCAGGAGCGGTAGAGCGTCTTGAACTCCTGCACCGCGAAGTTGGAGATGCTCAGCGTGCCGCCGCCGTTGTGCTGGAAGACCTTGTCCGCGGCCTTCTTCGCACCGCCGCCGATCACCTGGTACGTGGCGCCGTTGCCGCCGCGGAAGGTGGCGGCGTCCTCGCCGACGTCCTCCCACCAGACGTTCTGCAGCGTGCAGCTGCCCTCGCAGTGGATGCCGTCGGCCGCCGGGGCGCCGAGGATGACGTTCTTCAGCACCGCGCCGTTCGCGAGCTTGAAGATCGGGTCCTGGCCCTCCTCCTGGCCGTCACCGGCCAGGGCTCCGGTGCCGTAGTAACGCTTCATCCCGTAGTCCTTGGTGCCGGAGACGGAGATGGTGGAGGAGGTTCCCTGGCTGCCGTTGGGGGTCGGCCAAGTGGCGGCGCTCGCCGTGGGTGCGTTGGTGGTCATGATCATGCCAACCGACAGGCCGAGGGTGGTCAGCGCGCCGGTCAGCGCGCGCCTGCGGGCGCGCGGACGTGTCGCAGAAGTCATGTCCCGATTCCTTCTGTCGTCTGAGCGGATGAGATCTGAGCGGATGGGGGTGTGTCAGAGCTTTCCGGCGCCCGCACCCGACGTCACCGAGGTGACGACGGACGAGGCCGGCTCCGCCGAGTAGCCGTACGG
>KL569170.1:38724-40082 GCA_000715635.1 Streptomyces violaceus | reverse complement strand
GTACGGCGGGCTGGCGAAGCTGCCGACGCGCGAGACCTCGGTCGTGGCTCCACCGAGATCGTTGCCGCGCAGGTTGGCGTATCCGTCGACGTCGCTGCTGCGGTTCGTGGTGACCGCGACCTTCGTCGAGCGGAAGACGTTGTTCTCGACCAGCAGCTGGGCGCCCATGCGCGAGTGGCAGGCGGTGTCGGCGCCCTCGACGTAGTTGTTGTAGAAGTGCCCGGTGCCGAAGCGCAGGCTGGGGATGCGTGAGTACACGTTGGCGAAGTGGTTGTGGTGGTACGTCACCTTCAGATGGCCGGTGTCCTGGCTCGCGTTGTTGTCGCTGTGGCCGACGAGCGAGCCCTTGAAGTGGTTCTTGAAGGTGTTCCAGGACACCGTGACGTTGTCCGCGCCGTGGTTGACGTCCAGCAGACCGTCGTAGTGGTCCTTGTCGTGATCGCGGTCGGCCGAGAAGGAGTTGTGGTCGATCCAGACCTTGGTGGACGCCTCGACGGTGATGCCGTCGGCGGGCGCGACCGGCTTGCTGATGTTCAGGTTGCGGACGACGACGTTCGAGACCTTCTTCAATCGCAGTCCGCCGCCGGTGAACCCGGACGCGGAACCCACGCCCAGGACAGTCGTGTTGGACCCGATGTCGACCTGACCGCTCAGCGAGATCAGGCCGTTGACCTTCACCACCTTGGCCGAGTTGCCGGTCACGGCCGATTTGAAGGCGCTCAGCGTGGAGACGGTGACCGCGGAGGCGCTGCCGCCGCCGGTCGTCCCCGCGCCGAACCCGATCGGCGAGGTCTCGGCGGCCCCGGCCGGCTGGGGAACGGCCAGGACCGCCACGGTCGCCAACGCGGACGCGGCGGCGACAGCCAGGGTGGATCTGTGTACGCGTGTGCGTGGGGGAGTACGCATGTGGGGTGCGTCCCTTCGTGGTGCCCTCATGGTTGTCAGGTAGGTCATGTACATGAATGACGTTCGCCATGTTGTTCACCGCGCGCGCTGCGGGTGACCGGTCCGGAGATCCCGCCATGCTCTGGGGGTGCACTTCCCCAGGCCTGACAGGCTTCGGTGGGCGCCTTGGCGGAGGCGCTTCCGGGTCACACTGCTGAACGGAACGTAGGGGGCAAGCGCTTTCTAGTCAACGCCTCGCGCAGAACACATTCGGCCGGTCCTGGTCAGGGCGGGGGGTGCCCCAGGGCAGTGTGGGAGCGCTTCCATGAAAGCCATGTGCATGTCACCATGCCGACGGACGCTTCCCTTCACGAAAGGGCGGGTCGATGAGGACTCCGCGCATGCGTACGTTCGTCAGTGGACTCGTGTTCATGCTGGTGGCCGTCGGCGCCCCTGTCTCTTATACACATCTC
>KL569170.1:37567-38536 GCA_000715635.1 Streptomyces violaceus | reverse complement strand
CCCCTCTCGCGCCTCCGGTGCGGGCGGCCGCCGGCACCTCGCGGCCCGCCGGCGAGAGCTCGCTGCCGGCTTCGTTCACGTGGTCCTCGAGCGGCCCGCTGATCAGCCCCAAGCCGGACGCGGCCCACCCGATCCTCTCGGTCAAGGACCCGACGGTCTTCCGCTACCGTGACGGCTGGCACGTCTACTTCACGACCGCCGACACCGCCGGGCGGTGGAGCCTGGGACACACGAGCTTCACCGAGTGGTCCGAGGCCGCCTCGGCACCCCAGACGTTCCTGGACGCCAACCCGAACATCGGAAACCGGTACGCCGCCGCGCCCCAGGTGTTCTACTTCGCGCCCCAGCAGACCTGGTACATGGTCTACCAGACCGGTCCACCGTCCTACTCCACGACCAAGGACCCCTCGGATCCGCTCAGTTGGAGTGCGCCGCGCGACTTCTTCGACGGTGAGCCGCCGATCGTCACCGAGAACAAGGGCGACGGTGCCTGGCTGGACTTCTGGACGATCTGCGACCGGACGGACTGCTACCTGTTCTTCTCCGACGGCAACGGACACCAGTACCGCTCGCGCACCACGCTCGCCGAGTTCCCGAACGGTTTCCGCGACACCACCATCGTGCTGTCCGAACCCAACCGCTTCGACCTCTTCGAGGCAGGCAACGTCTACCGGCTCGGCGACGGCGGCGGCTACCTCATGCTCGTCGAGGCGCTCGCGACCCAATCCGACTGGCGGCGCTACTTCCGGGCCTGGCGGGCCGACGGCCTGGGTGGCGCCTGGACGCCGTTGGCCGACACAGAGGCCAACCCGTTCGCCCGATCCAGCAACGTCACCTTCGAGGCCGGACGGCCGGCCTGGACCAGGGACTTCAGCCACGGCGAGATGATCCGCGCCGGTGTCGACCAGACCCTCACGATCGACCCGTGCCGCCTGCGGTTCCTCTACCAGGGCTGTCTCTTATACACAT
>KL569170.1:36623-37373 GCA_000715635.1 Streptomyces violaceus | reverse complement strand
GAGTTCGGCCGCGCGTCCGCCCGCGATGCGGCCGTGCCCGCCGCGGCCCTCACCGAAGTCACGAACTTCGGTGCGAACCCCAGCAACCTGCGGATGTACCTGTACGTGCCGGAGAGCGTCAAGCCGAACCCGGCGGTCGTGGTCGCCGTGCACTGGTGCACCGGCTCGGGCCCGGACATGTACAACGGCACCGAGTACGACACGCTGGCCGACCAGTACGGGTTCATCGTGCTCTACCCGTCCGTCACCCGCAGCAGCAAGTGCTTCGACGTCTCCTCGCCCCAGGCGCTGCGCCGCGGCGGCGGTAGCGACCCCGTCGGCATCAAGTCGATGATCGACTGGGTCACCCGCACCTACGACGCCGACACCGGCCGGGTGTTCGCCACCGGCATCTCCTCCGGCGCGATGATGACGAACGTCCTGCTCGGCGACTACCCCGACGTGTTCGCGGCGGGCGCCGCCTTCTCGGGCGTCCCGTTCGCCTGCTTCGCCACCACCGACGGCTCCGAGTGGAACAGCAACTGCTCGGGCGGCACGCTCACCCGCACCCCGAAGGAGTGGGGCGACCTGGTCCGGAACGCCTACCCCGGCTACACCGGTCCCCGCCCACGGATGCAGATCTGGCACGGCACGGAGGACGACGTCCTGCGCTACCCCAACTTCGGGGAACAGATCAAGCAGTGGACGAACGTGCACGGTGTGAGCCAGACGCCGACCGCCACGGACACGCCCCAGGCCGGCTGGACCCGC
>KL569170.1:35984-36338 GCA_000715635.1 Streptomyces violaceus | reverse complement strand
CCGGGCCCCCGTGGAAGCCGTCAGCCTCCAGGGCGTCGGCCACAACCTGTACGCCCACGGCATGGCGTCCCGCGTGCTCACCTTCTTCGGCCTGGACAGCTCGGGCCCGGCGCCGCAGCCCCAGCCCGGCGCCTGCAAGGTGACGTCCACGGTCAACGCCTGGACCACCGGCCTGACCGCGTCCGTGACCCTCACCAACACCGGTACGACGACGGTCAACGGCTGGAAACTCGGCTTCACGCTCCCCGCGGGCCAGACCGTCACGGGCGGCTGGGGCGCCACGTACGCGCCGTCGTCCGGGTCGGTCACCGCCACCAACGTGTCGTACAACGGCACGATCGCGCCGGGCGCGAG
>KL569170.1:35344-35762 GCA_000715635.1 Streptomyces violaceus | reverse complement strand
CACGGCGGCAACAGTGCAGCTCCGGCCGCGTTCACGCTCAACGGGACGGCGTGCACGGCCGGTTGACGCATCAGGTGCTCCGAGGCCCGGGTGCCGGTCAGACCGACCGGTGGTACTGGTCCGGCACCCGGACCTCACCGCCGAGTTCCCGCGCCGCGTGCCGGGCCCACGAGGGGTTGCGCAGCAGTTCCCGGCCCAGCAGGACCGCGTCCGCCTCGCCGTTGGCCAGGATCTTCTCGGCCTGCTCGGCGTCGGTGATCAGTCCCACCGCGGCGACCGGCAGGGCCGTCTCGGCCTTCACCCGGGCGGCGAAGGGCACCTGGTAGCCGGGTCCGGTGGGGATCCGGGCACCGGAGGCGTTGCCACCGCTGGAGACGTCCAGCAGGTCGACGCCGTGGGCTCTGTCTCTTATACACAT
>KL569170.1:33899-35129 GCA_000715635.1 Streptomyces violaceus | reverse complement strand
CCCGGGAGCCAGTCGGTCGCCGAGATGCGGAAGAACAGCGGCTTGCCGTCCGGCCACACCTCCCGTACGGCGTCCACCACCTCGAGGGCGAAGCGGACGCGGTTCTCGTACGAGCCGCCGTAGGCGTCGGTCCGGTGGTTGGAATACGGGGAGAGGAACTCGTTGATCAGGTAGCCGTGGGCGCCGTGGATCTCGGCGATCTCGAAACCGGCGGCGAGGGCGCGGCGGGCCGCGGCCGCGAACTGCCCGACGATGTCCTTGATCTGGTCGACGGTCAGCTCGGCCGGGGACGGGTGCTTCTCGTCGAACGCGAGGGGGCTCGGCGCCACGGAGTCCCATCCGTACGCGTCCGGGCCGACCGGGGCGCCGCCCTTCCAGGGGCGGTCCGTCGAGGCCTTGCGGCCGGCGTGGGCGAGCTGGATGGCCGGCACGGTGCCCTGCGCGGCGAGGAAGCGGGTGATGCGGCGGTACGCCTCCACCTGCGTGTCGTTCCAGATGCCGAGGTCGTACGGGGAGATGCGGCCCTCCGGGGACACGGCGGTGGCCTCGACGATGATCAGGCCCGTGCCGCCGGCCGCGCGGGCGGCGTAGTGCGCGAAGTGCCAGTCGGTGGGGGCGCCGGTCTCCGGGCCCTCCGGTGCCGCCGAGTACTGGCACATCGGGGGCATCCACACGCGGTTCGGGATCGTCACATCGCGCAGGGTGAAGGGCTCGAAGAGCGCGGTCACGGTGGACTCCATTCGTCACGGGGCTGGTGTCGACTCGTACGATAGGCATCGTAGTACGGCGGATGTCAAACTACGAGGGTTCTCGTACTATGGAGGTCCCCGAGGAAGTGGAGTCGCCGTGACGTCCCCAGCCGTGAGCAGCCGCTCCCTGCCGCATCCCGAGCGCGACGAGATCCGGCTGGAGGATGTGCTGCACGCGCTGTCCGATCCGATGCGGTTGCGGATCGTGCGGGAGCTTGCCGCGGGGAGCGGGGAGTTGTCCTGTTCGCATTTCGACCTGCCGGTGACGAAGTCCACGACCACGCATCACTTCCGGGTGTTGCGGGAGAGTGGGGTGATCCGGCAGGTCTATCGGGGGACGGCGAAGATGAACGGGCTGCGGCGGGATGATCTGGAGGGGCTGTTTCCGGGGCTGCTGGACGCGCTGCTCGATGCGGCGGGGCGGCAGGCCGGGAGGCTCGGGGGCTGAGTGTTCGTGGTTCGCTGCGGGTGAGCGGTGGCT
>KL569170.1:31076-33680 GCA_000715635.1 Streptomyces violaceus | reverse complement strand
CCCGGCGCCCCTAAAGCACGTCGCCCTGCGCGGCGGTCATCAGGGACTGCCAATCCGGAAGCTTCACCACGTTCCTGCCCAGCGACGCTCCCAGCTCCGCCTCCGCCCGTTCGATCGACTGCCAGCCCGTCCATTCGACCGGGTCGGCGCCCTCTGCTCGCAGGGCCGCGAGCGTGTCCTGGGGGACATCCTTGGCGGCGAGGAGCGAGGCGTCCTCCAGGAGGGACATCGCCGATTCCTTCGCGCAGGGGCGGTTCGTGCCGATCACACCCGTCGGGCCGCGCTTGATCCAGCCGGCCACGTACTCGCCCGGCGTGACGACGCCCTCGCGCAGGACCCGTCCGGCCAGGTTCGGCACGGTGCCGGTCTTCGCGTCGAACGGCAGACCCTCCATCGGCACTCCGAGGTAGCCCACCGAACGCAGCACCAGCTGCGCCTCGATGTCCTCGTACCGGCCCGTGCCCGTCACGCCGCCGTGCCCGTCCGGGGCCGTCCGCTCGAACCGCACCGCGCCCACGTGGCCCTGCTCGGCGAGCAGTTCGACCGGGCGGAGGAAGAAGCGGAGGTGGATCCGGTGCGGGGCGTCCGCCGGCGGTGACTCGGCCCAGTCGCGCAGCACCTCCACGTTGCGCCGCTGCGGGGCCGGCAGCGCGGACGGGTCCGTGTACCCCGGGTCCGGCGCCAGCTCCGCCGGGTCCGCGACGACGTCGGTCCCCGGCAGGGTGCCCAGCTCGCGCAGCTCCTTGGTGGTGAAGCGGGCCTGGGACGGGCCGCGCCGGCCCACCATGTGGATCTCCGTCACCCGGCTCGCCGCCAGCGCGGTCAGGGCCGCCTGCGGCATGTCGGTCGGGCTGAGCTCGGCCAGCCCCCGGGCCAGTATCCGGGTGACGTCCACGGCGACGTTCCCGACGCCGATGACCACGGCCGACCGCGCGTCCCGCAGGAATCCCCCGTCCACCGCGTCCGGGTGGGCGCTGTACCAGGACACGAACTGCGTCGCCGACCAGCTCCCCGGCAGATCCTCCCCGGGAATGCCCAGATGCCGGTCCGTGGCGGCTCCCACGCAGTACACCACCGCGTGGTAGAGCTCCCGCAGCCGGGCGGCCGGCACCCCGCCGGGGCCCACCTGCACACCTCCGAGGAAGCGGACCCGGTCGTGCTCCAGCACCGTGCGCAGATTGTTCTGCAGGGACTTGATCTTCTCGTGGTCGGGTGCCACGCCGTAGCGGACCAGGCCGTACGGGCACGGCAGCCGGTCCAGGACGTCGACGCACACCCCGGAGTCCAGCTGGACGAGGCTCTGGGCCGTGTAGCACCCGCTCGGCCCGGAGCCTACGACGGCGACTCGCAGCACGGCGGAACTCCTTATCCGTGGGATCCCGGGGGATCTCCGGAGAGCGCTGATGTCTCCAGCATCGCACCGGCCGGGCTCCGCTGACAGGGTGCTGTGCTCCGACCGGGGCGCGTGTCGGATCTATAGCGAATGTGATCATGCGGTTACGTTCCGTGTGTGCTGGAAGCATCCTTTCTTAATCTTTCTGATCGCTCTCCGGCGGACGGCGCGGTGTCCGTGCGGCCCGCGTGGGAAGTGCGGGAGAACGCGGACGCCACGCGGTGGTTCGACGTCCGGCTCGCCTTCACGGACGGCGCCCACGTCGAGGCGCTGGCGGTCGTGGCCGGCGGATGCGTCGGTGTCGAGGACGTACGCGCCCAGCCCGCGCTGTCCCTCGACGACCTGGCGGTGCTCGCCGACTGGCTCGAGGAATCGCTGGCCGAGGCGTGCGGCGCCGGTGCGGGCCCGGATCCCGAGAGCTGCGCGGGCCCGGGGCGCCGGGCCCGGCCGGCCTGGCCGCACGGCGCGGAGGGGCGGTGGCTGGTGGCACAGGAGTACCGGGCGGCCCAGCTGGACGGTGCCGACCCGGTCCTCGCCGTGATGTGCGCGACCGGGCACAGCCGACGCAAGTCGCTGAGGCTGATCGGCCAGGCCCGGGACGCGGGCCTGCTCGCGCCCCGACGCGCACGGCGCTGAACGGGCCGGCCCGGGGCGCGACCGTGACCGGGAGTCCGCTCAGAGCATGTCCCGCATCCGCGTGATCTCGCTGGTCTGCTGGGCGATCACCTCGTCGGCCATCTCCTCGACGCGGATGTTGTTGCCCTGCCCCTTCACGTCCGTGGCCATGGTGATCGCGCCCTGGTGATGGGTCGTCATCAGGGTCAGGAAGAGGTGGTCGAAGGCCTTGCCGCCGGCCGCGCGGAGCTTCCTCAGCTGGGCCTCGGTCGCCATGCCGGGCATCGTGGCGTGCTCGTGCCGCTCGGCCTCCAGCGGCTTGCCGTACGACTTCAGCCAGCCCTTCATGGCCTCGATCTCGGGCTTCTGGCCGGCCGCGACGCGCTCGGCGATGCGCTTCACCTTGCTCGACTCGGCACGCTTCGGGACGAGTTCGGTCATCACCAGAGCCTGGGTGTGGTGCTCGATCATCATGCGGACGTAGGAGACGTCGGCCGAGTTGGGGGAGTCGTTCTCCGAGCGCTGGTCGGCTGCTTCCTCGGCGGACAGGGTGCGGTTCGCCTCGCCGGGCTCACCCGGCGCGATCACGGCGGGCC
>KL569170.1:30511-30883 GCA_000715635.1 Streptomyces violaceus | reverse complement strand
GGCTTCCGGTCCGGACCGGCGTCACAGCCCCCGGCGGCGAGCACGGCCAGGGCGACCAGCCCCGTCGTGACGACGGACGCACGAGACACGCGACGGAAGAGCACAACGACCTCCTGTGGCAGGCGGGTTGGGACGCACCTCGTGTTGCGGACGACGTACTGGCACGCTTCCGCGGGTCACTGATCGCAAAACTTCATTGCGATTCTGTTGCCCTCTGTTGGTGTGTGCATGGCGAGGACGATACTGCGTGGTGCGTGAACCGTTCCGCAGCGAACGGAACCAGGGAGGAAAACAGTGATCCTGTTGAACGACCGCAGAACACGCAGCAGACGCCTGGGCGTCGTCGCGGCCGCCGGTGGACTGCTCGCCGCG
>KL569170.1:26440-30300 GCA_000715635.1 Streptomyces violaceus | reverse complement strand
GATGTGTATAAGAGACAGGCACCGGCAGGAGCCACCCCCGACCCGGGGGACGCGCCGCCCGCATCGAAGAAGGTCTCCGAGAGCGCCCGGGCCGAGGTCCGTGAGGCCATCGAGAACGGCGAGATACCCGGCCAGGACGAGATCGTCCACTCCGACAACATCCAGCACCTGGCCCACGTCCCCAAGGACGTGCTTCAGGGGACGAACTCGGACCTCGCCTTCCAGGGCAGGTACGCGTTCGCGGGCAACTACGACGGCTTCCGCATCTTCGACATCAGCAACCCCAAGGCACCGAAGACCGTCTCCCAGGTGCTGTGCCCCGGCTCGCAGAACGACATCTCCGTCTCCGGCGACCTGCTGTTCCTGTCCACCGACTCCTCGCGCAGCGACAGCAGTTGCACCAGCACCACACAGCCTGCGACCGAGAAGTCCTCGTGGGAGGGCATGAAGGTCTTCGACATCAGCGACAAGCGCAACCCCAGGTACGTCGCCGCCGTCGAGACCGCCTGCGGCTCGCACACCCACACGCTGGTGCCCGAGCGCCGGAACGTCTACGTGTACGTCTCCTCGTACGCGCCGAACGCCGCCTACCCCGACTGCCGGCCGCCGCACGACGGCATCTCCGTCATCAAGGTGCCGCGCAACGCCCCCGAGAAGGCGAAGGTCGTGGGCTTCCCCGTGCTGTTCCCCGGCGAGGGGCCGGACGGCGGCGGCAACCCGGGCGGACCCACCAACCCGGGCGTCTCCAAGACCACCGGCTGCCACGACATCACCGTGCTGCCGTCGAAGGACCTGGCCGCGGGCTCCTGCATGGGCGACGGCATCCTGTTCTCCGTCAAGGACCCGGAGCGACCGAAGGTCATCGACCGCGTCCAGGACAACGTCAACTTCGCGTTCTGGCACTCGGCGACCTTCAACCAGAGGGCCGACAAGGTCGTCTTCGCCGATGAGCTGGGCGGCGGCGGCGCGGCCACGTGCAACGCGGAGATCGGACCGAACCGCGGCGCCGACGGCATCTACGACATCGTCGGCAAGGGGGACAAGCGCAAGCTCGTCTTCCGCAGCTACTTCAAGATCCCCCGCCACCAAGCGGACACCGAGAACTGCGTGGCCCACAACGGCTCGCTGATCCCGGTGAAGGGCAAGGACCTGATGGTGCAGGCCTGGTACCAGGGCGGTGTCTCCGTCTGGGACTTCACCGACTCGGCCGACCCGAAGGAGATCGCCTACTTCGACCGCGGCCCGCTGACCACGGACACGATCAAGTCGGGCGGCTCGTGGTCGGCGTACTACTACAACGGCTACATCTACTCGAACGAGTACGCCAGGGGCTTCGACGTCCTGAAGATCGACGACCGGCGCACGGCCCCGGCCCGCTCGGTCCACCTGCGCGAACTCAACGTCCAGACGCAGCCGGACTACTTCGACTGACCGCCCGGGCCGTACTCCGGTGCGGCCCCGGTCGCGAAGAACCGCGACAGATCCCTGTCACCCGTCCCGTCGGAGGCTCCGGTCTCCGGCGGGATGCCCAGCTCCCGGGCGAGCCGGTAGCGAGTGAACAACTCGGCCCGCAGCACCGGGACCGGCATCGGCGCCCCCGGCACCAGCGCCGCGTACACGGCACCCATCAGCAGGGCGCGCAGCATCGGATAGTCGCTGTCGACGTCCCGCGACCCGAGCCGGGCGACGGTGTCCCGCAGCAGTTCGGCCAGCCGTCGCTGCTCCGGGCAGGGCACGAAGCCCTCGGCCTGCAGCAGCCCGGCCATGTGCTGGCGCATCAGCACGGGCCGCTCCCCGGCCAGGCCCAGGATGGCGTCGATGGCCCGCGCCATCCGCTCCCGGCCGTCCTCGGTGCGCGGCTCGCGCTCCAGCGCCTCCTCCAGCGTGCGATGCATCAGCCGGTGCACGGCGGACTGCACGAGCTGGCGCTTGCCGGGGAAGTAGTACGAGACCAGACCGCGCGCCGAACCCGCCCGGTCGGCGATGTCGCCGAGCGTCGTCGCCTCGAACCCGTGCTCGTCGACCAACTCGACCGCCGCCTGCAGAAGCCGCTCCTTCGAACGTCTCCGCAGCTCTTCATTGACCGAGGCGCTGCGCGGGGACATGCTGTAACTCCTGCGTTGACTGGCTGCCAGCCAACTATACTCGGAGTGTCCGGCCGGGGCCGAGCGGGTCCCAGCCGGGGATGCCGTCTGCCTCGGGCGACACGGGGGATCGTCCGAGGCGGGCGAGCAGAGGACCAGCTGGGCGCTCCGGGCAGCTTGATCCGGCGGTGCGGTCCTCAGCTCACCAGATCCAGGACCGGCCGCAGCCCGTCCGGCCGCTCGGCCACCGGCAGATGGTCCACGAAGTGCACCCCGCAGCCCAAGGCCGTGGCGCCGCCGTCCGCCCTGCGGTCGTCGCCGACCATGAGTGTCCGGCGCGGATCGGCGCCCAGCGCCTCGCAGGCGGTGGCGAACAGCCGGGGGTCGGGCTTCTGGATGCCGTGCTCGTACGACAGGACGTACACGTCGATGTAGGGATCCAGGCCGTGCGCGCGGAAGACCGGGCGCAGGTCCCAGCCGATGTTGCTGACCACCCCGACCGGGATGCCCCGCTCGCGCAGCGTGCCGAGCACCTCGACGGCGTCCGGGTACGGGGCCCACGCGGCCGGGTTCATGTGGCGCTCGTACAGCGCGTCGTGCAACGTCGGGTCGGGCAGCGTGACTTGGCGGGAGACGCCGGTGTACGCGGCCCGGTGCAGCTCGGCGCTCTGGTCCCGGATCTGCCAGGCGCCGGCCAGTTCCTCCGGCACTCGCGCGGGGCCACCACCGCCCGGCAGCGCCCCCGCGGCCTCCAGCGCCCGCGCGGCGGCGGTCACCTCCGCCTCAGCGAGCCGGACGGCGGAGGCGGCCAGGGTGCCGCGCAGCCAGGAATCAGTGGACTCGACACGGAAGAGGGTCCCGGAGAAGTCGAACAGCACGGCGGTCATGGGGCGATCCTACGAGGGCGCGTCTCGCTCCCGCGGGCGTTCACGGATGCCGGCGCTGGTGCACCCACACCGCCAGGGCCACCACCATCGCGCCCAGCAGCCAGCCGCCCAGCACGTCCGACGGCCAGTGGACGCCCAGCCAGACGCGGGTCAGTCCGACCCCGATCACGGAGACGACGGCCACGATCACGGCCGTACGCCACACGGCACGGCTCACACCGTGACGGTGCAGGAGCCACAGAAGGAGGCCGCACACGACCGTGGCGCTCATGGCGTGGCCCGACGGATAGGCCGAATAGTGGGCCGAGTCGACGGGGTCGGGCCAGACCGGGCGGGGACGGTCCACAGCCGCCTTGAGCGCCTGCTGCAGCAGCGTGCCCAGCGTGACGGCCAGCGCCAGCCACACCGCCGTCCACCGTGCCGCCAACCGCACGACGAGCCACACGACGACGGCCGCGCACAGCAGACGCATCGTCCACGGATCCCACACCCAGTCCGTGAGGATGCGGAACGCCTGGGTGAGGCCGGGTTCGTCGACCGCCCAGCGGTGGGTGGTGCCTGAGATGTCTCCGTCCGTGGTGATCAACGGGCTCCATCTGACTGCGACGAGGGTCAGCAGCAGAGCCGAGCACAGGGCCAGGACACCGGCGGAACCGGCGGCGGTGCGGTGCTCGGGACGGGGCGGGGAGTCGACGGACGGGGTGTGCATGATGCGATCCTCGCCGAACCCGGGGGTCCGGATCCAGTGCGGTGGCGATCTTCGCACTTGGGGACCACATGCTTCGGCCACTTCGAGCCCCCGGCGCCCGTGTCACACGCGTCGGCTATCCCAGAGCCCGCAGCCCCGGTACGAATGCTGTCTCTTATACACATCTCTGAGCGGGCTGGC
>KL569170.1:25841-26228 GCA_000715635.1 Streptomyces violaceus | reverse complement strand
GCCAGCCGCAGGCGCCGTGCCGCGGTCAGCCGGTCCGGGGGAGTGAGCAGGCGGTGCACCCGCGCCGGGACATGGGCCTGCGGCGTGGGGCAGGGGCCGAACACCCCGCGATGCTCGTTCAGTTCCACCAGGGCCAGGGCCGTGGTCAGACGGCCGAAGCGGCGGGAGGCCGTGTCGTCGGCGGCGAGTTCGACCAGGCGGTGCATCTCGTCGCGGAACGCGGCGAACACCGGCACCTGCGGAAAGCCGCCCGCCAGGGCGGAGGAACAGTTCAGCAGCCAGTCGTGCCGGGCCCGTGCGTGCCCCTGCTCATGGGCGAGTACGGCATCCAGCTGCCGGCCCTTCAGCCGACGCAACGCCGCGGTGGTGACGACCAGTTGCGGCGGG
>KL569170.1:24940-25642 GCA_000715635.1 Streptomyces violaceus | reverse complement strand
GGCGCCGGGCATCCACCAGGCGTCGGGCAGGTCGCTCTCGAGGACGACGAGCCGGCCGGACACGGCCACCTCGCCCGGCAGCAGCGGGGCCCGGACCAGAAGGTCGGCACGCCGGCGGCGGCGCCGGGCGCGCGCCCGCCCGACCTCGCGGACCAGCATCGCCGCGCTCCACAGACCCCCGCAGGCCAGCGCCACCGCGGTGGTCGCCGCCCAAGGGCCCGCCGTACCGAGGGCATAGGCCTCGACGGCGGCGCTCGGCGCCGTCGCGAAGACCTGTCCGCCGACCGCGTGCCAGGCCGCCGCCGCGCTGAGCGTCATCGACAGCGCACAGCACACGAGTACGGTCGCCACCGCGCACTGCCACACCCACAGCGCCACCACCGGCTCACGATCCGGCCAGTCCGCCCGGGCGAGCAGCCGGGGGGCCACCACGGCGGTCAGGGCGCCGAGCAGCAACAGTACCGCGGGGAGCATCATGGGAGGCAGCCTATGAGCGCGGCGCCGCCCAGGGGTACGACTTGTGCCGCCGAAGTGACGCAGGCAACGGATCCGTGCGGCGATCCGTACGGTGCGACGAGGCGGTCCTGCTCACAGCGTCAGCAGCATGGCCACCATCGCGATCCCCATGGACAGCCGGCACGCCCGCGCCAGCTCCGGCCGGTCGTCCCACCCGGCGGACCCGCCACGCCCGGCCCCGCTCCC
>KL569170.1:23391-24749 GCA_000715635.1 Streptomyces violaceus | reverse complement strand
CGCCACGCCCGGCCCCGCTCCCGGCCACGGCGGTCACCGGCACCAGCCGGACGCCGGTCAGCAGCACGTATCCGGCGAAGTAGAGCAGCAACGCCCCCGTCAGAAGCGGGACTCCCGATCCGCCCTGACCGTGCGCGTGTGCGGGGGAGCCGGCCATGACGACGGACATGTAGACCATCGCCGCGGCTCCCGCGAGGTGATGGAGATGGTGCGCCCCGGCCCGCGCCGCCCACAGCGCGCGTACCGAGGCCGCCCCGAACACGAACGCGTACGCGAGCCAGGCCCACGAGGGCGGAGTGAACGCCGCCGCCGGAACCGCCATCGCGGCCATCCCGAACCCCATCAGCGCCTCGCCGCCGCTGCGCATCCGCACCAGGCAGTAGGCGCCGGTCACCGCGCAGAGCGCCACCAGCAGCCAGCCGGACGAAGCCGGTCCGTGCACGCGCACCTCCCCCGCTCGACAGTCGGTCATTCGATGCCCCGGCCATGCGGCGCGCACGCGAGCGCAAGGGTGTACACGGGGGGCATTCGACGGAGCACGCCAGGTGAGCGGCTCTGTCCCACGAGTAAGTTTTACGAGTAAAACACCTGCTAATGTTGTGGGAATGAGCAGCGCGAACCCCGCACCCGCCTCCCCGCCCGCCCGGCGTCTTCCGCTGGCGGGCGTGCTGCGCGTCGGCCGGCCCTCCGAGATCTGGTTCAAGCCCGCGCTGAGCGTGGTCGCGGCGATCGCACCGCCCAACCTCACCCTCCTGGCGCTCGGCCGGCTCGACCTGGCGATGTACACGATGGCCGGGTCCCTGTGCGCGCTGTACGCCCACAACCGCCCCTACGCCGCCCGGGCCGGGGCCCTGGTGTGGGTGGTGCTCGGCATGCTCGGCGGGCTCGCCGTCGCCCTGGTCGCCGCCTCGCTCACCGGCAGCGCCGTCGTGCTGGTCACGGTCGGCGCCCTGCTGGCCGCCGCGCAGAAGGTGCTGTGCGACGCCACCCGCGTCGGCCCGCCGGGCAACGTCGTCCTCACGTTCGTCAGCTCCGCCTCGCTGTTCGCGCCGCAGCCCCTCGCCCAGGTCCCCGGCCATCTCGCTCTGGCCGCCGCGACGGGTGCCTGGGCCTGGCTGGTCTGCATGGCGCCCGCGCTGGTCCGGCCGCACGGCCCGGAGCGCCGCGCCACCGCCAGTGCGCTGAAAGCCGCGGCCGCGTACGCCGACATGGGCGGCACCGGCGAGGGCCACGCACGGGCCCGTGCCGCGGGCTACGCCGCCGTCCAGGCCGCCTGGCAGTCACTGCTGTCCACCGGCGCGCCTTCCCGGACCCGGCGCGCCCTCGAACGGCTCGTCGTGCGAGCCGAGGTCGCCCCC
>KL569170.1:22486-23204 GCA_000715635.1 Streptomyces violaceus | reverse complement strand
AGCCGAGGTCGCCCTCGCGGCGCCGGACGAGTCGGATGCCGGCCGGCTGCGTGCGTGGGCCCGCGCGCTGCGCGGTACCGGGCCCGTCCCGCAGGCCGGTCTGCCGCGGGCGGCCGCCGACGAACTGCTCGGTGTGGACGCGGCCCGCTCCCTGTGGACCCGGCTCGGCCCGCTGACCCCGCTCGCGGTGCGCACCGCGCTCGGCTGCGCGCTCGCCAGCTACGCCTCCCTCGCCCTCGGCATCGGCCGCCCCTACTGGGCCCTGGTCACCGCCGCCTCGCTCTACCAGGCCAACATCGCCCTGACCTGGAGCCGGGCCGTCCAGCGGGTCGTCGGCAACGTCGTCGGCGTGCTCGTCTTCGCGGCCGTCGCTCCGCTCGCGCATCTGGGCCAGGCGGTCCTGGTGCTGTGCTGCCTCGCGTTCAGCTTCGGCGCCGAGGTGCTGATCAGCCGCAACTACTGGCTCGGCAGTATCTGCGTGACGCCCATGGCGCTGCTCATCACCGAGTTCGCCGGATTCCAGGAGCCCGGCGAGCTGATGACGGAGCGCGTCGTGGACACCGTTGTCGGCGCCCTGGTCGGCTTCCTCGCCGCCGTGGCCGTCACCAACCGGCGCGCGGGCGACCGGGTCGAACGCGCCCTGACCGCCGCCGACCGGGCCCGCGAGCACGCCGCCCGCCTCCTGGCCGAGCCGGACCCCGGCGCCGCCGCCCTGGAG
>KL569170.1:20408-22239 GCA_000715635.1 Streptomyces violaceus | reverse complement strand
GCCCCCGCCGACGCCGCGGCCGGCGAATGGTGGCAGCGCGCACTGCCCCAGGAGCGGGTCGTGCTCGCCGAGCAGTCCGGACACCGTACGCTCGCCGCTACGGCACGACGCCAGGGGCTGCTCCCGGACCGGGGCACGGGCACAGAGACGGAGGACGCACGGCCATGACGGCGACGGAAGGGCCCTCGCCCACGGGGGACGACTCGGGACCCGGGCCGCGGCCGACGGGCGGGGACCACCGGGCGGGGGACGACCTCGCCGAGGGGCGTGCGGCCGACCGGGCGCGGAGGGCCGGAGGGGGCCCGGCCGGCGGGGCCCACACGATCGGGGAGCATTCCGCCGGCCGGCGGGCAGCCGACGGCATCCGTACGGCCGCAGAGGAGTCGGCCGACGAGGCTCCCGCGGTCGAAGACGCCCCGGCCGGTGGCCGGCGGGGTGACACCGTTGCCGGAGTCGTTCGGCAATGGCGGGCCGTGCACCCCGGGCTCGACACCGGGCCGATGGAGGTCATCGGCCGGATCAACCGCTGTGCCGCGCTCCTTCAGCAGGCCGAGGACGCGCCGCTGCGCCGGGCGGGTCTGAGCCGCCCGGAGTTCGACCTGCTGGGCGCGCTGCGCCGCACCGGGCACGAACTGACCCCCGGGGAGCTGGCCCGGGAGACCTTCTCCTCGGGCGCCGCCGTCACCAAACGCCTCAAGCAGTTGTCCGAACGCGGTCTGGTGGAACGCCGAAGCGACAGCCGTGACCGCCGCGTCGCCCACCTCCGCCTCACCGACGCCGGACGCGCAGTCGTCGACGACGTCCTGCCCGCCCAGCTCGCCTACGAGACAGCGGTCCTGTCCGGCCTGGACGCCCCCGAACAGGGCGAACTCGCAGCTCTGCTCGGAGAGTTGCTCGGCCAGCTGGAGGGCCGCCTGGGCGCGCTGCGGGGTTGACGCAGTAGCCGCCGACCTCCTGACGCGGATCCGTCTCGGGCCGTTGGCCGAACGCGTCCCTCCCCACTGGTGTGCCGCACCGGCCCCGACGTACTCTCACCCCGTACCGCACCGCGTGGCGGCCTCCAGCTCCTTCATCTGCCCGGAGGTACCCCATGCCCGCACTCGAGGTGCGCCCCTTCCGCCGAGCCGACCGCGACCAGCTCACCGACCTGGTCAACATGCACGTGGCGGCCGTCGTCCCCGGCGTCTCCGTCTCCGTGAACACCGTCCTCGGCGACCTGGAGCGGCAGCCCGGCGAGTTCATCACCGACCCGTGGGTGGCCGAGCGGACGACGCTCGTCGCCGAGCAGCGGCGGTGCGTCGTCGCCGCGGCCCATCTGCTGCGCTACCGCGCCGATGCCGAGGTCGGCGAGGCCTATCGGGACATCGCCGAGATCAACTGGTTCGTCCACCGCCCGACGGCGTCGCACTGGCCGGACGCCGACCGGGCCGCCGAGCTGCTGATGCGAGCGTGCCTGGCACAGCTCGCCCGCTGGAACGTCCGCGTCCGGTACGCCGACGGCGCACTGTCCGCCCCGCTCGTCTACGGCCTGCCCCGCAACTGGCCCCACATCCGGGCCGTCTACGAACGCGCGGGGTTCCAGCACACCGGGGACACCGAGGTCATCCTGATCGCCCGGGTCGCCGACCTGCCGGCGCACGAACCCCGGCCGGGCGTCACGGCCGAACGCACGCTGGGGGAGTGCGGCACGCGCTTCACGGCCTGCGCCGACGCGCGCGCCCTCGGCTTCGTCGAGGTGGACACGGCCCTGGCCCGCCCGGAACGGCACGCCCGTGCCGCGGGCCTGGCCGACATCGGCAACCTCCACATCGACCCCGCGCAGTACGGCACC
>KL569170.1:19055-20071 GCA_000715635.1 Streptomyces violaceus | reverse complement strand
GACCCGTACCGACCGGGGCTGGGAGCACCGCCCCGGGTGACCTCAGATGCCGGGCCGGTACCGCATCGGGTGGTCCGCCGGGACCTCGACCAGCACGATCGGCGTCCCGTCCGGATCCGCGATCCACATCTCGACCAGGCCCCACGGCTCCTTCACCGGCGGCCGCACGATCTCGACGCCCTTCGCCCGCAGCTCCTCCTCCGCCGCGGCCACGTCGTCCACCTGGAACCACAGCCGTACGGCGGGCGACGGGGGAGTCTCGGACCGGCCCGCGACCTCGAGGAAGCCACCGCCCGTGAAATAGACCGTGCCGCGCTCGGGACCCGTGCCGAACTCCCGGTAGACGGCGAGGCCGAGCTGATCGCCGTAGAAGGCACGGGACCGCTCGGGGTCGGACGGGCGGAGCAGGATCCGGCTGCTGAGTACATGCACCATGCACGAGAGCCTAGGGCCTGGCGGCGCTACTCTCGTCCATGCCCGAGCCACGCCCCGAAACGGAGACGTACGCCCATGGACACCGCTGCCACCGGACTGACCTTCCGTGATGCCACCGACGCCGACGTGGACGAGCTGGTCGCGCTGATCGAGTCGGCGTACCGGGGCGACGACAGCCGTGCCGGGTGGACCACCGAGGCGGACATTCTCGAAGGACAGCGGACGGACCCGGAGGGCGTGCTGGCCGTCGTCAAGTCGCCCGACAGCCGGTTGCTGACGGTGGAGCGGGAGGGCCGGATCGTCGCGTGCTGCCAGCTCGAGCACCGTGGGGACCACGCCTACTTCGGGATGTTCGCGGTCAGCCCCCGGCTCCAGGGCGGGGGCCTCGGCAAGGTGATCATCGCGGAGGCGGAGGGGCTGGCCCGTGCGACGTGGGGCGTGACGGAGATGCACATGACCGTGATATCCGTACGCGACGACCTCATCGCCTGGTACGAGCGGCGCGGCTACCGCCGTACGGGACGGATGACCCCCTTCCCGTACGGCGACGAGCGCTTCGGCGTCTGTCTCTTATACACATC
>KL569170.1:11886-18822 GCA_000715635.1 Streptomyces violaceus | reverse complement strand
GATAAAGGAACTCGGCTAGCCGCTAGGCCGTGAAACGGCCCGTGCGCTTGATGTCCGGGTGGTCGGTGGTCGCGCCGTCCAGACCGAAGGCCCGGACGAGCCGCAGATGGTCCTGCGTGTTCACCACCCAGCCGATGATCTTCAGGTCGGCCTTGCGTGCACGCTCGACGATCTCCAGGGTGAGCCGGCGGATGTTCAGGCAGACGGTCTCGGCGCCGACCGCTACGGCGCGGTCCACGATGTCGGTCCCATAGCGGCTGGCGATCAGCGCGGTACGCACACCTGGCACGAGTGGCTTGATCTCGGCGATCGCCTCGTCGTGGAACGAGGACACCTCCACCCGGCCGGCCAGCCCGCGCCGGTTCATCACCTCGGCCAGGGCCCGCGCCGCCTGGGCGTCCTTGATCTCCGCCTGGATCGGCGTCTGGACGGCCTCCAGGACCTCCTCGAAGACCGGTACCCGCTCACCCCGGCCCGCGTCCAGGGCCCGCAGCTCGGCGAGGGTCTTCTCGGCGATCGGCCCGCTGCCGTCGGTCGTGCGGTCCACGTCCGTGTCGTGCATCACGACGAGCGCGCCGTCCTTGCTCAGATGCAGGTCGAGTTCTATGGCGTCGAGACCCGCCTCCTGGGCGGCGACGAAGGATCGGAGGGTGTTCTCGGGTTCCACACCCATGACTCCGCGGTGACCGATGGTGAGGAAGTTCAAGACGCGACTCTCTTCCGTCGACAGGCGGCACTGGGGGCCTTACGGCCCACCTGGACCGTATCGCCTGCACCCGCCCTGTGCAGAGGGCGAGGGCATGGTCGGCGTACATCCGGGCACAAGCAGGGCCGGCAGGAAGAAATGCGGCGAGGGCCAGGGTGAGGCAGGATAATTTCCCGAGCTCGCCCTTGCTGGGAGGAACCTCGTGTGTATACGGTCTGGGTACGCGAGATTCTCCCGTGGAAGGTGGGACATGACGGAAATTCTTGTGCAGGTGGGTTCGGAGGACCTGGTTCCTCCCGTGGCCAGGGTGGTGGAGCACCCGGCATGGCCCGTGCTCAAGGATGCCGTGGAGCGGATCCGGCCATGGCAGTCCAAGGACGGGTCGATCGACTTCGACACCGAGGGCGCGCCGGACCCGGCCGACGCCGAGCTGGCCGTCCGCCGGGCCGCCGACGCGGTGCTGGAGCTCTCCCCGCTGCTCCCGCACGACGCCGCCTACCACGAGGCCCTGGTCAAGGACCTGCGCCGGTGGGCCGACGGCGGCTTCGAGGTGCCCGACTTCCTCGACTCCCTGCTGGCCTTCCAGCCCGCCGCGAGCCGCGCGGACGGCCTCCAGCACCTGGTCGTCTTCCCGATGTACACGCAGAACGGCAACCCCGACCGCAACCTCGAAGCGGTCGTCCTGCGCATGGTCTGGCCGGACTGGCTGTCCGAACTGGAGCGCACCCGCTACGACAATCCGCTGTTCTGCGGCATCAAGTTCGAGGACTTCACGGCCGGCTACGACACCAACTCCGCCGTCCTGTTCCCCGAGACCATCGCCGTGCGCGAGGCACCCGAACGGTTCAGCTGGGGCGGCATCTTCTGCGACCGCGAGGCCGCCCGCTTCCGCCGGGTGACCGACGCCGCGGTCGACATCCTGGGCCTTGAGCTGCCCGAGGACGTCGCCGCGATGGTCCACGACCAGAAGCGCTGCGAGGAGGCGTTCGTCCTGTGGGACATGGTCCACGACCGCACCCACAGCCATGGCGACCTGCCGTTCGACCCGTTCATGATCAAGCAGCGGCAGCCGTTCTGGATGTACGGCCTGGAGGAGCTGCGCTGCGACCTCACCGCCTTCAGGGAGGCCGTGAAGCTGTCCGCAGAGGGCGTCCCGCAGGCCCGTGACGTGCAGGTCGCGGTGCTCTTGGACCGGATGTTCCGCTTCCCGGTCACCGGCGAGCGCGTGCGCAACTACGACGGCCTCGGCGGCCAGCTCCTCTTCGCCTACCTGCACAAACACGACGTCGTCCGCTGGACCGACAACAAGCTGACCATCGACTGGGAGCGTGCCCCGCAGGTCACCAACCAGCTGTGCGCCGAGATCGAGCAGCTGTACCGCGACGGCATCGACCGCCCCAAGCTCGTCCACTGGTTCGCCGGATACGAGCTGGTCTCCACGTACCTCTCCCCGCACCCGGGCTCGAAGTGGGCCAAGGGTCCCGAGGCCCTGGACGTGACGCAGCCGCCGCGCAAACTCGTCGATGACGTGCTTCCGGACGAGTTTCCGCTGAGCATGTTCTATGAGGCACTGTCCAAGAAGCTGAAGAACGTGATCGCCTCCACCAAGGGCATCACGGCGGACAGCGCCGAGCGGATCGCCGCGTGAGCGACCGCGACACCAGGACCACTGCACAGGAGGCGAAGATCATGGCGGGGAACGGGGCGCTCAGCGGTGCGGTGATCGCGGTGGCCGGAGCGGGTGGACCCGCGGGCCGGGCCGCGCTGCTCAAACTGGCCGAGGCGGGTGCGACCGTCATCGGCTCGGACAACGACCCGGAGCGGCTGGCGGAGGCGGTGGACGCGGCCAGCTACGCGACCGGCGGCGCCACCGTCACCGGTGACACGGTCGATCTGCTCGACCTGCGGGCGACTCACGACTGGGCCACCCGCATCGAGAAGGACTTCGGCCGCGTCGACGGCCTGGTCCACCTGGTCGGCGGCTGGCGCGGGAGTGAGACCTTCACCAGGACCAGCCTCGACGACTGGGACTTCCTGGAGATGCTGCTGGTACGCACCGTGCAGCACACGTCCCTCGCCTTCCACGAGGCACTCCAGCGCAGCGACCGCGGCCGGTACGTGCTGATCAGCGCCGCGGGCGCCAGCAAGCCCACCGCGGGCAACGCCGCCTACGCCGCCGGCAAGGCGGCGGCCGAGGCGTGGACGCTGGCCATGGCCGACTACTTCCGCAAGGCCGGGGGCACCGAGGGCCCGACCTCGGCGGCTGCCATCCTGGTGGTGAAGGCGCTGGTGCACGACGCGATGCGCGCCGAGCGACCCAACGCGAAGTTCGCGGGCTTCACCGACGTCAAGGACCTGGCCGAAGCCGTCGTGGGTGTCTGGGACAAGCCCGCCGCCGAAGTGAACGGAAACCGTCTGTGGCTCACCGAGAAGCCGTGAACCCGCCGAAGACCGACGCGCGCCGCCATCACGACCCGGAAGTCCGCGGTTTCGCCAGCGACAACTACGCCGGCGCCCACCCGGAGGTGCTCGCCGCGCTGGCCCTGGCCAACGGCGGGCACCAGGTCTCGTACGGCGAGGACGCGTACACCGAGAACCTCCAGAGCGTCGTCCGCAGCCACTTCGGCCCCACGGCCGAGGCGTTCCCGGTCTTCAACGGCACCGGAGCGAACGTCGTCGCCCTCCAGGCGGTCACCGACCGCTGGGGCGCGGTGATCTGTGCCGAGAGCGCGCACATCAACGTCGACGAGTGCGGGGCTCCCGAACGGGTCGGCGGCCTGAAACTGCTCACCGTGCCCACGCCGGACGGCAAGCTCACGCCCGAGCTGATCGACCGGCAGGCGTACGGCTGGGACGACGAGCACCGCGCGATGCCGCAGGTCGTCTCGATCGCCCAGGCCACCGAGCTGGGCACGGTCTACACGCCGGACGAGATACGCGCCATCTGCGAGCACGCCCACGCGCACGGCATGAAGGTGCACCTGGACGGCTCCCGGCTGGCCAACGCCGCCGCCACCCTGAACGTCCCGATGCGGACGCTCACCAACGCCGCCGGCGTCGACCTCCTCTCGCTGGGCGGCACGAAGAACGGCGCCCTGTTCGGCGAGGCCGTCGTCGTCCTCAACCAGGACGCCGTCAGTCACATGAAGCACTTGCGCAAGCTGTCCATGCAGCTCGCCTCCAAGATGCGCTTCGTGTCGGTGCAGCTGGAGGCTCTGTTCGCCCGGGACCTGTGGCTGCGCAACGCCCGGCACGCCAACGAGATGGGCCGGCGCCTCGCCGAGGGCGTACGCGCCGTGCACGGGGTGGAGATCCTCTACCCCGTGCAGGCCAACGTGGTGTTCGCCCGCCTGCCGCACGAGGTGAGCGAGCGCCTGCAGAAGCGGTTCCGCTTCTACTTCTGGGACGAGGCCGCGGGCGACGTCCGCTGGATGTGCGCCTATGACACGACCGAGGAGGACGTGGAGAGGTTCGTGGCGGCCCTGAAGGAGGAGATGGCCCGCTGACCCGTGCTGGTCATCGGTTGACGGCGAACTCCGCTTTGTTGTTGCGCAGGTTCGGGTCGAACTTCCTGATGGACAGCTCCGGGTCGTCGTTGAGGGTCTCGACGGTGGTGCGTGCCCCGCGCACCACCCGGTCGATCCGCAAGGGGATCTCGAAGGTGTACGACGCCTTGTCGTGCAGGTAGACCGGCGTCCGGCAGAAGTGGGTCGTGCCGGCCGCCCCTTCCGGCTCCTCCGGCAGCGACCAGCAGCGCTCCTCCGGCAGGTTCACGGCCGTGGTGCCTTCCGGCGCCCGGAACCTCACCGTGGCCACGGCCGCGCCCGCGCCCAGCGACGCCACCCAGGCCGGGCCGCGGTTGTGCACGGTGACACGAGCGGTCACGGTGTCCCCGGCGTCACCGCTCACCCTGCTGCCGGTGAGCTTCAGGTCGGCGGTGTTCAGGGCGTCGAGGATGACGGTCCCGTAGTTGTCCTGAGGGTCGATGTCGGGATCCGCCACCGTGGCCCCGGCTGCGGCCACCGGACGCGGGTCGAGCTCGGACCCCGTGCCCCGGGTCCACGTCCACTCGCCGCGCATCTCCGCGAGCGCCTCGTCCGAGTAGGGATGGACGGAGTGGTCGAACCGCTCGTACATCGCCTTGCGCCCGACGCCCAGTCCGGTCGTCAGCGCGTACCGCTGCCCGGGCGCCACCGCCTCGTCCAGCACGCACAGGGCGGAGGTGCCGGTTTCGTGCTCCCGGTACTCGCAGTTCGCGTGCCGCTCCGTGAATCGCAGCCCGTACGAGGCGTTGAGCCACAGCAGGGTGCGCTCCGCGGTGTTGGACAGCGTCGCCCGCACGCTCGTCCGCGAGCCCGGTCTGAGGTCTCGCTGGTGGTCGGCCTGGCTGAGCCCGAGGTCCGGCTCGTTGCCCACGCCGACCCGGGTCTCGCCGGGGTGGGACGTCGCCTCTCCGGCGGTGGCCGAGTAGCGCACGTACCCCGAAGCGCTGACGTCCGCCCCCGGCAGCGCGCGCAGTTCGAACGTGGCGGCCGGCACGCTGTCCGTCCCCGCCGGCATCTCCGGGACGGCGCAGACCGCCTCGACCTCGGACTCGGGCGCGCAGTTCGCGGGCCACGACACCCGCGCGAACGAGGCGATCTCGCTGACGTCGACGGTCAGTTGCCCGGCCGGCAGGCGGTCGTCGGCGACATCGCGGCTGACCTGCACGGCCAGGGTGCGCGCACGCGCGTCACCGTTCGCGTCCGCGCCGGGCAGCACCTTCTCGTACGGTGCGCTGATCCACAGCTGGTTGTCCATGGCGTACGCGGGCACGGCCCCGACTCCGGTCGCAGCCAGGGCGCAGGAGACGAGCGCGGTGCCGAGCAGGCGGTGTGGGTCTTTCATGTGTTCCCCCTAGTGACAGATCCGCGGAGGCCGGGACCGGTGGCGCGGGGGAAGGGTTGTGGTCGGGCAGGTGGTTGCGGCGGTGTTCAGCCGTTCTTCCGATGCTGCATAGATATACGGTCACTCGAAAATGCATTGACCCGTGGGTGATCTCGTCCCTATGCTCTGCCTGCATGCAGCTGATCCAGGAAGACTCAGACCTCTCCGCCTACTTGGCCGCTGACGAGGTGATCGACCATCACCATCCGCTCGTTCGCGGAACGGCGGCCAAGCTGGCCGAGGGCGTGGCGAACTCGTATGAGTATGCGGGAGTGGCCTTCGCATTCGTGCGTGACACCATCCCGCACTCGCAGGACTCGGGCGATCCCCGCGTCACCTGGCGCGCCTCCGACGTCCTGGAACAGCGCACCGGCATCTGCTACGCCAAGGCCCACGCGCTCGCGGCGCTGCTGCGGGCCGAGGACATCCCGACGGCCCTGTGCTACCAGGAGCTGGAGGTGGTGCACGGTCTGGTTGCCGTGCGGTTCGACGGCGCGTGGCACCGGCAGGACCCGCGGGGCAACAAGCCGGGTGTGGACGCGCGGTTCTCCCTCGACGGCGAACGGCTCGCCTTCACACCCGATACGGCGTCCGGTGAAAGGGATTGTCCGGTCCTGTATGCCGCGCCGCACCCGGTCGTGCTCGACACCCTCACATCGGCCCGCGACCGGCCCCACTTGTGGCAGACACTCCCCACCGCACTCTGAGGCGGGAGCCGAGCCGGGGCAGACCGCCCCCGGGTGTCAGTGCGCCTCAGCCGCCCGCACCTGCTCCGGCGTCGGTGCCGTGCCGCCGAGGTGGGCCGGCATCCACCAGGTGTCCTCCGGGTTCTTCGGGCGTACGGGGTAGGCGCGCTGGGCGGCCTCGAGGAGCTCCTGGACGCGCTCGCGCAGCTGACGCGTGATCGCACCCGCGTACTTGTCGCGGGAGGCCTCGATCGCCTCGCCGACCCGGATCGTGATGGGGATGTGGCTGCGCTTGAAGTTGCGGGGGTGACCCTTCGTCCACAGCCGCTGCGTGCCCCACACGGCCATCGGGATCAGTGGGACGCCGGCCTCCTGCGCCATGCGCGCGGCGCCCGACTTGAAGCTCTTCAGCGTGAACGACTGCGAGATGGTGGCCTCCGGGAAGACCCCGACGATCTCGCCCGACCGCAGCGAGTCCAGGGCGTGCGCGTAGGCCGTCTCGCCCTGCTTGCGGTCCACGGGGATGTGCTTCATGCCGCGCATCAGCGGGCCGGAGACCCGGTGCCGGAAGACGGACTCCTTCGCCATGAAACGCACGAGACGTTTCTGCGGCAGGGC
>KL569170.1:8670-11680 GCA_000715635.1 Streptomyces violaceus | reverse complement strand
GGCCGCCAAGCCGTCGAAGACGAAGTCCAGGTAGCTGATGTGATTGCTCACCAGCACGGCGCCGCCCGAGCGCGGGATGTTCTCCGAACCCTGGAGGTCGATCTTGAGGTCCCACACCTTGAACAGCGTGCGGGCGAAACCGACGACGGGACGGTAGACGAGCTCTGCCATGGGCGGGTCGGACCCTTCCTGCTCTGCCTGGGAAGGGATTCCCAGCGGAAAGTTACGCAGCCGTAGGTTTACGGCTTGTCGCAGATCGTGCCCGAAGAACGGCCGGGTAGCCAGTCCTCGTGCCCGCCGGGGAGGAGATTCTCGTCACGTCGCCGCGTGATCCCACCTCGTGCTTTTACGCCCGTATTACTCCGCGCGCACCGCGACCCGCCGGACGAGCAGGTACAACTCGCAGCCCAGGCAGTACCCGAATGCCGCGTTCAGGAAGGCCGCCGCGAGCGCCGCGCCGGTCGCCGCGAGTCCCAGCCAGTCGGGCCCCAGGGTGTAGCCGACGAGCCCGAGTCCGGCGAAGAGCAGACCCACCGCCTGGGCGAAACGCGGCGGTTCGGGCGCCTCGAGGTCGGTCGGCGGTCCGAGCCGCGGCCGTACGGCCTTCCGGAACAGCAGGCCGTACGGCGACCGGCTCACCCCGCCCGCCGCGCCGAGCAGGAACGCCA
Organism: Streptomyces violaceus; assembly: GCA_000715635.1. Classification (GTDB taxonomy): domain Bacteria; phylum Actinomycetota; class Actinomycetes; order Streptomycetales; family Streptomycetaceae; genus Streptomyces; species Streptomyces violaceus. Next base: position 11,012 of record KL569170.1, on the reverse strand, counting down.
GCGTCTGCCAGGCCAGCAGCCACACGCTCCCCGTGACCAGAACGACCGCCAGGACGACGGCCGTCACCGCCGCGCCGAAACGCGGCCCTCTCGCATCGATGTCCATGGGAACCAAGCATTCCGCATCGCGGCCCCGCTGGGGTGGCGGGAATCTTTGCGGTCTCGTGAACGCTTGAAGCAGGTGATGACCGGACTGGTGGTGTGTGTACTGGTGCTCGCGGCGGCGAGCGCCTACGGAGTGCTGCAACGGCGGCGGAGCGGGAGAGTGCGGGTGCGCGGGCGGGACGACGGCAAGCGGCTCGATGCGGCGGATCTGGGTGCGGAACTCGGCGAGCGGGCCACGCTCGTGCAGTTCTCCAGCGCGTTCTGCGCACCCTGCCGGGCGACCCGGCGGGTCCTCGGCGAGGTCGCCGGCGTGGTCCCGGGTGTGACCCACGTCGAGATCGACGCCGAGGCCCATCTGGACCTCGTACGACGGCTGGACATCCTCAAGACCCCGACCGTGCTGGTCCTCGACGCCGACGGCCGGGTGGTGCGGCGGGCCACCGGACAGCCGCGCAAGGCCGATGTGATCGCCGCGCTGGGCGAGGCCGTGTGAGGGCCTCGCGCGGCCGGTGAGGACGTCCAGTGAGCCATCTCCCACTTCACCGGACGAACTTGACTGCGCGTACCAATTATCGTCAGCCTGACCCCATGCCTTCGGACCTCCTCGCCACGCCCGACCTCCTGCGCTCGGTCTTCCGGCAGCACGCGGCGGGAGTCGCCGTGATCACCGCTCGTGGCGACGCCGGTCCGGTGGGCTTCACCGCCACCTCCCTCACCTCCGTCTCCGCCGACCCGCCCATGCTGTCGTTCGGCGTCGGCACCGGATCCTCCAGCTGGCCCGCGATCGCGGCGACCGATCATGTCGGGGTCCACGTCCTCGGCGAGCACCAGCAGGAGCTGGCCGCCACCTTCGCCCGCAGCGGAGCCGACCGCTTCGCGGCGCCCACCGCCTGGCGGGAAGGACCCGAGGGCGTCCCCCTGCTCGACGGTGTGCTCGCCTGGCTGGTGGCCCGGGTCGTCACACGCGTGCCCGCCGGAGACCACCGGCTCGTGCTCGCCGAGGTCCTGCGCGGCGAGACCACGGGCACCGGCCGCCCGCTCCTCTACCACCAGGGACGTTTCCACAGACTGCGCGACTGATCCGCGTGCCCCCCGGGCTGCGTGACGGTCGGGTTCCGGTTACGCTGCGTTGCGAAGGTCACAGTTCAAAGCGCTTGCTTAGCGGGAACGAACTGAGTGTACTGACGAGTAATGTTTCGCTCGGAGCGTGGGTCGCCCCGACCGGAATCGGCCGCTTGAGGCGCCTATGCTGCCTGCAAGTAGGCAGCCTGGAAATGACGATGCAGTAGGAGAGCCGGCGTGAGCTTGAGGATCGTTGTCACTGTGAAGTACGTGCCCGACGCCACTGGCGACCGGCACTTCGCCGATGACCTGACCGTCGACCGGGACGACGTGGACGGTCTGCTCTCCGAGCTCGACGAGTACGCGGTCGAGCAGGCGCTGCAGATCTCCGAGAACTCCGACGACGACGTGGAGATCACCGTCCTGACGGTGGGCCCCGAGGACGCCAAGGACGCCCTGCGCAAGGCGCTGTCCATGGGCGCCGACAAGGCGATCCACGTCGAGGACGACGACATTCACGGCACCGACGCCATCGGCACCTCCCTGGTCCTGGCCAAGGCCGTCGAGAAGGCCGGTTACGACCTGGTCATCTCCGGTATGGCCTCCACCGACGGCACCATGGGCGTCGTGCCCGCGCTGCTCGCCGAGCGCCTGGGCGTCCCGCAGGTCACCCTGCTGTCCGAGGTGTCGGTCGAGGACGGCACGGTCAAGGGCCGCCGCGACGGCGACGCCGCCACGGAGAGCCTGGAAGCCTCCCTGCCGGCGGTCGTGTCGGTGACCGACCAGTCGGGCGAGGCGCGTTACCCCTCCTTCAAGGGCATCATGGCGGCCAAGAAGAAGCCGGTGGAGTCCTGGGACCTGTCCGACCTGGACCTGGAGGCCGAGGAGGTCGGCCTCGAGGGTGCCTACACCACGGTCGACAACGCGGCCGAGCGCCCGGCCCGTACCGCGGGCACGATCGTCAAGGACGAGGGCGAGGGCGGCAAGCAGCTCGCTGAGTTCCTCGCGGGCCAGAAGTTCATCTGAGCCCGGCATCCGCTGACCGCCCCTCATCTTTCGCAAGCAGGAGAGAAGAAGTCCCATGGCTGAAGTTCTCGTCTACGTCGACCACGTGGACGGCGCCGTCCGCAAGCCCACCCTGGAGCCTGTCTCTTATACACATCTCTGAGCGGGCT
>KL569170.1:6730-8502 GCA_000715635.1 Streptomyces violaceus | reverse complement strand
CCGGTCGCCGTCGCGCTGGGCAACGGCGCCGGTGACACCGCCGCCACGCTCGCCGAGCACGGCGCGGTCAAGGTCCTCACCCACGAGGCCGCCGAGTACGCCGACTACCTGGTCGTACCGAAGGTGGACGCCCTCCAGGCCGCCCACGAGGCCGTGTCCCCGGCCGCCGTGCTGGTCCCGTCCTCCGCCGAGGGCAAGGAGATCGCCGCCCGTCTGGCGCTGCGTCTGGGCTCCGGCATCATCACCGACGCCGTCGACCTGGAGGCCGGCGACGAGGGCCCGGTGGCCACGCAGTCGGTGTTCGCCGCGTCCTTCACCACCAAGTCCCGTGTCTCCAAGGGCACGCCGGTCATCACGGTCAAGCCCAACAGCGCGGCCGTCGAGGCCGCCCCGGCCGCCGGTGCGGTCGAGGCGCTGTCCGTGTCCTTCTCCGCCCAGGCCACCGGCACCAAGGTCACCGGCCGTACGCCGCGTGAGTCGACGGGCCGTCCGGACCTGACCGAGGCCGCGATCGTGGTCTCCGGCGGCCGTGGCGTGAACGGCGCGGAGAACTTCGCGATCATCGAGGCGCTGGCCGACTCGCTCGGCGCGGCCGTCGGTGCCTCCCGTGCCGCGGTGGACGCCGGCTGGTACCCGCACACCAACCAGGTCGGCCAGACCGGCAAGAGCGTCTCGCCGCAGCTGTACATCGCCTCCGGCATCTCCGGCGCGATCCAGCACCGCGCCGGCATGCAGACCTCGAAGACGATCGTCGCGATCAACAAGGACGCCGAGGCCCCGATCTTCGACCTCGTCGACTACGGCATCGTCGGCGACCTCTTCGACGTAGTCCCGGCCCTGACCGAGGAGATCAAGACCCGCAAGGGCTGATCGACCCCGGCTGTGGAAGGCCCCTGTGACCGCACGATCGGTCACGGGGGCCTCTTCTCATCCCAAAGTCATCGAGGCCTGCACCGGCAGATGGTCGCTCGGATACGTCCCGTCCATGCTGAAGGTGTTCATCCCGGCCCAGTGCGTGGTCACCCCGGGTGTGGTGAGGATCCAGTCGATGCGCCGCCCGCCGGGCCTGAGCTCCCGGTAGCCGTGGTGCGTGCCGTAGGCCGGACTCCGAGAGGCCGCCGTGTCCCAGGCGTCCACCAGTCCGATGTCCAGCATGAGGTCGTACACCCGGTTGTCGTGGGCGGCCGCGTTGAAATCACCGGTGACGATGACCGGTAACGACCGGTCCCACCCGGCGATCGTCTCGCCGATGAGCCCCGCCGAGCGCTCCCGCGCGTACTGGCTGACGCTGTCCAGGTGAGTGTTGAGGACGTAGAACTCCCGTCCTCCGTCGGCGAGATCCGCGAAACGGACCCAGGTCACCATGCGCAGCCAGTCCGCGTCCCAGGTGTTCGAGGCGATCGAGTACGGGGTGTCGGACAGCCAGAAGTGATCGAACTCGATCGGCTCGAGTCTGCGCGTGTCGTAGAAGACCGCCATGAACTCGTCCTTGCTGCCGCCCCCGCGTCCGGTGCCGATCCAGTCGTAGTGCCCGCCGAGATCCTTCTCGATCGCGCGCACTTGCCGGTAGAGCCCTTCCTGGGTGCCGATGAGGTGCGGTAGCTCGCGGCGCAGCAGTTCTCGCATCACCGGTCGGCGCACGTCCCAGCGCGGTGTCTTGTCGACGACGGTCCCGAAGCGGACGTTGAACGTCATGACGTTCAGGGCGCCGGGGTGCTCGCCGGCGGAAGCGGGCTGTGTGGGGCCCGCGGTGGTGAGCAGCGGTCCCGCGA
>KL569170.1:5117-6487 GCA_000715635.1 Streptomyces violaceus | reverse complement strand
GATGTGTATAAGAGACAGACCTTGAGCCCGTGGCGGCGCGTCACTCCGACCTCGTTCGGCACGTGGTCTCCCTCCCCTTGCACGTCAGGATGAAGCTTGCCTTCTGAATACGGAAGATGAGGGCGGGTCGGCAGTGACCAAGGGTGAAGGATGGGGAATCCCACTTCAAGAGGGTGTTGACCAGGGTGAAGATCGACAGTTAGCTTCGTACTGCGGATTACTGATTCCGCTCTACGGAAAGTGGAGGCTTGGAATGGGGCAGGGCCGGCAGGAGAACGTGGCGACGAGCCTCGCGGGCGCCGTCAGCGAGGACATCAGCGCCTCCCTCGCGGCGGTCGACGCCGAACTGGAGCGCCGCTACCCCGGAGACCCCGGCACTCGCCAGCCCGTCCACACCGTCTATGTACCGGGCGATGTCTTCGCCGCCGACACCGTCCGTTCCTGGGGCGACCGTGCCCTGGCGGCCCTCGACGAGCACGCCCCGGACGCCGCGTCCTTCGCCGCCGTCCTCGGCCTCGCCGACGAGCTCGCCGAGCCCGTCCACGCGCGCGTGCGCGCCAAGCTGGAGCGCGAGCCGGTCGAGGACCTGCGCGTCGACTTCGAGGACGGCTACGGCAACCGCCCCGACGCCGAGGAGGACAAGGCCGCGGCCCGCGCCGCCCGGCTGATCGCCGAGGCGTACGAGGACGGCACCGCGGCCCCGTACATGGGCATCCGCATGAAGTGCATGGAAGCGCCCGTCCGTGCCCGGGGCATCCGCACCCTCGACATCTTCCTCACCGGCCTGATGGAGGCCGGCGGCCTGCCCGGCGGGCTGGTGCTCACCCTGCCCAAGGTGACGTACGCCGAGCAGGTCACCGCCATGGCGCGACTGCTGGACGCCTTCGAGAAGACCCACGGACTCGAGCCCGGCCGGATCGGCTTCGAGATCCAGATCGAGACCAGCCAGTCCATCCTCGCCGCCGACGGCACCGCCACCGTCGCCCGCATGATCCAGGCCGCCGAGGGCCGCGCCACCGGACTGCACTACGGCACCTTCGACTACAGCGCCTGCCTCGGAGTCTCCGCCGCCCACCAGGCGAGCGACCACCCCGCCGCCGACCATGCCAAGGCCGTCATGCAGGTCGCGGCGGCCGGCACCGGCGTCCGCGTCTCGGACGGCTCCACCAACGTGCTGCCCGTCGGCCCCACCGAGAAGGTGCACGCCGCCTGGCGCCTGCACTACGGCCTCACCCGCCGCGCCCTGGCCCGCGCCTACTACCAGGGCTGGGACATGCACCCCGGCCACATCCCGACCCGGTACGCGGCCGTCTTCGCCTTCTACCGCGAGGGCTATGAGCAGGCCGCCGCCCGTCTCGCCCGCTACGCCA
>KL569170.1:3007-4838 GCA_000715635.1 Streptomyces violaceus | reverse complement strand
AGGCGCTCAGCGGCTACCTGCTCCGGGGCCTGGACTGCGGTGCCCTCGACATCGGCGAGGTCGCCCGGCTGACCGGCCTGACCCGCGTCGACCTGGAGAGCTTCGCGACGCCCAGGCGGGCGGACCTGACTGCGTCCGCCTGACGGTTTCCCTCCCACGGTTGTGGAGGCACGTACCGGCCCTGTCACAGCCGTCGCCGCCGGCTGTCGCTGTCATCGCCGCCCCGTACTCTGTACGCCACGTATTGACGTGTCGGTGGATCCAGTGGTGTCACAGGAACGGGGCAGCGGTGTCAACGGGGGAGTACGGGCAGACCGAGGGGGCCGGTCGGCTGCTGGCAGGCCGCTATCGCGTCGCGGGCCGGCTGGGACGCGGCGGCATGGGCATCGTCTGGAAGGCCGTCGACGAGGTCCTCGGCCGCGAGGTCGCCGTCAAGGAACTGCGCACCTACACCGACGTGGCCGGCCCCGAACTGGCCGCTCTGCGACTGCGGATGCAGCGCGAGGCGCGTGCGGCGGCCCGGGTGCGCCACCCCGGCGTCATCGCCGTGCACGACATCGCGGAGGTCGACGGCCGGCCGCTCATCGTCATGGAACTGGTCGACGGGCCGTCCCTGGACGACGTCCTGCGGGAAAGCGGCACGCTGGACCCGCGCGAGGCGGCCGGGATCGGCGCGAAGGTCATGGACGCGCTGTCCGCCGCCCACCGCGCGGGCGTCCTGCACCGTGACGTGAAGCCCGGCAACATCCTGCTCGACCGCTCGGGCCGGGTCGTCCTCACCGACTTCGGCATCGCCACCATGGACGACCCGGGCGACGGTTCGGCCACCCACCTCACCCGCAGCGGCGAACTCGTCGGCTCCCTCGACTACCTGGCCCCCGAGCGTGCCCAGGGCGCCGACCCGGGCCCCGCCTCCGACATCTGGGCCCTGGGCGCCACGCTGTACGCGGCCGTCGAGGGGGCCTCGCCCTTCCGCCGTACGTCCACGTTCTCGACGCTCACGGCGATCGTCACCGAGCCGCTGCCCGAGCCGCTGCGGGCCGGCCCGCTCGCCCCCGTCCTCCAGCGGTTGCTGGACAAGCGCCCCGAGGCCCGCCCGGAGGCCGACCAGGCCCGAGAGCTGCTCCAGTCGGTGGCGGACACGGGCGGTACGGACACGCCGACATCTCCGCTGCGAGGCCCTGCGGCGCCGTCCTCGCCCCCGCGCCCGGAGACGGAGCGGAGTGTTCCGGCGGTACCGCCGGGGTTCGGACCACCGCAGCACGTACAGCCGGGCACCGCCGGGCCCCACGAGGCCCCGGGCACACCGGGCTCCGGGACGCCTGCGGCCTTCGGAGCCGCCGGGACTTCCGGGGCGGCCGGCTCAGGGCCCGGCCCGTACGGCTCGGGACCCGCTCCGCACGGCTCCGGACCGTCCGACCCGGACAGCACCGGCCCCAGCGCCTCCGCTCCCACGCGTCCGGTGAACTCCGGTCGCCCGCCCCGCCGTAAGTCCCGCGGCCTGCTCGCCGCCGCGGCCCTCACCGTCGTACTCGCTGCCGCCGGTGCCACGGTCGCCGTGCTCAGCAACTCCGACGACAAGGAAACGGGCGCCCGGACCGACGCCGCCCGTGCGGATGCCGGGTCCCCCTCCGCGCCCGGTCGCACCGACGACGGCTCGAACGCTCCCCGGCCCACACAGCAGGGCGACGAGCAGGGCAAGGCCCCGTCCAGGAAGCCCGGCGACAAGAAGCCCCCCGAGCCCGCCACCTCGGCCCCGTCCAAGTCCTCCGGCACCACCGGAGGGACGCCGGGCGGCACCTCCGGCGGCAGCGACACCGGAGGCGGTTCC
>KL569170.1:1260-2740 GCA_000715635.1 Streptomyces violaceus | reverse complement strand
CCTGCCACGCCATCGGCGGCGGCAAGTACAACTGCCAGGTCTGGAAGGCCACCGACTCCTACACCGCCTCCGGCACCAGGGTCGGTGTCCTCAACGCGGGCACCAATTACTTCTACTGCCAGCAGAACCTGGGCCGCCGCGAGACGGACGGCCGGTGGACCAACGTCTGGTGGGCGAAGACCGACGACGACAGCGGCAACACGAACGTCTGGGTCAGCGATGTCTACGTCAAGGGCGGGGACAACGACGCGCCGGTCCCCGGGCTCCCGGTCTGCTGAGACCCCGTCGGCGGGGAGCCGACGTACCGCTCCAGGCCGGAGGAGGTCACCAGCTTCTCCTCGATGAACAGCCGTGTGCCCCGCTCGCACAGCCGCCGGTCACCGCGGGCCCGCGCGCTGAACTCCTCGGGCACCACGCCGAAGAGCTCTCTGAACCGCGGCAGGCCGGAGAGCAGCTCGGTGAGGAGCGCCCGCTGGCCCGGGTGGGTGCGCGGCGCGCCGGTGCCGTCGTGCAGGACCCCGTGCCGGTTGACGTACGCGTACGCGCCGGGCAGACGCGTGCCGTCCGCGAGGTCGATCCGCACATCGGGCGCCGGCAGCCACGCGCGGTTGAAATTGCCGCTCGGCACCGGCGCGCCCTCGCTCGCGTCGATCACCGCGAGCTGCTCGTCGTCGAGCCAGAGGACGAACAGGTCCCGCACGGTGTCCGGGGCGCTGACGGGTGAGGCGGACATGTATCCCATGCGGCTCACATGAGCCGAGACGCCCGCGTCGACCCCCCGCACCCGGGTCATCACCATCGGGAGAGGGGACATGATCCCGAACTCGGCCATCTTGTGCCGCAGTTGTCCCGGGCAGGCGTGGGAGCCGATGGCGAGGACCGGCGTGCGGTCCTCGTACACCAGCTGCTCCAGCGGCAGGAAACAGTCCCCGTCGAGGAGCCCGGAGCCGGCCGGCCACGCGCCCGGATACAGCAGCGGATGCTCGCGTGGCGCCTCGGCCAGGCCCAGTGCCCGCAGCGTGCGATCGGTGAGGTGATCCATGGGCCGCTCAGTCCGCCGGGGGCAGCTCGCCTGAGCCGCGGGTGATCAGCCGGGTCGGCAGCTCGATGCGCTCGGGGGTGACCTGGGTGCCGTCCAACTGCCGGAACAGGCGTTCCGCTGCGGTGCGGCCGATGTCCGACGCGTCCTGGGCGACGACCGTGACGCCCGGCTGGAGCAGGTCGGCCAGCTCGATGTCGTCGAAGCCCACCAGGGCGACGCGGCGGGCGTGCTCGGCGAGCACGCGGATCACGGTGACCGTCACCCGGTTGTTGGCCGCGAAGATCGCGGTGACCGGGTCCGGGCCGGACAGCATCTCCCCGGCCGCCCTGCGCACCCGCTCGGGGTCGGTGACGCCGAGGGACATCCAGGAGCCCGCCACCGGTATGCCCGCGTCCTCCATCGCGGCCCGGTAGTCTGTCTCTTATACACATCTCTGAG
>KL569170.1:0-1036 GCA_000715635.1 Streptomyces violaceus | reverse complement strand
ATGTGGATGCGGGGCATGTCGCCGATGAAGCCGATCCGGCGGTGCCCGTGCGCGATGAGGTGGGCGACGCCGCCGCGGGCACCGCCGAAGTTGTCCGACAGGACCACGTCGGCCTCGATGTGCCCGGCCGGGCGGTCCACGAACACCGTGGCGACACCCGCCTTGAGCTCCGGTTCCAGATACCGGTGGTCGTCGCCGGCCGGGATCACCACAAGACCGTCCACCCGCCGCGCGCACAGGGCCAGCACCAGCTCCTGCTCGCGTTCCGGGTCCTCCGCGCTGGAGCCGTTGATCAGCAGGGCGCCGTGCGCGCGGGCCACCTCCTCGACCGACCGGCTCAGCGGCCCGTAGAACGGGTCCGCCAGGTCCTCGAGGACCAGGCCGATGCTGGCCGTACGGCCCTTGCGCAGCACCCGCGCGCTGTCGTTGCGGCGGAAACCGAGGGCGTCGATCGCCTCCTGGACCCGCCGCTCCGTCTCCGGGGTGACCCCCGGCTCCCCGTTCACCACCCGGGAGACCGTCTTGAGCCCGACTCCGGCGCGTGCCGCGACGTCCTTCATGGTCGGCCGGGTGCCGTAGCGCGTTGCGGATCGGAGGGGGGTCTGGGGCACGGTGCGGTGTCCTGTCCTGTCGTCCACGGAGGTGCGGCGGTCCTGGGTTTGTATGAGGATGTGGCGTCGAGCATAGAGCCTGGACAACGTTGTCAGGATCGGGGGAGACTGTCCACCGCAATCTCCGGCCCGCGCGCCCGCGCGGGACCGGTCCGCTGCCTGCCCCGCGGGGAGATCCGACACTGATGCACACCGACCTCGTGGCCGCGCTCGACATCGGCGGCACCAAGATCGCCGGCGCTCTGGTGGACGGCCACGGCCGGATCCTGGTCCGCGCCCAGCGGCCGACGCCCGCCCGGGAGGACGGCGACATCGTGATGCGGGCCGTGGAGGAGGTGCTCGGCGAGCTCACCGTGTCGCCGCTGTGGGAGCGCGCCACGGCCGTGGGCATCGGCAGCGCCGGGCCCGTGGACGCCTCGGCGGGC
>KL569169.1:95029-96897 GCA_000715635.1 Streptomyces violaceus | reverse complement strand
TCCCGCGGAAGCGCCCCCTGGGGTCCGGCTCTCCCCGGGGCGGTCATCCCACGGAAGCGCCCCCCGGGCCCCACGGAAGCGCCCCCGGGCGTCCGGCCCTCACCGGGTCGGCCCCGCAGGGCCGCACCCGCGCGTCTCACTCCGCCTCACCACGACGACTTCCTCACCCCCGGCAGATACCCCGCATGCGCCTGCCCCCGCAGGTTCACCCGGGACAGTCCGAACGCCCGGAAGTAGCCGCGCGGCCGCCCGTCCACCTGGTCGCGGTTGCGTACCCGCGTGGCGCTCGCGTCGCGCGGCTGCCCGCGCAACTCCGCCTGGGCGGCCAGCCGTTCGGCCTCCGTCGACGACGGCCGCCGGATGATCTCCTTCAGCTCGGCGCGCCGGGCGGCGTACCGCGCGACGATCTCCTGCCGCTTGCCGTTCTTCGCGATCTTGCTCTTCTTCGCCATCAGACCTTCACTCCCCGGGCGCGGATCCGGGCGACGGCCGCCTCGACTCCGATCGTGTCGACAGTCTTGATCGCCCTGGCGCTCAGCCGGAGGCGGACGTACCGGCCCTCGCTCGGCAGCCAGTAGCGCTTGGACTGGATGTTGGGGTCGAACCGGCGTGACGTGCGCCGGTGGGAGTGCGAGATGCGGTTGCCGAAGCCGGGCCGGGTGCCGGTCAGCATGCAGTGCGCGGACATCGTGGTGACGTACCTCTCTGATTCAGGCGATGCAAATGGAATTCATTTTCAGTAGCATAGCGGCATGGCACGCAACGAACTCCGGCCGGTCATCAAGCTCCGGTCCACCGCCGGGACCGGCTGCACCTACGTGACCCGCAAGAACCGCCGCAACGACCCGGACCGCATGATCCTGCGCAAGTTCGATCCGGTCGCCGGCCGCCACGTCGACTTCCGAGAGGAGCGCTGACCATGCGCGAGGGAATCCACCCGGAGTACGGCCCCGTCGTCTTCCGCGACCGTGCCGCCGACTACGCCTTCCTCACCCGCTCGACTCTCTCGGCCACGACGAGCGAGAAGACGATCGAGTGGGAGGACGGCCACACCTACCCGGTCGTCGACGTCGAGATCTCCGACGTCAGCCACCCCTTCTACACCGGCACCGCCCGCGTCCTGGACACGGCGGGGCGCGTGGAGCGCTTCGAGCGCCGGTACGGAAAGAAGGGCTGACGCCGGTGACTGCCCCTTCCGGTCTCTCCGTCGTGATCGTCGGCGGGCTGCACGCCGACGCCCGCAGGGCCGCCGTGGCGCGACTGCTCGCCGACGTCCCCGGCAGCGTCGCCCTCCACCACGACCTCGCCACGGCCGCGGCCGGCACGGTCGTACGGACCGTCCGGGACGCCACCGGCGTCCTCGACGCGGGGGAGGCGCCGCTGGTCAACGACTGTGCCTGCTGCGCCCTGCGCGAGGACCTGGTCCCGGAGCTGGAGCGGCTCGCCGATTCCGGGCGGACGCCGCTGGCCGTCGTCGAACTGTGGGACTCCGTCGAGCCCAAGGCCATGGCCGAGGTCGTCACGGCCGGCGGGCTCACCGTCACCGGCGTGCTCACCGCCGTCGACCCGGCCCTGGTCCTGCCGTACCTCGGCAACGGCGACGACCTGGCCGACGGCGGTCTCGCCGCCGCCGCGACCGACCAGCGCACGGTCGCCGACACCTTCGCGCGCCAGCTGGAGTACGCCCCCGTCCTCGCGGTCGCCGAGTCCCCGGAGGCCGACTACGAGGACCGCGAGCTGCTCGCCCAGCTGCACCCGACGGCCCGTCAGGTCCCGATCGGCCAGGGCGACCCGGAGGGCGCGCCGACCGGCGACGGCCTGACGGTCCCGGCCCCGCGCCGGCGCCCGCTGACGCCGCTGGCCGAGGC